>JAIPBE010000049.1 GCA_021738725.1 Saprospiraceae bacterium | reverse complement strand
TGAGGTTTATTCCGGACGCACATGTCCTGAAATCAGACTTTTTTTGCTTCTGGGACACCCAATTGGGGAATAAAAAAATTGCAAATGATTAATATTCAATTGATTATAAAATTAGCTCAAATTTTTTGCGGAAGTCAGGTGTATGTACGATTGTACATGCAGGTTTTTTCAAATAATCGACGGGTTGAAAATCCGATCCGGTCCCTGGCTTCGTAGATGATGGAAACAAAACAATTCTATCATGAAGAAAGTAGCAATTTTTTCCATCCTGTCATTGATCCTTCACTTCAGTTCTTTTGCTCAGGGCACCGTTATGGTTGGCGGAGAGGCCATGTATCCGGCAAAGGACATTGTGGACAATGCCGTCAACTCCAAGGATCACACGACACTGGTCGCTGCCGTCAAAGCAGCTGGACTGGTCTCAACACTGAAAGGGAAAGGCCCATTCACAGTTTTTGCACCAGTGAATGATGCTTTTGAAAACCTGCCAGAGGGGACAGTTGCCACACTCCTTCAACCGGAAAGTAAAGCGACATTGACCAGTGTGTTGACCTATCATGTCGTCTCGGGCAATTGGGACTCCAAGGCGTTGATGAAAGCCATCAAAAAGGGCGGAGGGACTGCATCGTTGACCACCGTCAATGGAGGAACACTCCGGGCGAGCATGAATGGTCCGATGAATATCATCCTCACGGATGCCACAGGAATGGTTGCTCATATCACCACCTATGATGTGCGCCAATCCAATGGGATCATCCAGGTGATCGACAAGGTGTTGATGCCCTGATGAATCGCTGAAGAAATTAAAAAAAGCGCTCTGATCATTCGGGGCGCTTTTTAAATTTCAGAAGTCTCGATTCCAAGGTTGAATCGCTTTTGTGACCAAAATGATAAGGAACATTCAACTTCTACATTGTCACAACCCAAGCCCCATAGGGGTGACACGTTTATAGCAGTATGAACGCTCCCTGTTTCCTCGCTCCGTAGGGGTGAAACTGCTAACCTTTTTGCGATGACGTTTGCCACATCATTATTGGCAGGATAATTAGTCACTAATAATGGGGACATTTTTAGTCTTACAGCAGCAGTTCGACCCCTACAGGGCCGGTTTGAGTGTTCCTTCACTTGGCCTATAAACGTTTGACCCCTACGGGGCCAGACCTGTGATTTTGCCCTCTTAAAATTGCCGGGCAGTTCAACTTTTGACCTGAATCCAAGGTCAAAACAGTCCTCTCTTTAGAGGAATGGTCAATTTGTATTAGATACGACTCAAGCCCCGTAGGGGTGGCACGTTTATAGCAGCATGAACGCTCCTCGTTTTCTCGCCCCTTAGGGGTGATACTGCGGGATTCCACCCTAAGACGCCTCCACCCGGATGATGATTGGATCAAAAGGGACATTTACGAATTGATGTAGCCAACCATCCCCTACTTCTGCAATAGATTTTTCATCTGCACATACTTGGCATTGTAGGTATGCCCACCGGAACAAGTCAGTTTGATCATTAAAGTGATTTGACGGATGCATGGTCAATCATTTGTTTCCTTATTAGGAAACATGTATTTTTGTACAAATAATGATGTAAATGAAGAAAGGGTTCGAAGTCTGATTTCTTGAGGAGGCATTGACCTTTCTGGGTAATCTGCCTGAAAAGCCGAGGGAGAAGATCATTTACAATATCAATAAGGCTACGCTCGTGAATAGCAAAGAGCTCTTCAAGAAGTTGACTGATGATATTTGGGAATTTCGAACGATCCACAACAAGACCTATTACCGCATGCTCGCATTTTGGGACAAGACAGGTACAACGGATACTCTCGTGATATCGACACACGGGATGATCAAGAAGACCAGGAAAATTCCAAAATCCGAGATCTTAAAAGCTGAGCGGGTGATGATCGAATACTTCAACCAAAAGTGACTTGTGATGAGTAAAACCATGAAAAGCTACAGCCTGGACCTAGTTACCGATAAGTACATCGGAAAGAAAGGAACACAGAAAAGAGAATCTTTTGAAAGAGAGTTGAGATTAGATCTTCTCGGTGAAGCCATCAAACAGGCTCGAAAAGAGCGGAACCTGACTCAAGAACAACTAGGCGACCTGGTTGGTGTTCAGAAGGCACAGATATCTAAAATTGAGAACAACCTGACAGATGCCCGATTTGAAACGATCATCAAAGTGTTTCGTGCGTTGAATGCAAAAATTCATTTCAATGTAGAACTGCTTGATCAAAAGGTAGAGCTTGGGTGAACGAAATGGCCTCTAAACCCATCCTGGCTTTAATACATCATTCATTTGCCCACAAAAGGAGGTGTGATAATCACAAAAATTGACAAGGCTCAAGCTCCGTCGGGGTGATACAGCTGGTCTTTGTTCGAAGAAAGCGGCCAAAGAAATACAATCGAATAGTTCCCTTTCTCCAATAGTTGAATGGCTATTCTTCCAGCATCAGCAGTTCGACCCCTACAGGGCCGGTGCGTGTGTTCCAACATTTGGACTATAAACGTTTGACCCCTACGGGCCATTCTTGATTGAGGAAGAGTAAATTCCAGTAATCAGGTACCGTTGTAGCCTGGGAGCCCATCTCTATCCTTCTCACGTATTAGTCGAGTGAATTACTTTAGGTTTTACACGGCTTAAGCCCCGTAGGGGTGGCACGTTTATAGCAGCATGAACGCTCCTCGTTTCCTAGCTCCATAGGGGTGACACTGCGGGATTCCGCCCTAAGACGCCTCCACCAGGATGATGATTGGATCAAAAGGGAGATCTCTGAATGATGTAGCCAAGCATCCCCTACTTCGGCAGCAGGTTTTTCATCTGCACATATTTGGCGTTGTAAGTCTGCCCACCGGCGCAGGTCAACTTGATCTTTTCTTCGTCGATCTTTTTCACCCGGTTCTTCGGACTGGGGTGGGTACTGAGAAAAACCGGTGGTGATGGCTGTCCTTCCATCTTGCGAAAGAAGCCGGCGGCACCGGCTGCATTGTATTCTGTTCCGCAGAGGTAGTCGACCGAGGCCATGTCTGCTTCCGTTTCATGTTCGCGACTGAAGCTCAATCCGATCAGGCCAACCGCCAACTGTTTGAGTTGATCGGGTTGCTGGCCGATCAGGATCTCCGCCACAATGCTCAGTCCCATTGCCTTAGTGATCTGACGCGTAGAGTGACGCAGGTCAGCGTGGGCGATCTCATGACCCAAAACGCCTGCAAATTGGTCCTCCGAATCAAGGAATTTGATCAACCCGGTATAGACGTAAATATATCCCCCGGGAGCACAAAAAGCATTGAGGGTCTTGTCGTCATGGATGATCTTGACCTCCCATGGAAACTCGTTGCGATAGGTCAGTTTACCTGTATTCAGGATCTTATTAGTAATACCACGGATATATTGATAAACCTGTTCGTTTCCCTTTTCCGGAAGCAGCGGGTATTCGCCAGGTTTACTGGCGATCTCCTTCTGAACTTCCTGACCCAATTGGATATCCTGCTCCACGGGAAGGAGATTGAAATTGCTAAAGATGTTTTTTCCACCCTTACACTGCCAACCGAAAAAAGGCAAGGTGAGCAGGAGGAGGATGGAGGTCAGACGAATATTCATACTGTTTCTTTTATAGAAGACCATGAATGGGATCAGAAGCATCCGGCCAGTGGTCGAATTTTGCAAACCTTTAACGTTCAATCAAAGGTAAGCCCCAACCCCAGAGAAATATATTCTGCCGTGATAATGTGCGATTTGAGGTAAAGGCCGCCAAAAAACCGGGCATGGGACTTGGGAAGATAAGGCAGATAATATCGGATCGCCAGTTTATTGTATACTGGAAATGGGATCAGGAATCCGAACCCACCGACATAGGTACCGGCCTGGACCATTACGGACCAGTTGCCAAACATAAACTCATCGGCCACAAACACCATCCCTCTGCTGGCGGCCCATCTACGGGCATTGTCGCCTTCGATCTGCCAGTTGAGTTTACTGAAGGTGTAAATACCCTGGTTAAACTCATATTCGATTCCCGCATAAAGCCGGTTGATACGGGACAGTTGATACAGCCCAGCCATACTGGCAATATAGACGGGATAACGAGGACCTCCGAAGGCAAAATACTCCCGAAAGGCGATCCCGGCGTGTGTGCTGAAGCCCCATCTTCGGGGTGGGATGTTTGGTTCGCTCGCAGGAATGAAATCTTCTTTTGACAGGGGACGAGGGATCCACTGGGCACCGATCATTCCACCTACTACATTGATCCCGTAGTTGGGTGTCTGGGCCTGACCATTCGAGAAATGTGTAAAGCTTAAACCACCGGTGAGTAGCCAATGGGGATTGAGCCGGTAATCCGCATGAAAGCGGAAGGCAGCGGTGTTGTTCAGATTGGATCCGATCGCATTGTTGAGTGGATTGTGAATGCGGTCAAAGTGTTCGGTCAGCCAGGCCAATCCACTGCCCACCTGGAAATAGATCCTCCAGGATTCCCGGACGAACAGCTGGACATCGACAAATGGATAAACCCCGAAGGCATGTCCGAGTTGGTCAGATCCCAGGTACATCCAGATGGCGTTGATCCCCAGAATGGGATATCGATTCCAGGCTTCCCAATCCTTCTGACCGTGGGTTCGGACAGTGAGAGAGGCTTCCAATCCTGTGCTGATGGGAGGAGGTGTAAAGGTGAGCTTGTTGGTGTGCTTGAGGATGAATCCGGAGTGATTGGCCAGACTCAAGCCCACACCTTTCCGGTCCTGTGCCCGGAGGGACAGGGAGAGAGTCAATCCCATCAGGAAAAGAATAATATTAATCCAGGACCATCGTGTCATGCTCCCGAATAAAGTCAATTGTCTGATGAATATCCTCACTGATGATCCGATCTTCTGATAGAAAGGGAACCCGTTCACGGTATGTTTGGACAAGAGGATTCAGCAATGCACTGGTCTGATTTGGATCACGAAAATCCAGGGCTTGCGCAGCGGTCATCCACTCGATGGCCAACACGGTACGTGTATTTTCAATGACGCGATAAAGCTTGGTGGCGGCATTGGCAGCCATGCTGACATGATCTTCCTGTCCATTGGAGGAAACAATACTGTCCACCGATGCCGGCGTACAGAGTTGTTTGCTTTGACTGACGATAGAAGCAGCAGTGTATTGTGCGATCATCAGACCGGAATGCAGCCCGGGTTTGTGGACCAGGAAGGGAGGTAGTCCTCGTTTGCCGCTGACCAGTTGGAAAATCCGTCGTTCTGCAATACTGCCCAATTCAGCCATGGCGATCGCCAGAAAATCAAGGGCCAGCGCAACGGGTTGTGCATGAAAATTTCCGCCGGACAGGATCTCCTCCTGTTCCGAGAAAACGGTTGGATTGTCTGTGACGGCGTTGATCTCTCGTTCAATGACCTGGTGTACATAATTCCAGGCATCATGACTTGCCCCGTGTACCTGTGGAGCACATCGGAATGCATAGGGGTCCTGAACAGCGGGTCGTGGTAATGGTGACAGGGGTGATCCGGCCAGCCACTTTCGGATCTGCGCAGCGGAGAAGATCTGTCCATGCTGCTTTCGCAATTGGTGCAGATGATCAGAAAGGGGTGCAGACTGACACAAACAAGCATCCATAGAAAGTGCTGCTGTAGCATCCGCCCAGCCGAGCAGGGCCCGTCCTTCTTCTACGGCCCACGCGCCATATGCTGTGGAGAACTGTGTGCCGTTCAACAGGGCTAATCCTTCTTTAGCACCGAGTTGGAGGGGAGATAGTCCCAGTTGGTTGAGGATGGCTTTTGCGCGTAGCCGAGATCCCTGAAAATCACCCATTCCTTCTCCGATGAGCATCAACGCAAGGTGTGCTAGCGGAGCAAGATCGCCAGATGCCCCGAGGGAGCCCTGGGAATGGATCACCGGTCGTACCCCTGCATTGAATAGGGCCACCATTTGATGAAGCGTTTCTGTCCGGACACCGGAGTAGCCCAGAGAGAGGTTGCGGATCTTGAGCAACTGGATCAGGTCATTGATCCGAGGGGGTATCTCTTCGCCGGTACCACAAGCGTGTGACAGGATCAGATTGCGCTGCAGCGCTTCAATATTATCCGGGGATATTCGCACATCGCAGAGATCTCCGAAACCGGTATTGATCCCGTAATAGATCGCATCTGGTGCCTGCGTCAATCGTTCCAGGACCTGTCGACTACCCAGGACACGGTGTAATGTCTCACTGCCCAATTGAATGGGCACTTGTCGATCTGCCAGGGCGAGCAGATCAGCAGAAGTTAAATGCTCGGCATCAATGGTGATCATGGAACAATTGGGCTTTACAGTTTTCTCGAGCCGAAGGTAAAGCTATGCTTTCGGAAACCTGTACTGAGATGATCCTGAATACGCATGCCCTATGAGGAAGAGTTGACACACGGCTATAAACGACTCTGGACTTGTTGACTGAGCCATGCTGGTTTTTGAAATTTGGTGAACTCTGGGACATTCATTCGGGTTAAAGCTTTCCATCAATATGATTGTCCTGTCATTGCAGAATGGGTGTTGATGGTGAATCCGTAACTTCATGGTATGAAAAAGGCAGAAAGCCCATCCGTCGGTCCTCTGGTCTCTGAACCACCTGGAATGGCTGAAGCTCGAAAGGCTGATCACATTGAACTGGCTTTTCAGTCCCAGATCCATTCCGGAGAATTGGACAGCCGTTTTCTGTACGAGCCATTATTCAGTGCTCATCCGGAACATGGCAGCCTCCCGGCCATCTCCTTTCTTCAAAAAACGCTGCGTACACCGATCTGGGTATCCAGTATGACGGGCGGAGCGGAGTGGGCACAAGTCATCAATACGCGTCTTGCCAAGGCTTGTCACCAGTTTGGTATGGGCATGGGGTTGGGATCCTGTCGGTCCCTGCTGACCAGTGATGAACATTTGGCAGATTTTGCTGTCCGCCCCCTCATTGGTCCGGATCTACCGTTGTATGCCAATCTGGGGATCGCTCAGTTAGAATCTCTCATCGATGGAGGAGATGTTCATCTGATCGAGTCGATGCTCACCCGATTGGATGCGGATGGATTGATCATACATGTGAATCCCTTGCAGGAATGGTTCCAGCCCGAGGGTGACCAGTTTCGCCAACCACCCTTGCGGACCATTCGCAGGATCCTGGACCAGGCGACCTACCCACTGATCGTGAAAGAAGTCGGTCAGGGCATGGGCTATCACAGTCTGAAGGCCCTTTTGCAATTGCCTCTGGCAGCTGTGGACCTGGCGGCGGCAGGAGGTACCAATTTTGCGCGTCTGGAGAATCTGAGACGAACGGATCATCTTCAAGAGCACTGGGCTCCTATGGTTCATGTGGGCCATCATGCTGAAGAGATGGTGGAATGGATCAGGCATATTCAACAGGAGAAAAAGGGTGAACTGGCTTGTCAGCAGATTATCATATCAGGGGGCATTCGGCATTTTCTGGATGGCTATTACCTGACCGAACGCTGTCCGATGCCGGCGATATATGGCCAGGCATCAGTATTGTTGAAGGTTGCGCAACAAGGGGAAGAAGCCTTGCAGAATTATTTGGAAGCCCAGATCAGAGGTTTGGAAATGGCTCATGCCTATTTGCGGATAAGGAAAGAAGCAGGAATATGAGTACGGCTCCAAAACAACCGATCGCCGGATTTTCCAAGCTGTCCAAAGTCGGTAAGATCAAGTGGATCGTGGAAAACTTCTTCCGTGAACCGGATACAGTGATGCGGGAGTTGACCAGTTACTGGCATCACAATGAGGACCAGCAAAAGGTTCTGGATGGGTTCAGTGAGAATACCATCAGTAATTTCCTCTTGCCTTACGGGGTCGCACCCAATGTCATGATTAACGGCCAATACTATTGCGTGCCAATGGTGATCGAAGAGAGTTCCGTCGTAGCGGCGGCCTCCAGCGCGGCCAAATTCTGGATGGATAGAGGTGGCTTCAAAGCCCGGGTGATCAGCATGATCAAAAAGGGACAGGTCCATTTTCTTTGGAAAGGTCCCCGGGAAAAAATACGCGAGATCTTTCCTGAGTTGAAAGATGCATTTTGTCGTGATGTACAACCCCACATTGCCAATATGGAAAAGCGGGGAGGAGGTATTCGGAATATTCAACTTCGGGAATTGCCGGAGGTGGAAGCGGGGTATTATCAGATCGATGTGGATCTGGAGACCTGTGACAGTATGGGGGCTAATTTCACCAATACTGTATTGGAGTCTTTTGCCCAGACCCTGATCGCTTTTTTCGAAGCTCACCCGGGTTTTTCAACGGAGGAAAGGGAAGTACGGGTGATCATGTCCATTCTGTCCAACTATACACCAGATTGCGTGGTGCGAGCAGAGGTTTGGTGTGCCATCCAGGATCTAGGAACATTTCCCAACCAGATCCAGGCGGAAGAATTTGCTGAAAAGTTTGCCCTGGCGGTCCAGATCGCCAAACATGATCCCTATCGGGCGACCACTCACAATAAAGGGATCTTCAATGGGGTGGATGCAGTGGTGATTGCCACAGGCAATGACTTTCGTGCTGTTGAGGCCTGTGGACACGCCTATGCTGCCAGGGATGGACAGTACCGCAGTTTGAGTGATTGTAAGGTGAAAGATGGAATATTTCGGTTCTGGCTCGAAATTCCTCTGGCGCTGGGGACGGTGGGTGGTCTGACCAATCTACACCCGATGGCCAAGCGATCTCTAGAACTCCTGGGAGACCCGACGGCCAGCGAATTGATGCAGATCGTGGCATCTGTCGGCCTGGCCCAGAACTTTGCTGCACTTCGCTCATTGGTGACCACGGGAATCCAACAGGGACACATGAAAATGCACCTCCAAAATATACTGAATACCCTGGGTGCTTCAGATCCTGAAAAAAACCTGATCCAGGGACATTTTTCCGATAAAGTGATCACATACCAGGGTGTAAGAGAATATTTGGAACGGATTCGGGACCAACCTGCTACCTTCGCGGTTAAACCGTGAAACACCAGATACCTTGTCAAATCAGAATTCCTATGGACATGGCAAACTCCTGATCACCGGAGAATACCTGGTGGTGGAGGGTGCCGAAGCATTGGCCGTTCCCTTGAAATTGGGCCAACAATTTGTGATCAGAAGTGCACGAGGAGCAGACCTGCATTGGAAAAGCCTGCGTCCAGATGGGAGTGTCTGGTTTCAGGGATTGTTCTCCTTGCTGGACTTTACGGCTCAGGAATGCACAGATGAAGCAATTGCAGATCGACTGACCGATGTATTAACCGCGGTGACCCGGCAGAATCCGGATTTTCTGTCCGACTGGAAAGGTCAGAAAGTGGAATCCAAACTGGAGTTCGATCCGGAATGGGGATTTGGTTCCAGTTCCACACTGATCCACGCGATCGCGGAATGGGGCGAAGTCGATGCCTACACCCTATATGAGCAAACTTTTGGAGGATCCGGGTATGATCTGGCTTGCGCCACTGCCGATGGTCCGATCATTTATAAAAATACAGACGAGGAGATCCATATCACGCCATTGGGATTGGAGTGGCCCTTTAAAGAGCAGATTCTCCTGGTCTATTCGGGTCAGAAGACCAGCTCTAAAGGTTCTGTAGAAAAACATGCCCTGACGCTGAAGAAAGCGAAGAATGAGATCGAGGCAATCTCTGCGATCACCCAGCAAGTGGCCGATGCGGAAACACTGGAAGAATTTACCGGGTTGATCTCTGATCACAATGCCCGATTAAGCAAGTTGTTGGGTGAACCGGCCAATCCATGGGTACCAAACTACCCCGGATTGATCAAACCGCTCGGGGCCTGGGGGGGCGACTTTTTCCTTGCCGCCAGTCCCGAAGATCCATATGCCATGAAAAAGTGGCTTGCCGATCAGGGATTTTCGACTGTTTTTGGCTGGAAAGACCTGGTGCTGGAGGGTTGATCCAAGGAAGTGGTCAACCTTTGCCTGGTCAGGACCGTTCAATCGACTAACTGGCCATTTATTCAAACGATTCATTCGTCCTCCTTCAATACTTTTCATGCCCGTCATCTGGTATACTGCCTCTATCACAAAAATAGCATCTGCGACTCCCCGGGTAAGACGAATCTGGTTGACTCTTCCGGATAATGCTCCCGACTTTTCCTTCCAGGCGGGCCAGTTTATTACCATGGATCTGCCGATCGGCGAGAAAAGATTGCAACGATGGCGCAGCTATTCGATCGCCAGTGCTCCCAATGGTCGACAGGAGATAGAATTGTGCATTGTACGTATGCCAGATGGTCTGGCCTCTGAATACCTGTTCACCCAGGTAGAGGTGGGTACAAGTATCCGATTCAAAGGACCAGATGGCGCCTTTGTCCTGCCAGACAAGATCGACCAGGATTTGATCATGGTCTGCACTGGTACAGGTGTTGCTCCTTTCCGAAGTATGTTGTTGGATCTGGATCAACGGGATTGGCCTGATAGAAAAATCCATTTGATCTATGGATCCCGGACCCGAGAAGACCTGCTGTATGCCGATGAATTCCTGGAGCTGGCTAGCCGAAGGCCCAATTTTCAATTTACGGCCACCCTCTCCCGAATAGAGGATAATCCATCAGAAAGCTGGGTCAAAAAAGGATATGTCCATGCGGGCTATGAGAAACTGTATGCGGACCCTTTACCTGATAGAAAATTTCTGCTTTGTGGTTGGACCAATATGATCGATACAGCCGTGGAAAAACTGCTGATCCAGATGGGTTATGCGCGCGATCAGGTCGGCTATGAACTCTATGGATAGGCCACGAGATCAAACATCCTCTCGCAGTTCCCAGTAGTTCTGATTTTCGACCTCTTCGAGGATCTGGATATAATTCATATATCGCAACTGGTGGATGCTACCCTCTTCCACAGCAGCCTTGACGGCGCATCCGGGTTCGTTCCGATGAGTACAATCCCCGAATCGGCACTGGTCACTCACGGCAAAGATCTCTCTGAAGTTGTGACTGACATCCTGTACGGTCAGATGATTGAAGGACAGGGTCTTGATGCCGGGAGTGTCAATGATCTCCCCGCCGAAAGGAAGTGGGTACATCTCGGCAAAAGTGGTGGTATGCTGTCCCTTTCCTGTATGGTCAGAAAGTTCGGTCGTGCGTAGATCTGTGCCCGGCAGCAGGGCATTGATCAGGGTTGACTTTCCCACTCCACTCTGGCCGGAGATCAGACTGCGTTTGTCTTTTAACAATGCATGCAGTTCATCCAGCCCGGTTCCATCCAGTGCAGAGCAAGCGAGAATGGTATATCCGAGTGGTTCGTAGATCATGCCCAGTCCGCCGAGAATATCCAGGGCGTCTTCGTCGTATAGATCGGCCTTGTTGCAGACGACGATGGTTGGAATTTCATAGGGTTCGGTCATCAACAGATACCGGTCGATAAAACCCTGCTTGATATTGGGTTCGATAATGGTGATCACCAGCACGGCCTGGTCGATATTCGCCGCCAGAAAATGGACCTGATGTTTTTGACGTGGGCTCTGCCGAACTACATAATTGGTACGGGGCATGATCTTTCGGATCATGCCATAACCATCCGGCTCAATGCTGACTTCGACAGCGTCACCCACTGCTACCGGGTTGGTCAATTTATAGTTGCCAAGGCGATGTTTTCCCGTAATCCGGCAGGAAAGGAGATCCATGACACCGGGTACTTGTACCTGGTACCAACTGCCTGTGGATTTGATCACGGTTCCCCGGTGTATTTGCATTTGTTTAGTTGAAGGTCAACGGAACGGTGTCCTTTTTTAGTCCAGGTTTAACCGGCATAGTGAAGAGCGCTATGAACAGCCTGTGTGATACTGGGCAGAAGTGCTGGGGTCTGTTCGATCACCGTGCCGATCACCACGACATCTGCTCCCGCTCTTGCCGTTTGGAGGGCTTGTTCGGACGTTCGAATCCCACCACCTACGATTAATGGAAGACCCACTTTATGTCTGACAGCTTTGATCATTTCATGAGGTACGGGATTTTTTGCTCCTGATCCAGCATCCAGGTAGAGGAGTTGCATACCCAGGTATTTGCCGGCCAGGCCTGTCGCCGTGGCGATCTCCGGTTTATTTGCGGGGAGGGGAGCGGTTTGGCTGATATAGCTGGCGGTTGTGGGGGCCCCTCCGTCGACCAGCATATATCCCGTGGAAATAACCTCCAGGGATGTTTCATGGAGTAAAGGTGCCGCCTGGACTTGTTGGCCGATCAGCAGATCGGCATTGCGTCCTGAAATCAGCGAAAGGAAAAGCAGGGCATCTGCTTCTGTGCTGATCTGCCAGGCGGATCCAGGAAACAGCAGAACGGGGATATCCGTTTCCTGCTTGACACATCGGACGGTTTCATGAAAAGTGTCGCGGTGCAACAGGCTACCACCCACCAGGATGTAGTCCACATTTGCCTGATGGGCGTTGTTTGCCAGTTGGATCAGCTGATCCTTGGCCTGTTTGTCGGGATCGATCAGCAACGCCAGCTTCTTTTCACCAAAACCGGCATCTGTCAACAGCTTCTGATACACCATAATGATCAAAGATAGGAAGCGAATCCGGGCATCCAAGGACAGGGTTCCCCATTCCGATGTAGAGTTCCTGTTCACGTAATCTTTTCGTGACCGGGAACGACCCTCTCCGGCAGAAGGACATTTCGGTGCATACCGGAAAGTACCCTATCTTAACTTGTCAATATCTGTCAAAGTATAAACCTGGTCATATGTTTCGTTCGATCGTATTTTTTCTCTTCCTGATGATGGTTCAAACCGGATTCTCTCAGACGCTGGTGAATATTGCCTTCAACCAGCCCGCTGTCCAATCGACCACAGCGAATGATGGAGAGGCGATGCGTGCTGTAGATGGTGTAACTGATGGTCTCTGGGGCAATGGTTCGGTCACACATACTGAGAATACGTTACAGCCTTGGTGGGAAGTGGACCTGGGGAGTGTCCAGGAGATCGGTGGGATCAGCCTTTGGAATCGGACGGACTGCTGTAAAAACAGGTTGAACAACTACTATCTGTTCATCAGCGATGACCCTTTTACATCGGATGACCCAGTAGTGACGCAAGGCCAGGCAGGCGTATTCAGTGTATTGGAATCATCCTTTCCAGACCCGGATCATACCGTGATCATCAACCAGTCTGGCCGGTATGTTCGGGTCCAACTGCAGGGGACAAATGTATTGTCGCTGGCAGAAGTCGAGGTATGGCAAAATCCTGATGGAGCGTTTCAAACCATTGATTTTTCAACGATCGACAAGCAGTTGACCACCACGGGTGGGGTGACCTTGACAGCTTCGGCCAGTTCGGGTCTTCCTGTGACATTCGAACTGATCAGTGGTCCGGCGACTCTGGCTGGTAATCAGATCACATTTACGGGTGAAACCGGGACAGTCGTTGTAGCTGCGCAACAATCGGGTGATGGGAGCTATGGAGCTGCCAATCCGGTGGAGCAATCATTTCTGGTGATCAACCCCGGTGATTTTCAACCTGTAGTGGAGATCCGGACCCCGGGACCCACCTATCCCGTGTTCATGCCTCAATTGGGTTGGTATGAGATCAGTGCTCAAGTCAGTGTTGAACACCCGGAATTATTGGCCATCACCGGAGTGATAATCAATGTGGATGGAGTGGATATTCAGGCAAGTGGAAACAACGGTCATTTCACAGCACTCTGGGAAGTGTCTGATTACGGACCTCACCAGGTCAAAGCAACGGCAACCATCACCGGTGGAAATCAGGGCTCTCAAAACCGATTCTTTGATGTGAGTTCAACCGGGAATACCGAATCCGTGATCACTCTGGACAAGGGCCAGGTCTTCAATGGAGGACCTTATTCCTATACAGGCACCTACGAATTGCCTTCATCCGTCGGTGGGTACAGTAAGATCATAGGACATCTGGCCATCACCTGCCCTCCGGGTGGCTGTGACCCCTGGGATCGGATCGCTCAGGTCTCTGTCAAAGGAAGAGACGGCCAGTGGTATGAGATCATCCGTTATATCACCCCCTATGGTGTTGAATGTGATCACACGATCGATCTGACTCGATTTGCCGATCTGTTGCAGGGTGTCGTTGACATCCGGATGGATCTGGTGACCTATCAGAATGGATGGGAATTCAGCCTGGATCTTGAGTTTACACCAGGGGATGTGGTCTTTCCCTATTCCCGTGTCGAAAAACTGTGGAATGGGACCTTCCCTTTTGGTGATCCAAAAAATCTCCAACCGCTGGATACCTTCCATATTCAGTTCAGTCCACAAGCCCAGGAGGCGGAACTGTTTGTGGTGAACACCGGGCATGGCTGGGGAGATAATAACAGCTCCAATGCTGCAGAGTTCTATGAAGCGAATCACGTGTTCAAGATCAATGATCAAGGGGCGTTTGGGCAGAAATTATGGACGGGTTGTAACCCCAATCCGGATGGTTGTACCGATCAGAATGGCAGCTGGCAATTCAATCGTGCGGGATGGTGTCCGGGTGCGATCAGTCCAGGATACAGCTACAATATGTCGGGTTGGATCCTGGATGAAAAAATAAAGTTGTCCTACATTTTTGACAGTTATGTAGATGCCTGTCACCCCAATAATCCGGGCTGTATCAGCGGTATCACCTGCCCGAATTGCAAGGATGGTTTCAATCCGCATTATGTGATAGCCTCCTATCTCATCACCTATGGACTTGAGCCTGTCCAGCCCAGTGGCATTCAGACGGCGATCCAGCCATCTGGAAAGGGCCAGCTGTCAGATCTGGGTATTTCTATTACGCCTAATCCTTCGCATGGAACCAGTGTCCTGACGTTGTCAAAAGACCTTGCAGGTCCCCTTCAGATCCGCATTCTGGATCTTCAAGGGAGAACCCTGATGGAACAATGGATCCAGGACCCAGACTCGGGAAGTGCAATCCCGCTTGAGCTCCATGGCCAACCGGCAGGTGCTGTCTGGGTGGTCATACAAAATCAGGAAGGGACTGCCTCCGGAAGATGGTTGATCCACTAGGGAGGCATTTCGATCTCCAGGAAACCAGAATGCAGGTTGTTGCCCGGGATCAGGGAAGGGCGTTGACATTGGTTTGGATCATCCTCTGTTCGAGGGCCAGGCGTTCCAACGAGATCTCCCCTTTGAGGTACTTTTCGAGTACCAGACTGGCAATAGGGGCGGCATAATCGCCTCCCCAACCGGCATTTTCAATGTAGACGGCGATTGCAATGCGTGGATTGTTCCGTGGAGCAAAACCAAAAAACACACTGTGATCCTTGCCGTGCGGATTCTGAGAGGTGCCTGTCTTTCCACAGTATGGAATGCCGGGAATAAAGGAGGCATGCGCAGTGCCATACTGGATGACTTGTTCCAAACCGGAGACAATTGGCTCAAAATATTTGGGATCCACAGGAACCTTGATCCGCTGATGGTATTTCGGATCGATCTGAGTGGTGTCATTCAGGAACTCGCGAACGAGGTGGGGGATATAATAATAACCGCGATTGCCAATGATGGCTGCCAGGTTGGCCATCTGGAGGGTAGTCAATTGTAACTCACCTTGTCCAACCCCGATATTCATAATGGTGGGGGAATACCACTTTCGTTTGTTGTACAACCGGTCATAATAAGCTGGGTCGGGAATGAAGCCTCCTTTTTCACCTTTCAGTTCCATTTCTAATGGATGGCCCAGACCGAAAGCCCTCAAGTATTTGTTGAAGTTGTCGAGTCCGAGTTTGACGTTTGCAGCGCCATATTTATCCAGGATCTCCCTGGTCAAGGTAAAGAAATAGGTGTTGCACGATACTGTCAGAGCCGATTGAATATTGTTGACAGGCCAATGGTGATGGCAACCCCAGGATTCATCTTTGTAATAATAGGCGCCGGTGCAGGGGATCTTTCGCTGGGCATATGTCAGACCTTCCTGCATGGCGATGAGTCCGACAATGGTTTTAAAAATGGATCCTGGAGGATATTTTGCCATGATGCTCCGATCAAAGAATGGCTTAAGGCTATCCTGGTCGAGAGCCTGAAAAGCTTTGCCCCTACTTTGGTTGATCGTGAGCAGATTGGGATCATAGTAGGGCGATGACACCATAGCCAGAATCTCACCGGTAGACGGATCGATGGCGACAATGGAGCCACGTTTGTTTTTCAATAACTGTTCTGCATATGCGGTCAGGTCGATATCGATGGTCGACAGGATGTCCTTTCCGGAAACGGGTTCCCGATCTTGCTTCCCATCCAGATAGGAACCAACGATGCGCCCGACATTGTCTTTCAGCAAATAGCGCATCCCGCGTTCTCCTTTCAAGGGACCTTCGTATGCGGCTTCGAGGCCACTCAACCCGATGTAATCTCCCGGGAGATAAACCCCATTCGATGAGTCGACCTGCGCGCGATTCACCTCCCCCAGATAACCCATGACGTGTGCACCAACCGGGTAGGGATAGGCCCGAACGTTCCGGTTTTGGAAATAGAATCCAGGATAATTGAACAGCAATTCACGGGTACGGCTGAACACCTCCGGGCTGACCTTGCTCAGGAAGACAAAGGGTACGTGTTTTGAATACCGAACGTCCGACCAGTCTTTTTGGATATTGTCCAGATAGGTTTGATGGTCAATGTCCAACAGCCGGCAAAAAGCGGCCGTATCCATAGCAGGATCAAGTTGATGGTAGGTGACCATCAGATCAAAAGAACCTTCATTGTGGACCAACAAGCGCTGGTGGCGATCATAGATCAGCCCACGGGATGGGTATACCCATTGTTTTTTGATGGCGTAGGTGCGGCTTCTGTCTTTGAAAGAATCGTCGAACAGTTGGAGGTAGCACACCTTTCCCAACAAAATAACGGAAGCAACTATAAACAGGGTCGAAATCGCCAAATATGCACTTGCACCTTCCTTACTCATGATTTGGGATTGAAGATGATGTCTGCAAGCAAGATGATGACGACGGACAGGATCCAGCTCAATCCTGTTCGCAAGAGTAGCTCACCCCAATAGTAGAAGGTAAATACCGTCAGGATCTGGACGATGAGGATATGAACAAAGAGGAAGATCGCGGTGTAGGAGGCCATCCAGGACATACCGAATGTGGCACGGGTGAGTTGTTGTTTGGGATCATAGCCGGCCCTGGGCGAAATGATCCGGAGCACAACCGGCCGGAAAAAGGCTGAGAAGGTCGATGCACCTGCATGGACACCGGGCGTATCATAGAACAAATCGATGATCAATCCGGTCACAAATGCCACCAGGATGATGATCGCCGGCGACCACCTCATGGGAAGCATCATCAGAACAAGTGGATAGATCAGGATCTCGGCAAAGCGAAGCCAGTCATCGCCCAGTTGGATCTGGCGAAGGATGAGTACCTGAAGCAGAATCAGGAAGATCAGCCGGATGATATGGGGGCGCAGCTCCTGACTCATTTGGATTCAGTGGTTTCCAATGATTGAAGCTCATCCCAGTACCGGTTGCGAATGATGTAGGCCCGATTGATGCGACTCAGATCGACAAATAGTTCTACATCGATGCGAAAACTGTTACTACCTGAAGGAATATAATAGTTGGTTACCCGACCGATCTCCAGGCCAGGAGGGAATACCGAGGAATGGCCACTGGTCACGACGGTATCTCCTACCTGAATGTCCAGGTGTTTGGGAATTTCTTCCAGGACGACGACGTTGGGACTGAGCCCGTCCCAATGGATGACTCCGAAAGCATTGTTTCTCCGGATAGCAGCACTGATGAATGTCTGGCTGTTCAGGAGGGATAGCACCCGACAGAAATGTGGAGAGGTATTTCGGACAATACCGAGGACTCCCTTCGACAGGACCACCCCCATGCCTGCCTGGACACCATCCAATTCTCCCTTGTTCAGGGTCAGGTTGTTATTCGGTTGATTGATACTGTTTTTGATGACCCTGGCAGGAATAAACTCGAAGGGGGACAGCAGAGAATCCACTTCTGCATCCCGGGGTGTGATGGCGAGTTGGCTATACAGACGATTATAGAGTGTGGCATTTTCTTTGGATAGAGAATCTGCCACCTCAGCCATGGAGGCGTAGTGTCGGAGCTGGGTGGTTTTCTCCAGCAGAATGCCGCTGTAATACCGTGAAGAGTTGAGATAGATATCTCGTTGCGTTTGGTTGTAGCGGACCACCAGGTAGACGGACAGCAACTCCAAGAGAACGAAGGTCAGTAGACCACCGTACCGCGACAAGAAATACAACAGATTGATCATCGATTACATACTCCTCCGATCGATCAGGAAGGTAAATCGATCGGTATTTCGCAATGCAATTCCGGTACCACGAACGACAGCCCGCAAGGGATCTTCAACAACATGGACCGGAAGGGCCGTCTTGGCAGAGAGCCGCTTGTCCAGCCCACGCAGCAATGCGCCACCTCCGGTGAGGTATAATCCGGTACTGTAAATATCCGAAGCCAGTTCTGGTGGGGTATTTTCCAGGGCGCGCAGTACCGCTTCTTCAATTTTTGCCAGCGACTTGTCGATGGCTTCTGCGACCTCCGAATAGTTGATCTTGATCTGCTTGGGAATACCTGTCATCAGATCGCGACCATTCACCGCATAGTCATCCGGTGGATTGTCAAGCTTGACCAGTGCCGATCCGACATTGATCTTGATCTGTTCCGCAGTCCGTTCACCGATCAGCAGATTATGTTCGCGCTTCAGGTAGTCGATAATATCCTCCGTCAATTCGTCACCTGCTGTACGGATCGACTGGTCGGACACAATGCCGGAGAGTGCGATGACCGCGATCTCGGTGGTACCACCTCCGATATCGATGATCATGTTTCCCACGGGTTCTTCTACATCCAGACCGATACCCAGAGCGGCGGCCATAGGTTCGTGGATCAGGTAGGTCTCTTTGGAGTCAACGTGATCTGCAGAATCGAATACCGCTCGTTTTTCAACTTCGGTGATGCCGCTGGGGATACAGATCACCATTTTGAGATGGGTGAAAAATCGACGTTTGCCGCCGGCCATGTTGATCAACCCTTCGATCATGCTCTCCGCCGCCTGGAAATCGGCGATCACCCCATCTTTCAAGGGACGGATGGTCTTGATCTCGTCATGGGTCTTTTCATGCATAAGCATAGCCCGTTTTCCTACGGCAATGGTTTTTCCGGTTTTGCGATCCACGGCAACGATAGAAGGTTCGTCCACAACGACTTTACCGTCCTGAATGATCAAGGTATTGGCAGTGCCAAGGTCGATTGCCAGCTCTTGCCGGAAGAAATTAAGAAGGCCCATGAATGGTAGAACTACTGAAGGGGTTACAAACGTACAAAGCAAAAGAAAATTAACCGGGAAAAGAAGTGGAATTCATGACTAACCGATCACAACTTCAATGAGAAGGTCTGGGTCCAGCCATCGGGTAGCCAATTCCTGTACATCTCGCGGGGTCAGTTTTCGAATTGCCTGCACTAATTGGTTGAAGTCGTCAAAGGTACCACCTTCGATCAACAGATTCTTCAAGGTATCTGCCCGGTTGAACGGTCCGTCCAGTAAATGCAACAAATTTCCGGCGGCAAACCGCTGCATCATCAGCAATTCCTCTGCTTCTACTGGTTCTTCACGAAGACGAATAATCTCTTTCCTGATCTCATCCAGCGTACGCTGTGTCTCCTCCTTGCTCACCTCTGCGGAGATGTAGAAATATCCACTGTGCCGCATGGCGTCGATGTGGGAGTAGATATTGTAGGTCAGTCCCAGTTCCTCCCGGATCTGGGTCATCAGTCGAGAACCAAAATAGCCACCCAAGAGTAAATTGACGGCATGCATCGGATAGTAGTCCGGGTGGTTGCGATCAAACAGGAGGCGTCCGATCCGCACGGCGTTTTGCAGGGAATCGCGTTCCTGCACGCGTAAGATCCGTTGCTGAGGTGGCGCAGGAGCCGGAAAAACGGTCTCGGACCGGCCTGAACGAAGATGCTTGCAGATCTGGTCATCGAGCTGCTGGATCATCGCTTCATCATACTGACCACTGATGATGAGCAGGGCATTGCCCCTGACAAAATGTTTCGTCCAAAAGGACTGGACGTCCGATCGTTTCAGAGCAGCATAGGTATCCGGAAAGGAATTCCAGCCATACGGATGGTCCGCCCCAAAGATCAGTGCGGTCATTTCCCGGTAGGCGACGACTTCATTTTTGGCCAGATCCTCTGAGAGTCGCTGTTGATTGTTCCGGATAAATAATTGAAATTCTTTTTCCGGAAAACTGGGCTCCAGGATCAAAGCGCTAAAGACCGGAAGAAGATCGGAAAAGAATCTACTCAGACAATGCAGGGTCAGACCAGTGTGGTCCATGCTGTCGGTGGTACTGATCGAACCACCGTAAAAGTCGGTGAGGTCGGCGATGGTCGCGCCATCCAGACCGGACGTTCCTTCCCGGATCAGGCGGCCTGTAGCCCGGGCAGCCAGGGGTTGATCCTCATGCACACGACCCACCAGAAAGAGGACCTCCAGTTTGACCAACTCCTGGCTGGAACCGGGAATACAGTAGAGGGGGACACCATGGGAAAGATGGCGAACTTCGGGTGCTGGCATCACCAGATGGGCGATCTCCCGGAAGGGTGGTGCATGTCGACGATCGATCATATGGCAAAGATAACCGGGCGAAGGGCAAAGCGTGGACGGATTAATCAGGAGATGCGCTATCTTTGACCCCAGCATTAAGCAAGATCCATCCTCCATGAAGTTTACCGTTTCCTCCGCCGAACTCCTGAAAAAACTCCAGCTGGTTAGCGGAGCTATCGGGAACAATCCGGTTCTCCCCATTTTAGAAGACTTTCTCTTCACGATCACAGGCCCGAAATTGACCATTACGGCCTCCGATCTGGATATTTCTATCAACACCTCCCTGGAGATCAGTGCTGATCAGGATGGAGAAGTGGCCATTCCCGCGCGTATCCTCCTGGACACCCTGAAAGGATTGCCCGAGCAACCGATCACCTTTCAGGTCGATCCGGATCATTTCAGTGTGGAGATCACCTCCATTTTCGGAAAATATAAACTCGCTGGCGAGAATGGTGCGGACTTTCCGGATACCCCTACACCAGACGGCGTAGATGAGATCCATGTCTCCGGAATGGAACTGCATCACATGATCTCCCACACTATTTTTGCGACGGGAAATGATGAGATGCGACTGGCCATGATGGGGGTTTATTTCCTGATCGATCCAGACACATTGACCTTTGTGGCTACCGATGCACACAAGTTGGTACGTTATCGTCTGGCCCACAAAGGGCAAGACACGTCAGCATCCATGATCCTGACGAAAAAAGCGCTCAACCTGTTGAAGGGGACCATTCATGATACGGACGATGTGGTCATCAATTACAACAAGTCGAACGCCTTCTTCTCCACGCCGGAGATCCAGATGAGCGCCCGGTTGATCGATGCCCGTTATCCGGATTACAACGCGGTTATTCCCACCAATAATCCGAACACGCTGACCGTCGCCCGAAAGGACTTCCTCAATTCGGTCAAGCGGATCTCGCTGTACGCCAACAAGACCACCAACCAGATCCTACTGACCATCAGTCAGGGCAGTCTGACCGTCTCTTCCCAGGATATCGACTTTTCAAATGAAGCCACAGAGCAACTGACCTGTGCCTTCGAAGGCGAGCCGATGACCATTGGCTTCAATGCCAAGTACCTGATGGAGATGCTCAATGTGATCCAGTCGGATGAGATCAAGATCGAGCTGTCCAGTCCACATCGCGCTGGTATTCTGCTTCCTGCCGAACCTGCAGAAGGCGAGGATATCCTGATGCTGGTTATGCCGGTGATGTTGGGGAATTAAGTGCTCTTCTCCGTTTCCAACTGTTGAATATTAAAGGAAGAAGCGTCGGACGCAGGGGTTTCTTATTTTTGTCCTATGCGTCAAGGTCCCCCTATCGTCTTTCTTTGCATCCTGTTCCTGTTTTCCTGTGCCACTGAACCGGCACAGGAGGAGGATGGTGATACGGCAGAACTGCAAGCCATGCTCGCTCAGCAGTCAGAATTGGTGGAAAACCCTCAAACCCCGGCAGAGATCTTTCAGAACTGGCAGATCTATATGGATCTGAACCAGTTTGACCAGGCCAGAAAGTGGAGCACTCCCGAAACACAGGAATGGATCGGGACCATCCAGACTATGATCGAGGTCGCTCATGCAGAAGACGAAACGGTGGTCACCCATTTGGAAGGCATCCAATGCCGGGAACAAGGGGATACCGCCATCTGTCTCTTTGCTGAAGAAGCCGGGGACGCCCTCCGTCTGGATAGTATCCGACTGATCAAAAAGGACGGTGTGTGGAAGGTCGATCTGTGGACCGAAGATGAACGCGGCGCACAATGACAGCGCAATCACCCCGGATCGGCTTGTTTTTCGGCTCCTTCAATCCTATCCATACCGGACATCTGATCATCGCCCAGCACATGCTGGAGCATGCGAATGTGGACAAGATCTGGTTTGTGGTCTCTCCCCACAATCCCCTCAAACCGAGAAAGACATTGGCCAAAGATGCCGACCGCCTGCATATGGTGAGGCTGGCCATCGACGACAATCCGGGGTTTCATGCCTCCAATATCGAATTCTCCCTCCCCAAGCCCTCCTATACGGTGGATACACTGGCCTATTTGCGCGACCAATATCCGGAGCATGCCTTTGCCCTGATCATGGGGGGCGACAATCTGGCCAGCCTGGCCAAATGGAAGAACTATGAGATCCTGTTGCGGGACAATGCCATTCTGGTCTACCGCCGTCCCGGAAGTGGAGAAACCCTGTTTGACGATCATCCTTCCGTACGGTTCTTCGAGGCGCCCCAGCTGGATATCTCGGCCACCTTCATCCGGGAGCAGATCAAGGAAGGAAAAAGCATTCGGTACCTGGTACCGGATCCTGTGCATGACTATCTGGATGGGGGGTCGTTGTACAGATAATTCAGTAAATGATGATCTAGCTCATCGAGCATGATCTAGAGCGGAAATTCACACCGTATCTTACTGAATTACCACCTGTATGGCATCGACAGATTTCCCTCGATTGTACCGATAAGATAAGGTATACACGCCAGGCAACAGATTGGCTGTGGAAATCTCCATCGGACTGGTCGTCAATTCCCTTGTTTCCGTGGCCACCACCCTCCCGATGAGATCACTCAATACCAACTCACCGCCCCCTGTAGCCACCTGCACCTGAAGTGGATGGCCAGAAGGGCAAGGTACCGGCCAGGCCCGCAGCACCCCCTGGATAGCCGGGTAGGTGGTGATGACGGAAGGCTCCGTAAATACTTGCTCCTCATCCTGACAGCCCGGCTCAATGCACCCCAGGCTGTCCAGCCTCACCATCCAGTAGTTGACTCTGGCCGGGCCAGAAACATTCGTTCGGTCAATTTTCCCGGCTAATAAGAGATCACCATTTTCTGCTTCAACTGCGTCATAAAATTCACCATCATGGGGATCGCTGATGCTCGGATCGCTGATCAACCGGCGATACACCATCTTCCCGTCGGGTGAAAAGCGAAGGATCAATCCCTTCGTTTCAAAATTCTTGTACCCAAGCCCACAGAACATCATGTCACCATTTTGGAGGGATACAGCGTAATTCCCCGCCATAGCATAATCTGGTAGCGACCAATCCTTCAAAGCTAACTCCCAATCCACCAATCCTTCTTCATCCAGGCCAAGAATCACCAGGGTGGCCGTTCCATAGGCCGGATCATTCTGAGGGATTTCCCGGCCACCAGTCAGATAATATCCCCCAGGCCTAGACAAAACATAGCTGAATGGCGGTACTTTGTTCGCTTTGGATTTCAGGTAGTTCTTCTTCCAGACCAGCTTGCCATCCAGATCCATCTTGCGCAGGACATAGTGAAAGGTATCCAGGCAGGCCGTACTGTCCGAACAGGTGAACGTGGAGAACAGGAAGGTGCTGTCCGGGCCAAAGGCCACATTCCAGGAATCTTCCCGGTGCTGGGGCCAGCCAACGGTTTGTTCCCATAGCAATACACCGTCGGGGCTGATTTTCCGAAGTAGCAAGTCAATATAATCCAGATTGGTAAACCGCATGCCATACAGCAGGATATTGTCGTCCGGACAGCTATAGATATTCCAGGCCAGATCGATCTGAACAGAATCGGCCCTTGGGTATCGGTAATCAGCCAAAACCTTCCCGTCCAGATCCAGTTTCAATACCCCGAACTGATATTGCACTGTGGAATCCGCGACCCGGTTAAAAAAATACAACACCGAGTCAAGGACTAATAGATTGGCGCCATATCCTGCTGATGGTTGGTTCAATGAATCCTGAGTGCCATACAGCTTCTTCCAAATCAGATTGCCAGCTGGATCGACCTTCATCAGACTCATCGCGAACCGGGTATTCTGCAAATACCCGGAGGTCCCCGAGAGCATGAACCCATCAGGGAGGAAGTTGATATCCACAGCAAGATCTACATCTTCGCTTAAGTCAAAATCCTTTGAATATGTGGTTTGTCCTATTAATGCTTGTTGGCTTAATAACCCCATTAAACATAGAAGCAACATTTTCATGGTAACCAGATCTTACCAGACTTCTCATTTTCTGATTGAATCAATCGGAAATAGTAAATCCCACTCGGCCATTCACCTACAGAAACAACACGGGATGTTCCAGAATAAGTAGAAACAACCTGTCCTTGGGCATTCACCATCACAAACAGGAATTCCTTGCCCAAGTATTCTCCTAGGCAAGGCATAAGGTCTATACCTCCATTATTAACAACAGGGTGGCAAGACCGGTACAGTTTGTCAGGATTCACTTCTTGAGCAAATTTCTCCGATGAGGACCGAGGTTCGGCTTCCAGATTCGGCATGAAGCGCCAATCATAAATGGCATGCAGCAAGCCACGGGCAAACCCGGCATTAGGGGAGAGGGAACGGGCTACCTGATCGACCCAAATACTGTCGGAAACCGTGAAAAAAGAGGTGTCCTGATTGAGGCGTTGGAGATTATAGGCCTGCAACGTACGGAATTCGGTGGTATCCGGATAGGGGATAACCAAGGTATTCAACATGGCGGACACACCGGTCAAATCCCCGCTTTGCGCCCGATAGCCGAAGGTTTTCCATTGACCGGGATTTTCCGATTCGGCCCACAGAGTGACCAAAGCACTGGTGTCCCGGTTGGCCCAGGCCACTTGTTCCTGGGCCTGAAATTGGGCCAGATAAGCCCGATTGGCAGCGGCCCAGGCGTATAAAGCAGAAGAATCGGTATAGGTGCCACTCCATTCGGCCCATAGACTGTCTCTCAGTTCGAGCAGGGCCTCCCTTTCTTCATCATCGGGGGTACCAATCGGATCCGGGATGGAAGAACAATTGGGTGGGGCTGTAAATAATGGCTCATTCTTAAAATTGTCAACAACAGGAGGAATCAGATTGCCATTTGGGTCATTCAGGGGAATATAGTAGATAAAACTATCACCTGAATTAGAGATCCACTTTTCAGCCGGTGTGGAGAAGACATTGCCAACCGGAAGTTGGTTGAATGTATTAGGATCTACATACGCTTGATCTTTAAAAATCTTTCCATGATTGATGATGGCTGAAATGCCAGGTCCATTTTCAGGTTCTTCCACAACTGTTAGTTGATTTCTGTACATCAGGAGAAGAGAATTATCTTCCTGACATTGGATGGATTCCCTTACTTTCTGTGTAATCGTATTGCAAAATACATTCCCGTTATTGGACAGATTGGCATTTTTCATCCAAATGCCAGAACCGGAACCGTAAGTTGATCCAATTTGATTTCTCGAGATGTTGACAGCAGATGGACCGATGACGACAATCCCCTCATATTGATTGGCGATGGAATCGTACACAATGCGTGTACCAATTCCCAAATCCAGAGAATGGACCTGGATTGGACGTTTTCCGACAAACCTGTTTGGTGCTTGCGGAGCGCCTTTGATGTCCACCCATCCTGCAGAAGGAGTTGTGCCATAAGCATCCACTCCACGAGGGGTATTAAAACTGCATTCATCATGTATGAGTGCCATTCCATCCACTAGATCCACGCCGACCATGAACTGTCCTGAAAAGGCCGTGCCGGACACCTCTATCTCACCGGTGCCTTCGATCTTGATTCCCGCAGCGATCTTGTTCCCGATCAATGGTGGGCCATTGTAAACGATTTCACAATCTTCAATGATGGACTGATTCTCAAAGGGTTCTTTACCATATTCAGTGGGTTTGAAATTTTAAACCTCCAAGGTGAAAATAAATCATCAGTGTAAAGTGATGAATATTTCTATATCCTTTAGCTATCCTTTTGATTTCCTGAATTTTTAAATTAACTCGTTCTGC
>JAIPBE010000048.1 GCA_021738725.1 Saprospiraceae bacterium | reverse complement strand
GACGAAGGAACGTCTGGGGACCTGGGACCAATGGCGTTATTGGGTTATTTCGATATTGAGTTATTTCGAAAAAACAATCGGTCAACACTAATCAGGGATAGACCATAGACATACCAGGAACAAGGAATCAGGAACGCAGGAATTTGGTATTCGGCACTCCGAATTCGGTCCAATATGCTGAGCCCTTTACCATTTACCTTTTACCCTTTACCCTCTCAAGCGGGAGCCAAATCTCTACTCAAACGTACCCTGCCCCGAGGACTCGGGGGCGAACGGCGAACAACAATTCTAACCTCACCCCCTACCTACCGACAGGCAGGCAACCCTCTCCTTTTCAAGGAGAAGGAGCTGGATCGCGTTTTCGATCTAGAAGCGCCCTTTACCTTTTACCTACTAAACGAGCAGCCTACATCCCCGCGGCGCCAGCCGCAAACGATTCAAGCGAATGGCGAACGGCGAACGGCGAACAGCAGCAACAGACACCGCCCTGGCTTTTTTTAGGCAACCCTGTTCGGGAAAGGGGAATTCCCCTATATTTGCAGGCCGAAATGGCGAGGTAGCTCAGCTGGTTAGAGCATCGGATTCATAACCCGAAGGTCGGCAGTTCAAGTCTGCTCCTCGCTACACCTGAAAGGTGGCTTCTTCGAAGCCACCTTTTTTTATGCCCTCCCATGGTTGCAGACCCTTTCGGAAGATCCATCAGAACTTCGCATCTTCGTAAACCCTTCAACCTGCCCACCTTGAACAGAAGCGAACACTGGCTGGCCCGCATCACCCGGATGGACCTCATGGTCATCATCTGTTTTATCGCCTGTGTATGTATGATCTTCTCACCTTTTGTGCTGTCTGTAACTATGTGGCTGATCCCCGCACTCGGTCTTTTTGCATGGTCTCCCGGTCAGGTCTGGTATCACCCTAGATTATCGAAAAGAGCACGTTCACTGCGCATCCTCGACCGGGACCAGCGGCCCTTTCTGTTCTTGATCGGCCTGTTCTTCCTGACCCTTCTCAGTGGCTTCCAGACGGAAGACTGGCCCTATTGGTGGGAACGCTTACGGATCCGGCTGCCCTTCCTTATCCTGGGCATTTCCGGCATGCTCCTCCCGGCCCTTCCCGCTCGACGCCTCCATGCCATCCTGGCTCTGCTCGTAGGATTCATGACGCTCACTTGTATCGGTGTAGGCATTCATTATGTGCTCAACGCAGAGCAGATTCAGGCTTCCATGCGTATGGGTCACTCCATTCCCGTGCCCCGGAATCATATTCGCTTCAGTATGCTCCTGGCGATCAGCATCCTGGGCGGCTTTGAGCTGATCAGAACCAGATATCAATACCGCTGGTCCTGGGAGCGGCCGGCACAGATCATCGCCAGTCTGTTTCTATTATTTATGCTTCACTTTTTATCCGTCCGGACAGGTATTCTGGCCTTTTATGGCGGTGCACTAACCATCGGGTTATGGTATGCCTTTCAAATGCGCGTGATCTGGGCACCCGTTGCAGTGGTTTGTGGATTTGTCTTCTTGATCTGGTCAGGGTACCATCTTCTTCCCAGTTTCAAATCCAAGATCGACTATATGCGCTACGACCTGGCCATGTATCAGCAGGGAGAAGGTGGCCAATACGCCGATTCGGGTCGCATTGTTTCCTTGCAGACCGGATGGAAGATCTTCCAGGCCCATCCGTTCATCGGGATCGGGGTCGGCAATCTGCGCAAAGAGGTCAACAGGATCTTTGCCGATGACTATCCCGAATTTGTGGAGCCACTCACCCCTCACAATCAATTCATCTATGTCCTCGCAGGAATGGGCGTTATTGGTTTGATTGCTTTCCTGATGTGCTTTTACGGGCCATTCGTATTTCATCACCGGGAGCCTGCACCGCTTCTGTTCGGATACTATGGGCTGGTCAGTACCACATTTCTACTGGAGCATACGATCGAAAACTCCATTGGTACAGGCATTGTCATTATTTTTCTACTTCTTTTGCTTCTTCGTCAACGTCTGCCTGCAACCATCTGATCAGAGCAGGATCGTCTGGATTGCAGGCATGCCTGATCTCTGTATTTGGTGATCATCCTGATTTTCACTTCCTTCGTAGCTATGCGTCTGACCAGTTTACTTTTATTTATTCTTGCCTGGAATCCACTGTTTAGCCAGGGATTGCCCCCCACCGATAGTCTGGAATCCCCTTATCAAGCCATCTACCAGCACCTCTACTACCTCCAACCGGAAACGAATGACCCGGCAAAGGCGGCTGAGGCACTAACCCAGGTTGGCGACTCAGCGACCATGGTCAAATTAGCTATCCAGTTGAAACAGATCCTGGATGGGAATGGATATTTTGTTAATCTGGAAAGTCTGCCCAGAAATCCGCAATGGCGAGATACCATCACCCGTAGTTCGACGTATTCGCCCTTCCCAGGGGAGAATCCAAACATTTTCGTTATCGAAAAAAATGGTGTCTGGCGATACAGCCTGGAGACGGTCAAGGCCATCCCAGCGATGCATCAACATTTATATCCCTTTGGGATTGACCGGCTGGTCAACTGGTTCGGTCAAAATGCGCAGCACAGCTTTTTAGGGTTATATACCTGGCAATGGATCGGGCTCCTGCTGCTTCCGGTTCTACTGTTTCTGCTGTATTGGTTGATCTATTTTCTGTTATTTCCGATCATTCGCAGTCTGGCCCAACGATTTCAGGTGGATGACATTACCAGTCAACGCAGCCTTCGTCATGCAGATCACTATCTGTCCTTGTGGGTCCTGGTCAAAGTGGCCATTATGGCTATTCCCATTCTTCAGCTGCCAGTGCAGGTCAATGAATGGATGTTGCATGGACTCCGGATCACTTCATGGATCTTTATCATGCTGTTGGGACTCCGAATTCTTGATCTGATCTTTGTCTACGTCCGAAAAGCGGCGGAAAAGACAGAAACGAAGACCGATGATCAACTGGTGCCCATTCTGAGAAAGTCTGCTCAGGTTGCCCTTGTCATTTTTATTCTGATCCCGATCCTTCGTCTGCTGGAAGTCAACCTGACCGCCCTGATCGCAGGTCTGTCGATCGGTGGAATTGCCATCGCTCTTGCTGCCCAGGATACGGTGAAAAACCTGATCAGCTCTGCCCTGATCTTTTTTGACAAACCCTTTCAGATTGGAGATTACATCCTCGCAGGAGGTGTTGAAGGCACGGTGGTCGAAATTGGATTCCGATCCACACGAATGATGACCATCGACAGTTCGATCATTTCAATACCGAACAGCAATATGATCAATGACCAGATCGTCAACCTGGGTCTGCGTCAATATCGGCTGGTCCATTTTATGATCGGCGTTGTCTACAACACGCCGGCTGATCAGATCCAGCGCTTCATCGATTCTCTACGTGAAATGGCGCATGCGCATCCCATCACCCGGAAGGATTTGATCTTCATTTACCTTCATGAACTGAACAGCTCATCGATTGACATCCGGTTTCGGGTGCCGGTGGTCGTCCCGGATTTTAAGAATGAATTGATCGTCCGGGAAGAACTGGTCATGGGGATCATCCGTCTGGCACACGAAGCCGGTATCAGCTTTGCCTTCCCGAGCCAGTCCCTTTATGTAGAAAGCTTTCCCGGTCAGGAAGCAAACCCGGTCGCACCTGTTCCCCCAGCAACTGACTGGCAGAAAATCGAACGTTCCTGGCTAGTCAAACTACAGGATCACTGGGCGACCAGCCATCCCACTAGCCCAGAAGAATGATGTACCTTTGTCACGCACATAACCCTCAATATCATGGCATTTGATTTTTTTAAAAAATGGTTTGGTAAAGCCCAGGAAGAGATGAGTGAAGAGATGGCGGAAGCCAGGGAACATGCAAAAGCTCTTCGGGAAAAGGCCAAGGAATGGGCTGGCAAGACCGAGGAAATGATGGAAGAGGCCGGGAAAGTGGCAGCAGCAACCGGGGAGCGCATAGCGACCAAAGCCAAAGCGTGGGCTGAAGATGCTGGTGAAGCGACAGAAAAGATGACCGGTCAAGCCAAAGAAGCGGCCAAAAAAGCCTGGAGCGAAGCCTCTGAAGCTACTGAGAAGATCTCCGAAAAAGCAGCTGAAGCAGCTAAAAAAGCCATGCAGGATGCTGAAGAAATGACGGAGAAAGTCGTCACCAATGCCAAGGAATGGGCCGAGAAAACAGAAGATACTCTTGAAGGTTGGGCAGATAAAGCCAAAGCCACAGCGAAGGATATGACCCACAAAGCTAAGGAGGCTGCAGAGGACATGACAGACAAAGTGGAGGACATGGTCAAAGGGAAGGATGAAGAGGAAGGATCTACAACAGATCCTGATCCTGGGCAACCCGCCGATCAAACCCCTCCTGTCGCTTAAGCGATCTTTTACACATTTCATCATATGGCCCGAATCCCTTCGTCACATGCAGGTGGCAAATGGATTCGGGCTATTTTTACGCCCTGACCATACCCGAACCTTTGTCTACAACCAATCATTACCCTGTTTCACGCCGGTGGGCATTCCTGCTTTTGTTGTGCATCGGAGCGCTGACCCTACCCGCACTTCTGATCAATCTGGGTGACCATACCTTTATTGATGATGAAGGCATCCGGTCGCTGGTGGCATTCGAAATGATGGAGTCTGGAGATTATATCCAAACGACTATGAATGGCGAGGCATATTTCAAAAAGCCTCCGCTGTACAACTGGATTCTGGCGGCCGCCTTTAAACTTAAAGGCTCGGTCGATGAATGGGCGGCACGTATACCAACCGTTTTCTTTTTACTCTCCTTTCTGGCCCTGATTTTCTATGCCATCCGCAAGACCACTGGTGATGTCACCATGGCTTTTCTGGTGGCGGCACTGACCCTGACCAGTGGTCGGATACTTTTTTGGGACTCCTTCCTGGGCTTGATCGATATGTCTTTTTCGTTGACCATCTACGGACTCTTCGTCTGGATGTATGTGCAATACGAGCACAAGCGATGGTTCGCCTATTTTGTCGGGGCCTGGCTGATTGCAGCCATCGCCTTCCTGCTGAAGGGACTGCCCGCTGTGGTTTTTTTGGGACTGTCCATGACCGCTCATCTATGGAGTCAGAAAGAGTGGAAAAAACTGTTTCATCCCGGCCAGTTCATCGGTGGCGCGCTCTTCCTCCTCATCGTGGGGGGGTATTACTGGCTGCGCCTGGAGGGCGCAGACCCGACCACCGTATTTGGCACCCTGTTTACAGAATCAGCCCAACGCACCCCGACCCACCATGGGATCGGTAAGGTGTTGCTCCATCTCCTGACCTTTCCATTCGAGATGACCTATCATTTTCTGCCCTGGTCCCTCCTGCTTCTGTTCCTCTTTCCGCTTCGATCTCTGGTTTCCAGACTCAACCATCCCTTCGTTCGATTCAATGTGGTGATGATCGCTGCCAACATCCCCATCTATTGGATCAGTCCGGATGTCTTCCCTCGCTACCTGCTGATGTTCGTCCCTTTGTTTTCACTGGTGGGTTATCAACTTTTCACAACTGCTTCTCTCCGCCCTAAAAAGGTATTCTATGCATTTTTTGCAGGTGTTGCCATTCTGATCGCCCTCGCTTCATGGACGCCTTTGATCCTGCCCCAAACCAGGGACATGGCGCATGTCCTCCCGCGGACATTCCTGCTCATAGCGTTCACAGTACTCGCAGCGATCGCCATTCTGCGCCAGAAGGATCTGCTGTTATGTGGCTTAATCGTTCAATTGCTCACCCTGCGGTTGGCATTTGACTGGTTTGTCATTCCAGACCGGATCGCCAATGATTACGGAACGGAAGTGCGAAATGATGCCCGTCGGATCGGCCACGCATACCAAAACAAGCCTCTGGTCTACCTGGATGACATCACGGGCTCTCCGACCACCTGGTTTTACCTGAGCACAGCGCGCGGCCAGATCACCCCGTTGGCTCCATCCCCCCCGACGCCTGGAGTGGCCTTTATTGTTCCCCGATTTACGGTCTTGCCTCCGGGAGTGGTCATTCGGGACTCCATGCATATCCGACATATGGATGACCGGTTTGTACTTATTTGTGAATTGCCCATTTCAAATTGATCGAATGATGAAACCCTACCTATCCGTCATCGTCTGTGTCTATAATGAACGCGAGAATATCCGACCGCTGGTGGACAAGATCCGCAAGGACCTCGACGGCATCGATTACGAACTGATCTATGTGGATGATGGATCTACCGACGGTACCGTAGGCGAGTTGAAAGAGGTGATGTTCGATCGTCTCCGAATTGTGGAATTAAGAAAGAACTATGGCCAAAGTGCTGCTCTGGCTGCGGGTATTGACGAAGCTCGGGGGACCTACCTGGCAACGCTGGATGGAGATCTGCAAAACGACCCCGTCGATATCCCGATGATGCTGGCCATGGCCGAAAAGGAAGAATGGGACCTGGTAGCCGGCATCCGTGCCAATCGCCAGGATGGCATGATCCTGCGGAAGATTCCCAGCAAGATTGCCAACGCCATCATCCGTCAAAGCACTGGCATCCATATCAAGGACTATGGCTGTACCCTCAAGGTCTTCAAAAGTGATGTGGCCAAAGACATGGGCTTGTATGGGGAATTACACCGGTTTATACCTGTGCTGGCAAGTCTGGAAGGTGCCCGGATCACCCAGGTGGATGTCCATCACCATCCGAGGATCCATGGTGTCTCCAAGTATGGCATCGGCAGAACGTTTCGGGTGATCAGCGACCTGCTGTTGATGGTCTTCTTCCGCCGGTATCTGCAAAAACCCATGCACCTGTTCGGGACATCGGGTGTCATCGCGTTCGGGGTGGGTGCATTGATCAACCTGTATCTGCTGGGGTTAAAACTGATGGGCCAGGATATCTGGGGAAAACCGCTCCTCATCCTGGGAGTATTACTGGTGATCGGTGGAATCCAATTCATCACCATTGGTATCATCGTCGAGATCATGATGCGGACCTATTATGAGTCCCAGAATAAGACCGTCTACAAAGTGAGACGAATTATCCAATCGGGGTCAGACCGGTCACATGGATAAAAGCAGGCCTGTCTGGCAAAAGCAGTTGGTGTTCATTGCGAAGATCGCATTGTCGATCACGGCGCTGATCATTGTCTATCGAAAAATAGACCTGCACCAACTTGCCGATCTGCTCCGCCAGGGACAATGGCTGTGGTTTATTCCGGCACTCCTGGCATTCACAGGTTCTCAAGTCATCTCCGCCTTCCGATTGAATACCCTCTTTCGAAGCATTGGCCTCACCCTTTCCGAGCGTACCAACCTTCGATTGTATTGGTTGGGGATGTACTACAATCTGCTCCTGCCGGGAGGTATTGGAGGAGATGCCTATAAAGTGGTGGTGCTACGCAAACGAGGAGAGGTGAAGACGCGCGCGCTTGTGCTGGCCTCACTTGCGGACAGAGCCTTCGGACTGCTTGCCCTGATGTGCTTGGGGCTGATGTTGATCTGGACACTTCCAGGTTTGTTTCCCGGACAATCCTGGAGTCTGATCCTGATCCCCATCCTGATCCTCCTCGCCTGGCTCACAGTCCGGTGGATCCAACCCGTACTTTTATCTGGATTCGGCAGGGTCCTCGGTTGGTCATTTCTCGTACAAGGCTTCCAAATTGGTGCCGTGCTTTTTCTTTTATGCATGATCGGCCAGCCAACACCCTGGACCGGATTTATCGTCCTCTTCCTGGCCTCCAGTGTTTTGGCAGCCTTGCCCTTGAGTTACGGTGGTGCCGGCGCACGCGAGATCGCCTTTTATTACGGGGCGACCTGGATGGGTTTGCCCGAAGCGCCTGCGGTGGCTGTCAGCGTCCTCTTCTATTTGATCACTCTTGGGGTATCACTCTCCGGGATGACCTTCAGCTTCCAGGCCTGGAACCCGGCACCTGCCGAATAAGCCAGTTCTTCTACAGACACCTGACTAAAATAAAAACCCCTGATCGCTGGCGCATATCAGGGGTTCATCGGTTTTATGAAGCAATCATCGATTCAGATCATCCCGGGGGTTTGCCTCCCTGCAGAAAGTCGGTATATTCTTTAAAGGCATCATAATCACCTTTTGCCAGAAGTTCCGCTTGTTTGGGCCAGGTTCCCGGATCATGGATCCGGTAACGATCGCCGGCAGTATCCAGAATCTCCTGGAGTTTGTCAACAGATGCAGCCGCAAGATCACTCCAGTTCTGGATTCCTCCGTTTTTTAGTAGTTCTTCGATCTTGGGCCCAACGCCCTCCACCACTTTCAGATCTTTGGGGTTTGTCGGTTTTGCTTTGGAGCGTTTGAGCGCTGTCGGATTGGTCATCTTGGTTTGAAATAATGCAGCCGCTTGGCCGACCCAATTATCCCGAGCCATACGCCCGGGGAAAAATTCGATCGCCTGTGTGACCTGCTCGACCAGATCATCATCAAATTGGCTGATCTGTTCGAAGGTATAGAGGCCAAGTGCATTCAATTTTTTTTCGATAAAAGGTCCGACCCCATTGATCAGTTTCAGATCGTCCTTATCTGCAGCACTTGCCTTGGTGATCCGGGTACCCATGGCGGAACTCAAGGCCAGTTTGGCCGAGCTGGTATTGCCGCCTCCTTTGTCGGAAGCAGCATTATTGGTTGTCCCCTCTGCCTTCTCCTGCAACACATAGATATCCGCCCGAAGCTGTCCTTTTTCCTCTTCACATGTATGAAACTTCTTCCTGAAGTTGTCGGCCTCCATATTGGCCCGATGCAGATCTTCCTCCGTATTGGCCAGTTGGATCTTCAGATCATCCAGCTCCTTGCTAACACGGTGAAGGGTTTCTTGAGTCCCGGTCAATTCTGTTCGCAGTTCCTCCAGGCGTCGACGCCAGTAAAGCCAACCAGCGATCAGGCCGATCAGAAAGGCAACGAACAGGAACAGGAGAACCAGGAGGCTATCCTGAATGCTCAGTTGGGTGAACAGGTCCGTTAAAAAATCCATGAGTTCAGGTTTTTCAGTTAGTTGATACTAAGATTGACACGGCGGTTTTTTGCACGTCCGACTTCTGTGTCATTGTCAGCTACGGGCTCACGCTCCCCAGCTGAAGCAATCTTGAAGGTGGCCTTCACACCGCGTTGTTCCAGATACATTCGGACAGCCTGGGCGCGCCGCCGGCCCAATTCCAGGTTGTACATTTCACTGCTTCGTGCATCCGTGTGACCGGTGATGGTCAAAGTCTTGTCGGGATGAATGGCAAAGTATGTTTTGAGGCTGTCAGCATAGGCTTCAAAAGTGGCGTTCGGCCGAAATACATCCGAATTCGGGTCAAAGTTGGCTCCCGAAAAATTCATGTTGGTAAAGGTGAACGCATCTGCTGCCGGAGCAGCGGCTGGTTGTTTCCCATCACTGGAGTCGACAACCGCCACCTGATCGCGCACAGCAAACCGGATCGGGTGGCTCAAATCCTCATCTGCCATTTGCAGATAATCCAATCCGATACGACTTTCAGCAATCCCGCGATCGACCAGGAGCTGGCGGATCGATGCCGCTCTGGCCAAGCCCAGATTTTCAAAGAATCCGGAGGTACTCCCCACTTCGGACAAGCGAAAGCTCCCGGTCACGGTCAACCCGAGATCGGGATTGAGCTTCATCCAGGATGCGAGGGAATCCAGGAAATGGTTGTTGGATTCAGTGAGGTCGGGCGTCACCGCACTCCCCTGGAATGCGAGTTGTTCGAATCCTCCAATCACCAGGTCATTGCCCTGATATAACCCGAGATCCGTAGTCCGGGTCGATTGATCCACCATTTCGACGGGGGGAGGTGATGCATCGCAATGGTGCTTGATCTCACAGACATACCAGAACCGGCAAAAGATCGCCCAGAGCAGAAAGATCACAAAGCCATTGATCAAAATGCGCATAGCGTCAGGATTTAGAATATTTGGTTGAATGTAATAAGTTCATCTTCATTCACCAAATTTTTCCCTTGATCCAATAGGAAAAAGCGCACATATTAATTGCCGTAAAATTCAATTCTCATCCATTCGCTCCAAGCCGGAATCGCTATCAAATCTATTTGTGATATGCCCCGCCAAAAGGGTTATACTCGGCAGAACAAATAGGGCTAAGAATGACTCCACCACAACGTCCATTTCGGCTGAGAAATGATGCTAAAAGCAGACATCAAGGGATGCCAAAAGAACATATGAGTTCAGAACTTATCTTTCCAAACCCGGTTCACCCTTGATATTTTCTGCTAGTTTTAGTCATTCCCTCGGAGTAGACATATGACGAATGCCATCCTTTCCTTTCCACCCTCCTGGGCACCCGTGGTCAAGGGCTTTGTCCGCTACCTGAGATTGGAGAAGGGGCTGTCACCACATTCCGTGGATGCCTACCAGCGGGATGTAGCAAAACTTGCATCCTATCTGACCGCCGGGGATGCACCCGTCTCTCCCTCCCAATTGACGGCCCATCATGCGGAATCCTTTACCCGACAGATTCTAGCATTGGGACTGGCCAGAACTACCCAGGCACGCATCGTGTCCGGGGTAAAATCTTTTTGCCAGTATCTCGTCCTGGAGGAGATCCTTTCGCATGATCCATCCACCCTGCTCGAAGCGCCAGTGCTTCATCGGCATATCCCGGATGTCCTGACCATCGAAGAGATCGAAGCCATCCTTCTGGCCATCGACTTGTCCCATCCATTTGGACAGCGAGACAGGGCCATGCTGGAAGTTCTCTATGCCTGTGGCTTGCGGGTCAGCGAGATGACCGGCTTGCGCATCGCCGATCTGTTCCTTGAAATTGGGTATATCAAAGTGATCGGCAAGAACAATAAAGAGCGGATCATCCCCATCGGGGAGGAGGCGATCAAACATCTCCAGTATTATCTGACCGATATTCGACAACATCAACAGGCAAAACCAGATGCTGATCACATTGTCTTCCTCAATCAACGCGGAGGCCGGTTATCACGTGTCATGGTATTCATGTTGATCAAGAAACTGACCACCCGGGCGGGGATTTCCAAAACAGTGAGCCCACACACCTTCCGACACTCCTTTGCCACGCACCTGGTGGAGGGTGGTGCGGACCTGCGCGCAGTACAGGAAATGCTCGGTCATGAATCCATTACCACCACCGAGATCTATACGCATCTCGATATGCGATACCTGCGAGAGACTATTTTGCGTTTTCATCCTGCGAATCGTTCGCATCTATCCTGATCGAATCCGATCGCCAATGTACTTTTGCGCAAACGAATGCCGTTGATCCTCCGTCTTTTTGTCCTCCTCCTCTGCCTTTCGAGCTGTGCTCGTGTGTTACCCCCGGAAGGTGGTGAAAAAGATACGACACCTCCCATCCTTCAAAAAAAGCTGTCGACCCTGGACCGTCAAACGGACTTCAGGCCAACCATCATTCGTTTGGTCTTTGACGAATGGATCCAATTGAAAGATGTGCTCAAAGAGGTGGTCATCTCTCCACCCGTGAAGAATAACCCTGTCGTTACAGCTGAAGGAAAATCCGCAGTGGTCACCTTTAACAAAGATGAACCCTGGAAGGATAGCACTACCTACACGTTATATTTCGGTAAAGCCATTCAGGACAGGAATGAAGGAAATGTCGCACCGGATCTTCGATTTGTCTTTTCCACAGGACCGGTCGTCGACTCTCTTTCTGCCAGCGGTCAGTTGATCCATGCACAAACAGGTGAACCCTATCCGGATGCCCTGATCATCTTACATCGCAGCTTCCAGGACTCTGCCATTACGCTTCAGTTGCCCGACTACGTCGCTCGAACGGACAAACAAGGGCAGTATCATCTCGAGAATGTACGCGCCGGCGTTTATCGGATGTTCGGATTGGCTGAGAAATCAACGAATTACCTCTATGATCTCCCGGATGAATGGATCGGCTGGTATCCGGAGGTACTCCGCATAGACAGCCTAACGACCATATTACCAACCCTGAGATTATCTCCTCCCAGAAAAGCTTTTCGGGTGATCAATGCCGACTCCACTTCCATACGGGGTAGTCTGGCTCTTGCTTTCAGCAAACCGCCAAATAGCTTTCGACTGCTTTCAGAAGCAGCGACACCACCCCTACCCCAATGGTTGGGCGATACCCTGATCCGATTATGGTCAACCGAGGAGATCACAGGATCCATCCTCCTCAATGAAGTGGACACCATTCGCTTCCACTTGTTTCCAGATACCCTGACTCCACTCCCGATCGTGCGACAAGCCAAACCAGGCAAACTGACACCGGGCCAGCCCATCCTTTTTGTAGCCCCAGTTCCACTTTCCAGGATCGACTCCAGCCTGGTTCAGGTGTGGCGGGATTCCACCCTCCTCTCTTTTTCCGCTTTCCGCCGATCCACCTACGGAGATTCGCTGACGCTGCATGGGATCAATGCAGAAGGTGTTGCCCTACGCTTGTACCTCCTCCCCCATGCACTTACCAGTGCGCATGGGCGATCCAATGTCGACACGCTGATCATCCCTGTCAGCATGGGGACGAAGGCAGAACTGGTGCAATTGCGCCTCCTCATCGACAGTCTGCCTCCTGGCGACCAGGTGATCCTGGAGATCATGAATGGCTCCTCTCGCATCGGAAAGTGGATCCATTCCGGTGATTCAAGGTGGGAACTGTCCATTCCCGGCTTGCTTCCCGCAAATTACCAGGTCTTTCTGACCCGCGACGAAAACAGGAACGGGTTTTGGGATGCTGCCGATTACTATCGGAGGGCCCCAGCAGAATTACGCAGTGTTTTTCCACTCACCGGCCTGCGGGCCAATTGGGAAATGGATATTCCGATCATCCCGCAATGGCCGGCAGTGCCTGCAAATTGACCTATCTTTGACAGATGAAGCTACGGGCCGAACATCTTTTCAAGCAATATGGCAGCCGAACGGTGGTGAATGATGTATCTCTGGAGGTCAACCAGGGTGAGATCGTGGGTTTGCTCGGACCGAATGGCGCGGGAAAGACCACCAGCTTCTATATGGTAGTCGGGTTTATCCAACCCAATGGTGGACAAGTCTTTCTCAATGACCAGGAGATCACCCATCTTCCCATGTACAAACGTGCCCGGCTTGGGGTAGGCTACCTCCCGCAAGAGGCATCTGTCTTCCGGAAGATGACGGTCGAAGATAATATTCGGGCCGTCCTTGAGATGACCGACCTCCCCAAGGATGAACAGCGGGACAAACTGGAATCATTGATCGAAGAATTCAACCTGCACAAAGTCAGAAAAGGGTATGGCGACACCCTCTCCGGAGGAGAACGACGCCGGACCGAGATCGCTCGTGCCCTGGCTACCAATCCCAGTTTTATTTTGCTGGATGAACCTTTTGCCGGGATCGACCCGATCGCTGTTGAGGACATCCAGTATAACGTGTCCCGGTTGAGAACCCGAAATATTGGAATTTTGATCACCGACCACAATGTACAGGAGACACTGTCCATTACCGACCGGGCATACCTCATGTTTGAAGGGAGCATCCTCAAAGCGGGGACTGCAGAGGAGCTGGCCGCGGACGAAGTGGTGCGGCGCGTTTATCTCGGACAACAATTCGAATTGAAGCGAAAGGAAATCAATCTGTGATGATGCGATACGGCCTGATCTTCGGCCTTCTCACCCTGTTTGCCTGCAGTCCCGAAAATGAGTTTCTCAATTCGACACAAAAGCGACAGGTCACCGAATTCTCGGACAAACGTTATCAGGACATGCTCCCCCTGCTGGAAGAGCGTTGCGAACTGATGCAGGACAGTCTACAACCCTACCTGATCGATTCCCTGCTCAATGCACGTATCCGGGATATGAATCGAAAACTGCACCAATGAATCCTCTGATCCTTATCCTATTGACCATCCTCCTCCTGGCCACTCCGGATCAGCCCGCTCCCGAATTGGCACCCAAGGTGGAAGAAGCCATTCAAGACAATCTGGAGGCCCGGAAGACCGTCTTCTGGAAAGAATGTCGTTCGATAGCCGTCGAACGTGCCTCGATGTACGTAGACTCCCTGCTTCTAGCACAGGCCTCATGGACCAGTGAAGACTCACTTGTGCCTCCACCACGACCCCTGCGCCCTGAACTGAATGAGGCTAACCTGGATGAAGACACCATCCCTCTGCGACCCATCCTCCCCATTCGAAAGGATTCCAGATAATGGGCCCAAGCCGGCAACTTATCCTGGTATTATTCAAGGAATGTTCAACTGAACCAGCATTCACCTCTCCACTATGACAAAAACAATACTGATCACCGGTGGCTCAAGTGGTATAGGCCGGGCATTGGCCGGACATTTTGCCAAGGCCGGACATCATTTGATCCTGGTCGCTCTTCCCGGTCCGGAACTGGAACTTGCCCAATCATCCATTCAACAGGAATACCCCGATGTGGAAGTCCATATCTACCCTGTCGATCTGAGCCAACCGGGTGGCCCTGATCAGGTGTGGGCGTTCACCTCTTCGAAGGGAATACAAGTGGATGTGCTGGTCAATAATGCCGGATTCGGTACCTGGGGACCGCTCTATGCCATCGACTCTGAAAGAGAGGTGCAAATGCTAGAGCTGAATATCCTCTCGTTGTATAAATTGACCCGACTGTATCTCCGTCCAATGCATGATCGCAATGCCGGCCATCTGCTTTTCATTGCCTCGATCGCCGCTTTTCAACCAAATCCCTATATGGCAGCTTATGGCGCCAGCAAGTCGTTTGTTCGCAGCTTTGGGTTAGCGTTGTATCATGAACTCAAGGATCAGGGGTCCAATATCAGGGTTACGACGATCTGTCCACCAGCTGTACCCACCGCTTTTCAGCAAGTGGCTGGCATGAACCGATCGGCCTTATTCTCCGGCTGGCTGTCCAGTGATGTGGATACCGTTGCCCGCGCAGCCTGGATCGGCTATGCTCGAAAAAAGCGTCAGGTCATCCCCACCCGGTACCTCCCTGTGATCAACGTGATCAGTCGCCTGTTGCCAGAACAACTCGGTATATGGTTGGCCCGGCAAACCTTGAGAAAAAACCTGCCGGAATAAGACTAATGAAATGTTGGATCGCTGTATAATCTGAAGTGAAATGACGAACTTTGATATCCCTCCTTGCGAGAGTAGCTCAGTTGGTAGAGCATCAGCTTCCCAAGCTGAGGGTCGCGGGTTCGAGTCCCGTTTCTCGCTCCAGGGTCCAGGCATCCGTCCAGGACCTTTTTTCTTTCAGGCGGATCACATCCCGGGCAATTCAACTTGTTTTTCCCGTAAATTTGAGATTCTATGAGAGCCATCATACCTGTAGCCGGAGCCGGTCTTCGTCTCCGTCCACATACTTATACCCAGCCCAAGCCGCTGATTCCGGTGGCTGGCAAACCGATCATTGCCTTCCTGGTCGATCAATTGGTCGAAGCAGGAATACAGGATTTTGTCTTCGTGATCGGATATCTGGGCGAGAAAATGCGCTTGTATCTGGAACAATCCTATCCGGACCTGCACAAAACGTTTGTCACTCAGGCCAATCGCCTGGGATCAGCCCATGCTCTCTACGTGGCCAGGGATTCATTCTCTGATGATGAAGAACTGATCATCGTCTTCGGGGATACCATCATCGATCTGGATATAACTCGATTTCTTCAAATCTCCGGTTCCTGTCTGGCAGTGAAAAAAGTGAAAGATCCCCGCGATGTGGGTGTCGTAGAAGTAGATGCAAATGGCATGGCCCTCCACCTGATCGAAAAGCCCAATATTCCCAAATCCAACCTCGCCCTGGTGGGCATGTACAAAGTGGCAGATGTGGCGTCCTTTCGAAAGGCGATCACCACGGTCGTGGAAAGTGACCGGCGCACGTTGCAGGAATTCCAGTTGACCGATGCCCTGGAGATCATGATCCGGGAGGGCGTACCGTTTCACACATTGGAGGTCAACAACTGGTTTGATTGCGGGAAAAAGGAGGTCTTGCTGGAAACCAATGCCATCATGCTCAAGCGACCCGGAGCCGCCACGACCTATCCGGCAGGATTGGATAATACCATCATCCTGCCCCCGGTGTATATCGGTGAGAACTGTGCCATCAGTCACTCCATCATCGGACCGAATGTGAGCATTGGCAGTCATACAAACATCCATGCCAGCATGATCCGCGAATCCATCGTCGGCAACTATTCCAGTCTGGAGGAGGTGGTTCTCCATCACAGCATCATCGGCAATGACTCTTCGATCCAGGGACCCAGGCAAAGCCTGAATACCGGTGATAACACCGAAATCGACTTTGGTTGAACCCACCTGGCTGACTTGTATGTAATAAAGGTCTTTAAATTTTGGGCTGGACAATCTGGAAGACACGGCTGAGGTTGAACCCGAATTGGATTTCCCCCTTCAACCAACTGCCATTCGCCTCTGTGATAAAGGCTCGCTCGCTCATGCCTGTGCTGTTGCTAAAATGCAACTGGAACACATGCCCTCCCGTTTCGATATCCACACCCACAGAGAGCGGATTGCGGATCACCAGATTGGGGAAGCGATTGAAACTGTGGACATAATCCAGCAATACAGCGACCCGTTGGGTGATCTTATACCGCATGCCCATCTCCAGCGCATAGATCGTATTTGGATCCAGAGATCCGCTGGTCAGATTTCGATGAACAACGGTCGGGGCCAGTTGGAGCGTGAATTTGTCTGAAAATTTTCGTCCGACAATGGCCTGGTGATAGTATGCCAATCGATCTGAGGCAGAGGTCTCCTCACCCGGATAGGGATTCTTCAATCCATTTCGTGTCAGGCCACTCACCCAGGTCAGCGTAACCGGCATCACCTTTGCGCCGGTGCTTTGACGGAGGAGGCGGTATTTGAAAAATGCATCGATCTCCTTTTTCTGGTTGGTCCGCCCGAATCCCACTGTCAGATTGGAGGTGATCCCGTAATCGAAGCTCAGGCGAATGCTGGCATTATCCAGGCCAAAGACATCGTATAATCCCTGATCCAACCGACCGAATCGGTGCAGGATCCTGAAGTCCAACGCTCCGGCATGCAGCATTTCCAGACTGTGGCTGTTGATCACACGAGGTGACTTGAATGCATAGGCGGCATAGTCGATCGTTTCTGTTTCTTCCAGGAGACTGAGGAGATCTTCCTGGGCGCGGACAAGGACACTATGGGACAGCAAAAAGCAAAGGAGCAATATGAAGGTTCGCATGGGCCGGGGATAGGATGTTAATTGTTCGGGGCGCCATCAGCGACCCATTTCTCAATCTGACGAATAGAACATTCAGGCAATTTGCTTCCATTCTGTGGCATGGCAGAGTATCCGCTGGCATGCCGGACACTGCCTGCCAGAGAACCATTGTCAGCATAGGGTTTCACTTTTGACCAGGACGAAAGGTCAATATCCCCTTGTGGTTGACTACCCGAATGACAACCGGTACAATAGTTCACCAGGATCGGCGTAATGGTACCGTTATATCCGACAAATGTGGTGTCGCAGGCACTCTGACAATCCAGGGATTGAATGGCGCCTTCTTCGATCCATCGAGCGATCAGGGTGATCTGTTCATCAGAAAAGGGTTCAGCTGGTGGTTGGGGCATCCGCTTTTCACCAAAGGGTTGGATCAGGACTTTGTAGAGAGATGACTTTTTGTAATGACCCACCTCAACTGCCGAGAGAATACCCTCGTAGGTTGAGAAATCATATCCTGCGGATTTCTCCACGCTGTTGTGACACCCGCTTTGTGTACAATTACTGACGATCAACGGCTCGATGTCCGTCTGATAACAAATGGGGGGATCCGGTAAATGATCCTTGGTACATCGACTCAGGAGCATGACCAGCATGCCTGCAAACAAGAAAAAAAAGATAGATAACTTCATCTTCATGATCAACTACACTTGAGGGAGATAAATGTACAGGTATCATGGGAGTTTTGGGGGAGCCTCCCCCTACTCACAGGAGTGAAAGTGAGCTAAAATGCAGCATATCGAGCCGAAACGATGATTATCCCCTCTCAATCAGGAAAAAAGATGGTTTCATCCGAGCTGAGATCGTATCTCACAAGACCGTAAGGTTTGTCGGCAGGAAGACATTGCTTATTGGTCAAATGCCCAATAATCATTGCCAATTCAGACGCCGTTATGTATATTTGTTAGTGAGCAAAGGCTGTGTTGCTCCAATCCATCATTTCTTTTATCACACCTTTCACCATGAAGAAACTGTACACCTTCCTCCTTATTCTAGCCTCATCAGGCTTAATGGTCGCCCAAAGTACCTTTACGACCAGCTTCGATTTCACCACATTTGCTTCCGACTGGCAGCAGGAATCACTCGCTTCCGATGGTGGCTGGTCCTTATTCGATCCGAATGCATCCAGCGTTCTGGAAGCTGGCTTTCCAGCACCGGGAGGTGATTGGCAGTACGCTTATACGGCTGATGGGATGTGCAATTGCGACAAGAGCAATGATCTCCTCATCCTACCTGGGACATACTCCACAGATAAGAACTGGACGGTTGTCTTTGAATACTATTTCCCGGGTACGAGCAACAATGTCAGTGGTGAAAATGTGTCTGTCCTCTATTCCAAAGATGGTGGCAATACATGGGTATCCCTGTTGACACTTGACCCTGCCGGGTATTCCTGGCACACGGCCGTCACCGGACTGAAAACGGCTAATATCCAGGGGGACATCCAATTTGCCATTCGCTACAGTGATAATGGTGGTCAGGGCACCGGCGTTGCCATCGACAATCTCAGTCTCGTCCCATCAGATGGTGCAAACATCCACGTCGCCGGGAAGATCCAGTCTGATACGCCCGTATTTGTGGGAAATGACGTGATGGTACAGGTATCCGTCAGTAACCTGGGTGATGAAGATATTTATGGTGTCGCACTCGGAATTAACATGGAGGGTCAAACCCCCTATACGGAGGAGATCGAAGAGATCGAGATCCCTTCCATGTCGACGTTTGAGTTCGAATACCCTGTTTCAATAGACGCCCCAGGTTTGGGCACGTTCTCCATGACGGTCAATCCATTGGGCGCCTCTGATCCTTATACAGATGATAATGTCTTCGATGTATTGATCGCCTCTGTTGACGCAAACTCCATCCAGCATGGTATCCTGGCAGAAGAAGCCACGGGTACCTGGTGTGGCTGGTGCCCCAGAGGTGCCGTTTTCATGGATTTATTATCGAAGAAATATGATGATTTCATCGGCGTTGCTGTGCACAATGGCGACCCGATGGTCAACACTGTGTATGACTCCTGGATGTCAGGCTCTGTTGGCGGATACCCTAGTGCCCACGTGCAGCGGAAATTCAAGGATTTCAATCCGTCGGACCTGGAAGCAAATTATCTCGAGGCGAAGAACATCGCTCCTCCTGCCGAGCTGTCACTTGACATTGACTATGATGAATCTACGCGTATGCTTAATGCAACTGTGACAGGCAACTTCCTGATGAATGTCATCTCACACAGATTCAATCTGATCCTGTCAGAAGATGGTGTCGCCGGTACCGGAGCTGGATGGTCACAATCCAACTACTACGCCGGAGGTGGTCAGGGACCAATGGGCGGATATGAATCATTACCCAATCCCGTTCCTGCCGCACAGATGGTCTATGACCATGTCGCTCGTACGATAGCAGGTGGTGCAAATGGTGCTCCTGGAACATTGCCCTTCCTGGCCAAGACAGGTGAAATGCACTCCTATACCTTCAACGTACAGTTGGATATGGATTGGAATCCGGAAAATATCCACGTCATCGGCGTGTTGCACAATGACCAAAGCAAGAGTATTGCCAATGTCGTGTCTACAACTTTGCTGGGCACCAGTTCATCAGACCTTCCTGCTTTCGTGGGCAAACTGGATCTTTTCCCGAATCCGGCGACAACCGAGGCGTTCCTTCGTCTTCAATTGGAGCAGGCACAACCTGTCAGTGTGCAGATATCTGATGTTCTCGGACGGATCATGGCTTCACGCGATTATGGTGTTCAAACTGGCGATCAGGTCTTACCAGTACTTATTCAGGACTGGCCTGCAGGCATGTACCAGATGATGATTACAGTGGGAACTGAGACGGTGTCTCGTCCGCTAGTGGTCGGCAGCCGTTAATACGGCGTTAAAGAACAAGCAGATGGTCGGATCGAAGACACTTTGGTGTTCCAATCCGATCATCTTTATTTTATTTTGAACTTTTACCCATATTCCACGTGTTATCTACTCAATACTGGGCTTTAGCCGAATAATGATTGACCTCAAAGCCCTCCTGGAAAGACTTGTTCAGCTTGGATAAGCACTCGGAGAGATCATGGCATTTGGCTATAACGTTTCAGATGAGTATATTTGTATACTTCGAAAAGTATATTCTATGAAGAGATTACTACCACTTTTCTTGCTACTGTTCCTCATTACTGCCGCCCAGGCTCAATTTGACCTTGGTCCAACGCCAGTGATGACCCAATTCGGGCCGGATGAGAATGATATTCATGGTGAGGCCAAGTTGACCTACAACGGTTCGACTCCACTGACCCTTCGGTGGAATATCATCAACATTAGCAGTCCGAAAGAATGGACGGCCTACGTATGTCTGGGAATCGCCTGCTATCCTCCTGGTCAGTATACTGGTTTGACGACCATCCAGCCCGGTGAAACGATTGCCATTCAGGGCCATTTCTTCACCAATCTGTTTTGTGGTGAAGGTTCCTTTGATGTGACCTTTACGGATGAGTCCATCAATCAGGTCGTTGCTACTGGAACATTCCAATTTGAATGCATGGCCAGTTCAACCAGCAATCCAACTTCTGCGAATGCCGTATCGATCTTCCCCAACCCCGCTGTGACCTGGTTCTCGCTGAGCGAAAATATTCAGGCCTCACGAGTGGAAGTCTACAATATCATTGGCAAACAGATCGCCCAATACTCGTATCAGTCTTCCGGCCGCTACGATATCAGCAATCTGGCTGGTGGTATGTATCTGGTGCGCGTGATCGACAAGCAAGGTCGAGTGGTGACCACCAAGCGTCTGACGAAAAATACACCCTGATCAGGTATTCCCTGATCAAGTGGTAGCAAAAAGCCCGCCCTGAGTTCCACTCTCGGCGGGCTTTTTTATTCCCCTTTATTCCTGGGTTTGAGCACCGACCTCCGCCTCACCATTCCACCTTTCCCCAATAATCGTGTATTGGTACTGGTGTCTCACCAGTACCTCCTATCTGCCGGTGTCCCACTGATTCCTGAAAATGATGCCTCAACTCTGAAAAGAAAAAAATCTACCATATACATCTGTACGCCTTTCCGCCAGGGGGCGGACAGATCCGCCAGGGGGCGGACAGATCCGCCAGGGGGCGGACAGATCCGCCAGGGGGCGGACAGATCCGCCAGGGGGCGGACAGATCCGCCAGGGGCAGGCCAGTAAATGAGGCTCCTACCTGGACACCAGCGTACATGCTTTTGCTACGCTAACAGGAGATATCCCGGGCATCCTGCAGGGCATGTGCCCAAATTTATTTGTTTCCAATGTAGATGTTCGGAATGTTACTCTGTGGTTCTGTGCTCAACTTTCAGGGCATAGCCTTTCATGCTTGGCCTGCCTCCAGCCAGCGCCCCGAGACCCGGGTTCTGGGCCCTGTTCCGAATAAACTCATACCCGTCCGCCGTGGCGGAAACGAATAAACCCATAAACGCCCTACTGCGATTCGGTTGGAAAGGCCTCCACTTCGGAGCCTCTGATATAGCAGCGGTCATTCGAAATATCGAAATAACCCAATAACCTCCAAACTCCCGCCCCCCTCTAGTGCTCGGGGTCGGGGTTAAAGCTTCGGAAAGCAAAGCATAAACAAATAACCCCCTCTCCATAACGCCTCAACTCCTCAACATTCCAGATCCGCCTTTGGCGACGGAATTTTAATATATCTCATAACCATACTTAGCGTCTTAGCTTCTTTGCGTTTCATTCCGAATGCCGAATACCGAGCGCCGAATACCGTTTTTGGAGACTCTGATTTGGCGACGGTCTTTTATTTTCTCCTCGACTCCCTCCTACGCTAAAGCTTCGGCGGGCAAGCCTCCCCTCCAAACGCCTCAACTCCATGACCAAGAATGCTCCAAAGGTGCCACTTCAATTCAAGCGGGATACTCCACAATATTACGAGGGGTCTCGTACAGGCGAACCATCAATGTCAAGTTGTCCGGCAAATGGCCCCTCAATCGATCATAGATCACCCGGCAAATATTCTCGGCAGTGGGGATCAGGAATCGCCCATCGGCATCCGGATGACAAAATTCAACGACCTCCAGATTCAGATTCTTGTGATCCATATAGACTTCCACCTCCTGGTAGATCAGTGTCTTTAAATCCTTCAAGTCGATCAGCATACCTGTTTCGGCATTGACCTCACCACTGACCCGTACATCCAGTTCATAGTTGTGACCATGATAATGCGGGTTGGCACACAAGCCGAAGACCTCCCGGTTTCGCTCTTCCGACCAATCCTGATGCGCCAGCCGGTGAGCAGCATTGAAATGAGCTTTTCTGATGACAGCTGTATGCATAGGTCAAAGGTCTTTGATGTGTAACAAATCCACAGGGCTCTGGTTGCCACTGGCAATTCCTACCTTTAGGTCGATGACTGTATTGCCCGACTTCCACTCTTTCACCATACCACTATTGGATGGTGGTGTCCTCTCTTTTGAGTCTTTACGGGGCAAATTCACCCTCGTGGTCAATGTGGCCAGTGAATGTGGGTTCACCCCCCAATATCGCCAACTTCAGGAGTTGTATGCGAACCATCACGATCAAGTGCAGATCATTGGATTACCGTGCAACGACTTTGGCGGCCAGGAACCTGGAACTCCCGAAGAGATCCTTTCCTTTTGTGATCAGCGCTACCAGGTCACCTTCCCCCTGACAGAAAAGGTCAATATTACCACTGAACCTGTGCATCCAATGATCCAATGGTTGACCTTACAACAGTATAATGGTGTTCAGGATTATCCAGTGAAATGGAACTTCACCAAATTCCTGATCTCCCCCGAGGGCGTCTGGATGGGTGGATACGGTTGCACCATTTCACCTTTCGATGATAATATTCTGGATAAACTGGGATTAACTACTTCCTGATATGAGTCTATGGAATTTTTCACAGATCCCGGGCATGGATCAGGAGAAGGCCGAGCTCCAGCAACTGGCACGTCAGGATCGCATCCCTCACGCGCAATTGTTTCTGGGAGATTTTGGCTCTGGTGCCCTGGGTCTAGCCCTGGCATTTGCCCGTCTGGTACTTTGTGAAGAATCAGGGATTGAACCCTGTGAGACATGCCCTGCCTGTCTGAAATCCGGACGTTGGATCCATCCGGACCTGCACTTTTCCTTCCCCGTCATTGGCGAAAAGAAAACCAGCAATGATTTTCTACCGGCCTGGCGGGACTTCATTTCGCACCATCCCTATGGCCAGCCTTCCGATTGGTTTGGGAAGATCGGAGAAGAGAACAAGCTGGGAAATATCAACGTCGCGGAATGTCATCAGATCTTTCAGAAATTGAGCTACACCATTGTGGAAGGCCGGTACAAGATCCTGTTGATGTGGGGTCCCGAATTTTTGGGAAAAGAGGGCAATCGGTTGCTGAAGTTGATCGAAGAACCCCCGGAGAATACCCTCTTTCTATTGGTGGGAACAGATGCAGATCGTATCCTCCCCACCATCCTGTCGCGTTGTCAGTTGGTCAAGGTCCGGCCATTTCGTGACCCTGAGATCTCCGAAGCCCTGCAGGCCCTGAGTCTGGCCAGTGCCCATGAGGCCACCACCTGGGCGTATCTCGCTGATGGAAACCTAGGACAGGCCATCCACCTGTCCAGTGTGAGTGAACGGCCCGTAGCCGATATGCTGTTGACCTGGTTGAGAACCTGTTACAGCGATACAGGGCCCAAACTGATGGCCCTGGTGGAACAGCTGTCCCGGATGGGCCGAGAAGAGCAAAAGAGTCTGTTCCAGTATGGCCTCTACTTCATGCGACAAATGGCCCTGGCGCTATCAGACAGGACCGACGCCATTCGCTTGTCGGAAGAAGAGAAAACCGCAGCCATCAGAATGGTCAATACCCTGGATCTGGACAGGCTGCAAGAAATGATCTCGCTGTTTGATGAGTCATTGCGGAGTATTGAACGCAATGCCAATGCAAAAATCTTATTTTTGAATGTTTCGATCCAATTGCATGCAGTTTTGCGGGATCAAATGCGTTTTATACCGTCGTTGAATTGAACTATCATGGGTTGTGGAGCTTGTTCTAGTCATTCGGGAAGTACGCCATCCGGCTGCAACAGTCAGGGAGGATGTGCCAGCGGCGGTTGCAATCGCCTCAATACCTTTGACTGGCTCAGCCAACTCGACATCCCCGACCCCTCCTCCTACAACCTGGTAGAAGTCAGCTTCAAACATGGCTCCCGCAAGGGATTCTTTCGCAACCCGGATCGGGTCAGAGCGAACACCGGGGATATGGTGATCGTCGATTCGAACACCGGTTATGATATTGGACGTGTTTCCTTGACCGGCGAACTGGTGCGGGTTCAAATGAAAAAGAAGAAGACGACCGAGAAACACGTCCTCTATAATATCCAACGGCAAGCAAACGAACGGGATCTCGATCGCCTGGCTGAAGCACGGGATCTGGAGATGCCCACCCTTGTCCGCGCTCGGGCCATCGCCGCCAGCCTGAATCTGAATATGAAGATCGGTGACGTGGAATACCAGGGCGACCGCCGAAAAGCCTCCTTTTACTACACCGCTGAAGGGCGGGTGGATTTCCGGGAACTGATCCGGCATTTCGCTCGTGAATTCCGCGTCAAAGTGGAAATGCGGCAGATCGGTGCCCGTCAGGAATCAGGACTGATCGGAGGGTTGGGACCCTGTGGCCGTGAGCTGTGTTGCTCCACCTGGCTGACCGACTTCAAATCCGTCAACACCGCCGCCGCACGTTACCAGAATCTGGCCATCAATCAATCCAAACTGTCCGGTCAGTGTGGTCGATTGAAGTGTTGTCTCAACTTCGAACTGGACACCTATCTGGATGCCCTGGGTGACTTTCCACAAGACGTCGACCGCCTCAAGACCCAGGAAGGCCTTACCCACCTGGTCAAGACCGATATTTTCAAAGGGTTGATGTATTTCGCCTACGACCGTGATCATGGGCGGGGCAAGCTCTATGCACTGGATAAAGAACGCGTCAAAGAGTTCGTTGAAATGAACAAACGGGGCGAATTTCCGGTTAGTCTCGCGGTTGAACAGGTGATCACCTCTCCCGTGGATGATGAACCTTCGTTTGATGATGCTGTCACGGGCGTGATTGAATTGCCACCAGATAAGAAAAGGAAGAAAAAACGAAATAATAAACCACGAGGTGGTTCCCGCCCCCCTCGGGACGGAAAACCCTCCGGACCAAATCAACGTTCTGGCGGAGGTGGTGGCCGCAACAAAGGCGGAAACAGACCTCCTGGAAAACCAAAGCCGGACAAACCCAATAATTGAGGAACATGACCTACGATCTTGTTGTGATCGGTTCCGGACCTGGTGGATATATCGCCGCGATCCGGGCCGCTCAGCTTGGCATGAAGACAGCCATTATCGAACGCTATAACACACTGGGTGGAACCTGCCTGAATGTTGGATGTATCCCCTCCAAGGCACTATTGGATTCTTCCGAGCATTATCATCAGGCCAGTTCCTCCTTTGAGGAGCATGGCATCGGCGTGTCCAAATTGAGCCTGGATATGGAAAAAATGATCCAGCGTAAAAACGGGGTTGTGGATGCCACCGTGAAAGGGGTGGACTTCCTGATGAAGAAGAATAAGATCGATGTGTTTCACGGACATGGTTCATTCGTGGATACCACGCATGTTCAGGTCATTCCAGATCAGGGTGATGCCGTGACGCTTGAGGGCAAGAAGATCATTATCGCCACCGGATCAAAGCCGACCACCCCGGCCATGTTCAACGTGGATAAAAAGCGGGTGATCACTTCTACGGAAGCGTTGAATATAGACAAGCTGCCCAAATCGATGGTCATCATTGGTGGTGGCGTCATCGGACTGGAACTCGGCAGCGTCTTTGCCCGATTGGGCACCCAGGTCGATGTGGTTGAATTTCTGGACCGGATCATTCCCGGTATGGATGCCGACTGCAGCCGCGAATTGCAGCGGTCTCTGAAAAAACTGGGCATGAAGTTTCATCTGGGACACCAGGTCACAGACGTAAAGGCAACAGCCAAGCAGGTGAAGATCAGTTACAAGAATAAAAAGGACGAAACGGGGGAGCTGACGGCGGAGTATTGCCTGGTCGCCATCGGTCGCCGGCCATACACTGACAACCTGGGATTGGACAAGATCGGTCTGGCCACAGATGACAAAGGCCGCATCCCTGTCGATGAGCATCTGCAAACCAGTGTTGCGGGTGTCTTCGCCATCGGTGATGTCATCCAGGGGCAGATGCTGGCACATAAGGCTGAAGAAGAAGGCGTTTTTGTGGCTGAGTTCCTCGCCGGACAAAAACCGCATATTGACTACAACCTGATACCCGGAGTGGTCTATACCTGGCCTGAAGTTTCGGCAGTCGGTCAAACAGAACAGCAGCTGAAAGATGCCGGCATTCCTTATAAATCAGGTAAATACCCATTCAAGGCCCTGGGTCGCGCCCGGGCAAGCAATGACCTGGATGGTATGGTCAAAGTCCTGGCCCATCAGGAAACGGATGAGATCCTCGGTGTGCACATCGTCGGTGCTCGTGCGGCCGATCTGATCGCAGAAGCCGTCGCCTTGATGGAGTTCCGTGCATCTGCTGAGGATGCTTCCCGGATGAGCCATGCACATCCGACGTTTGCCGAGGCCTTCAAGGAAGCCTGTCTTGATGCTACTGATAGCCGGGCATTAAATATGTAATTGACATCCAAAGCTGGCCTACTGCCTGATTTTCTTCGTTATTGGGTTATTGAGTTATTTCGATATTGGGTTATTTCGAAAGTCAAAGCAGGAGAGCGTTCGCAGGATGTGCCATTCGCTCTTAGCACCCCCACCCTGTTCATCCCCTGATCCTGTAAATCCTGATCCGGACATTTTGCGGCTTACTCTTGTCTGAATCACGGATTTGTTTGATGACGCAGGTGACACGGAAGAGGTCGGACCGGGGACGGAGGATCGAGGACCGAAAAATTGTAGTGGTGACTTTAGTCGCCACTGGAGTGAGAATGAGAAAAAAGGAAGTTTCTGTGCGGGAAACAAGATTCAATCTGCACTTACTTTTCAAATGCCGAAGGCCGTGCTTTTTTGTCTGAATCACAGATTTGCACCGATGTCGCAGATTGCACGGATAAAAGGAAACGGGAATAATCCGTGTAATCCTTTCATCTGTGTACATCCGTGATTCAGACAATTTGCTGGCACTGTAATCTATCCAGGGAATTGCTCTGCCCCATTGAAGTTGTAGATGTATAAATTGAAATCGATCAGCCGTCAAAACAGAATTGGGGGACCGTAAAACTTGACCTCTCCCATTGAAAAAACGAGGTTTTCACACGATAAATTATGGATATTCCATGGTGCGATAATCCCCAACCCGGAGATTGTGTAGCCCAGGACTTTTCAACCGCCGGAGGAGGTGAGCCCTGGGTGATTGAACCACCAGAAGGTCAGGGAATGGTTTTAACCATTTCTCTATCTCGTTTTACCTGAAGACCCAGGGTTAAAACCCTGGGCCTAATACGGTACACGTCAAAGTTCTGTCAAATGGGTCACTTACTATCCATTCGTTGCCCTCTATCTTGCGTATTGCATAACCCTTCTTTCAATATGGTTCTTCGCCAAATGTAGTGGGTTTGATCTAACTTGGATGCATGGATGAAATAACCCTATTCACAGCCGGGCTAGGATTGCAATTACCCTGGGAGATTGAATCAGTTGCCTTAAAGACAATTGAACCAGACAAAC
>JAIPBE010000047.1 GCA_021738725.1 Saprospiraceae bacterium | reverse complement strand
AGGCACAAGCCTGGGTAAAAGCAAATGGTATGAATTTCTCCGGCTTCGTGTCCAATGAACTTCAAACACAAAGCCTTAGAAAATCATCAAACCCGATTACTTCCGCAGCTTTTTACATGAGAAATTAGCCAAACTCAAGAGCCCAGGGTTAAAACCCTGGGCTTACGGCGTTTTTACATTTTGGTACCCTCCAAAATGGCTGTAAGCCATTATTGATTTCATTCTTCCCTTCCCCTCCGATATTGATAGAAACCCGGGTCTCAGAGAGCTCATTTAATATATCGTATCCGATAAGAGCGTGCACTTGAGGTCAATCCTATCTACACATTCCAACTCGAGACGTGGTAGCCCGGGGTTTCAACCCCGGGGTTTGAATTCACCGTGTATCGGGGAATGGTTTTAACCATTTCCCCACATTGCACTCCCTACTCCTCTTCTCCAAACAGATCGCCCTGTTTGATATCCACATCAAACTCGACCGTATCACCTGGATGGTACTTCTCTGCCTGGGCCGCTGCGGCTTCGGAGAGCTGGATCTTATCCAAGGGATATGGGACCAATTGGTTACCCAATGCTTTCCATCCTTTGATATCCACTATATCGGTCAGGTTGGCGATCTCATGTTGCTTGATCTTCTTCTTGTCGCGATACCAGTATTCCACTTCCGGCTCGGGAAGTATGCTGGCGAAATTGAGTCGGCTGTTTCGATGGTCGGTGAGGAAGGAGAACTTCTGTCCAGTCGATGTCGTCTCGATCTGGAATCGCTTCACCAATGTCCAACCTTTATTACCATCATAATGGACGGCTGAGATGACCATATCCGGATGATATTTCCGGATGTCGATCACAGTGGTAGGATCATATCGATTGGTCAGGTCGAAATCCGTGATCTCATAACTGCCATCCATATACAAGGTCAGGATCCGATCGCCGGTATCGAAGGCCCCGAGGTATTTGCCCCTTTCTTCCGTATTCAGTCGACCACTGGCCTCATCCATCCAGGCTTCCTGGGCACCAAGAGTAGACTTGCCAAGTCCGATCTGCTGGATCTTTTTGACCGCATACTTGGTCAGGATATTCCCCTGGGAACTGCGACTCTTGATCGCCAGTTCGGCAAAGTCAAATTCAAACTGTTTGATCTTCGCCCTGCAGTTGGGAGAAAGGGTCACCTCGATCATTTCCGATTCGCCGTTCGGTTGCACGGAGAAATAGAGGACTTTGCTGTATTTACTTCCTTTGGTGAGCGGATATTCCTTGTCGCGCGTCACCGAAGTAACATTGAATCGTTTGACGTAGGCATTCCCACTATCCCCATCAAAGTAGACCAGGTGGTAGGTGGTGCGGTCGTCTTTCTTGTTCCACACCCCGACATGGATGATATCCTTCCCTACAAAGACCTTTTCATCCACCCGGACGACACTGAATGTGCCATCCTTTTTAAAGGCGATGATATCATCCATATCCGAACAGTCCGAAACGAACTCATCCTTCTTCAGGCCCATGCCAACGAAGCCTTCTTTGCGGTTGACATAGAGCTTGGCATTGTTGGCCACTACCTGACGGGCCTCAATGGTCTCCAGTGAAGTGATACGTGTTTTACGCTCCTTGCCTTTTCCGTATTTGCTCTTCAGATTTTTATACCACTCGATGCTGTAGTCCGTCAGATGAGCCAGGTGATGTTTGACCTCTTCCAGGTCTGTCTCGATCTGGGCGATCAGCTCATCGGCCTTAAAGCTGTTGTATTTACTGATGCGCTTGATCTTGATCTCGGTGAGGCGGGACAGATCTTCCTCTGTGAGTTCACGCATCAGCCGGACCCGTTTGTCGTTTGCTGTTGGCTTCATCTCCGGAGTCAGCACAAATTTGCGCAGGCCTGTGTCGATGGCTTCCAGAACGGCTTCCCAGGTTTCGCATTCCTCGATATCGTGGTAGATGCGGTTCTCGATAAAGATCTTCTCCAGGCTGGCAAAGTGCCATTTCTCCTCCAGTTCCCCCTGCTTGATTTCCAGTTCCCGCCCAAGTAATGTGCGCGTCTGTTGGGTATTGTAGCGAAGGATTTCTTCTACGGTGAGGAAATGGGGTTTGTCCTCGACGATCACACAGGCATTGGGAGAGATCGACACCTCACAATTGGTAAAGGCATAGAGGGCATCCATTGTCACTTCGGGAGAGACTCCGGCTTGCAGCTCGATCTGGATCTCGACATGTTCGGCCGTATTGTCAATGATCCGTTTGACCTTGATCTTTCCTTTGTCATTGGCTTTGACGATGGAATCGATCAGCGATCCGGTCGTGACACCATAAGGGAGTTCCTTGATGAGGAGCGTCTTTTTGTCTGGATTTTCAACGGTTGCCCGGACTTTGACCCGGCTGCCTCGACCACCGCTGTTGTATTCGCTGACATCGACCTGACCGCCTGTATCAAAATCGGGATAGAGTTCGAATTTCTTCCCCAGAAGGATCTTGATGGAAGCATCGATCAGTTCGAGAAAATTGTGGGGCAGGATCTTGGTGGACAGCCCCACTGCTATCCCTTCCACACCCTGAGAGAGCAGGATCGGGAACTTGGAAGGCAGGGCGATAGGTTCCTTTTTTCGTCCATCATAGGAAAGTTGCCAATCGGTTGTCTGGGGATTGAACAACACTTCCAGAGCGAACTTGGTGAGGCGGGCCTCAATGTATCGCGAAGCCGCTGCGCCATCCCCGGTGCGCACATCGCCCCAGTTGCCCTGCGGGTCAATGAGCAGGTCTTTCTGACCCAGGTTGACCAGTGCATCGCCAATGGCCGCATCCCCATGCGGATGGTACTGCATGGTCTGGCCGATGATGTTGGCCACCTTGTGGAACCGGCCGTCATCCATCTCCTTCATGGCATGGAGAATGCGTCGCTGTACGGGTTTCAGTCCGTCTTCGATAGCTGGAACGGCACGTTCGAGGATGACATAGGATGCATAATCGAGGAAATACTCCTCATACATCCCGGACAGGGTTTGGAGTTCTTCACCCTTATTGGAGGCCATGGGACGTGGTGTTTAGGGGGCAAAAATAGGGAAAAGGAGGGGGGAAGAGGGGTGTTCGGCGTTCGGGATTTGGTATTCGGTCCAAAACGTTGAAGCTCTGCGTTCAAGCAGAGCCCTTTACAACCAAAGTTTCTAGTAGAATTCAGGTTGCAAAGCTTTGTTCCATCTTCAAATTAGGCCCTGCTATTGACTTTATTCAGGAAAGTCCGCCTGACCGAACGCCGATTACCGAACACCTAACAACCTTTCCTAATCCCTCAGCTTGCTCAGCAAGCGCAGAAACTCGATGTAGAGCCAGACCAGCGTGACCAGCAGACCCATGGCCGCAAACCATTCCATGTATTTGGGTGCTCCCAGTTGTTCGCCTTTTTCGAACATGTCGAAGTCCAGCAGGAGGTTCATGGATGCGATGCCGATGATGAGCAAGCTGATCCCGATACCCATGATCCCGCCTTCATGGAGATAGGGAACCTGGATGCCGAAGAATGACAACCCCCAGGAGGCCAGGTACAGCAGCATGACCGCCATCGTCGCCATGATGATGCCGGATCGAAGGCGCTGTGTGACGACGATGATTCTCGCCTGATAGAGGAAGAGCATGATGAAAAGCATGCCAATGGTCAGCGAAACAGCCTGAAAGACGATCCCGTCATATGCGCTTGCATACATGGCCGTCACCGTTCCGACAAAGAGGCCTTCTGCCAGGGCATACAGGGGCGCCAGAATGGGCGACCAGGCCGTTTTGAAACTGGCGATCACAACGATCACCAGGCCACCGATCGCTCCTCCAAGGAGAAACATGGTGCTGGGCGTATTATATCCGATCACTGCTGTACATAGCATCAGAACGGCCAGGAAGAGTGTCTTGGTCACAGCCCCGCTGGCTGTCATCGTCTGTCCGCCTGCGGAAAGGATGACTTCCTGATTGGCAAAGCGTTTTTCGCTCAGGACAGGGTTGCTGCTTTCACGATTACTGAAGAGGCTCATTTGGAAATTTTTCGAAAAATAATGCAATCCTGCTAGACATTCATCGGGCGGCTCTGATTTCTTCTTCATGAAGAGTCAACCCTACATGAGGGGTCAAAGACGTACGATAGTAGCAGAAAGGTCCTTCTGCTGTCATGAAATGCCCGTTCACGACCCACTTCCTGAGATCATCTTGCAAATGGTCCACTCTGGCTAAAACCCGTATCTTTCTTGATTCTGCGCGAATAATAGCAATGCGAATTATCAATAGCATCCTCCTTCTTTTCATCCCCATACTTGTTCTTTGCCAACAGGGGGCAAGCGATCTTACGGGCAATATCAAACGCGCTCAAGATCTTGAACACCAAAAAAAATATCAGGAAGCGCTTGATGTTCTGGAAAAACTTGACATCGCTGATCCCGGTTATAGCCTTCGTGAGAAAACGACCTTACTTGAACTGTCAGGCAATTGCTACACCCGGTTGCAACAATATGACAATGCCATCAAGGCCTATACATCCGGAACCCGGATCACCGAAGGGAATGATACGCTTCGGGCGATTTTTGAAAATAAACTCGGACTGGCCTGTTACTATCAAAGCCAATACAATACAGCCACTGAACATATCCTCATCTCCAGAGACCTGTTTCAACAGCTGTATGGAGTTGAGTCCAAACAATATATTGGTACCCTCAACACGCTGGGCTTCTTCTATAATATACAGGCCAAGTACAGTGAAGCCGAAAAGACCTTTCTGGAAGCTCAACAGATCAATTTGCAACTGACGGGTGGAACGGATATCCAGTATGCCCGGATTATCAACAATCTGGCGGATGTGTATACCAGTCTGAATCGATATGATCAGGCAGATGAATTGTATCAAACTTCGTTGCGGATAAAAGATCAATTAAGTGGGAAAGAAAGTATTGACTATGCCAAAACCCTGTTTAATCTGGCAGATTTTCAGGCCAGCCTGGGTCGGAATGAAAAAGCCAAATCCCTGATCGAAGAAGGCATTGCCATCTACCAGAAGATCAAGGAAACGGACCATCCACAATACCTCAAATTCCTGGACTATCAAGCTATTCTCATCGAACAGCTAGGAGATACTGAGCAGGCAGAAAACCTCTATCTCAAAACACTTCAGATCCGCGAAAATAAAGGCGCTACTCAACAGGATGACTACGCTCTTAATCTGATCAATCTGGGACAGCTCTATGTCAATCAATCCCAACCAGACAAGGGATATCCCTTCATTGAAAAAGCACTTCCGCTCACGGCCACTATTTATGGGGAAGCACATCCTAACTATGCCAGTGCGTTGACCTTAATGGCCACCATATTGGCGAAACAGGGCAAAAAAGAACAGGCAAAGGAAAATTACCAGAAAGCCATTCGCATTATTCAACGTGCACTGGGAAAGGATCATATTCAAGCCTTCCATGCCCAGTTTGCCTATGCGCGATTCCTCCAACAGAACGGAAACAGAAAAGAAGCCATCGCGCTGTACAGGAAGATCGATCAGATCCCGAAAGACTACCTGAAGCGCGCGACCCGGTTTTTATCGGAGAAAGAACTGAATGAAAAAGTGGAGGAATACCGCCTGTTCTCGCGGGAGATCTACAGCCTCCTCCGGAGCGAACCCGACAATCCAGAACTGACAGCCCTCGCATATAATACAACCCTTTTTTATAGAGGGTACATCATGGGCAACCTGCAACGCATTCGCCAGGGGCTGCTAAAAGCCAGGAAGGTGAGTGATGCCCGTGATGAGGTGATCTCCCTGCATCGCCAACTGGAAAATCAGTTGAATCTACCCGTTGATCAACGTGGCGATACGCGAGATCTGGAACGACAGATCGAGGATCTGGAAAGTCAGATCTCCAGGACGCTTGGATCGTTTCAGGCAGAGGACAAGGATGTGGATTGGGAGGCGGTGCAGCTCGCTCTTGGTCATGATGAAGCAGCTGTGGAATATCTGGCCTTCCCCGATCCGGAACATGAGGATTCCATTTATTACGGCGCATTGGTTCTGGATGAATTTGCAGATGCGCCTGCTTATATCGGATTATGTGCTGAATCAGAACTTGCACATCTCTTCCCTACAAATGCCATCCGCCAGGCGGACTATATCAGTCTGCTCTATGATTTCAGTAACCGGGGATTACAACCTGCAGGTGAGAAACAAACACCTCTCGTCGATCTGATCTGGAAACCGATCCAACAACATATACAAGATTCTAAACGCGTCTACATTGTGCCGGATGGATTCCTCCATCGAGTCGCCATTGCGGCATTGCCAACCTCCCTCGAAACAGTCGTCTCGGACTCTTTCGAACTCGTACTCTATGCCAGTACACGGCAGGTAGTTCCTCAAAATAACCGCATCATGGCCTATTCGGAAAAGACATCCTTTATAGTCGGGGGTGTTCAATTCGATGGGGGTGCACCCAATGAGCTGGCCAGTCGGTCTAAAGACCTGACCCAAAAATGGAGCTTTCTCCCCTGGGCGGAGAAAGAGAGTCAATCTGTTTCTGAACAATTACAAGCAGCGGGCTACAAGGTGAATATGCTGAGTGGGTTGGATGCAGACGAACAGCATGTCAAACAAACCATGGAAGACCCTGCCGGATGGCGGATCATTCACTTTGCTACTCATGGATATTTTCATGCAGATACTGCAGCACCTGTAGAAGCAGAGGGTAGCTTTTATGGAAAGGGTATGATGAACAGTGGACTGGTACTGGCGAGTGTCAACCGTTTGCAGATGCAGGCACATCAATCTTTTAATGATGGTCTGCTTTCCGCATATGAGGTGAGTCGAATGGATCTTTCCAAAACAGAATTAGTTGTCCTTTCTGCCTGTGAGACGGCTTTGGGTGATATAAAAGATGAAGAAGGCGTTTATGGCCTTCAACGCGCTTTCAAGTTGGCAGGTGCGGATAAGATGATCATGAGCCTGTGGCAGGTACCAGACAGGGAAACCAAAGATTTTATGGTGACTTTTTACACCAATTGGCTCCATGATAAATCCAGCATACGCGTTGCCTTCCAGAAAACCCAACACGAATTCAGACAACGATTTTTCAATCCCCACCAATGGGCGGGATTTATTTTACTAGAATGAAACTGACAATCCCCATTCTTCTCTTTTTGGGAATAACACTATTTCCATATTCAACCATTCACGCTAATTCGGGGCCTTGTGATTCAGTGGCTGACAGCCTGGAACTGGTCAACTTTTATCAACAACTGGATGGACCGAATTGGATTGGCAACTCAAATTGGTTAGTGCCCGGTCAACCTATTGAAAACTGGTTTGGCATTTCGGTGAACAGCGAAGGGTGTGTCACGGCCATTCAACTATTCGACAATGATCTGAGTGGCACTCTTTATGATATCCATCTTCCGCAACTCATCCATCTCATTCTCAATGAAAATATCATTCAGGGAAGCATTCCGGATTTTACATCTCTTCCTGAACTTCAAACGCTGTGGGTACCTGATAACCAACTGACCGGTGTCCTTCCAGATTTCTCCAATATGCCAAAACTGGCGAACATCTTTTTAAGTAATAACAGTCTAAGTGGGGCGTTACCTGATTTTACAAATGTCCCACTGTTGATCAGTATAAGCATTGGGTCAAATCAATTAACAGGGACCTTACCGAATTTCACAAATACGCCAAAATTATCCAATCTCTCCATAAACGATAATCGCTTTTCTGGGGAGATTCCAGACTTTTCAAACACGCCATTTTTGACAACACTGGATTTGAGGACCAACCAGTTGACCGGTTCTATTCCTAATTTTTCAAAACTATTCAATCTACAAACCCTATTTCTTGCCGAAAATCAATTGACAGGCACGCTCCCGGATTTCTCAAATACCCCATTTTTAGAAAAATTGCACGTTTCGGACAACCAATTGACCGGGACCATTCCCGATTTTTCGAATATACCGCTACTCATTTATTTAAATCTATCTACAAATCAATTTTCAGGATCGATCCCCAACTTTTCGAATATTCCAAATCTGGAAGGGGAAGTCTGGATCAGCTCGAATCAGCTCTCAGGTAATATTCCTGATTTTTCGAATATCCCTAAGATTATGGGCCTCTTTCTACGATTCAATCATTTTTCCGGGGAACTGCCAGATTTGTCAAACTTACCAGAACTGACTTTTCTAGATATTTCAAATAATCAATTATCCGAAGAAATTCCTAATTTTAGTGGCATACCAAAATTATTGTACCTATGGCTTGATTACAATCAATTCATCGGTCAATTTCCAAACTTCGACAATCTACCTGGTCTCGTTTATCTCCAACTGGATCACAATAAATTATCGGGTAAAATTCCAAGCTTATCTTCCATTCCCAATTTATCTTTTTTAGGCGTCTATGATAATTTCCTTTCTGGCGTCATTCCTGTTATTCCTCAATTAAATAACTACCATCTATTCAATAATCTGTATACATTTTCAGATATCATAGAATCCGGAAATGTATCGGTTCAAGGTTTTAATTACGCCCCACAAAAACTCTTCTTTCAGGATACGACTATTCTGGTCAAGAAAGATTCGCCAATCACAATTGATCTGTGCATAGATGAAGCACTGACGACAAGCTTCTATTTCTGGGACAAGGATAGCACAACCTGGAACCCTCCACCCGGTAATGATAGCAAAACCAATGAGCTGATATTTAATAATCCGACCACTATGGACGCCGGTCGCTATACGGCAACAGTTGTCAACCCACAAGCCAATCAATTAACGTTGTACAGCCATACCATTTCTCTCCAGGTTTGTGATGAACAGTCTGATTCACTGCAACTGGTGGAACTCTATAATGCAACAAATGGATCCTCCTGGACAAATAAAGATAACTGGCTGGTTCCTGGCCAACCGATCAGTACGTGGTCAGGTGTATCCACCAATGCATTCGGATGCGTTCGTAAGTTGGATCTGTCAACCAACAAACTGAATGGATCCGTCCCGGCACTTGATTTGAATACTCTTGACACTTTAATTCTGAGAAACAATTCGTTGACCGGTACTCTTCCGGAATTGCAGACTCCTTTTATTCGCGTACTCAATCTGGGTTCCAATCAATTCAATGGCAATTTCCCAATGGTCCTCCCATCTCTGGTAGATCTTACGGAATTGGATTTCAGTTCCAATGCCATTTCAGGCGCCATTCCTCCTGATCTGGGTGACTTGTGTGAACTCACCACATTACGAGTCGATCACAATGATATCACTGGCGAACTGCCGGAAAAACTAACCCTACTTTTCAATCTGAAAAAAGGCCAGGTGGACTTCAGCGATAATCAAATTGATTCGCTGAAAGAGAAAATTATCTGGTTCTGCCCATATGGCGATACTATCTTGCAAACCAACCCGAGCTACGATCGCTTTCTGGGCATTTGCAATGTGCAGTGCAAGGGAGATGAATGGGAAAACCTTGAAAGCTTTCCCTGGGTGGTGGACACGATCAACGGGATCAATTGCAGTGCGAACTGCGCCCAATATTATGCTCAGGCAGGATTCGTCACGGTAAGGGGAATCAGGGTCATGTTCACATTGACGAGATGCTATCTGATGACAGGTACTCAACCCGTTTTTACTGAGGAGGTTCGATTCTTTGATTGCGGAGGTCACCTTCTGGAGACGGCCTCACTTACAGAAAAATCTTTCAGCACAGATTTTGGTGCTATATCTACCGATGAATTCGCATCATTGACGTATGATATCAGATGGATCTGTGGACAAGTCTTGGATATCAATACTGCCATTGAAAAACCCCAGATCGGCCTAATACCTGATCAACAACATGTTTATCAGATCAACTGCTCACCGAATCCGGCAATTACCTGGATCACATGCGGAGATCATTTCGACATTCGCCCTACATCTATTCGGATCCTGGATATGATGGGCCGAACCTATCCCACCACTTTCCAGACCCAAAATCAACAGATCACCATTGATGTCCATGATCTGCAGGCAGGCATTTACATCCTGGATATCCAGGGAATGAATGCCCGGTATTTCAGTAAGGTCATCATTCAATAAACATCAGTGCTTTTGAGGGTTCAACAGAAATGGACTATTTTGCTACTATCTCGACCAAAACACCAGGCATGACTCGATATCTCTGTATTCTAATATTTCTGGTTACCTCGCCCTTTTCCACGGGAGCACAGATGACGAAATCCAATTCCGTCTGTGATCCAATTCAGGACAGTCTGGAATTAGTACAATTCTATCAGGCAATGGATGGCGACAACTGGCTGGAAAATGCTAACTGGCTCATCCCAGGACAGCCGGTGGATACATGGTATGGCGTAACTACAGACTTCAATGGCTGTGTAGAAGGCCTTATTCTCACAGATAATCAGTTGAGCGGTGAATTCTATGATATAGACTTGCCGAATCTTCAATTTCTTCTACTCTCCGGAAATGCGATCACCGGGTCACTTCCCGATTTTACACTGACTCCAGAGCTGATAGAACTTCGGTTATCGAACACCCTGCTAAGTGGATCTATTCCTAATTTTTCTGGCGTACCAAAAATCCATACGATCTTTATTTCAGATGCACAACTGGACGGCCCCATTCCCGATTTTTCGATGACCCCGGACTTGTACAGCCTCTTTCTTGGGGGAAACGAACTGACCGGAACCATTCCCGATTTTACCAGTGTACCGAAACTGGTTTTCCTGAATTTGATCAATAATCAAATCAGCGGTGCAATTCCTGATTTTCAAAACCTTTCAGTACTCAAATATCTGACATTATCCAATAATGAATTGTCAGGCGAAATACCAGATTTTTCAACTATTTCAAATCTTGTATCGCTGGATCTAAGCAATAATAATTTAACAGGTCCAATTCCTGATTTTTCAAACTTTCCTAACCTTACTTCGCTCATACTTGATCAAAATGATCTGGGAGGGGTCATACCAGATTTTTCAAATTTGTCTCAATTGGTTACATTGAAAGTTTCAACATGCAATTTAGTCGGGAATATTCCCAACTTTTCCAATCTAGAATCTTTAAAGGCTTTTTTTGCAAATAATAATCAATTGTCTGGTACTATACCAGATTTTTCAAATATTCCTGCATTGTTGCAAATAGAATTAAATAATAACAATTTATCCGGCGAAATACCAGATTTTTCCAATTTGCCAGAATTGACTAACCTCACACTTCGGGACAATCAATTAACAGGCGAAATACCAGATTTTTCCAGCATTGCAAACCTTCGATTCCTCTCTGTCATCAATAATCAACTCACAGGTAGTATTCCAGACTTCTCTAATATTCCGAAACTATTCTATCTGGGTCTACAGAATAACCATTTATCAGGTACCATTCCCGACTTCTCCAATCTACCCGAGCTGACACGACCCTATTTAAGCTATAACCAGTTAACAGGTGAAATACCTGACTTCTCTAATATTCCCAAAATAACTGAGTTAAACCTGGATAATAATAACCTTACCGGCGAAATACCTGACTTCTCTAATATTCCAGAAGTAGGAAGAATGATCTTGAGCTACAATCAATTCACTGGCCCAGTTCCACCATTCTCGAATTGTCCCAACATTTATGATCTATTTCTAAATTTTAATCAATTGTCCGGTGAAATACCAGATTTTTCCAATTTGTCTAAAGTGAATAGCCTGGCTTTATATGACAATCAATTAACAGGCGAAATACCAGATTTTTCCAATTTGCCAAAACTGTATCGTCTTTGGTTGTGGAACAATCAATTAAGTGGTCCTATCCCAAATTTTTCCCAATTACCAGAATTGGGAATTCTCAACATTGCCAATAATTCGCTTACTGGGTCGCTCCCGGATTTCAGTCAATGTGGCAAACTGGCCTACATCGTCGTGGGCAAGAATGAATTAACCGGCCAGCTTCCAGCATACAGTGATCTCCAGAGTCTGATCTATATCAGTGCTGAAAACAATCATCTCTCGGGGGGTATTCCAACCTATCCAAAAAACATGAGTCTCTGGATTCTGAACAACCACTACACCTTCACGAATATCATTGAAAGTGGCAATTTGGACATCGCCAATTTTCAATATACCCCCCAAAGACTATTCTATGCTGATACAGTGATTTACGTGCCGAAAGTGCAACCCACTGAGATCCATCTGGGTATCGATCCGGATCTCACCAGTAGTAGCTACCATTGGCAAAAGGATTCCCTGGACTGGCTGCCGCCCGCCGGCAATGACACGCTGAATAATTTTCTGATCTTCCCCGATCCCCAGGCCAGTGATGCGGGTCGTTATACGGCCTCCGTGGTGAATAGCGAGGTTCCTTTTCTGGAATTGCACAGCATGACCATCTCCCTGCGTGTGTGTGATGTCCAGGCGGATTCACTCGAACTGGTCAACTTGTATAATGCCACAAATGGCCCTTTCTGGTCTAACCCGACCAACTGGTTGACCCCAGGAAAATTGATCGGTGAATGGGCAGGGATAACGACAGACAGCTTTGGCTGTGTCCGCAAGATCGACCTGTCCAGTCAGCAACTTACAGGTGATCTACCCGCCCTCGTGCTGAATACCCTGGACACCCTGATCCTTCACTCCAATGCATTAGTGAATACCATCCCGGAATTGAATACCCCCTTTATCCTGATGGTAGATCTGCACAACAACCAGTTTAGCGGTGACTTCCCACAGGCCATGTCCACCTGGATGAATCTGGAACATCTCGACTTAAGCACGAATGGCATTTCATCTGCCATACCTCCAGACCTTGGTGATTTGTGCGAACTGACCACGCTTCGCCTGAATAACAACAATATTCCAGGAGAACTTCCGGAAGCCCTGACTATGCTTATAAAGCTGAAAAAAGGGCAAGTTGATTTTTCAGATAATGATATCGATTCTCTAAAAACCAAGATCATCTGGTTTTGTCCTTATGGGGATACCATTTTGCAGATCAATCCCAGCTATGATCGTTTTCTGGGAATATGTAATGTCCAGTGCGCCGGAAACGAATGGGATGATATCGACAACTTTCCCTGGATCGCCGATACTATCAATAACCTGAAATGTGACGAAGAAGCCTGCATGGCAAATACGGCGGAATTTGGATTTGTCCTCGTGCGGGGTGTATTGGCCGCCTATACAAAAGAAAGATGCTTTACTTCGTTGACACCGACCGCAGTGTACACAGAAGAGGTCCAGTTTCTGGATTGTGCGGGGCATGTTTTAGAAGAAACGAATTGTGATCAAAATAATTTCTGCTCCCAGTTTGGGGCACTGACCGAAGCAGAGTTAAAGAGCCTCAAGTTCAATCCCGTGTGGCAGTGTGGCCAGGCAATAGAAATCAGCACGGCAGTTGAAGAGCCCGAAACATCCGATCCTGTTCCAAATAGCTCGACATTTACATTTAATTGTTCACCCAATCCAACCAGGCAAATGGTGACTTGTACCGATCTGCCCAATATGGAGAATGCACAGGTCCAGGTCCTGAATATCATGGGTCAGCGTATGCCAAACTCTACGGTTATCGGACAAAATGAGTTCCAAATCGATTTAGGCGATTTGACCCCGGGCATCTATTTCATCATCATTCAGAATGCAACTCATTCCTACCTGGCGAGAGTCATTCTACAACCCTGAGATAAATGAATCGAATGAAATTCATTCATTTATGTCAATGAAATGTCCAGTCATCTCTCGATCTGCACGAATGAATATTTTATTCCGACCTTGATCGCTCAATTATTTTCTACTTATGGCCTATTTCACCCCTGCATTTATTGACTTCTTTCACCAGTTGGAGATCAACAATGATCGGGACTGGTTCAGTGCGCACAAGCCACTTTATGAAAAGGAGGTAAAAAAACCGTTTGAGGTCTTCGTAGGCGATCTGATCGACCGCATGCAGGCGGTAGATCGCAACCTCCTGATCACCCCCAAGGATGCGATCTTTCGGATCTACCGGGACACCCGATTCAGCAAGGATAAAACCCCCTACAAAACCCAGGTCAGCGCCATCATCAGCCCCGGTGGGCGGAAGGACATGGACTACCCGGGGATGTATATCGAACTGGGAGGAAAACATGTGCGTGTTTATAGTGGATCCTATCAGCCGGATAAAAATCAACTCCAGAAGATCCGTGAAAAGATCATTACTGAAGGAAAGCGATTTCAGACGCTGGTCAGCAATAAAGACTTCGTCAAATACTATGGAGAAGTTCGTGGTGAGAAATACAAAGTATTGCCCAAGGAGATCAAAGCAGAAGCGGAAAATCAGCCTGTCTTGTTCAACAAACAATTCTACTACTTCAGCGAGTGGAAACCGGATATCGTCACGAAAAAAGACTTCCTGGACCAGATCATGGATCGCTATATGGTGGCCCGGCCCCTGACCGAGTTCCTGATCGAAGCTTTAACCTGATTCGACCATCCGGCTCTTCCGGATTCCATGTATCTTGGAACCATGTCACATCGCCTCCTCCTTGCTTGTGCTTTATTGATCTTCGGGATCTCTGCGCCTGCACAGAAGATCCTTCAAATTGAAAAGGCCGGCAGCCTGAAGACCTGGCGCTTTCACGTGGGTGACGAATTGACCTTCAGTGATGTCGGACAGCCGGATCAATTCTATACCAGAGAGATCGTCAACCTGTTTCCGGATATCGGCATTGTTCAACTCACCGACGTCGCTCTGCACCTGGACTCCATCGCTGTGATCGCCTTTCCGGGTTCGAATCATTGGGCAAAAGGTCTGGGCAATACACTTCTGACCTTTGCCAGTGTCTGGACATTGTACAGTCTTCTGGACAGTGCCATCAACTCCCGCGCTCCGGCCCCATTTCAATATTATGCCGGGGGTGGTGCCTGGGTCGGAGGTGCCGCATTGCGCTGGTGCGTACCTGAAACCAAAAAAACCATCGGTAAGCACTATCGTGTCCGCATGTTGGACCTGACCTTCTATCCAACAGAACCGAAATAGCTGCCAGATCACTCTCCATTCTTTTTCCGTCCCTGCGACCTAATTGAGGGCTGTATCTGTATGCCTTTATTCGGTCTGTCCTCTTGTTGAAAGCAGGAAGTTTATCAGCTATACACTACCTTCTTCTTCGGTCTGTATATACTTCATCCATACTTGATACATACTTCATATATACCTGATCCATACTTTATTGACACTTCATCTCCATTTTCTTAGTACTGCTTTCCAGCATTCCGCCCACAGTCAGAACACGTGAGAAAGGGATACCAGAAAAACGACCGAACCGGGGTCAGAGAATGGAGATCGGGAAAGAACGATACGCAGTGGAGGCCCGAACCTGCAAATAGTAAACCCCGGCAGGCCAGTTGGCGTCCGGTGTCCAGACCAATTCCTGATATCCCTCCACCAGTGCCTGGTTTTGCAATACGATCATTGGCTGACCCAGAGCATTCACGATCCGTGTATGGATCGCAGTGGGCTGCGCCAGATCGAGAATCAACGAAAATTGACCCTGTTGATCAGGTCCGCGCAATTCCACCTGTTCATCTGAAAGGATTAGATCGTCCGAATGAGATATTGTCGTTGTCCGCAACCGAACACTATTCGGATCTTGCAGACCACCAACTGTGTTGAAGTTCCCCAGTGAATTACCAAGTGAATCAAACCGGTGCACGAGATCAACGCCCCAGTCGCCGATCAGCACATCCCCATTCGGCAGGGTGGCCACACCCTCTGGATTGACCATCCCTGAGGCCCATACGCCTTTGTAAATGCCGGCTGCGCTATATCGGACTGCATTGCCTACCGTCCAGTCGGTGATGAACAGATCGCCGCCCGGGCCCCACCAGATATTCGTTGGTCCCTGAATGATGGCAGAGTTAATGAAGGTGCCCTTGTCCTGGCCATCCGGACCAAAACGATGGATAATGCCATTGCCCCCATTGCCGTATTGAGCAATATAAAAATCGCCATTCGCATCCCAGATATGTCCCAGTCCATTCGATACACCGACAGCAGTAAACTCATCGACAAAGTTCCCATTCAGATCAAATCGAACCACCTTATTCTGCGTCGTTCCCCATTGGGTGACATAGATCAGGCTGTCCGGCCCAATAGACATCTTGGATGGTGTTTGTAACGAATATCCACTGCTGAAATCACCCAGATAGTCCATCGACTCACCATCATAGGCTTTGATCGTCGTGTTCTGAAATCCACTGACCAGCACCCGACCATCTGGATGAAACAGGATATCCTCCGTACCAGACAAGCCCCCATTCCCGGGCGTCACAAAATTGCCGAGATAGCTCCCGTCTGGAGCAAATGTTTTGACACTGTTATTGGCCCGGCTACTGACAAATACCGTGATGACCTCCTGGGCTTGTAATGCAAAGCATATCAGGAAAAAGAAGACAAAGAGGGTGTATAATTTACGCATACCATTGGATTGAATCCAAAAGATAAAGGATTGCCAAAAGGAATAGCGATCAAAAAGTGGTCAGACCGGCCCGGTTTCGTCGTCCACCTGACAATCACTATAAATAGGACATTGGATCAAGGTACAGATGATCCAGAAATGGAAACGTTCTATAAAAGATCAATAGGATTCAGGGGCAGTCTCGACGATCAGGCATTTGTAAAAGCCATACCTTTCGAGCATTCACAGCAAATTGATTTTCCAGCATCCTTGAAACCGAAACGATTGCTCCAACGCTTCCAAAAAAGGAATATCTGCATCACTGGCGCAAGCTCCGGGATCGGGGAGGCCCTGGCCCGAACACTGGCAGGTGGCCCCTGCACCCTCGTCCTGATGGCCCGCAATGTCGCCCGACTGGAACAGTTGAAAATGGAATGGCAATTCGACCAAACTGAGGTGATCGTCCTGCCCATCGATCTGGAGGATCCGGCATCGATCACCTCAGCAGCCAGAAGCATGGCCGATCGCCTGCCACACCTGGACTGGTTATTCCATGTCGGCGGGATCAGTCAGCGCGGGACCGCCGCCGATACCGATTTTCAGGTGGTGCAACGGATCATGCAGATCGACTTTCTGGGCGCCGTCCAGCTGACGACCGAATGCCGCGCATTATTGAACGCTTCTGAGGCTCCCGGTATCGTGGTCACCTCCTCCATGACTGGTCTGTTTGGATTTCCATATCGCTCGGCGTACGCAGCAGCCAAACATGCCCTCCAGGGGTATTTTGAATCCATGCAACTCGAATCTGCATCTCCCTACGTCTGTATTGTCAGCCCGGGCAGTATTCGGACGGATATCTCCTTCCACGCCCTGGAGCCGGATGGACAAGAGAATGGTAAACCCGATCCACGTCTGGAAAAAGGGATGACCGCCCAGGAAGCTGCCAAATGCATCCTGAAGGGTGTTGCTCGTGGCAAACTGAATATCTACGTGGGCAGATCTGAACTCCTGATGATCTATTTTCACCGCTACCTTCCATTCTTATTCAAATGGATCGCCAAACGAACGCCAGCCAAATAGCTCATGAAGAAGAAGATCATCAACGGGATCCAGCAGATCGGCATCGGAACGCCATCCGCAAACGACACATTTGCCTGGTACAACAAACACCTCGGCTTTGATATCCGCGTATTTGCAGAGGAAGCGGAGGCCGGTCTGATGACCCATTATACAGACGGAGAAGTACGGTCCCGGTATGCCATCCTGGCCATGAACCTGAATGGTGGAGGAGGTCTGGAGATCTGGCAGTACACCAGCCGTACACCCCAGGCGGCACCATTTCAGATCCAATGGGGCGATTACGGTATTCACGGCATGAAGATCCGTGCGCTGAAGATCGGCGAAGCTCACCAGCAACTGAAGACACTAGCAGGGATTGATCCCAGCGAAATCCTTCCATCACCCGCTGGCATCCCACATTTCTACTTTATGGACCTCTGGGGCAATCATGTTGAAGTCGTGCAAGACGATTACTGCTTCAGTCCGCAGCAGTCACCCTTTGGCGGGGTCCTGGGTGCCAGTATCGGTGTGAGCGACATGGATGTCAGCATCCCGTTTTACCGCGATCTGCTGGGCTATGATCAGGTGACCTATGATGTGTCTGGCTCTTTCGAGGATCTTCAGTCCCTGCCGGGCGGATCCTCCGCGTTTCGCAGGGTCCTGTTGAGTCATTCACCCCGGCGAGGAGGAGGATTCAGTAAACTGCTTGGCCCGACGCAGATCGAGCTCTTCCAGGCACTTGACCGGACTGGACAAAAGATCTTCGCCGGCAGGTCGTGGGGTGATCTGGGCTACATTCATCTTTGTTTTGATATTGCGGGTATGGACCTCCTGAGAGAAGAATGTGCTGCCGCAGGCTCACCTTTTACGATTGATAGTGCCAACAGCTTTGATATGGGCGATGCTGCCGGACACTTCACCTATATCGAGGATCCGGATGGCACCCTCATCGAATTCGTCGAAACGCATAAGGTGCCCATCCTGAAAAAGGTTGGCTTGTTTATCAATCTGAAAAAGCGAAACCCGCTAAAGCCCTTACCCGACTGGCTGGTGAAAAGCATGCGGATCCACCGGGTAAAGGATAATTGAGGCTGATGCTCAAATGCATTTGAGCCTTTCTCCCTTGACCTTGAACCTGTCTAATGCTACCGGATTTTTTTGATCCGATCCAGTTCCCTGGCCTGATCCTTAGCCTTGATCGATTCACGTTTATCGTACGTATTCTTGCCCTGGGCAAGGGCGATCTCCAACTTGGCCAGTCCGCGCTGATTGATATACAGCCGCACCGGAATAATGGTATGGCCACGTTCCTTCACCTTTTTCAGCAGCTTATTCAGCTCCGATGTTCGCAACAACAATTTGCGCAAGCGACGCGGGTCATGATTGAAGGATGTGCCCAGTTCATATTCAGCGATGAACAGGTTCTTGACATACAACTCCTGTTGCTTGAAATAGCAAAAAGCATCATTGAGGTTGGCCGCGCCCTTTCGGATCGATTTGATCTCCGTCCCGGTCAACATGATCCCCGCCTCAAATGTCTGAATGAAATGAAATTCAAACCGGGCCCTTCGATTGACGATCTCCATGATCAGTTTTTCATCCTGTTTCATGGGGCAGTTCGTTGATAGGTGAATGTCAATTTTCGGTCCCCACCTTCCACCCAGGCCAGGAGCGTACCATGCTTGCCCCGCTCATATGAAATGCGTTGCGGGAAGTCGTGTTGGGGGTTTTCAAAAAGCAACCGGCCTTCCCGGCATTGCGTCAAGACAAATGCAACCGGCTGGTCCTCATTCTGGCCAACGACCTGGGCCACAAAAACTCCCTTTTCATCGCTGATCTCCAGACGCATTTGCTCGAGTATGCTCGTATCTCCATCGACGATGGAATAGGAGGTCCCGTTCATCCGCGCTTCGCTCTCCACCGACCAGGTCTCAAAGACACTCTGATCCTCCATTTTCCAGGTTCCGGACAACCAATACAATGCCCCTCCATCCGGACAGGTAGACTCTCCCGGGACTGACACGCAGCCACCCAGGACAGAAAACAGAAGGAGAGAAATGATCCATCGCATAGCCGGCAAAGATAGGGCGAAATGCTCTCGACTACCAGAACTCTTCAAAATTCACTCCTCGCAGCCTGACATTCCACCGATTTCGGGCAAAAAGCAACCATTTATGGTAATTTTCCATCAAGATTAAACGAGGGAGATTTTAAAGCGTCCAATCTTCTGACCGCCCTTTGCTTCACATCACAATGTTTCCAATCTATGCGCCGACTTCTGCTTCTGATATTCGGAATGACTGTCCAACTTGGCTTTGGTCAGGACCTTCCCTCAACCATGTATTTTGATCCTGCGACGCACCTGCTTTCGACAAATGGCCAGATTACCCAAGGCATTTATGATGAAAGTGTGATCCGTTCCATAGATCTGGAATTTGAACAACCCAACTATTGGAACCTTCTGGCTCAAAATAAAACTGCCCAGATTGACATTCCGGCAACAATGACTGTTGATGGCGATGCCTACCCCAATGTAGGTGTCCGGTTCAAGGGACAGACATCCTATTCCCAATTGGGGAATTCGGATAAAAAGTCCTTCAACGTCACCCTGGATTATCTCGATCCCGACCAGAACTGGGACGGATATGAAACTTTCAATCTCAACAATTCCTTCCAGGATCGTTCCTTCATGCGGGAAGTCTTGTACCTCCATCTCCTCCGCCGCCACATCCCCGCAGCAAAAGGATGTTATGTTCACCTGACAATCAATGATGAGAACTGGGGCTTATATCCTCATGTACAACAACTTAACGGCCAATTCCTCAAGGAATGGTTCTTTAGTAATAACGGTACCAGCTGGCGTGCTGATGTACCGCCGGGTTCATCTCCAGGCGGCCCTCCAGGTCCTCAGTGGGGTGATGGCACTGCAGCACTGAATGACCTTGGTTCAGATACACTTGAATACCAGAAGTATTATACTCTGAAAACAACAAACAAGGATAATCCATGGGATGACCTTGTCGCCGCTTGTGACGTACTGAACAATACACCATTGGATCAGCTTTCGGCTGTCATTCCAGACTATCTGGATCTGGATCGCACGCTTTGGTTTCTCGCTTCGGAGATCCTGTTCACTGACGATGATAGCTATGTGTACAAGGGTAAGATGGACTACTACCTCTACTGGGATCCGGAAACTGGACGAATCACCCCACTTGAATTTGATGGCAACAGTCCGATGGCAACGAATAAGGTCAACTGGAGTCCCTTCTATAATGCCGATAAAGTCAACTACCCCCTGCTCAACCGATTGCTTGCTGTGCCTGAAATCCGGCAGCGATATCTGGCCCACTTTCGGACCCTTCTGAGTGAATCGTTTGATCCGGCTATTGTCAATCCAATGATCGATAAATATGCCGCGTTTATCGATACAGAAGTTCAGGCTGACCCCAAGAAGTTGTATTCCTATGCCAACTTCCAAAGCGAAACCAATGTGTTGAAGACTTTCTTCACAAATCGATATAACTTCCTCAAAAGCAACACAGAGATTTCTCAACCGACTCCCGATATTGGTGAGGTAACTATGGTGAGTGCTGCAGGAGAATGGAGCTCACCACTGGCCGACAAAGAGGCTGTGATCCAGGCAGAGGTAACCAGCTCAAATGGCATTTCTTCAGTCAAGGCCTACTGGTCAGATCAGCTAACAGGCAATTTCACTGTGGTTGAACTATATGATGATGGCCAGCACAACGATGGCGCCGCTCAGGATGGCACCTATGGAAATGTCCTGCCTGGCATGACCGCCGGATCCTGGGTCCGATTTTATATTGAAGCCGCTGCCAACAACCCCGACAGATCAGTGACCTATTCCCCGGTTGGTGCCGAGCATGATGTATATCTCTATCAGGTGACATCCAAGCTGGCCAACAACCCAGATCTTGTGATCAATGAACTCATGGCCAGCAACGATATGACCGCCATGGATGAAGCTGGCGAATATGAGGATTGGATCGAGCTTTATAACAAAGGGACCGTTGACCTGGACATCAGTGGATACTATCTCAGCGACAAGGCCGACAATCTGACCAAGTGGACCCTTCCCGATAATACCACCATCCCTGCGGATGGTTATCTCATTGTCTGGGCCGATGAAAATGGCAGCGAAGGCCCGCTTCACGCCAACTTCAAACTATCCGCTTCCGGAGAAGTTGTCTTTCTCTCCAATCCCGATCTGGAACTGGTGGATCAGGTCACCTTTGGCCAACAGGAAACGGACATGGGTTATGCCCGCATCCCCAACGGCACCGGAGCCTTTGTGATCCAGGAGCCGACCTTTCAGGCGAATAACGAAGGTCCTTCTGCAATAGATGATGATGCTTCGGATGAGGTGAGTTGGCAGTTCCACCCTGTACCTGCTCATTCCTGGCTCTATCTGGTCGGCACCACCGATGAGGCGATCACCATCCGGAGTGTCACCGGGCAGATGATGTGGTCCAGCCCGGGTGAAGGCATCCAGTCGATCGACACAGGCAACTGGCCAAACGGCGTATACATCGCCCAGTCTGGACCTGCCGTCCAGCGACTGGTCATTCAGCATTGATTAGGCTCGACGATCTCTGAAGAGAGGAGGTTATTGCGTTATTTCGATATTGGGTTATTTCGAAAGACAGGGTGGAATTGTAATGCGCGGTAATTATGAAATGAGAGTATGGTGTCCTTTGTGCCACCAAAGCAATCATAGCGAAAGAAGGTTCGCGCAAAGGCCCATACCCCTAGTACTCGGGGCGGTCTGGATCCGGACATCCGCCTGGAGGCGGATCGTCCGGGCGCAGTGTCGCAGAGGAGAAGGTTTCCAATCCTTGATAGCATTTCTTGAAGGTCGGACATTTAACTACCTGACAACCAGGTAAAAGCTCGAAGAGAAATCCTGGATTTTTGAGTGGTGATTACCTCACCCCCGGACGATGGTGCTTCAGGCACCATGTCCGGATCCAGACATGGCGCAGAGGCGCCATCGTCTGGGCCCCAACCCCCTCTCCACTGCGTGTAGAGGGGGAGCCTACATGTTTGGCTGCATTCTTCTCTGTGAAACTCTGTGTCACTCTGTGGTATAAAATCACTTAGTGGTCTTCCTCCACTTCAGAATACCCACCAGCTCTATAGTAGAATTTCCATTTCACCGCTAAAGTGCCCTTAGTGACTAAGTGGTTATTAAATCCAATGTCTCTTTGCGCCCTGACGATACTGTCTGGATCCGGACTGTAAACGTCCGTGCCTTCATTTTTTGCATTTCTTGAAGGTCGGACATTTAACTACCTGACAACCAGGTAAAAGCTCACAGAGAAATCTTGGATTGCTCTTTGTTTGTTATCTCCCTGCAAAGGGCGACCCCCACTAAACGAATACTTGTCCGCCGTGGCGGAAACCCATAAACGAATAAACGTTACTCCTTCTCTGTGAAACTCTGTGCGACTCTGTGGTTAATTGAAGAAAAAGAAACAGAGGGACTCAGAGACGAAGAGAATTTGATTGCTCCAGAATTTCTTAGTGGGCTCCCTTCACTTTAGTACGCCTACTACAGCTCTAATGAAATTTCTATTTTTCCGCTATAATGCCCTGAGTGACTTAGTGGTATCCATCCTCTACAGAGGCTCTCACGGCAGACATTCTTTCCAATCACACGTCAAATTGAGTACATTAGACAGTCTAAATGAGTGTCTTATGGGAGCAGGCCTACGCCTTTCTTTGATCTTGTGTTGTCTTCTGATTGCTCTATCGGGGTTTGGCCAGGTGGTCATCAACGAGTTTTCCGCCGCCAACATGACCACCATTGCTGCCAATAACGGTGAGTTTGAGGATTGGATCGAACTGTACAATCCCGGCCCCGGTGCAGTCAACCTGAGCGGCTATCACCTCAGCGACCGGGTCAACAACCCCACCAAATGGGTCATCCCCAACGGGGTCGCCATCCCCGCAGGCGGGTTCTTGGTCTTCTTAGCCTCTGACCTCAATGGCCTTGTCTCCGGACAATACCACACGAATTTCAAGATCACCCAGACCGACCCCAAGGAAGCCATCGTACTCGCCGATCCAGCAGGGAACATTCTGGACTATCACGACCTGGATATCCCCAATCAGCAGAATCACAGCTGGTGCCGATTCCCCAATGGAGGGCCCTGGCAATTGGGGACCAACCCAACTCCCAATGCCTCCAATACCTCCGCCTATTCCGGATATGCCCCCTCCCCGATAGCAGGTCTGGACGCCGGATACTATCCCGGCGCGATCGCTTTGACCCTTACTCCTGGGATCTCCGGGACGATACGTTATACCACCAATGGGACAACACCCACAGCCGGCTCGATCATCTATACCGGACCCATCCCGATCAACGCCACCCAGGTCCTGCGCTGGTTTCTCATCCCCAATGACCCGACCCTCTATCCCTCGGCCAAGGAAACGAACACCTATTTCATCGGTCCGGACAAACACTCGATCAAAGTCATCTCCATCTGCGGAGATAACTTGCCTACCCTGCTGACAGGGTCAAGTATTTCACCTCAAGGCTCTTTCGAGCTGTTTTCCGAATCCGGGACATTCATCGATGAAGCCAGCGGGGAATACAATCGCCATGGCAAAGACTCCTGGGCCTATGCCCAACGCGGGATCGACTACATCACCCGCGATCAAATGGGTATCGATGACGAGATCCACTATCCCCTCTTTCCTCTGCAAAATCGAAAAGACTACCAGCGCCTCATCCTCAAGGCGGCCGCCAACGACAACTATCCCTTCATCAAAGGCGCCCATATCCGGGATGCCTACGTGCACGAACTTGCCCAGCGCGCCGGGATGAACCTGGATGTACGCAGCTACGAACCCTGCGTCCTCTATGTGAATGGTGTTTACTGGGGCGTCTATGAGATCAGGGAGAAAGTGGACGACAAGGACTATATCAAGCGATATTACAGCCTGGAAGAAAATCAGGTCGACTTTATCAAAACCTGGGGTGGCACCTGGGCGGAATACGGTACCACAGCCAACTGGAACACCCTTCGGACCTATATTCTCGGTAATAATATGACCATTCCGGCCAACTTCCAGTATGTCGCCGATCGCCTCGACCTGCTCAGTCTGGCCGACTACTTCATCATCAATATCCACACGGTTTGCAAAGACTGGCTCAACTGGAACACCGCCTGGTGGGGTGGCGATGACGGCCAGGGGAACAAGGTCAAATGGCGCTATACCCTCTGGGACATGGATGCCACCTTTGGCCACTATATCAATTACACCAACGTACCCAATACAGGGCCTTCTGCAGATCCCTGCGACATTGAAAAACTGTCCAATAACTCCGATCCACAGAGCCATGTTGACGTGCTCATGAAATTGTTCGACAACCCGGACTTTCATGATCTCTACATCAATCGCTACGCCGATCTCAATAACACCGCCCTGAGTTGTACGGCGATGATCAACCTGCTGAACGAGTTGATCGACCGGATCGAACCAGAAATGCCTCGTCAGATCACCCGTTGGGGAGGTACCATGGCTGAATGGCAGGCAGAGGTCCAGGAACTCCGTGACTTCATCCTCAGTCGCTGTGTAGAGATCGAAGACGGCCTGACCGATTGCTACCAGCTCTCCGGACCACATGAACTCACGGTGATCGTCATGCCCCAAGGCTCCCCCAATAACGTCCGGATCAACACCCTGAACCCGACCCAATACCCATTTTACGGCAAGTATTATGGCGGGGCAGACCTCGATCTGACCGCCATCCCGGATCCCGACTGGACGTTCGTGCGCTGGGAGACCGACTCACTCAACCTCGGGCCTGACCTCATGGCCAACCCAGTGGATGGCAAATTGAACGGACCAGATACCCTTTGGGCCTACTTTGAACCCATCTGCATGCTGGGTGTGGAGATCCTTCCACCTAAAAAAGTAGCCCTGGATTGTTACGCCGACCCTGTCGTCCTCAAAGGCGTCGCCTTTGATGGAAGTGATCAGTATACCTGGACCTGGACCGACGAAAACGGAGCCATCCTGCAAAACGGACCTGCAGACACCCTCATGGTGAATGCTCCGGGCTGGTACACGATGGCCGTCTGGGACGAACAATTCCAGTGCGAGCGGACGGACAGCTTCGAGGTCATCGACAATCGGGTGTATCCCCTTCCTGATCTCGAGGATCCAACCCTGTTGACCTGTGCGAATACGACTGCCTCCCTGGATGCCTCCGGGTCTGGCAATAGTCTGGATTACAGCTGGAATGGTCCGTGCCTGCAAGGCGATCCAAATCAAGGCATCGTCGATGGCACCTGCCCCGGCTGGTATTCCGTTATCGTTACAGATCCAGCGAACGGCTGTACCTCGATCGATTCGGTGGAGATCAAACAAGATATCCAGCCGCCACAAAACATCGCTCTGGCCACCTCAAAAGACACCCTCCCCTGTCTGGGAACCGGAGTGGTGGCCTCCCTCCAGGGTCCCGGCCTCTCGCAGGGGTACACCTATTCCTGGACAAGTACCGGCCAGATATCCGGTGATCCATTGTCTTCTCAGATCACGGCGCTGTCTCCCGGCTGGTTTGTCGTACAGGTGACTGATCCGCTGAACGGCTGTTTTTTCAACGATAGCGTCCTCGTCGTACCCGCCCTGGACCTCTCGTTGACCATGGATTTCACCATCGTGCAACCGTCCTGTGATATGGCCAGCGATGGCAGTGTCCTCATCGATAATATCCAGGGTGGAACCGCGCCCTATTCCATCGAACAACTGAACAGCGGAGTGCTGGCCGTGAATGGTCTGCTTTCCGGACTCACTGCTGGCAATCAGCCGATCCGCATTTCTGATCAGGCAGGATGTGCTGCGGATACCATGGTCAATCTCACACCACTGCCTCCAGCCGACTTCAGCGTACTTTCTGATCCGGCGGGTTGTAACACCGCCCTCAATGGGAGTCTAACCATCCAGAACATCCAGGGCGGTGTCGGCCCCTACACCTATGAGATCCAACCTGGAGGAACCAGTCCAGATCCTCTCTTTGATGGCCTGGCCGCCGGTAGCTATACGTTGACCCTGCATTATGCCGGAGTCTGCTCGGTCAACAAGGATGCCGATGTGGGCATCCTGCCACCAATTCCATTGGATGCGGAGTTGATCTCGCCCACCTGTGCAACCGCTACAAACGGACAGATTACCCTGTTGCCTGGTGGTGGTGAACCACCTTATACCTGGTTTCTCGATGGACAGATCGGCACCGGACCCATCTTTACCGGACTCAATCCCGGCACCTACCAATTAGCTGTCGAAGATGCCTCTGGCTGTACATCCTCCGCTCAAGTCACCCTGGATCTGGGCTTGCCACCGACGATAGACCTCGGTGCTGACCTGTTTGTCCTTTTGGGTGATTGGGTAGATATCCACCCCACCATATCCGGGACAGCAGCCTCCTGGACCTGGCCCGGCTTTTCATGCCCCAATTGCCCTAGTTTAACCTTCCAAGCCTGGATGGATACCACGGTGACCGTCCTGATGGTAGATGATGGGGGATGTACGGCAACCGATCAACTGGATGTGCATGTGAAGGCTCGTGAAGAGATTTACTGGCCAGGCGCCTTTTCGCCGAATGGTGATGGCATCAATGACCTGTGGTTGCCGATAGCCCTTTCACCGCAGGCTCAATTGCTGGAGGCCGGGATCTATGACCGTTGGGGGAATCTGGTGTATTCACGTTCAAATACCATCTTGAATGATGCTTCTGCCTGGGATGGGACCATGAACGGCGACCCTTGTCAAAACGGGGTTTATGTCTACCGTTGCCGCATCCAGATCGAACCGGGAAAGGTGATCGAGCGGGCAGGGGAGATATTATTGGTACGTTGAATATACATACATTCTAACTCCATTTCAATATGAGGAGATAGCTAAGTTCTTGTTGTTCCTTTTGGAAAAATGCTCCAGCAATTTCATTTTGACGTTTACACATCAAATTGATGCTACATCTTTCAGATATGATGAATGTAAACTAACTTAACCTTATAAATGTCAACTATTCCTGGATGTGTACACGAGTTCTGGTACATTGATCGCATCAGGAGTGAGCCCACAAATAACCATTCCCAATGGTGTCCATGGTATATTATTTTTCAACCTGAAAGAAGGAAATCGGATTCGTTGGGGTAAGGTATATGTACCATAATGAGGTATCTGTACATCATCTTCATTCTGGGCTCCGGCCTCTGGTACCAGGTGGCTGGAGCCCAGAATGCCTTGTCGGTACCCATCAAGGTTACAGCCAAGGTCAACCAGTCAACCGATATTACTATTTTAAATGACGGGTATCTGCTTTCCGGCAGTTCCTCCTTTCTGATTGATGGGTATGTGCCCTTTACAGTTAGTATTGCAAAGACAGATTTCGACGGGAATCTATTGTGGGCACGGGCGTATTTTCAGGATGTGTTCCCAACGCTGCAACGCTTTTCTGCGGCATATTCTAATCTGGTGAATATCAATTCATCAAATTACCTCTTTTATCTTGCACCTGACAGTACCTATCTCGGGAAATATATCTGGGCACAATTCGGTGTGCTCAGGTTGGATGAAAACGGGAAAATGCTGGACGATTTTCGGTATCCCAGGGCTGATTCCCTTCAATGGGATCTGGCCCGGGAAATCTATCTGACCCCGGATACCAACCTGCTGCTGTATGGGAAAAGAATACTCAATCCTGATACTGCAGATCTTCTTCTACGGAAGATCAATCTGAAAGGAGACCTTCTCTGGGAGCGGGTCATTGGATATCCCGGAATCAGGGAAGATCCATGGAATGTCACCTTTTCTCCGGACGGGGATATCTTGCTGGGCACATCCTGCTTTGTGGACACTACGTTCACCAATTCAGACACCTCCCACTATATTCTACGTCGATATACCCCACAGGGTGATCTTATCTGGCAGAAGGCCTATTATCCATTTGCCACAGGTTATGCTCCACGGTTTTGTTTTGTGCAACCCCGACCTGGTGGATATTATATGACTGCAGGTAGGCCGATCCCATTCAATGATCCGGATTATGGGAAGAAGGGTGCATTGCTGATTATTGGGTTATCGGAAGATGGGATTGTAGATTGGGAGGTAGCATTCAAGGATTTTCAGCTTTTTCAAGGGATTCCTGTATTTCATTCCTCAAAAAACCTGGCTAATGGAGATATTCTGTTTACCGGCTATCTATATGATAGCCCCTCGAGTTTGGCCTTTAACTAGATAGAGCTGAGATGATTTTTTGGGAGCCTGAATCGAATTTGATGTCTATTTTATATCTTTGATAACTAGTCATGTGACTAGATTAACAGGGTATCATTATGGGCTATCCAACAAA
>JAIPBE010000046.1 GCA_021738725.1 Saprospiraceae bacterium | reverse complement strand
CTTGACCATACAGTGGATAAACGTTTATTCGTTTATGGGTGTATTCGTTTATGCTCTTGGTTAAAGATGGTCAATACAGGTCAGGCAAGTTCAACCGAGGAATGAGAAGGCGGAAAGTGGAAAGCGGAAATCGGCCTGGAATCAGGAATCAAGCCCTAGTACCAACCATCACGTTGAACATTGAACTGGCTCCCCGAGACTTCGGGGACGCCTTGAACGTTGAACTGCCAGGCCATGTCCCCGAGGGTTTAGTGGCAGGCAACCCGGAATAAGGAATCAGGAATCAGGAATCAGGAACGAAGGAACCCAGGAATCCTTACACCCCTCGATACACCGCCCCTGAAGTAGGCGTCTCATGTAATTCGATGCGGGTCATCAACGGGACATGCGGTTTGATCTGATCCCAAAACCATACAGCAATCCGTTCGCAGGTTGGGTTTTCCAGACCGGGGATCTCATTCATCAATTGGTGGTCGATGCGCTTGACGATCGGATCGACCACCTTTTTCAGATCGGCAAAATCCATAACCCATCCGAGGTGGGGGTCCAACTCACCCTCGATATAGACCACCATGCGATAGGTGTGTCCATGGATGGCCTTGCACTTATGTCCGTCGTGGACATTGGGCAGGAAGTGGGCTGAATCGAAAGTGAATTGCTTGAAGATCTCCATGTAGCAAAGGTAGGATGAGCGGAGCATTTGTGGACCGATCGGGACTATTCTTCTTTGAAGGGTGTTTCGGTAAAGATGACTTCAGTATTATTTCTTCCAAGACGAGCCCGCACCCACTCCTGGATCTGTTCCCGGGTTGCCAATTTCAAAGATTCCGGCGCAATTCGGAAAACCACCTGACTGACGGGGTGGGACACGGTACTGCTATCCTTGAATAACATGGTTTCTGAATAGGTGCAGGAGAGAATTTCAGGATAAAGGGGATGGATCTCATTGTAGAGCTTTCGACCGAACAGGGGAGCATTTCGCAGACTGTCTTCCCGTGTGCCTGCCTCCAGGAGATCATTTTGCAAGGCGTTGAATCGGTTTCGGAGCACGTCAACCTCACTGACCTTACTTTCATCCAGGGCGAATCCCTGCTCGATGATAATGCTTTCCGGGTCGATCTCAAATATCTCCCCACTTTTTTTGACGACTTGTTTCAAACTGTCTGAGAGGGTCTTACCACCATAGATCAGATTCACTTTCCGCTGGCGCTTATCCACTTCATGGCGGACCAGGTAGGCACCTCCAAGGACAGTTACATTTTTGGTGAACAACTCGACATTCTGCCCGAATTTTTCATTCTGGACCAGCTGATGGCCGAAATAGATGCTGGGAAGGATGGTGATCAGGATAATGACCAAAACACCACGACGAACTTTGCGCTTTTGATCAGGGTCGACAATACTGCGGATGGGAAAACGCAGAAATCTGGAAACCATCAAAGCGGCCAGTGCAATGAACACAGAATTGATGGTGAACAGATAGAAAGCCCCGAAGAAGAAATTGTACTGGCCTGTGCCCAACCCATATCCTGCCGTACATAAAGGGGGCATCAGGGCGGTAGCTATGGCCACGCCCGGGATCACATTTCCCTTCATCTTGCTACTGATGGCTACGATACCAGCTAATCCTCCGAACAGAGCGATCATCACATCATAGATTGTGGGGCTGGTCCGGGAAAGCAACTCACTATGTGCGGTCGCTACCGGCGAGATGGCGAAATACAAGGTGGAAGCAACGATACTGGCCAGAACCGCGAAACCGTAATTTTTTAAGGATGACCGGAAGAGCTTGAAATTGTATGTGGCGATGCTGTAACCTAGTCCGTTGATCGGACCCATCAATGGAGAGATCAACATAGCACCGATAACCACAGCCGGAGAGTTTATGTTCAGTCCGACAGAGGCGACGACAATCGCAAATGCCAGGATCCAGAAGTTGGTGCCTCTGAACATGACACCCCGCTCGATCTCCTCGTGGATGATCTCGTAGTCTTCGACCTCGTTGCGCAGGTCGATAAATGTGAGGAGGTTGCGGAACATGGTATTCGGTTTCTGGGAGGGAAGATCGTTACTCTGCAGCGGATGACCAAGGAGGGGAGGAGGTTATGAGGTTATGAGTGTGGAGATTTGAATGTTCCCTCCACCTCCGAGCAGATCCACGTATTATTTGCTCTTTTTGTACAGAGAGGAGTGTGATTTTGATCAAAAGAAAAACCCCCGGCACTTGTCCGGGGGTTTTTAAAACAAAGCTCCTCTTATGATTATTCCTTTACCACCCGTTGCCGGGCCAGCGTGCGGATCCCATCCGTCCAGCGGAGGAAATATAGCCCACCCGACAATCCCGACAGATCCACTTGTTGACTCCGTTCTCCAACCGGGATCACCTGACTGATTAACAGTCTGCCGGTCAGATCCACGACTTCCAGCCGGTTGCTGATACCGGCAAGTTGTGGCAAATTGACCTGAAGTTGCCCGGTGGTCGGATTGGGATAGACTTGCAGCGATCCGGAGATGACCTTCGGGTCTTCTATAGCAACCGTCTCGGCATCCAGACAGAAATTACCCACATGAATAGTATGTGAGAGTGGACAAGCACACTGTTCGGCGCTAAACGGATTCCAGACATAAACGGCCAGACGGACGGGAACACCAGTACTTCCATCTCCACAGGAATCGGTTGCATCCCAATCACTGAGATCAAACGGAATCTCTGTAGTATACCAATCACCTTCTTCAAGGGGAGGAATATCCTCTAGCTCGGCGATGGTGTAGCAGCCTCCTTTTTGTGCCTCGCAGGGGTATGGGGGTGCAGCTTGATCTGCCTGGACCAGCTGGATGATTAAGCTATGTTTTCCGCTTAGGTTCTCGTGCGGATCACCCCAATGTTCAACTTTATTTTTTCCTTTAGGATCTTTTATTTTAAGGCAGTAGACATCCTCTGTCATCAGAATATCGGATTCATCATAATTCCCGGTCAATTTCATGGCCCATTCATCAGGATTGCCAGCAAATGGTCCTTCTTCCAGGGTGGGGTGACCTTCTGCCGCCATCCAGCCAGGAGCAGCTCCCATACCTCCTATAGCGATATCTCCAGCGACCGGATTTTCGTTGAAATCTGCATTTTTGAGGATAGAGGTCACACAGTCGGGCCAGACAATACAGGAAACCGTGACCGTTTGCGATTTGACAAAGACTTCGCACAGATTGCCATCCGGTTTCAACCGGGTCACCTGCATGATCACCGTATAGGTGCCGGAACCAGGGAAGAGGTAGCAGTAGGTTTGATTTCCCCAGCTGGTCCCGATCGGAATCCCGTTTGGAGTGGTCAGAAACCAGGCCACACTGTCGCACTTATCAAGGGCCAATGGAGAAAAACAGGCCTTGCAGGATTTGTTGGAATAAGACACGGCGAACCCCTTATCTACATGTTGTTGCAGGGCCAGGATATCCGCGAGATCACAAGGACATTGATTCGGACAATCCACAATAAAAGTCAGCTCACAATGGCAAGTGTCATCACCGCAATACCCGGTCAGGTTGAGGGTGTACACCCCGGACTGATTGAAGTAGTTTGGTAATAACGTGATGCCAAACAGAGGGTCATTGTCCCAAAAACTCATCGATATAGTATTACCATCCGGCTGGGTCAATCCCCATTCGATCAGGTGTTCAGTGGGGCAGCTGTCTCCTTCACAGGAGAAATTACCCGTGAGGGTAAATCCCTGTCCCGGATCCGGGCAGACCAGGGTGGTCGCCGGGCCGCCGCAGGTCAGCGGCTGACTGGGTGTACCTTGTGGACCTCGCAGATAAAGGTGGTCAAATCCGCCACAATAGCAAGTGTCACAAACTTCCTGGATCCATTGAGTGGTGCAAACGCAAGAATCTGTTGAACCGGGACAGAGAGTAGAAAGCGTCAATTGATAGGTACCGGGTGCACTGATATTAGCAGCAGCAAATTGGACGGAGGGAAAGTTGGTTGTTGTTCCCTGGTATGAGTTAGTCGGTCCGGTCACATCCCAATTGACAACTGTTTCGGTACACGGGTTTCCATTGACCGATTCACAACCGAAAAACCCGGAGACCACCACATCACTGACCGGACAAGGCAATACAGAGGTAGGGGCACCTTTGGTGCAAGGCAGAGGATAGTCGATCCCGTTCTGGGTAATGATCATCACAGGATCATTGCACACGCAGGTGTCGGGTATGGGCATGCAAGACCGGAAGCTGATCTGATCAATGGCAAAATCATTGCCGATCTGACCGATATCCAGACTTCGTATCTTGATGGTATAGGATGCACTAAGCGGTGTGGGTGAAGTCCAGTTCATGCTTTGATTGACCCAAACATCCGGACTTTCTGTGAGCTGCAATGGCGTACTGGTCCACACATTGGCTGGAATAATATCGTCCTGAATGACCATTTCGATCAGAGGTAAGTTGAAATTCTTGCCCGGTTTGACCAGGTTGTTCAACCAGGCGCAGAAGGTGTAATCCGTGTTGGGCGTCAGGGTGGTGAAGGTTTCCTTCCAGGCAAACTGTGTATTGTTTGTCGATCCGTCAACAGCTAGATACGTATCCCAAATGTTGAATATGCCCGGGCAGATCCAGGCGGAATTGGAAGCAAAGGCCTGGGCCTGATCCATAATGGAGATGTTTCCCGAGGATAAGGGACCCGCTGCTTTATAGGTATAGTCTGATGCGGGTGGAGTCAGCACGCCAAATGCACCATTCGTCACCAATTCTGGTCCAGGCTGCATACCTGCCGGACAGCAGGTAACATTCACATTTTTGGGAGGACTTGGAAACTTCCTGTCCTTCTTGCATTTTCCTTCTTGCTTCGCTTTCCAGGTAGTCGTCACCTCGATATGCACCGTATCGGTACTGGCGACCTGTACGCGAAGATCCTGCAGAAGTTCATCGAGGATAAACGGATAAAACGGCTGAATATGCAATTGACCAGGGATGATCTCTTCAACCGTCCAACCAGGAAGATCAATATCCCAACTGAGCAGGGTGCCTTGCAATACCTGGATGTCCAGGCTTTCAAAGCAAAAGGAACTCGCACTGAACATGCTGACCGAATAATTGGCCGTGTCTGTCGAGCTGGCTTCCTGTTGAATCAGCAGGTCGACCAGGTCGCAGCTGCAATCCGGACAAACGCCAAATCGTGCTGTGGGATTTGGATAACTAGCGAATACGCTGATCTGCCCGGAAGCTGGAATAACTGGTGTCCAGCCATTGGGTATAACGATCTTGATCACATACATCCCTGGAGGTAGATCGCAAAACTGATAAGTGCCATCCATCCCTGAGAGCTGTTCGTCCAATACATTGCCCATGTCATCCAGGACCTGGATGGTCCAGTTTTCCAATGCTGGCTGGTCGAGATAATCTTGCCCATCACATTCCCTGTAGACATTGCCATCAATGCAGATCGGTGGGCAGGCATCCAGATTCAGAATCGTTTCGCATCCTTCTAGGATACATGTATTATCGTACAGTAGAATCAGATTGGGATTGCCACCGCCTGCGATGTAATAACTGAAGTTCATAAACCAGCCGCTTCCATTCGGAAAGACACCATTGCTGTTTGTAATCAGCAGTTCGGAAGGGGAAAGTTGTTCGATGATCCATCCTTCGGCCGTATTGGCTTCCAGATTGAAAAATTCTCCCTGGTCCAGACTGACATTGATCTGATTGTAGCAATCGGCTGTGATGGCATATTTTGCTCGAAATTTGCAGGGTTCGTAATGCTCATAAGTCAAGACCATCGTCTCGCAGCCCTGGGCATGGACCGAAGAAATTGAAAAAAAGCAAAACAGAAATAGGGTAACGGAGGTCAGAGTCCGGATCATGATCTGGTATTTAAGGTAGATGTCAAGAGTTGTGGACATCTCCCATCACCATCAGGAATTATCGATCACGGCAGGTCTGGAACGGGAAGAGGGTGTTGGGAATGCAGATGAAAGTTAGGAAATGATCTGCATTTGTAGATATATATTTTTAATAATATTTAAAAAGCGCTATTATATTTCCAATTTTCTCTAACGTTCACCCCACCTCGCAAGGATTGAAATGGATCTGATCAGCTTCCGCTTTTGGTTTTGTGTCTGTCGTTGTTCAGGGGGCATCTTCCGAAAAATCCAGCTACAAGGATCATCAATACCAGCAGGACCTGTGCCCAGGCATTGATGCGGATCGATTTATGGAGAATGTCATTATGCATCTGCTGCTCGATCGGGATATCTGCATTTTGAGCAACATAGCTTCTACTCAAGGTAGCAGGAGTTCTGCGGGGCTATAGGCGAGCACACGATTTACACCTTTATTCCTTGACGATCTTTTTTGTAAAATGACGTTGGTTATTCCATACATGGAGAAAAAGGATTCCGTTTTGAAGGGCAGAAATGTCCATTTCCATTTGAAATTGGAAGGAGTTTTTTGTCAGGACTCGGCCGGTGAGATCCCGAATTTCTGCAGTAAAGAATTCATTTCCTGGCACCTGAATGTGCAGGAGATCTTGGGTCGGATTTGGGAATGTGTACATGTCATCCTGACCAAATTCAGGAGGATGAATGCTCACTGTTCCACAATCTACCGTGTTGTCAAAAATGATCTGGAGAGAGTCAATGGGTTCGATACCCGCATTGGCTTTGGTCCGGACAGATCGAATAAAGGACGGACTACCAAAATCATCTCCTGCTTGGGCGACCTTGACAAAAGCAAATAAAGAAGAAGTGCCATTGGCAGCACATCGGGTGTCCGCACCGACCATGTTGGCACCTTGTAGAGCAGCCATCAAACGACAAGCCAGTGAGCCCTCTGCATTGAGAAATCGTGCTTCCATGGAGTCGAGCACCTGCTGCCCCAAAAGAATATTCCCCTGAATGGAATAATTCGGACCGGTCACGTGATTTTTATAGTCGTCTGTCGAAGTACCGGTATGCGCAGCAGATTGTGGAGAACCATTAACCAGGGCCACAATCCCGTATTGGCGTATTTGAGGTTGATTCGAGACATCATTTTCGATCAACCAGTCAATGATCTCTCCTGGTGTATCTCCGGCATTCATGCGGTTGCGGGCATTGATCTGATTGTCGGGCACATAATACGCCTGGGTATTGATAGCGCCCTTCCCTGGAAATAATTCCCCTAGAAAATGATCGGTCAATCCAGATATCGTGGTCAGGTCAACACAGGAAGCACCTGCACTGCCCACCTCTCCGGTAACAGTATCTATTGCGACCATGGAAAAAGTGTCCTGTCCAAAAAGATCAGAGAATGAATGGGACAGGAAAAGGAGAATGAGGAGAAGTGTTTTCATGAGTGGGCGTTGAAGATCCAAAGGAGGGTGAAAAAGGTGATACGATTGCGATGCGGTCTAAGGTATTGAAATCCGTTGGGCCCGACCAAGGATGCTCAATGGTTTAATATTTTGAAATTCAGATGGAACATCCATCGTCTGATCTATTCAACGGAATAATGAATCACCTGCGAACGAGGATATTTGCCAGGCATTGACCCCTTTGATCAGCACTCCTGCAACATCAGCTGAAAGCTTCGGGACTGCCCTGTCCATAAACTGGATATATACATTGCCAATAGATGAGTCGGAAATCTTGAAGTGGAACAACTCATTCGGGCGGGTGCCAACGGATTGAATCGAAAATTTCAAAATGCAAGCAGATATCTGGCCGGAAAGCTTTCGATGAACCTCAATTGCAGTCAATGGTTCAGTTTCCACCAGCCAGGCATGTTGTATCGTGATGTCTGTATATGTTTCAGCCTGCCCATTCTCATTCTGGATGCGGTCATGATGCAGGTCCATAAACCGGCACAGATCTTCTTTCGATTCCCAGAATGAGAGGATCCAGACATGCCGTGGCTGTCCGAATTCCCATCCTCCCCATTGGGCAATGAAGCCAGGAGAGTGGCCAGTTTCTTTCCATCCTTCCTGCGCTTTTGAGAATTCCGGATCATGATCGGTCGGAACAATGCATTGGATGAGCTTGAGGAACATGGATCATTCATGAATGAGTAGCGGACAGGTTGCAATGGCTAGTGCTCCTTTCACCTGAACGATGTACTGTCCCTTTGGCAGGGCAGTCAGATCAAGCAATTCCAGATCATCTGGCGTGATAACCTTTCGCTGATACACGTTCCGACCCAGGAGATCGACGATCATCAGGTGACAGGGGCCCTGGATGGTCGTGGATATGCGGCAACTCCCCCGGCTTGGGTTCGGGGTGATCATGACCTCCTCATGACGGACAGCTGGCGTGATAGAGGTCGGATCGCCATCGGTTGTTTTTCGGAGAACAAAGGCGCCGAAGGTCGGGAAGGTGGAAATGGGTTGTTGTGATGATCCGACTGGATGGGCCAGAGAATGTCCGGTCATGGGAATGGTAATGACCCCATTGCCATCATATGTAGCGGCGATGACCTTTTCGGACAGATCCAATACCTGGAGGACCTCAAACTGGTCGCCCGCCTTTAATCCGATGGTGGAAATATCCACATCGACGCTCAACGCATTTTCCCAATTGTAAATAGCGATATGCGCCCGTCCTGACTCATATTCATTTGGCAGGACGAAAACTTCCTGGCCAGTGGTCGACAGGGTGGGAATGTATTCGTTTTCGGGAAAGTCATCGAAGGTGAAGCCCCAGAGATAATAGCCATATACGGCAGGGATTCCGGCGATGATCCGGTTGCCTTTGACAGTGGCTTCAAAGATGGGGGCGTTATTCCAGCCCAGACGGGTCTGGCAAGTGAGGATATTGCTGTCCAGAACCATATTTCGTACACCGGAGTTCAAACCAAATGCATTGACAGAAGGACGGGGCATCTCCGGACTGGACCAGGTGTAGTTGTGCTTGATGATGGTATTCTCGATGGGATGCCCGGCACCATTGGCGACCGCAAAAAAATTGTGAGTACGGACATTGTTTCCCACGCCGCCTAGGTTTTCAGAGGCAGCACCCCCATTGAACAGGATATTGTACCGGATGTCAAAATTGCCAATGGCGGAAGTGGTCGTGGTTTGCCAGAGATGCATCCCATACCCGTAGGTACTGAAGATGATGTTGTTGTAGATCCGTTTGACCCCAACGGTATCATTTTGGAGGTACATCCCATGGCCATGCCCTTCCTTATTGCCATTATTGTTGAGGTTGTTTCCGATATGATAAATGATGCAACCGTAGGTCTCCGTGTTTTTGGCGTTCTTCCAGGTGTCGATCCCAATGCCGGTATCATGGACGATCATATTGATAAACTTGATGTTTGCTGCGGTACAGCTGACCCCGCCCGGAATGTTGTGGTCTCTGTCTGTGGAAAAGGAATTGGTCACTTCGATGCCCCAGAACCAGGTATAACTGCATTGCCCCAGACCGAGGTAGAGCGTGTATTGCAGGTTGCCATCGAGGACAGCGTGCTCCCCCGGGTTGTTACGAAAGATGATGGGAGCATTGGGGAGACCATTGGTCATACACCGAAACGAGGTCTGTGCATCGACCATATGCATGTATACACCGCCGCGCATCCAGACCGTATCGCCAGGCAACAATGCAGCAGGATGGTCCAGTGCCGTTTGAAGTGTCCAGGGGTCATCTAGGCTGCCATCCCCATTGTTGGAGGCGGATGGCGATGTGTAGAAACTGGTCGCCTGAAGATTGGTGAGGATGAACAGTATTCCTGGCAGGAGAAGGCAGAGTGGTTTGATCATGGTCGCTGATAAAAGGATGGTTATCAAGATACGACATCCATCGATCAGATGGTCAAACAAGATGTAGTTGTGCGGACCAACAGGAATGAATACCTCTTTTTTTACCCCAGCAGAGGGTAGAATCAAGTTGGCAATCCTTTCATTATCAACGCAAAACAGGAAGATAAACGATTGTTATTGGTTTTTTAAAAATTATAAATTAGATTTGTCTAAAATAAATTAGACCACATGTCTCTTCTCTGGCGATATCTCCCGTATGTGTTACTCCTTTTCTGTTCCACATTGTCTGCTCAGGTCACTGGAATCATTCAGGACGGTGAAACAGGTGAACCGCTGCCCTTTGCCACCCTTCGTTCTCTGACAAACTTCGACGGGGTGGTTGCTGACAAGAACGGAGCTTTTACCCTCCCACACAAAGGGCGTTACGAGATTTCATACACCGGGTACCTGCCGGATACGGTCGATCTTCTCACCGATCAACAACGGATCGGACTTGTTCCCAGCATCCGGACCATGGATGCCGTAGTGGTTAGTGGCACCCGAACCTTCAAACGTCAAACCCGAACCCCGGTCATCGTTTCTCTGATCACCAAAGAGTCGCTCGAACAGGTCCAGGCGTGCAATCTGGCCGATGGCCTTCGTTTTCAGCCAGGTCTCCGAATTGAAACCGATTGTCAGACCTGCAACTATACCCAACTACGAATGAATGGACTGGGAGGTGGATATTCTCAGATCCTGGTCAATGGCCGACCCATCTTCAGTCCCCTGACCGGGCTATATGGCATGGAGCAACTTCCCGCAAACATGATCGAACGGATCGAAGTGGTTCGAGGAGGCGGTTCCGTTCTCTATGGCTCAGGGGCCATTGGTGGCACAGTCAACGTGATCACCCGATTACCGACTTCCAATACTGCAGAACTCTCTTATTTGGCCAACAGGATCGGAACCCAAACGACTGATCACCAAATGAATGGCAATGCCACAGTGATCCATTCTTCTGGAAAGGCAGGAGCCTCCTTCTTCCTGCATCATCGCGACCGCCAGACCTACGATCACAATGGCGATGAATTCTCGGAGCTGCCAGCCTTGAAAAATCAATCTTTTGGGACAGGTCTGTTTTTCACCCCGACATCCAATCAGAAACTGGAAGTCAGTCTTTCTGCCCTTCATGAGTACCGCTATGGTGGAGAAATGGTGGATCTGTCACCACATCTGGCCCAACAATCCGAAGAACGTGTCCATGATGTGCTCATGGGCAGTGCCGATTATCAGATAAATTTTCAAGAGGACAGAAGTTCTGTGATCGCCTATATAGCCGGCCAATCTACGCAGAGAGACCATTACACAGGCATCCTGCCAGATGACCCCGATGAACTCCAAAAGCATCTTGAGGATCCACCGTATGGTCGATCAGATAACACGACGTTCCAAGGAGGGCTGCAGGTCAACCATGAGCTTGCTTCTGGTGTGGGCCTCAGGCATGTCTTGACTTTGGGCTCCGAATTCGTCACGGATGATGTCTTTGATGAGATCCAGGCCTATCAATATCAGGTCGATCAACGCAGTCAAAACCTGGGTGTTTTTGTGCAAAGTGACTGGCAAATAACGCCTTCGATCAATGTGTTGACCGGCCTTCGTATGGATCAGCATAATCGGATCGAAAAACCATTATTGAATCCACGGATCGCTGTGTTATATCGGTTGCAAAACGCAACCCAATTTCGATTGTCCTGGGGGACGGGTTTCCGTGCCCCTCAGGCATTTGATGCCGACCTGCACATTGCCTTTGCTGGAGGAGGTGTTTCGAGGATTACGCTTGACCCTGATTTACACGAAGAACGCTCCCAAAGTGTGAGTGGATCCATCAATTACGACCATGCCGATGAGCATTGGGTGGCCGGCTTTACCCTGGAAGGATTTTATACCCGATTGACCGATGCATTTTATTTGGCACCGGATGGTTCAGACAATTTCGGGCAACGATTTATCAAACGCAATGGATCCGGATCCACGGTCCAGGGATTGACCCTGGAATTGCGGGCAAATCTGGATCGCAAGATCCAGATCGAAGCCGGGATGACCTACCAGTCCAGCCTGTTTGATACGCCCGTCACGTGGATAGAAGACCAACCAGCGCGAAGACCTTTTTTACGAACACCAAACGAATACGGATATGCCACCTTGTCACTCTTTCCGTTGAGTCGATGGAAAACCTCAGTCAACGTAGTCTATACAGGTACCATGGCTATCGCGCATTTTGCCGGGGCTCCGGAGCAGTCAATAGATCTCTATAAGACAACTCCGACATTTTTGGAGTGGAGCCTGCGGACCGCTTATACCTTCCCATTCCCTTCCATGGGAATGGATCTGGAAACCTTTATCGGCGTGCGCAACCTGACCAATGCTTATCAGCATGATTTTGATACGGAAAAAAAACGGGATAGTAATTATGTCTATGGTCCTGGAATGCCCCGGACAATTTATGGTGGTGTGAAAATCAGCTTTGGGGGAAGTCCTAAAGGATAAATCCCAAATCACAAAAATCAAAAGACAAACCAGCCTGCCGGCTGGCAGGTAAATACCAAATCCCAAAGGATCAATGACCGAAACAAACACGGGGTAGGTTTTGAACATTAAATATTGAGGTTTGAATTTTATTTGGAATTTGTCATTTGGTGCTTGCTATTTGATGCTTCAATCTGGATGCTCAGGAGATTTAAGTGGGCATGAAAATCATCTTTGGTGAAAATCCCAAAGGATGAATGACCGAAACAAACACAGGTTAGGTTTTGGACATTGAATATTGAGGTTTGAAATTTATTTGTGATTTGGTGCTTGTCTTTTGGAGCTTCAACCTGTATGCTCAGGAGATTTAAGGGGGCATGAAAATCATCTTTGGTGAAAATCCCAAAGGATGAATGACTGCAAAAAACACAGTTTAGGTTTTGGACGTTAAATATTGAGGTTTGAAATTTATTTGTGATTTGGTGCTTGTCTTTTGGAGCTTCAATTGTTGGCTTAATAATCAATCGATCATCCCCTGCGCCTTAAAAAAGTCCCAAGGCAACACTCTGAGGCACCCACAGTCAAACGTTATGAATATTTTGAAAGGGAAATCTCAAAACACAAATTTCAAAAAGACAAATAAAATCCAAATCCCAAAGGATCAATGATCGAAACAATTAACATGAAGGTTTTGGTCATTGGATATTGTATCTTGAAATTTATTTGTTATTTGTTATTTGGTGCTTGTCTTTTGGAGCTTCCTTCTGTCAGCAGTTCGCGGACGGCATTTTCTGCACTGATCACCCCACCGCTGATGCATAGATCTGACATCCTGGCCTTGGCCTTTCCTCCTGGTATGCGCACCTTTCCCTTGACGGGCTCTGCCGTCCGAATAAGAAGATCTCGCACTTCCGCAGCGGTGAGATCCGGAAAGTACCCGCGGATCAGTGCTGCAACTCCAGCAGCTGTAGGCGAGGCCATACTGGTACCGGATGCATCTTGATATCCATTATCTGGAACAGTTGAATAAATATCCACTCCCGGAGCAAAAAGATCGACTGTTGTCGCACCGTAATTGGAAAAAGTTGCCAGTAATTTTTTCTTTTTTCGGGAGGAACTGTTTGCGCCCACTTCCAGCCAGTTGGTGATCAGGGTACCATCCTCCATCACCCGACTCGGATAGCCGGGCACCTGATCGTTATCCTGACCATCATTGCCTGCCGCATGCACCAATAGAACATCCTTGCTCATGGCGTATCGAACAGCGTCATCAACCAGACTTTTCTTTGGTGAATAGGGTTTGCCAAACGACATATTGATCACCCTGGCGCCATGGTCCGCAGCATACCGGATCGCATTGGCCACGTCCTTATCCCGTTCATCACCATTGGGCACTACACGCAGCACCATGATCCTGGCATTTTGCGCGATGCCATCGATACCCAAGCCATTGTCCGCTCGGGCAGCAATGATTCCAGAAACATGCGTGCCGTGCATGGCATCCGGACCTTCCACCCGGTTGCATCCATAGAGCGTTTGCGTTCCGTCGTCCGGATCATCACCAACAACAACTCTTCGAATACTGTCCGTATCCATCCGGTTGTATTCCAATAGAGGACCCAATTGATCTACTCCTACTTGAAGTTCCTCATCCAGACTGGCTGTGTTCATGAAAAGCATCATGACATTCAATGCTGCTTTCAGGCCCTTTTCCTGACGTGAGGTTGGTTTATAATGGCGTAGGGCTTTCCTTGAAAAAGTTCCACCTGATTGTGCTTTTACAGAATCTACGAGATTGAGCATCGCAAGAGCTGATTTGTATTGCACATCCAGACTTTTTTGTTCTTTTTCAAAGAGCTGGATCCACTGCTGATAACGCTGATAGCGAAACTGATCCTGTTCTGAAAGTGATGTTGTATCCTTTCCTGCGAAATAGTGCTCCATGTCTTTGACGATCCGAGCCAGTTCCAGTGCTTCATGTTCGATGTCTCCACCGGGACCGCCCAGGTACGACCATCCATGAATGTCGTCGATATACTCATCTCCGTCATCGTCGACTCCATTGCCATCGATCTCCCCAGGGTTGGTCCAGATCGCGCCCTGCAGGTCTTCGTGATCCACATCCACCCCTGCGTCGATCACAGCGACGATGACTTCCTGCGGGGTTCTGTTCTCCAGCAACTGATAGGCTCTGGTCACCCCAGCACCGTAAATACCATCCATTTGAGGATCGAGCAAATACCAGTTGAGAGGGGCCGCCTGGCCATACCCGAAGAATGGAAGGGCCCATAATAGAATGATGAGAAGACGCATAGGATAGTTCTATTTAGTGGTCGAATATCTGAACACAGAACGACACGGTCAAATGATCGTGTATATCGATTACTTCAAATGCCAGCACCCGACCGATTTCAGAGGGGCACCCTGCCATCAGAACACAGTTGCTACCTTTGGGGTAAACGACAGGATTATGGCACAGAAACTGGGAAACTTCGCGTTGGGCACTTGGATCGACGGTACTGATGACGGCGAACTGCTGGTCGATGCCTCCACAGGTGCGCCCATTGCCCGGGCCAGTTCAAAGGGGCTGGATTTTGGAGAAATGATGGCCTATGCCCGGCAGACGGGTGGACCCGTTTTGTCAAAGATGACGTTTCACGAACGGGGGAGAATGATCAAAGCCCTGGCCTTGCATCTGATCGAGCTCAAAGACAAGTATTATACCATCAGCTACCAGACTGGGGCGACCAAAGTGGATTCCTGGATCGATATCGAGGGTGGTATTGGCAATCTCTTCGCCTATTCCAGCCTCCGCCGACAGTTTCCAGACCAGCCCTTTTATGTCGATGGCGATCAAGCTCCCTTATCCAAAGGAGGATCCTTCATCGGTCACCATATCATGGTGCCCAAACGCGGTGTCGCCATCCATATCAATGCCTTCAATTTTCCCATTTGGGGCATGTTGGAAAAGATCGCCGTGAACTTGCTCGCAGGAGTGCCTGCTATTGTCAAACCGGCCACCGTAACCTCCTACCTGACCGAGGCCATGGTCCGGGATATCGATGCCTCCGGCATTCTTCCTCCCGGTAGCCTTCAGCTGATCTGTGGCTCCGCAAGAGGCATTCTGGATCACGTCGAAAGCCAGGACGTCGTCACCTTCACCGGCTCCGCTACCACGGGACGGATGCTCAAGTCCACTCCTCGCCTCATCGAAGAATCAGTGCCCTTTAACATGGAAGCAGATTCTCTGAATTGTATCATCCTGGGTGAAGATGCGGTGCCAGGCACGCCTGAATTCGACATATTCATCAAGGAAGTCCGGAAGGAAATGACGGTGAAGTGTGGGCAGAAATGTACCGCCATCCGCAGAATTATTGTCCCTGAGAATCTGGTCGAAGACGTCCAGATCCAACTCGGCAAAGCACTGAGTAAAACCGCCATCGGCGATCCGCGTGTCGAAGGCGTGCGCATGGGTGCACTGGCCGGTCGCACACAACTGGAGGAACTCCGCGACAAGATCGCCCAGCTAACGGCAAATGCCCATGTCGCATACGGTGATCCCAATCAGGTGGAACTCCTCGGTGGCGACAAGGAAAAAGGCGCATTTATCGCCCCTGTCCTACTGGTCCAGCCCCAGCCTTTCAAATACACGGAGGCGCATAACATTGAAGCTTTTGGCCCGGTCAGCACGATCATGCCCTACAAGAATCTGGAGGAAGCTATCGAACTCGCCCGCATGGGCAAAGGATCCTTGGTCAGTTCCATTGTCACTGCTAATGATAATACGGCGCGGGAATATGTTTTAGGTGCGGCCAGCCACCATGGCAGGATCCTCATGCTCAACCGCGACAGTGCCGGCGAAAGTACCGGTCATGGCTCACCCATGCCCATGCTGGTCCACGGCGGACCCGGACGGGCCGGCGGCGGAGAAGAGATGGGTGGAAAACGTGGGGTGATGCACTATCTCCAGCGCTGTGCCATCCAGGGTTCACCGACCACCCTGACCGAGGTCACCCAACAATATCAGATCGGAGGGACTTACAAGGATCCAGGCCTACATGTCTTCCGGAAATACTTTGAAGATTTGCAGGTTGGGGAGACCGTCCACACTCATAAACGGACGGTGACGGAAGCGGATATCGTCAGTTTCGCCAATGTCAGCTGGGATCATTTTTATGCCCATACGGATATCACTTCTCTGGATGGTACCATCTTTACCGAACGGGTGGCCCATGGCTACTTCATCCTGAGCGCAGCGGCGGGTTTATTTGTTGATCCAGGAAAGGGACCCGTCCTCCTCAATTATGGCCTCGAAGAATGCCGCTTTACCAAGCCGGTCTATGCCGGGATGACCATCGGTGTGCGCTTGACCGTCAAGGAAAAGGTGGATCAGGAAACCCGCAGTGAAGAGGATATCCCCAAGGGGATCGTCAAGTTTCTGGTGGATGTCTACGATGAGACCGGAGAGACGGTGGCCATTGCGACCATCCTGACTATGGTGGCGAAGAAAAGTTGAGGAGTCGAGGAGGTTGGAGTCAAGGAGGTTATGAGGCTAGATGAGTCCGGTTGACATGCCTATTAAACCCAAATCATTAAGGTCTTAAAAACCAAAAATTTAAGCTTGATTGAAATGCCTCTTTCATCATTGTAAAGGCCGATGTATTTTCTCCATAACTCCATAACTCCATAACTCCTTCACTCATAACCACCTTACGTCCAGGAGAATGTAAATGACTTCCCCTTGAACAGGATGGTCGCCGTATTATCCCCATTGAAGAGGACATCGCCCTTTTCGCTGAATTCCTTCCCGTCCTTTACCTTCCCAGAAATTTGAAAACTCGCCTTGCCGGAGGCGATGGTGAAATTGGATTTTCGGATGGCCACGTGTTGAAATATAAGGGAGAAACTATGGGCAAATTCTCGGGAGGAATTCGGGCGCGTAAGGATATTCTGACCTTCGCGGAACGCATCGCCATTGACGATTAATTGTTCCACATTGGTCAGTTGACTGATGGTGAAATTGGATTGGGTATTACTGGCTGCCTGGAGAAATAATCGATTCAATTGCCAGGATCCGGATTGTTCATACACGATTTTGGTGGCCACTTTGTCGGTACAGATCACCTTCCAGGAGATCTTTTGCAGCAAGTTGACATTTGCATTTTTCCAAAGAAGGGTCGTGTCCATCATAAAACCACAAGGATAGCTCATGGATGAAATGACACTCACTGCCTGTCTGGCGTCCAGCAGCACACCGCCATCATCCGTACGCAGGTTGGCTTCCACCGTTTCCAGGATATCCTGATCTGTCAATTCCAGGGTTTCCTCCTCCTTGCTGCATGCCAGGAACAGAAAGAGAGGGGCAAGAATGTAAATGAGTTGACGTAAGCGCATAGGTGTGTGCTTTCTCTTCAGGTGCAGAAGGAGGTCTTTTGGTTGCCTCTTATCGTTGCAAATTTCGGAAAGAGTTCTATTTTTCCACTTCAAGCAAAGATTATGTGGATCGACATCACGTTCCTGGCCCTCGCCGGATTCGCATTTTACAAAGGATATCATGCCGGGATCATCAAGACTGTCTTCACGATTGTGTCTATCCTGATTGGCTTGTTGGTGAGCATGCGTTTTGCCGCAGAGGTCACTGGTGGGTTGCAACGCATCTTCAACACCCAGCATCCATTGCTCTTCCTGGTGGGCTTCCTGGTCACCTTTCTGGTGGTCATGTGGCTGGTCAGATGGCTTGCCAGAAAATTGGAAGGCCTCCTGGAATCCATTAAACTGAATTTTGTGAATGAACTGCAAGGTGGGATCCTGTATGCCGTTTTAGCAACCATCCTGTTGGCCTCCACTCTGGGATTGATCAATCGCGCTGGATTCATCCCTCCTGAACATCGCGAAAAGTCGATGACCTGGCCCATGCTGCAGATGGTACCAGACCAGGCAAAAGTCACCTATGAAAAGCTCAAGCCGGTCTTCAAGAAGTTTTGGAAGGACTCCAAAGAAGCAATTGACAAGGGGTATGATAAAAAGTGATCGATCTCCAGACAAAACATTTTGAAAATTCACTCCTTCATCGGTTTAGCAACCATGCTCTTTCCCTATCTTTACCAATATGTTCCTACCGGTAATTCAAGCCTCACAAGCCTTACTCAGTGATCTGAAGAAGGTGATCTCGGATCTGGATGTACCTGCATACGCAAGTACACAGGACGTGCTTTCAGGAGCATCTGTCGGACAACATGTTCGTCATCTGTTAGAATTCTACCAGTGTTTACTGGGTCAGAGCTCGACAGGTAGGGTCAATTACAGCCTTCGTGTACGAGAGGTGAAGTTGGAACAATCTGCCGTTTTTGCGGCAGAGATCTGTGAGGATCTCATCGGCCAATTGGCTATTCTGGTGGGTGACAATACCCTGATCCTGGACATGGATGATCTGGATGTTTCCAGTAAATGTGTTTCCGTACCGTCCTCCCTCTCCAGAGAATTGATCTATTGTGTGGAGCATGCTATCCATCATATGGCGATCATCAAGATCGGGATCATACTTCAAAACCCGGAGTTCAGCTTGCCTGATGGATTCGGTGTCGCCCCATCGACGATTCGTTATCGGTCTACACAATGTGCACAGTAACCTGGATTCCAGATGGATCCGGCGGGCACTTTCTCACTTCCAATCGCGATGAAGCACCCGACAGGGCCGCCCTGCAATTAACCCACCGGTTGACGGAACACGGAGAAACCCTCCACTATCCCGTCGACTCCGGTGCTGGTGGATCCTGGATCTGTTTCTCCGATCAGGGCAGAGCTGTCTGTTTGTTGAATGGCGCCAGACGCAAACACAAACACCGCCCCCCCTATCGACGAAGCCGTGGACTGGTTGTATTGGATGCCTTTCTGAAAGTTGATTTCCCGGCGTTTCTCCGGACATATCCGCTGGACGGGATAGAGCCGTTTACCATGATCCTGGCCGATCCAAAAGACGCGCAGGTATTGATCTGGAATGGCCGAAAGAAAGAGATCGAAACCATTCCAAAAGGTGAAACCCGTATCTGGTCTTCTTCAACGCTCTACCCCTATCCGGTGCGGCGGCGCCGACGCCGACTGTTCGAACAGTTTCTCCGCAACCATCCGCAACCGGATATCGATCAGATCCTCGCTTTCCACCACCTGGAAACCGGGGATCGACACAACGATTTCATCATGAACAGGGAAAACCGGGTCAGGACGATCAGCGTGACCGCTGCCCACCTGTCCCTGAAAAATCCCTACTGGATCCACAAAGACCTTCTTCATCAGCAAACCGATCGGCGTGACCTTGTCCCGGTATAGTAGGGATCTGTGGGCCAGATGGACACATTGGGAGTTCTGGCCATCCTGGTTGTTCAACCTGCCCGTCTTGCTCATCTGGTTGTACTATGGTTTGCGTTCAGGAAATCTCTTCTTTTTCACACGTGCCAACCCGGTGATCGAGACCGGTGGTCTGCTGGGCGAATCCAAGATTAACATCTATCAACATTTGCCTGCCGGGGTGTATCCCAATACCGTTTTCATTCCGGCAGAGGTGCGCCAGGCAGAAGAGATACGCGATCTGGTCAACCAACAGAACATCCAATGGCCGGCCATCGCCAAGCCCAATATGGGTGAACGGGGATTTCTAGTCCTCAAATGTGCTGACGAATCCACCATGATTCAGCATTTACTAGATCACCCGGGTGTAGACTTTCTGGTGCAGGATTTCGTCGCCTGGAAGGAGGAATACAGCATCATGTACCACCGGTTTCCAAATACACAGACGGGACAGATCACCTCATTATGCCTGAAAGGATTCTTAACCGTTACTGGTGACGGCAAACGGACGGTGGCAGACTTGATGACGGATCATCCGCGAGCAAGCTTTCAACAGGATCGAATGACCAGGGAGCAACCTGCCCTGCTGGCATCCATTCCCGAAGAAGGTGAAGAGCTGTTGTTGGAGCCCATCGGTAATCATTGTCGGGGAACTACTTTTTTGAATGCCAACCACCGGATCACACCAGCGTTGACTGCAACATTTGACCGGATCAGCCTGGGTGCATCAGGACTGTTTTATGGTCGGTTTGATCTGCGCACCCGCACTCTTGCCGATCTGGAGAAGGGGAGGCATTATTCCATCCTCGAATACAATGGGGTCGCATCCGAACCGGCACATATATATCATCCCGGACGGCCGCTCTGGAAAGCATATCGCGATATTTTCGCCCATTGGGGGATCCTTTATCGGGTCTGCCAGGAGCAGAAGAGACAGGGTGTGCCCGCCGAAACAGCAGGACAGGTCCTCCAGCAGTTACGGGATTGGTGGCAGTATAAGCAGTCAAGGAGTTAAAAAGTGGAGAAGGGCAGGAGAAAAACACAAAAGCTCAAGGTCAAAGTGGCCCACATAGAATGAGGGGTGCGATTCTTCAAATCCGTTCCAGGTTGGCAAGCCTCAAGGGGTTGAATAGCGACACAACAAATTTGAAACCTCCACTTGATATGGAGGATATGAAGAGTTAGGCGGAATTGCCTACTTGGAGATTGAAAAAGGAACGGGGCGGTGTGCTTCCATACCGCCCCGAATTCCCACCTTTCAATACCAAACAAAATTGTCTTTTCGGGATCCGAACTGAAACAGTCTGAGCTGCTCATCGGATTCTGATAACAAGACAATCCGGGAAGTCATTTCCCCTATGTACAGCGTAAAAAATGGAGGAAAGTGCAAAGCAACCGACATATTGATTGTGCTGGCGAATGAAAAGACTTCCAGAGCCAGCCAGTTCTGACTGCTAACAGACTAGATGTCCAAAGTCAAACGGTATATGTCCATCCATGTCAGGTGATCAACTGTCCTGGATGACCACTATCGTTGCCGCCATTTTTCAACATGGAAATCATTCACCAAGAGTGGTACGGCTGCCGGATTTTCGATCCAGACCTGGATTTGATCGCCCTTCCGGTATTCATGTGGAATGCGGATAAAAAACCAGGCTTCGCCCCAGATACCGGGTTGTCCTCCCCACAGATTCCAGGTGTCATTTCCCAGTTTGTTGTTGATCCTGTTCAGGACCCATAAGATCCACTCCCCATCCTGATTGATATTGATGACCTGTCGAGCCATGCCCCAGCGGTCGGAATTCCAACCTTCCGAACGGGCCCTGGTCACGATGCGCAGATAGTCGCCTGGAAGTACATCGATACTGGTCAGGTTCAGTTTCAGTTGTTGATCCATTACACGGATCACCCGACCCTCCTCCGTATCCAGGACTACATTTTCCAGAAGAGCAAATGTATCGACCCGAAGATCAGCGACCACACCAAGCGAATCGAGTTCTCCCGGGGCAGGCGGCTTGACTCTGGAGTCTGCCGCGATCAGGGTGCGTTCTGTCATCTCGGTCTTTCCGAAGATAGCCGTGTAGTAGTCCTCACTGCCCTCTTCCGACAACATGATCGCCTGTGACACCTGCCACGTCTGGAACAGGTTCAGGGCCATGGTGCCGAGGACAAAGCAAAGGACCAGCCACTTACCGAATCCGTGATAGAATCGCTGCACCAGGATCGCCCAGGGGATGGCTGCCAGGGCATAAGTTTCGATCATCGGCCGCGAACCAAAGGAATTGATATACCACCAGTTGTGCCAACTATAGATGATATAGACATGACAGATCAGAAAGGCGATAATGGGCCAGAACAAACGGCGTTTCACGAAATACAGGTAGGCCAGTCCGGGAATGATCAGACAGAACACCGGCGTGTAAACCAGCCAGCCATTGGCAAAGCCAAACAGTCCCAGCAGAATATGTGGGTGACGAAAATCGAATCCCTCCCCCCCATAACTGTAGAACACCCAGCTGTCGGACACAGCTTTCCAATAGATAAGCTGGGGAATGATGGGAAGAATGAATACCACAGCAGCCAGGAGCAAATAAGGCCAGTGATCCTTGAGAAATCGGAAGCGGCGACCAAATCCGTCGAAATGCCAGAGCAATGGAATAAGAACCGCGATGATCTCTGTCGGTCGGATGAGGGTGATCATGCCACAAAGCAATCCGATGAAGGCTCCATTCCGCCATGTGGCCCGACGGTAAAATGCCTCTGATGCATAAATGAGAAAGGCGTACAATGCGAAAAGGGGTGCATGAGCCATCGGCGCATAATACACCACGAAATGATACAGGTTGGTTGCCAGTCCCAGCATGAGCAGGGTAAGCAGGGCAACCGGTCTGGATACATACCGGGTCAATACCTGGAACAAAGCGAGGAATCCAAGGACGACCCAGATCGCCAGCCCGATATACATCGCCCAGAAATAAACCGGGGAATACCCGTCTGCCGCCTGGCCAACCAACGGTGCGAGGACATGGGCAGTCAGGAAGAAAGGTGACAACATCATCGCCACCCCGCTGGTATATTTGATGACCGGATGCCCAATGGGTGAAAAGTAGACCTCCCCGATGCCCAGCGGATTCAACCAGGGGGCAATGCTTTCAGGGCGCATTTCCTTCCTTTTCGCAGCCGCCGTTTCCAAAGTGGTCAGGTCGCCACTGATGAGCGCTGAAGGGAGGTAGACATAATACCCCCAGCTATCGCCACCTCCGGACATGGCGGAATTGACCCGATCATAGTGACGAATGGAAAAGGCCCATAGAGTCAGTATGCCGGTGAGCGTAATGAAAAGAGGCACCTGGCGTTTGAAAGACATGAATTCAGTTTGTATGATGATCGGGAGATGGCGTGGAACGGGTAATGTATCTTGGGCAAATTAACGGAATTCATGCATTCATTCTGGTATTTCATGATGGCTTTCGGGATCAGCCTGCTGGGGTCCCTCCCCTTTGGGATGATCAATCTGAATGTATTGGCAACCGCCGTACACCGAGGTCCTCGCCCGGCCTTGCTCATGGGTTTGGGGGCCACTCTCGTAGAAGGAATCCAGATTCTAATCGTGCTCTTTGGATTTGGTTTTCTGGCAACCCATACCAAACTGGAATCCATCCTGCAATGGGTCGCCGTTCCGGTCTTTCTGGGATTGGCCTGGTATTACTACACGGCAAAGCCCCCACAAAAGGAAGGCGAGGTCGTCCAACGCCAGCCCTTCTGGCGAGGGGTGGGATTATCCCTGATCAATGTCCTGGTTTATCCGTTCTGGTTTCTATGGCTGGGGATAATGGCATTCCCGGTGGAAGAAAGGTCCATATGGGCCTGGTTGATCACCGGCGCTGTGATGGGCGCATTTGCCTCCATGGTCATCTTTACTTTCCTGGGCCGGGTGATCGAGAAAAAATCTGAAAAAGTGACGCGACATCTCAATCGGATCATTGCGATCGTCTTCCTGGGATTGGCCCTGTGGCAATTGGTGCGAATGATTTAGACCATGTTGATAATTGGCTTTGCCCAAGTTTGAGTGAACTTATAGTTAAAAAATATCAATAATCAATGCGCGATTATTGCAAGTTTATTATCTTGAATCGCCATTGCACAATTATGCAAGTTAATAGCCCACAGTCACTTAACGACTAAGGGGTAAATAAAATAGCGTAAATATTTTTATATGATAGCTTTGGATACAAAATTTTATTTTGATTTATTTCAGAAAGAAGAGATGCGTCGGAATTCTATTGAAGGCTTAACCTTGTCAACATTGAGTTTTTATCCAATTTTATTGGCTGGGTATTATGTACTATTATCTACATTCAAGTTCCAATGTAGTCATATTGGATCTGGGATCGTTTTCTCATTATTTTTATTATTATTCTCAATTTTTATTGCATGTGCAATGTATCATTTATCAATTTCATATAATAATGGACTAAAGGGATTTGAATATCATTCTCTACCTACGGCTTCAAATTTAAATGATTACTGTACAAAATTAAAAAAATGGTGTGAAGCTGAAGGACATAATTTCGATGAAAAATTTAACGAATACCTTGTCAGAAAACTAATAATTTACATTGATATTAATAATTTAAATAATAATATTAAATATAATTCATTGTTCTTGTCAAAAAAATATGGAATGTTTGCCTGCATATTTCTAGCTTTCTCTTTGATTCCTTATTTTTACGCATTTTTCACTTAAATTAGAAAACTTATGATTGATGACAAAAAGGATAAGCCCCAAGATGATGGTGGCAAAAATGATCCAGTAATAATAAATCCACCTCCCATAGATCCTCCAGATCAAATAATCAGGGAGGGGGAATTTCCAAAAAGAGGTCTAGTTTAAATAACTATTGTCCCAGTAGTTAAAAAGTCTAAATAGCCTCTTGCCTGTGGATGAACAAAGTAACCAGCATTTAGAAATTCTTTTTTATTTAATTCTATATAACTAATAAAGTCTAATGTAAATGACTTCCCTTTGAAACTTAAATATTCAAAGGCAAACATATTTGTTGATAGATCTGTGGCATCGAATATGAACTCAAATATCGTCTCATCTTCATTTATTTTACATTTTGCCCGCCAAATATATTTTGGATAACAATTGTACAATAGTTTATTAAGAATTGCATCACTTGTTCCATATGTGCGTAAGTCGCGCTTGTAATTTTCACTAAAATCCAAATATATGTCCCAAATTATATCTTTTTCAATTCCTTTAAATCCATGGTATAATATTGTATCTATAGCCTTTATTATTGAGCTAATATCCTCATAAGATATCCTAATTTTGTAATATAATGGGACAATGATATTTAATAAAAATGTATGCCTGTCTTTCTTTTCGTCATTCCAATCTGTTTTCAATGTTTTTTCATTCAAAAATCCAATTCTTGCAAATGGGCCTATTTGATCATCATGTGCATATAGTTTATTAATCCTATTTGCTGTATAACTTGTATTTGGTGTGGAGGGAATAGTCATATGGATATTAGAAATATTATATCCAGAAATAGTAATTGCATGTATTCCATATGTGTCTGCTTCAGTGGGTACATAAATTATCAATATCATTGGCAATCCCATCTTGGAATATGCATAAATTATTTGTTTCAAATATTCATTTGAAATGCATTTTAATGTACCAAAGATTGTATCAGGGGATTTGATTTCACAAACTAAATTTGATTTGTGAATTATTTGACTTATTTGTAATAATGTAAGGCCTTTGTTTGGAAATATTCTATTTCCGTCTTGAGAAATTGATCCTGCTTTAGCAGTTATTTGGCTCGGTGAAATTAAGTTAGAATTATGTGAGACGTTAGCTTTTTGTAACATTGACCATATTGCGGTAGTCGCGCATGCGGAAACAATTTTATCTTGCTCCATAAACGCAAGGGAGCTTAAAGTAAGACTGCATCCAAAAAGATTGATTTGGTAATTTCTCAACCCAAAATTTTGCCTTTCTTCATTAGAGGGGTATGGCTTAAGTATTGTTTGGCCAATTACAGTATAAGGAGTAGGCTTAATTGTGATAAAGCCTAAATAGATGGTTGACAAGTATTCAGAATTCCCATTACAAATGTGTTTTCTAAATATTGGGGAGGTAAGGTTTTTACTAAAAAAATGCACTCTAGTGCAATGTTTTGGATATTTTACGAACGAAAGTGAATAATAATTTGAATAATCAATAAGGTAGTCTTTGCTTATATAGGATTCTTCAATAACCATTAGTTTGGCATTTATCGATTGATTCGATAAATACTTTAATAGGTATTTAAAGTGCTTTTTTGAAGTTACCGCTGTTCTGGAAGTAAAGCTATTAGTGAGAGCTTCAAGAAGGTTTGAACGCGAGAATTTTCGGAGCTTCACGACTTACATACTAAGTGTCCTAGACTTGGACTACTTGAAGCAGGCTTTCTTCGTCAATATTTTTTAAACGCAGAAGTTTTCTTTGCTCTTCAATCGAATCTTGAAGAATCTTCTGGGCATCTCTATCTCTAGCTACGGGTTCAACGATAATCTTGATTGTCATCTTGCCTTTACCTCTTAGTGTAGCTTTTCGTGTAGGCATGTTATTGATTGTTATAGGGAACGCAAAGGTATTGGATTGCAATGTAAGTAACAAGTGTTACTTGTAATAACTTTTTACATAAGAAATTGTTGCCATGTGTTACCTCTCCAGCTCCAACACCCGGCTTTCTAACCCCTTCAGTGACCAGGGATGATCCAGTGTATAGATTGCACCGGTCAGAATGTCCCGAGCAGTCGCGTACCCTCTGATCGTATCCTGGAAGGGGTCGAGGACCAACTCCTGTTGATCCTGCACCCCGTTGATCACCACCATCACCAGATTCTCCCCATAGCGACGGAAGTAGATATATACATTCCCTTTCTGGGGATACGAGATGAGGGTTCCCCGGGTGACAGCAGGATTGTTAGACCGCCAGGTGAAGTAACGCTGCAATGTGCGGTAGGCCTCTCGTTCTTTTTTCTTCCGGCCCTTGTCCATAAATTTATTCCGCCGATCCTTTGCCCATCCTCCCAGGAAGTCTTCGCTGACCTTGCCGGCATTCTTCGTTTGCTCCATCAGGATCTCCGTGCCATAATAGATCGCTGGAATACCTCGGACTGTAGCCAGAACCGCCAGGCCGGCTTTGAATTTGTCCAGATCACCTCCCTGCTGACCAAACCATCGCTTTGTGCGACGATCATCCAGGAAATTGATATTTCGACCCGGGTCCGGATAAAGATCATCCGCCAGCAGGACTGCTTCCAAGCCGCTTGTCCCAACCGAACCATTCATGGAATCGTCCATGTCTTCAAGGGCTTTCTGCAACGGATAATTGACCACATGCCGCAAGGCGGGCCCACCCGAACCAGGTTCGGATTGCATCCGTATGGACCGCTGGAGGATCTCCGGGTTGGTCTCGGGAATATCAGCATAGATGATGACACCAGGATAGGCCGTTTCCACTTGTTGGATCAAGTGGTCTGCAAATGTGCGATCCGTCCAATTGTAATGATCCAGACACAGGGCGTCCAGATGAAATTCTTCCATCCACCAAAGGGTCGTCTGGGTCAGATAATCGCGTAAAACAGGGTTCGCGAGATTCCAGGCAATGGGCGATTTCCCAGCGCCCAGTTTCTCTTGCTGTTCAGAAGAGAGCCAGTCGGGGAAAGGCAACTCGCGGATCAGATAATGGTCCGGTCCCACAAAAGAGTAGTCGAAGTCCTTGATGATCTTCATCTTCATCTGGTGCAGCCGTTGGATGAGCCTCCTGTAGCTGGCAGTATCCCCGTATCGGGGATCCACAGTGAAATGATCGGTGATGGCACTTTCGGGAAATGCCGGTTGCGCCCCTTTGGCTTCTTCCACCGCGTAAAGGCGGACAGCGCTGACACCCAGACTTTTAATGTGATCCAAATGTTGTCGCACACCTTCGATATCGCCTCCATGCCTGGCAAACGGATCCTTTCGGTTGATATGCGAATCCAGGGCCTTGTCATTGTCCGGATCACCATTAGCAAACCGATCCGGATGGATGACATACATGATATCATCCGCTTGTAATCCCCCGGGTTGAAATTGGCGGTTTTTGGGTTTGAAGGTATACGGCACCTCCCGGATCTGCCCATCGCGAGACAACAGAATAGTGATCGTTGAAGCTTTGAACACCGCATCCCACGTCAGGGTGATCCAGAGGTAGTTCGGGTGATCACAGGGTAGGACATCTTTCAATCGTAGGCTTTTTTCGCGCACAGATGGTGTCCAACTGGCGATCCCATCCTCATGAAGGACGACCGTCAGTTCATTCGAAGGCATGGAGGTCCACCAATGAGGCGGTTCGACAAGTAGTTCTTCCTGCGATTGAGCGACAATGGGAAGTATCAACAGGCCAAACAGGGCCAGTTGACGGATTACTTTTTTCAAGGCCATCATATCCTTCATATTGAAGAGACAAACATACGGATTGGAGAGGCCTTCAAACTGCCCGGAATATTGGTTGGCCGGGGATTTCAAGGCATGGGAGGCAGCAAAAGCAGTGTATCTTGCAGACTTGACAAACTTGGTTAAAAGATGAAAATTCACGTTTTACTGATCCTCTTATGTGGATTGTTTTCATGTCAGAAGGAAGATCAAACAGCTGCACAACAACTGGAGGCGGATATTATCATCATTGAAGAGTATCTGGCCAACCATGGGTTGGTGGCTGAAAAAACGGCTTCAGGATTGTACTATATCATTGTGGATCCGGGATCTGGCACATCCTACCCCACGAGCCAATCCAAGGTGACAGTAGCGTATATCGGCTCTTTGGTGGATGGGACCATCTTTGAGGAAAGTGTCGGCGGGAATCCTCCCTCGTTTTATCTCAACCAGGTCATCAAAGGCTGGCAGGAGGGAATTCCCAAATTTCGGAAAGGGGGCAAAGGAAAATTGCTGATCCCTTCGGGATTGGCCTACGGACCCAACTCCCCGTCATCCAAGATCCCTCCGAATGCTGTCTTGATCTTTGATATTCAATTGATCAACATCCAGTAATTACTTTACCATGCTCCAGTCACCTGCGCAGATCACCGTTGAAGGTTGTGGCCGTGTTTCGGCCACCCCCGACCAGGTTACCTTGTCTTTCCAAATAGTGGAGTCTTCACTTGAATACACCCCCTGTTTGCAGGGTTTGGCCGATCGCGTTCACCAATTACGAGCCGATCTCATAACGGAAGCTCTGGATATAGCAGAGTTGCGGACGGGCCATTTTAGCGTCCAGCCGAGATACGAATTTCACGATGGGAAGCAGACCTTCAAGGGATATGACGCACGACAGCATCTCAGTATCTCCATACCGTTCAACAAGGAAAAATTGGGGCAGGTCCTCCAGATACTTAGTCAGTCAGAGAGCAAGGCCGAGTTTCAGCTGAATTTTGGCCTGGCAGATGAACAGAAACAACGGGACGAAGCCCTTGAAAAGGCAGTACAGCAAGCCAGACGGGATGCATCCATTCTGGCACAGGCAGCCGGTACCCAACTGGGCGAACTGAAAGAAATCCGTTACGGCAGTGCGCCCGGGCACCACGAAGGAGGATTGCAGGTACGCATGGCCGCCATGAAAGAAAATGTGCCATTGGAAGTTGATCCATCTGATATTCAGGTAGAAGCCAGGATCACTGGGACCTGGACTATTTTACAAGCCTAGGTCAGCCAATTAGAAGATGTTAGTTTTGTTACTCGAATAACTGAAAGCAAACCTTTATCGTTGTCTCTTTGAACTTATGCCCATTCACATGACTCCTCTACATTCTTTTTGGTTCTTCGCCAAATGTAGTGGGTTTGATCTAACTTGGATGCATGGATGAAATAACCCTATTCACAGCCGGGCTAGGATTGCAATTACCCTGGGAGATTGAATCAGTTGCCTTAAAGACAATTGAACCAGACAAACAG
>JAIPBE010000045.1 GCA_021738725.1 Saprospiraceae bacterium | reverse complement strand
AAAGGTCTGACGGGCATGCCCGTCAGACCTTTTTTTACACGATCAAAGACCGTTTATTCCTGTGCTCCAAAGATTCCAAAGTCAAACAACATGCTGAATCGCAAGGTGTTGTCCAGGGGGTTGCGTTGGCTGGTGGTCGGCACGAGGTAGGAGATATTGATGCCAAAAATATTGTACTTCACACCGAGGCCCAGGGTGAAATAGCGACGGCCCCCCTTGGTGATATCTTCGAAAAAATAACCGGCGCGCAGCGCAAACTGCTGGTCGTACCAATACTCGATACCGAGGGAATAGTACAATTCGCGCATTTCTTCATTGAAGCCTCCTGGGGCATCTCCAAAACTGCTGAACATCCCTTCGATCGGACTTTTGTCGCGATAATCCGGACGATTGTCATTGTCCAGGTCTATCGTATCCGGAGTCGGTACCAGGAGTTTGTTGATATCCAGCGCGATCGTCAATGAGTTGTGATCATCCAGTTGCATCTCCCAGGCGGCACCCAAACCGAGATTAGCCGGAAGAAAATCACGCTTCTGTGAATTGGTATAGGTGATCTTGGATCCGACGTTGGACACGACGGCGCCGATGCGCAGGACAGAAGGACGTTCGTTAAACTTCAGCTTCTTGACATAGGTCGCAGAAATGTCTGCAGCCCCGGCAATCCCCGGGTCAATAATGTTGCCATCCACTTCCTGGCCGGAGGCCAGGTTGGAATAGATGAACTTACCGGTAATCCCGACGGCAAATTGGTCAGATAGTTTCCGGGCATATGCAGCGGCTAACTCGAATTCATTTGGCCGGCCGGTACCCCTGCTTTCCCCTTGCAATCCGGTATACTGGATATTTCCGAGGGAGAAGTAACGCAAGCCGATACCAATGGTCTGGAATTCATCCAGCTTCTTGTAACCTGTCAGGTAGGCTAGATAGACGTCATTCAGTCCCAGATTGCGTAGCCAGGGCGTGTAGTTCGCAGCAATGCTCAGATCCTTCTCTGTAAAGGCGAGCTTTGAGGCATTGAAATGCATCGAATTGGCATCTGGAGAGATGCCGATTCCGACATCACCCATAGCACCAGACCGCGCATCGGGGTTGATCCGTAAAAAAGGGACCGCCGTAAAGATGGTATTGATGCAATCTCCGCCAATAGTTTGGCCAATGCAGATCTTGCGTTGGGCCATCACCGGGCTGATCAGGCCGATGGCCATTACGAGTACTACGAGTTTCTTCATCCTGTTTGTCAAATTAAAGCGCAAAATTAACGATTCTACCCGCTAGGCCCGGGGCAACCGGATAGATAACTTCTTTTTTTCCTGTTTATTTTAGCAAAACTAATTTCTCTACGCTGCTTTCTGCATCCTGACCGACACGAAGCCCATCCAGTGCTCGAATATGGATCTTATATAAATAAAGACCATTTGGCAGATCGCCACCCATATCCGTCTTGCCATCCCAGCCCATCGAGCTCACTCGGTTGCTTTGACCGGTGAGCACTTCGCGGATGGTTTTTACTGCCCTTCCTGCCATATCAAAGATCTCGATATCCACCTGAAGGGACTGACCTGCCAGATTGTGTTCAAACTGGAAGTTGGTCCAGGTGCCAAACGGATTAGGATAATTCAAAACATGTGCCAAGGCGCCATCTTCCAGATTCCCCACGACAAACTCGGTGTATCCTTCTCCCGGATTGTTGTGGATATCCCAGGCCCGGACGCGGATCGAATACCGGCCAGGTGCCAGTTTTTGCAGGGGGTAGCGAATAATTCCTCTCCTGAAGTCGTCTTTGACGGGTTCAAAGAAGTCATTCAATGCGTATGTGTTCTTTGTATCTTCATTCAGCACACCAATGGGGTCATGTCCGATGCTGTTGCCGGAGATATTGAATCCTGAATCATCATACAGCTCGGCATACAGGATAGGTCTGTCACCTGTCAGGCCGCCGAAGGACCAATCGGCATCATTCATAAAGACATTGACGATAGGAGGGAGGTTGTCGATTGGCGCCATCTCATCCACTCCGAAGATCACAAAGTCTTCAAAGTTGCCTGTTGCATCCCGATTCACGCCATCAAATGCGTAGTAAGACAGCTTGCCGGTCCCCACTTCAAAGATGATGTCCTTGGGCAGGGTCATCGTCACGGAAAAGAGGCCATTGGCCACTGTGGCAGCTCCTTCAAAGAGAATATTTTTCTGGAGCCTGAATGCCTTTACTTCACTTTTGGGATCATTGGCCAATGTTTTGGCCGTGATGGCTTTATCGAACAGAGTCGGATAGATGGTCCCATTGAAGTCTTCAACCAGTTGTCCGTTGTGGTCTTCAATACGTCCCTCGATCGTCACTGTTTGAAGGGCTTTGAGGGTATCCAATGGATTCGGAGGGTTGGCTATGACTTCGATCCCATTGAGTTTGGTGGTGACGACCCGAAGTCTCGGATAGGCCAGGTGTTGGGCGGGGTCACCCAGCATCATGAACTTCCGGTCATTCTGTCCATTACCCCGTTTGTTCTTGGCTCTGCGAAGTGCCTCTCCCATGCTCTTGTCATAGGGCTCGCCATCGTTGAACAGTTCCCGAAGTGCATTTTCTGCAAGATCCTTGTTCAGACCTGCATACACCGGTCGAACGGTGCTGAATAAGGCGATACTGCCCCCTTTCGGGTTGAGCAGCACCAGTTCACCGGCGCTTTTGTTTCCAGGATTGTCAAACCCGGCAAACGTACAGGTGGCGGTAATAAAGAGGGGCGGTCGATTGCTATTGGACCAGTTCTGGATATCTGTGGTGTGCAGCACCCGTTCCTGCGTCCAGCCGGATGTGCCGCCGTGACCGAGGTAATTGACAACCAGCGCGCCTTTGAACATGTTGTTATTCAGGGCTTTGTTTGCATCCGGATACCGTTCCCCTCCAGGTGTGGAGATCTGTTTGAAGGCATCAATATAGATCTTGTCCTGGTTGAGTTCGGGCCTCCACCCCCGTACCAGCTCTGCCAGTTCGTCCGCATCATCGATGTGATAGTTGTAATCCTCATCATCCGCTACATTGACAAATCGCAGTCGCCAGTCATCATAAAAGGCTGGATCCATATCATAGGCGATGATCTTGTTGACTACGCCGCTGGCTTCTTCAACCGTTTCTACGGGCAATCGACCCACCGCAATATCGATCGTGTGGCCAGTTGCTGAGCCACCTTCCTGATCTTCCAGAATGCCGAAATGATCATCAGTAGGAAAGGCATAAACCGGATTCAGGGATTCATCCGTCTCAAAGACCGGGACGAAATCGCCCGAATTGGTAAGTTGCTTGATGTTTCGATAGTCGAATGAGGCGTCACCAAAGAGCAGGAGATGTCCGAACAGACTGTCGCGGTTCCAGATCATCCGGGCCAGATCGCGGATGGCATAGGGGTCTTTGGCGCCTGATGAGAACTCATTATACACCTGATCCACAGAAGCCATGGCCACCGTCAGGCCGGAATAGGTTTGACGATGTTGCGCCAGCAGCTCTGCGGCTGCGGTGAAATCCGGATGATAGACGATCAGCAGATCAGCATCCAGTAAACCGTGTAGATTTTGATTGGTCACCTTGCCGATCGATGTGGGTGCTGGAAAGGTGCCGTTGGTGCGAAAAGCGATGAAGGTGTGGAGATCCTCTGGCTCATAGGTAAAGGTTCCCTGGCTGCCGGTGGTCTGGTATTCTTGCATGATGGGCACGAGCGGATTCTGAAGGTCCCAGATCATCGTTTGTGCATCCACTTGATGGAGGGTCATAGTGGCCGTGGCCTGACCCAGGGTGCGGAGGTCGGCAAAACGAAGGGGTGTGCTGCCCAGAATCAGCTGTCTCCGCATGCGCAGTTCGAGATAGTCCACCCATCCGGCTGCACCACTTCCCAGGGCGCTGTAGCTGACTTTGACGGAAAAATTGTCTCCAGTGGGGAGGTAGGAGTTCTGAATATTTCCGAGACTGGCATAGACGGCTTCGACGTCTCCCAAGGTGGTACCATTCATGGAGTTGGTTTTCAGTGACGTCGACCCCAGGGTGAGGGTAAAGGTGTTGGAGGCGTCACTGCGCGAGGCAAAGCCACCCGATACGCCGACTGCTTCACCAGGCACCAGGTTGGTCAGATCGAACCGGCCGTTGTAATTGATGGAGGTCAGAGAAGAGGAAAGGCGATCGCCAAACCAACGCAACCCGGATCCCTGGGTGCCGGAGGCGCCATCCAGCAAATTGTAAAGTTCATCTTCGATCCGCTGCACATCATCGTAAGAGGTGCTGGAGTATCCTCCCGGCGGCAGATTGGTTCGAACGCTAACGCGCAGACCATCGAATGCGTCAACTTTGAGAAAATAGTAGCTCCGGGTATCATAGAGATGAGTGACCTGGGTAAGTTTTCCGCTGGTGGCGTCATAAACCTCCTGTTTTGGCCCGGCGGCATAAAAGAGGATGTAATCCGAAGGATGAAAGACACCATCTTGCTCTCCGGCGATGTAGATAGCATTTTCGACCAGGTCATCGGGTCGTGGAATGGCATTTGCCCGGGGGAGCATGGCGCCACCGTTTCCATACAGATGCAGATCTCTGGGATCGATCTGATCGATGGGGAGTTTCAGTGTGTTCTTCAGATAGTCATAGGTCATCTTGTAGATGCCTTCCTGAGAGACGGCTAGTTTGTAGATATCACCTCCAGCCAGCACGGATTCTTCGGTTCCGCCTCGCAAGGTCACCTGCTGTCCGGATACGATAAGTGGAAAATTCGCTCCATCCAGCGGAATTTCCACATCTTGCGAGCCGGAGACTGGTGCGGACTGATCGAAATGTGTATTTTGCAATGTCGATACGGGTTCCTGATTCGGTTGTGGTTGGGACCACAATGGTAGTGTCAGAACAGTAAGGATCCCAAATCCTGCACATCTCAGGGTTAAAACGGCCATGCGTATAAGGTTTACTGTTACAGAAACGTTACTGGTATATTTGTATTGTCGAGGAGTAGGAATCTTAAAAGTACGATATGGTTGAATGTGAACAGACCCCCTTTACGAAACTTTTTCTGACCATCTTACTGGTGTTGACTTTGGTTGGTAACACATTTGGACAGGATCCGGTTTTCTCCCAGTATTATGCTGCTCCCTTGCAGACCAATCCCGCATTTGCAGGGAATACCAATTTGCCCCGAATCGGGCTGCACTACCGCAACCAATGGCCCAATCTGCCCAATGCATATGCTACCTATATGGTGACATACGATCAGTTTGTGCCTGCGCTCAACAGCGGGTTTGGACTGACAGCCATGGGTGATGTAGCCGGTGATGGTATCTATAAAACGGTGGGTATGAGTGGGCTGTACAGTTACCGCCTCGATTTTGGCAATGAGATATATGCCAAAATGGGTATTGAAGGTTCGTACCTGCAACGGTCGTTGGATTGGGATAGATTGGTCTTCTATGACCAGCTGGATCCGGTGAACGGCCCCAATGATCCATCCGGAAATCCCAACCAGAGTGGTGAGAATCGTCCGGAAGATCTGGTTCAGGGCAATCTGGATATCAGTGCCGGGCTCCTGGTCTACAGTCGGATGTTCTATGCCGGATTTAGTATGAATCATCTGACCACACCGGATGAAAGTTTCCTTCAGATCAATGACAACCTGTATTTCGGCTTGCCGATGCGACTGTCTTTCATGGGGGGAATGCAGATTAACATAGACAATAACCTGGATGGCCCTACGTTTCTATCCCCGAACGTATTGTATACCAGACAGGGAGGTTTTTCTCAGTTGAATGCGGGCCTTTATGGCCAGTTGGGCTTGGTTTTTGCCGGTGCCTGGTACAGGCATGCAGGCAGTAATCCGGATGCGGTGATCGGCTTGGTCGGTATGCAAAAGGGGATATTGAAAATAGGGTATTCCTATGATCTCACGATATCCGGAGCCTCTGGATTTGGTGGTGCTCATGAGATTTCCCTGATCCTGAATTTTGACAACAGTGCCCAGGCAGAGGCCAATCGCCGTCGAGGTCGTTACAGCGACTGTTTAAAGATGTTTCGATAGGCCTAGGTGCTTTCGGTAAAAGGTTTATATTTGTTCCTCAATTTTAGAAAAATCGGATGATCACGATGAACTCTTGGAAAAGCATACTCTTCACAGTGGCCGTAAGCGGTCTCCTCTTCGGCAGTTGCGGTAAGGGCGAGCGCTCTTCCTCCACTGGATGGAAATACAACGACGCCAAATGGGGCGGATTCGAAAAGCTCGATTACGAAGGTCAGGCTACCGGTCCGAACCTTGTACTGGTGCAAGGTGGAACCTTCACTATGGGCCTCACAGAGCAGGATGTCGCTCTGGAGTGGAATGCGATTCCACGCCGGGTAACTGTTTCTTCCTTTTATATGGATGAAACAGAAGTAGCGAACATCGATTATCGGGAATACCTGTACTGGCTGACCAACACCTTTGGTGAGTCTTATCCAGAGGTGTTCTACAACGCATTGCCAGACACACTGGTATGGCGTGAAGAACTTGCCTTCAATGAGCCTTTTGTGGAGACTTATTTCCGTCATCCGGCTTATGACAATTATCCTGTTGTCGGTGTGAACTGGATCCAGGCCAACAACTACTGCCAGTGGCGGACAGACCGTGTGAACGAGATGATCCTCATCGAACGCGGTATTCTCAATCCGAATCCAGAGCAGCGTGATGAAGACAACTTCAACACAGAAGCTTATCTGGCAGGTCAGTACGAGGGTTCCGTGCGGAAGAATTTGGAAGATGTCCGTACCGGTGGCGAGCGGAAGGTTCGTTTCGAAGATGGTATCATGCTTCCAGCATATCGCCTTCCGACAGAGGCTGAGTGGGAATATGCCGCTCTGGCCCTGATCGGCAATCAGGCCACTGAAAATGAGGAATTGATTACAGATCGTCGGATCTATCCATGGAATGAGAATACCGTGCGGTTCCAGAAGCGTAATAAGTACCAGGGCGAGATCCTGGCCAACTTCAAGCGGGGAGCGGGTGATTACATGGGTATGGCTGGCAAACTGAATGACCAGGCACACATTCCTGCGGATGTTCGTTCCTTCATGCCCAACGACTTCGGTCTGTATAACATGGCAGGTAACGTATCCGAATGGACCATGGATGTCTATCGTGCCCTGACGCCAGAAACCCTTCGTGATGTTGACAATCACGATCTCAACCCCTTCCGTGGTAACAAGTTTATGACCAAGGTGAAGGATGAGGACAACAAACCAGTTGAGAAGGATTCATTGGGTCGTATGCAATACCGTATGGTCGAGGATGATGAGGTCGCTACACGTGAAAACTACAAGCGTGGGGATGTCCTGAACTATATGGACGGAGACAAAGAATCTGCCGCGACATATGAGTATGGCAAATCGACCCTGATCAGCGACAAGGCTCGCGTGATCAAAGGTGGTTCATGGATGGACCGCGCGTGGTACCTCTCTCCCGGAGCACGTCGCTTCAAGGATGAGGACAAGGCTGACCGCAGTCTCGGTTTCCGTTGTGCGATGACCCGTACCGGTGGTCCAGAAGGCAACGAAGACAGTGCAGGTAACAAATTCAAAGTGAAAAAGAATAAGGTCAAACGCCGTTACAAGTAATGCCGTTCTGATTGCATCTATAAAAACTCCCAGTCCACCAGGACTGGGAGTTTTTTATTTTGTGCCATGGAATCCAATGCCCTTCACGCACTTTTTCTGAACTGCCAGCGGGTGGTTATTGACAGTCGCCAATGTCAGTCAGGTGACCTGTTTTTTGCCTTGCAGGGACAGGTTGACGGCAATCGATTTGCCGGTGATGCCCTGGACCGTGGCGCAAAATATGCGGTGGTTGACCATGAGAAATGGGTTGTAGATGATCGGTATATCCTTGTTTCAAATGTTTTGACCGCATTACAGGACCTGGCATGCTACCACCGTCAGTATCTGGGCATCCCGATCCTGGGTTTGACCGGGTCAAATGGAAAAACGACGACCAAGGAGCTGGTTGCCCGTGTGCTCTCCGCTATTTTCAGGGTCTATTCGACCCCGGGGAATTACAATAACCACATCGGCGTACCCCTGACCTTGCTGGGCATACCGGAACAAACAGAAATAGCGATCGTCGAGATGGGGGCAGGAGCACAGGGAGAGATCGCAGAGCTGTGTGCTATCGCCCGGCCCGATTGTGGGATGATCACCAATATCGGCAAGGCTCACCTGGAAGGCTTTGGTGGTTTGGAAGGTGTACGCAAGGGAAAAAGCGAGTTGTATCAATATCTGATGGCTCATAACGGTCTGATTTTTTACAATCGCGATGAACCCCATCTTCCAGACCTGGTGCGTGACTACCTGCCATCCATCTCCTATTCAGCCGAGGGCAGAGATGCAGATATGCAATACGTACTGGATCAGGAGGACCCTCGAATCCAACTGCATTTCCAACATGCAGCTGGACGAATCGTGGGGATCCACTCGTCGCTATATGGAGTACATAATTTTAAGAATATCATTGCAGCCGTGACCATCGGTCGTCACTTTGGTGTCGGGGATGTGCTTATCTGCGAAGCGATCGCCAGCTATATCCCGGATAACAATCGCTCCCAGCGGATCGTCTCTGGCACGAATACCTGGGTCATGGACGCATATAATGCCAATCCGACGAGTATGGCCATGGCTTTGCGAAGCCTCGATCGGTCAGAGGCGGAGGATAAGATGGCGATCCTGGGAGATATGCTGGAATTGGGTCAGGATGCGGCCCGCGAACACCAGGCGATCATCGATCTCTTGAAAGCGCTGGGCTCCATTGAGCCGGTCCTGGTCGGCCAGTCATTCGCCGGTACAGATTACCCGACAAACTGGCCTGCGTTGCAGTCCGCTACCGAAGTGACTGATTGGTTGACACAGCGCGATCCGCAACACACGACCATACTGGTCAAGGGATCCCGTGGTATGGCGCTGGAGAAGGGCGTTGCCCCCTGGATCAGCGGAACCGGAACTGAGCCTGCATAATCCGATCGGGCAATTCATTGCGACACGCTTCTTCATAGTCGCTGTATGAACAGGGTACAAGACGATGCCGCTCATGGCCGGCTTCTTCCCGGACAGGTACCTGCAACCACCATCTACCGGTTCGCGAGCTCTTCCAGAAAACGAGTTGATTATTAAAGTGATCGTGCTGGACGTGGAATTCGATCAGCCCCTCCATAGAGACGGGGTAGTCTCCCTGTCGTTGGGAAACGGCCTCCAGGAAATACCACAGGATCTGGGCGATCATGCGAGCAGTGATATGCTGGCGATCCCGACTGGGTGCCCAGTCACCCACACTGAGTGAGCTCAATTTTTCACTGAGACCTGCATAGCGGACGATCTGACAGATCTCCATGCCATCCAGGCCATTGGGGCCGGGCCTGCCGGCAGCAGGCGCATAAGCCGCCGCCAGTGCGGACAGGTTGATATTGACCATATCGGCATCCCGCATGAGGGGCTCCATGCGAGCGGTATCCTCCTTGACCATACCCAGTCCACGCAATTCGAAGTGTTCCTCTTCGATCAAATGGCGCAAGACGGCCGGGTCGGAGTGATGGCGCTGATTGGCCAGTAGGCTGAGATGAAAGAGGTGGTGTTCCCCTGGTTTCAGCATGCGATTCAAGAGGAGCGGTTGCTTTTTTCCTGGCTTCAAAAGGAATTGTGGACGATCATGGATTAAGGAAGCGCTCACTCCTTTGACCTTATCTCCATAAGCCTGGTATTGATAGAAGGCGAGATCAGGGTCACTTCCGAGCAGGATGACCACTTTACGTCCGTCGATCAATTCCTTGAGCACTTGGATGGCGAAGGAAGGTTCCGATTTGCGCAGATTACCGAGGTCGACGATGGGCAAATTGCCAAAGCTCCATCCCATTTCATAGATATCTTTGCGTACAAAGTCTGCCGCTTTGTCGTTGTAACCCAGAATGGTGACGGCATTTTCCGGGATCTCGTTCATATCCGGGAAGAAGGGGAGGATCCGGTTGCCCAGCTGATGCGAGGACCAGCGTTTCTTGTTCGGATGTTCGTGGGGTTTGAGCCAGTGTGCAAGCATTTCTCAAAGGTAGGGAATCAGAAGGAGGAGCGGATGGGTTCGCATTGGATGATCTGTCGATCCTTTGGGAAAATTGCCAGTTGATTTGGTGGCGACCACCCGGCAAAGGTCTACCTTTGGCGCACGAAAATCAGAAGATATGGATCAGCGGTTGGAGACATACAAGTCAAATTCCCCGGAAATTGTGTTTGAGTGGCACGACAGTGAGACTGAAGCCCGTGGATGGGTGGTCATCAACAGTCTGCGCGGAGGTGCTGCAGGAGGTGGTACACGGATGCGTCGGGGTCTGACCCGCGATGAGGTGGTTTCCCTGGCCAAGGTCATGGAGATCAAATTTTCAGTGAGTGGCCCTGCCATTGGTGGTGCCAAGTCAGGGATCGATTTCGATCCGAATGATCCGCGTCGCGACGGCGTACTGGCTCGCTGGTTCAAAGCTGTATACCCGCTGTTGAAGAGCTATTATGGCACTGGAGGCGACCTCAATGTCGATGAAATGAAAGATGTCATTCCGATCACGGAAGACCTCGGCTTGTGGCATCCACAGGAAGGTGTAGTTAATGGACACTTTCACAGCGCCAAAGGAGATCGGATCCAGATCATCGGACAGCTGCGGTATGGTTGCGCCAAGTTGGTGGAGGATCCTGCATATGCGCCTCCGGGACGACATAAGCATGCTGTAGCCGATCTGATCACCGGTTATGGTGTCAGCGAATCCATTCGCCTGTATTATGACCTGTTTCGCCATGAGACGCTCCAGGGCAAGCGAGTCATCATCCAGGGGTGGGGCAACGTTGCAGCTGCAGCAGGGTATTACCTCTCATCTCACGGTGCGTTGATCACGGGTATCATCGATCTGGGTGGTGTCGTGCTGGCACCCGAAGGCCTGGATTATCATCAGGTGGAAGATATCTTCTTGAATCGGAACGGAAACAAACTGGAACATCCTCTGGCCATCCCATTCGAAGAGGGCAAGGATAAGGTGTGGGAGATGCCGGCAGAGATCTTCATGCCCGGGGCGGCGAGTAAGATCGTCACATCGGAGCAGATCCGGGGGCTGATGGATCGGGGATTGGAAGTCATCAGTTGTGGCGCAAATGTGCCCTTCACAGATGATGGGGTCTTTTTTGGGCCTACCGCTCTTGAGGTGGACAAGCGGATCAGTCTAATCCCGGATTTTATCGCCAATTGCGGGATGGCACGCGTTTTTGCCTATCTCATGCAGCCGGATATTCAGGTGACCGACCACGGCATCTTTGAAGATGTATCTTCCACGATTCGGAAAGCATTGCTGGATGTCAAAGGACCATCCGAAGAATTGACGGGAATCACCACTCGGGCCACGAGTATCGCCATGAAAAAGTTGGGCTTCTAGGCCGCTCGATCGTAATTTCCAATAGACAGCATCACCAGGGTACAGGCCCGGACCACTTCAATGCCGGCCGCAGCCGCCAGGCGCATGAGTTCTGGATTTTCTGTGCCCGGATTGAAGATGATGCGTCTGGGTTGATAGCCCAGGATCTGATCATACACAGCCAGCTGATTGGCCGGCCCCAGGTATAAGGTGATGGTATCGAGGTCTGCGATCTTCTCCGGCCATTCGGTCAGAATATCCACATCTTCAATACGTCCCTTTCGAGTGCCCACAGCCACGACTTCATGGCCTTTCCAGCGCAATTGCTGGACGGCAGAATAAGCATAGCGTGCGGGATTGGGGGATGCCCCCAGGACCAGTGTCTTCATGGAAGTGTAACGGCAGAGCAGGCCAATAGGTTGAGGATCCCGGGATCAGACCAGCATACGAACGGGTGCGCTGAGGATCTGGCTGAAGGTCTGCAGGAATTTCGCGCCCATAGCCCCATCCACCACACGATGATCACAGGAAAGCGTGACTTTCATGCGGTGTCCAGCCACGACCTGGCCATCTTTCACCACCGCTTTCTGCGTAATCCCTCCTACCGCCAGAATGCAGGCATCCGGTGGATTGATGATCGCGGTAAACTCTTCTATCCCAAACATTCCCAGATTGGAGATGGTAAATGTATTTCCTTGCATTTCATCCGGTTGCAGCTTCTTGTTCTTTGCTTTTTCAGCAAATGCAGCCACCTCCTGGTTGATCTCCGTGAGGGATTTCAGATCGGCCTGTCGAACCACAGGAACCAGTAATCCCTCATCTACGGCCACGGCAACGCCGATATTGATATCGTGGTTGGTGCGGATGCGGTCACCCAGCCAGGATGAATTGATGCCTGGATGCAAGCGCAAAGCTTTGGTTGCTGCTTTGATCACCAGATCATTGAAGGAGATCTTGGTCGGTGCGAGTTCGTTGATCAGTTTTCGGTCGATCATCGCCTGATCCATGTCAATCTCTACGGTCAGATAGAAGTGCGGGGCGCTGAATTTACTCTCGCCGAGGCGTCGGGCAATAGTCTTGCGCATTTGCGTGATGGGTACATCGGTGAATCCGCCTGCAGGCTTGGAGATCGCCGGCGTGGCAGCCGAATGCCCCTCCAGAAAGGCTTCAATATCCTTTTTGACCACACGTCCACCTTCTCCTCCTGATCCGGTGACCTGGTGGAGGTCAATTCCGGCTTTTTCGGCCATGGCCTTCGCCAATGGGGAAGCTTTGATGCGAGGGCTTTCTTCTGCGGGCGCTACTTTTGAAGCTGCTGCCGGGGTTGCTGCAGGAGCGGGGGCGGAAACTGTTTCTGCAGCAGGGGCTGCCTTTTCCGGGGCAGCGGTAGCTACTTCAGGTTCAGCACTGTTGCCTGCCGACTCGGCTTCTGCGAGCAGGGCTTTGTAGTCCTCTCCCTTTTCGCCGATGATGGCTAGAAGCCCATTTACTGGTACAGTGCCTTGTTCTACACCAATGTAGAGCAAGGTCCCCTCCTGATAGGTTTCCAATTCCATGGTCGCTTTGTCTGTTTCGACCTCGGCCAGGATATCGCCTGACTCTACTTTATCGCCGACTTTCTTCAGCCAGGAGACGATATTGCCTTCTTCCATCGTGTCGCTCATGCGCGGCATCCGGATGATTTCTGCCATTTCAGGAGTTTTATGTCCTGCAAAAATGCAAACTTTTCCCCAAACCCCGGGGTTTGTCGATTGATCGACGAAATGCAGAAAAAGGCACTGCAGTTCTATTCAGGCAGGTTATTTTTACACCATGAACCATTCTTCCCGCCTGCTTCAGGATGCTGTGGAGGCGTTTTCCAGTTTGCCGGGCATCGGCCGGAAGACGGCCTTGCGCCTGGCCCTGCACCTGTTAAAGCAGGAACCGGAGCAGGTTGACCACCTGTCCGATGCCATCAAACAGTTCAGACGAGAGATCCGTTTGTGTTCCGCCTGTTTCAATTTGTCGGATCAGGATTTGTGTGCCATCTGTACGGATCATCATCGGAACAAACAGACCATATGTGTGGTCGAAAGCGTTCGAGATGTCATGGCTATCGAAGAAACACAACAGTATCGTGGCCTGTATCATGTTCTGGGGGGCGTCATCAATCCATTGGATGGTGTAGGCCCTGAGCAATTGCAGATCGAATCTCTGTTGGTTCGGATCCGGAAGCATGCACCAGAGGAGATCATCATGGCCATTTCACCTACTATTGAAGGGGAGACAACGATCTACTACATTTCCCGGCTGATGCGTGAGTTGCCTGTACGGATCTCGACGATCGCACGTGGAGTTGCTTTTGGCGGCGAGCTGGAATATGCGGATGAGATCACCCTGGGACGGTCCATCATGAGCCGGATCCCCTACGCGACAAACAGCGAATGATGGATCTGACCGTCATCATTGTCAGTTATAATGTGCGCCATTTCCTGGAGCAAGCACTGCTATCTGTGCGGAAAGCAGTGGCGGAACTGGAGGCAGAGATCATTGTCGTGGATAATGATTCTGTCGATGATTCGGTGTTGATGGTACGGGAGCGATTCCCTGAGGTTCAGCTGATCGTAAATCCGGATAATACCGGCTTTGCTGTAGCTAACAACCAGGCCATCCGTCTGGCGAAAGGTCGCTATATCCTGTTGCTGAATCCGGATACCGTTGTCGAAGAGGACACCTTTGCAAAATGCATCGAGTTTATGGATGCACACCCGGATGCAGGGGCACTCGGTGTGCGGATGATCGATGGCGGCGGAAAATATCTCCCGGAGTCCAAACGTGGATTCCCCTCGCCTTTTGTGGCGTTCTGCAAGGCCTTTGGACTGTCCCGACTGTTTCCAAAATCAGCTACATTCAATCAGTACCATCTCGGGCATCTTGGGGAAATGGAAACGGCTCCGGTGGATGTGCTGGCGGGCGCATTTATGTGGTTACGCAAAGAAGCGATTGATAAAGCAGGCCTGCTGGATGAGGCTTTCTTCATGTATGGTGAGGACATCGATCTATCCTTTCGCATCCGGCAAGCTGGATACCTCAATTATTACTTTCCCGAAGTGACCATTATCCATTACAAGGGGGAGAGCACCCGAAAGGGCAGTCTGAACTATATCCGCATCTTCTATCAGGCTATGATCCTCTTTGCCGAGAAACATTTTTCTGGCAGCCGGAGATCCAGGTATGTGATGTTTATCCGGTTGGCGATCTATCTGAGAGCCTGGATGACCCTGGTCCGGAATATCTTCAAGCGAAGCTGGCTGTTTCTTCTGGATGCCCTTTTGTTGTGGGGAGGGGTGATCCTGATCAAGGACTTTTGGGCGGAATTCTATTTCAATGATCCATCCTATTATCCCGCCCACTTCAATTCCATCAATGCGCCACTCTACGCCCTGATCTGGACAAGCGGATTGTATCTCAGCGGAGCCTATGACCGCAAGGACGATCTATGGGCGGCGGCGCGCGGACTGTTGTTGGGCAGCCTGCTGATCGCAGCGGTGTATGGTTTTCTTGACCAGCCTTATCGCACCTCCCGTGCAGTGATTCTGATGGGAACCGTTTGGGCCCTTTTGTCTGCCCTGTTGGTCCGGATGTTTGCACACTATATGAAATACGGGGAATGGCGTGCCGGGGTGCGCAAAGCGGCCAATCTGGTTGTTGTTGGTTCGCCCACTGAGTGCGAACGGACCATGCAGCTCCTCAGCAAATTGCGCATCTCCAAAAACCTGATTGGATTTTTATCCCCTGTGGATGAATATGATCCCCATCTCTATCTCAACCATATCCGACGCCTGGATGAGGTGGTCAGCGTTTTTCGCGTCCAGGAGGTGATCTTTTGTGCGCGTGATGTGCGTTCGGATCACATGATGCAATGGATGAATCTGATCGGTTCAGCAGTGGAATATCGCATTTTGCCCGATGGGGGGGTGAGTATTATCGGAAGTGCATCATCGATCGCCAGCGGGGAACTGTACACGACGGATGTACGCTTTCGATTGTCTGATGCTGTCAAACGTCGACACAAGCGACTGCTCGATGTCGGCATTGCCCTTATTCTCCTGGTCTGCAGTCCTGTCCTGATCTGGTTTCAATCCCGGAAGGGGCGATTTTTGCACAATGTGATCCGTCTTATCACAGGCCAGCGAACGCTGGTCAGTTATGGAGAAGCCAAGGATGCCCTGCCCAGACTCCGTCCGGGATTACTGCAGCCATCAGATGCCCATCCCTGGTTGAACCTGGACCAGCGCACCGCGCAGCATCTGGACTTTCTCTATGCGCGGGACTATGGCGTGGAAAAGGACCTGCGGATCCTGATGCGGAATTTCAAGCGATTGGACCGATAGGTCACTTGCACTGTTTAATGCAGCTCCCGACAGTTCGTATCTTCGGGAATTGTCTTTCACTTATCCGGAGTTTCTACCATGCACCTAATCGACAAGATCCAAGCAACTGCACAATCTGGCCATGCTGATGTCGTGGGTATCCGTCGTCATTTGCACATGTATCCGGAGTTATCATTTGAAGAGGAAAAGACCGCTGCCTACATCGCCGATCGACTGAAGGAATGGGGTATTCCCTTTACATCCGGATGGGCGGGTCATGGACTGGTGGCTGTCCTGGAAGGGAGTGGTCCCGGCCCGACAGTAGCCCTGCGCGCGGATATCGACGCACTACCCATCACAGAAGCAAATGAGGCGGATTATTGCTCCCGCAACAAAGGAGTGATGCACGCTTGTGGACATGATGTTCATTCCGCTTCCCTGCTCGGTGCGCTGCATATCCTCTGGACGCTGAGATCGGAGTGGAAGGGTACGGTGCGGGCGATCTTCCAGCCGGCCGAAGAGAAACATCCTGGCGGGGCTTCTCTACTCATCAAGGAGGGAGTACTAGAGAATCCACGACCTACCCGAATATTCGGGCAGCATGTCTTGCCCAGCATGCCAGCAGGCCGGGTTGGATTTCGGGAGGGCGTATGTATGGCTTCCGCTGATGAATTGTACCTCACCATCGAGGGCAAGGGGGGGCACGGCGCCATGCCTCACCTGACTCGTGACCCGATTGCAATTACGGCTACTCTGATCAGTGCTTTGCAGCAGATTGTGAGTCGCAATGCCAATCCGATCGCACCTTCTGTCCTCACCTTCGGACGGATCTGGTCGGATGGCGGAGCGACCAATGTGATCCCTGACAAGGTGCATGTTGAAGGGACCTTCCGCGCTCTGGATGAGGCGTGGCGTGCTGAAGCCCATCATTTGCTGACCACGATGTGCACTGGGCTGACCGCCTCGATGGGCGCGACATGCCACCTGGAGATCCGCAAGGGCTACCCGACCCTGATCAGTGATGTGGCGACCACTCGGCAGGCGAAATCGTGGGCAGAGGTCTATCTGGGTCAGGATGCTGTCGAAGAACTGGATATCCGAATGGGTGCTGAGGATTTCGCCTATTACAGCCAGGTCATGCCGGCTTGTTTTTACAGACTTGGGACCGGGAATGTCGCCAAGGGGATCACTTCCGGATTACATACGCCACGGTTTGATGTGGATGAGACGGCTTTAGAGATCGGAAGTGGGCTAATGGCCTGGATCGCGATATCACAGTTGTCCGAACAAATCGCCTAATAAATGAAACATTTTTATCATATGTCTAGTAAACGGGAGGAGTGAAACTAGCATTGTATAGAATAATTAATTATATTTATTCTATAGTTGCATTGAACTCCAAACCTATTTATACCCCATGGCCAAGATCCTGATCGCAGATGATGAACAGAGTATCCGTCGCACATTGCGTGAGATTCTCGAGTTTGAGAAGTACAAAGTGGATGAAGCAGCGGATGGACTGGAATGTCTGGCCAAAGTCAAACAGAACAAATACGATGTGATCATCCTGGACATCAAAATGCCCAAGATGGATGGCATGGAGACCCTGGAAAAGATTCAGCACATCGCTCAGGATACACCGGTCGTGATGATCAGCGGTCATGCCAGTATTGACACAGCTGTGGAGGCGGTCAAGAAGGGCGCCTTCGATTTTATTTCCAAGCCTCCGGATCTGAACAGAATGCTGATCACCATCCGCAATGCGATGGACAAGTCGAGTCTGATCGTCGAAACCCGTGCGCTTCAGCGAAAGGTGGGCCACATCAAGACCCAGGAGATGATCGGTCATTCGGACAGTATCCAGCAGATACAGGACACCATCGAACGGGTAGCCCCGACCGATGCCCGTATTCTGATCACCGGTGAAAATGGCACCGGAAAGGAATTGGTTGCCCGTTGGGCGCATGCCAAGAGTCCAAGGAACCCTCATCCGTTGATCGAGGTGAACTGTGCGGCGATCCCATCAGAGCTGATCGAAAGCGAACTGTTCGGGCATGAAAAGGGTGCCTTTACTTCCGCGATCAAACAGCGGATCGGCAAATTTGAACAAGCCAATGGTGGTACGCTCTTCCTGGATGAGATCGGCGATATGAGTCTGTCGGCCCAGGCGAAGGTCCTGCGTGCCCTTCAGGAGAATCGTATCACAAGGGTGGGCGGCGACAAAGAAATTCCCGTGGATGTGCGCGTTATTGCTGCCACGAATAAGGATCTACGCAAAATGATCCAGGAGGGTCGGTTCCGCGAGGACCTCTACCATCGACTAGCCGTGATCATTATCCATGTTCCATCCCTGAATGATCGGTTGGAAGACATTCCCGAGTTGGTGGAACACTTCATCAATCAGATCTGCGGTGAATACGGGATCTCGATCAAGATGATCGAGACCGAAGCTCTGGCGGCATTGCAGCAGATCACCTGGACTGGTAATATTCGGGAACTTCGAAATGTGGTCGAGCGCCTCATCATCCTGAGTGGGAAGTCCATTTCTGAGGAAGATGTTCAGCGATATGTGGTGCCTTCCAGTGCCAAACCAAACAAGGTGGTTGATAAGCTGGAGACCATCGGTTAAGTGCCGGGTCAGGGCATCGAAGCTGAGGAGTGGTCCTCTCCGGTGCTCCTCGATAACAAATCGCGCTGATTCACGTTATATCACTCTGTGATTGCTCTGTCTGGCATCACGAGATAGATTTATTTCGACTATGGAACCAAATGGAAAAGACACTGTGGTGCACAAGAACACCATGAAGCAGTGGAGCCGGATCAAGGGCGAGAATGCATGGACTATGTTCAAGGTCATGGCAGAATTCGTAGACGGCTTTGAAAAACTCAATCATATTGGACCTTGTATTTCGATCTTCGGATCGGCTCGGACTAAGCCCGATCACGCCAACTATAAGCTGGCTGTCGATATCGCACGCCGTCTGACCGAAGAGGGCTTTGGCATCATCACAGGTGGTGGTCCGGGGATCATGGAGGCCGGGAACAAAGGGGCGTCCATGTATGGCGGCCTTTCCGTCGGTCTGAACATCCTCCTTCCTCATGAGCAGAACAACAATCAGTTCATCGACATGGAGAAGAGCCTCAACCATCGCTACTTCTTTGTGCGAAAGGTGATGTTTGTCAAATACGCTCAGGCTTTTGTGGTTCTGCCAGGAGGCTTCGGGACATTGGATGAACTGTTCGAGGTGCTCACCCTGATCCAGACCAAGAAGATCGACCCTGTGCCTGTCGTTTTAGTCGGCACGACTTTCTGGAATGGACTGAAAGATTGGATCGAGACCACCATGCTCGGCCAGGAAAATAATATTAATGTCGATGATCTCAAGCTGTTCACCATTACGGATGATCCAGCGGAAGTCGCACAGGTCATCAACGATTGGTATTCCGTGGGACCAACCGGACAGGGGGAACTGAGTCCCAATTACGAGCTCTAGACACGACACGAAAACAACCAAAGAAAAAAGCCTGCCCTGAATCTTCGGGCAGGCTTTTTTCATTTGTTGACACTCACCGCAGGAATCTCCTAAATGGATCCACTCCTGTCTATGTTTGATCAAGTCTGTAAGGGATGTCCTTGTTCTAGATCGTATCCCTTGCAGGGGGGTGATTCGTTTTGATCAATGCCAGCCGAACCGTCAATATCGCTAATACCAGAGCGACCGGGGCGAAGAGAAATCGTTCGAGATTGGTGTCACCCATCGCATTGGTCACGGAGGTGATGACAAAGTAGATGGCCATCATCCACAGGCCCAATTGCGCCAGCGGTTTGATCCAGTCCATGTCAATGATGTTCACTTTGGCCATCACGATCATAGCGTACAGAAACAACATGGAAATAGACGCCAGCTCCACATGGATCAGGTCCTGATCCGATTGGACCCGTTCACCCCAGACGCTTTTGGGGGAGATCCACCCGGCAATCACAAAGCAGTGAAACAGAATGAGCAGCCCGAACAGGGCAAGCATTGTGAAGGCAATTTTCTTGGGATCTTTCATGAATGCCGATCAGGAAATGAGTAGAATGTATTGATGAAGATAGGCCCGCTGTGGCATTCTCAGTGTTAAGAAAGACAGAAGGTCATCTAGCCAATCTGCCAGTCAAACGGTGGAGTGAAAAACCGCGATTCAATTTCTTGATGACTACTGAACAAACTGGATGCTCCACATCCCACGTAGATCGCCGACTGCATAACCGGTAGCTTGATCCTCTGGATAGCGCTGTTGAATCAATCCGTAATTCGCTGCTGTGATCTCTGTGCCCACTGTACCGTGGCAATTCAGACACAGGGGCTGCATGCGGATAGGGGCATAATACATGACCGTATCTGGCGTGAGCTCCTGGACTACGGCGGTTAATTCTTTACCAGCCTTCAGGTCAGCTGCCCAATCTGCAAGGATGGCCGCTTCATAGTCGTTGGCCTGGTTGACTGGATTGCGTGTTTGTAAGGTGGCTCTTCGGATGGTGCACCCATACATACGTGACAGGGTATCAGTCAGTGATTGGGCGGAGAGGCTGCAATATTGAATGGCTTCACCAATGCCTTGTTTTTCCATCACACCTTTCAGTTTCGTGCTCAGAACTGCGAAACTTGAAGCTTGTACCATACTGCCTTTCTCCAGCCAGGGTAGTGGGTCAAATGACTCGACGGGTTGTGGATTGGACGAGGGAGTACAGGCCAACAGGAGGCCGAAAAGGGAGAGTAATGCCAGGATCGATATGCGCATGATCAAATTGTTAGGCGAAGATATAGAAGGAAGCCCAACCGAGGAGGTAATTCCTGGAGGAAGCATCCCTGCAGGCTATTCGCTTCTATCCGAACTACAGCGACCTTTTCGCTAGATAGAAGTCGACTTTTTCAACGCTCTTATCAGCGATTCTGACTTCCATCTCTTTGAGGGTTTTTGGAGGTGGGACAATCACTTTTTCACCTTGAACCCAATTGACAGGAAGGGCACAACCATGGGTGTCGGCTGTTTGCAAAGCGACAAGTACCCGTTTCATCTCTGTCATATTTCTACCGACGTTGAGTGGATAGTACATGATCAATCGGACCATTCCTTTCGGGTCAATGAAGAAAACAGCGCGTACTGCTGCAGTACTGCTGGCTCCTGGATGCAGCATACCGTAGAGATGTGCCACATGCATGTCCAGATCGGCGATGATGGGGAAATCCATATAGACTCCAGTCTTTTCGTGGACATTGTTCACCCAGGCCAGATGGCTGTGAATGGAGTCAATGCTCAAACCGACAAGCTTGGTCTGATGTGCAGCAAACCATTCTTTTTCCGCTGCAAAGGCTGATAGCTCTGTCGTACAGACGGGTGTGAAATCTGCAGGATGAGAGAACATGATGATCCAGGAGTCTTTATTATAGTCACTAAGCGTGAGGTCACCATGTGTGGTTGGTGCCGTAAAATCAGGAGCCTTGTCGCCAATGCGCGGCATGGAACAAGTTGTGAGTTCGTTTTCCATCAGGAAGAGCTTTTTTATTTATCAAATGCTTCTTTAAGTGTTCATCTTTTGGAGCAATCGTCCGACATTCTGCCAGCTGCCGCCGTTCACAGAGTTGAGGTCCAACTGACGAATCCATCCTGCGGCAATACCGCTTCGACGTCCGGTAGCACAGCAGGCGACAATAGGTCTTTTCTGTTTTTTCAACTTTGAAAGCTGACTGCGGAGTTGATCCAGAGGGATATTCACGGACCCCTTTACATGGCCCTGTCTGAATTCGCCCACCGTCCGTACATCCAGGATGATCGCTTTCTGTTGAAGCAGATCCAGGATGTCCTGTTGGCGTTTGCCGCCGAAGAGTTTTTTAAGGAATGAGAACATAGGGTCAGGCTGAGGTTTTGATCAAGTGGATCATATCATCCAGTCCGCCGCCATTATAGATATCATGGACACCCAGACCTCCCAGGAAAGCAACGGCCTGGCCACTCCGCATTCCCGAGCGGCAATAAAAAATGATCGATTTTTCAAGCGAGCGGAATTCATCGATATGGCCAGGTATATGGCCAAGAGGGATGTTGCGTGCTCCATCGACGTGGCCCATTTCAAATTCGAAAGGCTCACGAACATCAATGATGATGGGTTCGGATTGTTGGATAAGTTGTTGCAAATTCATGTTGAGTAATGATCAAAAGTGGTTAATGGCTAATGAAGTCATTTCCGGGCACAAAGTTCACGATCTGAACCATAAGCCTTTGTGATCAGGGTTACATCCGTTCATTCACAGATCTGTGATAGAGCAAAAGAATAGGTTTCATCACCAGGCACGTGTATAAGTGCCGGGTTAAAAAATAGACAACAATGGAGTTGAAATAGCTGGTATTCACCACATACGGATACACAGCGTGATGATCGTTTTTAGATCACGTTACCTTTACTTGGGCCGATCAGCGCCTGGGCAGATAGCTCAGGAATTGGCTCCAACGCCAGCGCAATAACACGACACAACAACCCATGACTGTGCAGGCCAGGATAAACAACAGACCGCCGTCGCCCTGCACTTCGATACCGAGGGGGCCTAAATGGGAAAAAATAGCACCCGCCATGACCATGACGCCACCGAAAGCACCCAGGGCAACAGTCCGTGGTATGAGGAGCAGAATGGCGGAGACCAGTTCGGCAATACCTGCAATGTACCTCCCCACCGGTTCTACTCCCAGGGTCTCAAAGATGTAAATGCTCTCGGGGGAGCCAGTGAATTTGAAAAACAAGGTCTGCAATAAGATGACTGCTGCCAGGATGCGGAGGATCCAATCGATGAGCTTCATAAGGTGGTATTTTCCGGAATATCCGAAAAAAAGTTGAGGCAGGGAGGAGAAGATCGGTGCACTGGCGTACAGTGAATCAATCTTCCTTGTCAGGTCAACCCTGATGGGTGAAGAGCTCTGTAGCCTGTTGCCTCGTCAAATGAGGAACAGGCTGAATAAAATTTCACAATTTGGGATCGCTCGGCAGGTCATGTATGACCGGGCAGACAGCGATAAAAAAACCCACTCAATGAGTGGGCCCTTTACTCGTGGCTATACCGGGGCATAGCCAACGTTCCTAACCAGTCATTCTTTCATCCAAATACCGTTCCAACTCTGCCGGGTCGTAGATCAGGACCTCTCTGGGTTTGCTGCCTTCATTGCCGCCGACGATGCCCATGGCCTCCAATTGGTCCATGATCCGGCCGGCGCGATTGTACCCCAATTTGAGGCGTCGCTGGATCATACTGGTGGAGCCATGCTGGTTGGAAACCACCAGGCGGGCTGCATCCTTGAACAATTCATCCAGGTCCTTCGGATCCAATGGACCGCTGCCATTCGGGTTGTCCGGATTGAATTCCGGCAGGAAGTAGGGTTCCGGGAATCCCTGTTGCTTGCCAATGAAGTCAATCACTCGTTCCACTTCAGATGTATCGACAAATGCACCCTGGAGGCGGATCATATCGCCACCCACGCTGAGCAGCATGTCACCCTGACCGATTAGTTGGTCGGCACCGCCGCCATCGAGGATGGTTCGGGAATCCACCTTGGAAGCCACCTTGAAGGCGATCCGGGCAGGGAAGTTGGCCTTGATACTACCGGTGATGATATTGACAGAAGGTCGTTGTGTGGCGATGATCAGGTGAATGCCAACCGCTCGAGCCAGTTGGGCCAGACGAGCCAGGGGTTGTTCGACTTCCCGACCGGCAGTGAGGATCAGATCGGCAAACTCATCGATGACCAGGACGATGAAGGGCATGAAGCGGTGTCCGTCATTCGGATTGAGCCGTCGCTCGGTGAATTTGTCATTGTATTCGCGGAGGTTCCTCGTTTTGGCTCGCTTGAGCAGCTCATAGCGGGCATCCATCTCGATACACAGCGAGTTGAGGGTGTAGATCACCTGATTGTTGTCGGTGACGATCGGCTCCGTCTGTTCAGGGAGGAAGGCCAGGAAGTGGTTTTCCAGGAATCCATAGGGATAGAGCTCAACCTTCTTGGGGTCGATCAGCACCAGCTTCAGCTGAGAGGGGTGCTTGCGGTAGAGCAGGGAGATCAACACAGAATTGATCCCCACGGATTTTCCCTGACCAGTAGCTCCGGCGATCAGGAGGTGAGGCATCTTGGCCAGATCTGCAATGAACACCTCATTGGAAATAGTCTTCCCGATGGCGATGGGCAGATCCATTTTGACGTTCTTGAACTTATCAGAGGCGAGGACCTCCCGAAGACCGACGATCTGCTTCTTTTTATTCGGGACTTCAATACCGATCGTACCTTTTCCGGGAATGGGCGCGATGATCCGAATACCCAGGGCGGACATGCTCAGGGCGATATCATCTTCCAGATTCCGGATGCGGGAGATCTTGATGCCCGGTGCGGGGACAATCTCAAACAAGGTAACAGTCGGACCGATGGTCGCCCGAATCTTGGTGATCTCGATTTTGTAATTAAGCAATGTCTCGATGATCTGGTTTTTGTGCATCTCCAGTTCTGCCCGGTCGATCTCGACCTGGGATTCACTGTAGTCATGCAACAGATCGACGCCGGGAAGCTGGTAGCGGGAGAGCTCCTTCTTCGGATCGTACGGTTCCATATCCGCTGCTTCATCATCAGTGACCACCGGATGGGTGCCTTCCTGGAGGGATACCGGAGTGGTTTGCATCTCGGAGACGGGTGTTTTCTGGCCGTTCGACGGAGGGTCGGGCGTGACAACTGTCTCCAGTTCCAGATCTGGCCGATGGCTTGCACTGCGAGAGGTCTTCAAGGGCTCATTGCCCATTTCCAGGTCCAGAGCTTCTCCCTGGGTTGGGGTCAGGGTCTCTACAGCAGGTTTCCTGCTCTTCCTGGCAGTGATTGGCTCATCTTCTTCGCTACTCTGGCTGAACAATTTGAACTGTTGGAGGGCGCGAATAGGGGCGGTCATCCAGGAGGGGATGCCCAGATTGTTGAAATCCGGATTGAAGAACCAGACGAGAGTGCCGATAATGGTAGCCACCAGCAGGAGGGTCATCCCGACCTGTCCGATCAGTCCGATCAGCCAGGTGCTGACCTTGCTGCCAAATGCACCACCATAGGGAAATCCTGCTTGCTGGAAGATAAACGCACAATACACCGAGACTACCACCATCAGGAGGATCCCCTTCCGAAAGCTGACCCAGTAAGGCTTGAGCTTTTGTTCCAGTACGAGGAACAGCCCCAATCGAAAGAGCAGGTAAACCAGGATAAACGCACCGATGCCAAAGCCCCAGTAAATGAAAAAGTTGGAGGTGATAGCGCCCAGTTTGCCCAGCCAGTTGTCAACCTCCACATCGCTTTCAAAGAGAAGGGACCAGGAGAAGAAGAGGACCTGATTTTGGTCGCGGTACCAGGTAAAAAGGTAGGAGACGAAGGAAATTCCCAGGTAAGAAGACAGCAGAAGGGCAATCAGTCCGCCGATCTTGGGATGGCGCTGATCTTTTTTCATCTTGAGGTCCAGGGCCAACTGGCTGCTGTTCTTCTTCTTTTTTGGCATGTTCTGCGGGATTATGCAATACCCAGATCGGCAAGTGATCTGTTGATGTTGACAGACTTACACATAACCAGAAATGAGCATGGCAAAAGTACAACTTTAAGTTTGCCCTCCTATAAATTGATCCCGGATACTGGGATGAAAACCCAGGATATCCTGATTTATTGTCGCCTAAGGGGGGCGTCCTCCCAGAAATAGTTTGCTTGGGAAACCTTTGTTTTCTGTAAATTCGTCCTCGTAAATGGTTTATCATATGGACTTGCAACAAGTAGATCGAAGGGCTGGCATGAACAAGGATTCATTCAAACATGAATACCTGGATATTCGCCGTCCAGTTGTTTTCACGGACTTGATGGATGCCTGGCCTGCGAAAACCAAATGGAGTGTGGATCACCTCAAGTCGAACTACGGCCATATCAAGGTGCCCGTCTATTCGGAGAACTACTCCAAGCCGGGCAAGCATTATATGGAACCGGACAAGATCCTCCCCTTCCGCGAGTATTTGGAAATGTTGGAATCGGGGCCCACGAAATACAGGCTCTTCCTCTTCAACATCTTTCGCCATGCACCGTCCATGTGCAAGGACTTTGCATTGCCCAGCATCATGGATGGGTTCTACAGTGAGTTTCCATTCATGTTTTTTGGCGGTGCAGGCTCTTCTGTCGCGCTGCATTACGATATCGATCTGGCACATGTCTTTCTGAATCAATTTCATGGTCGGAAACGGGTGGTGCTTTTTGCACCTGAGGAATCCCGACACCTCTATCATCATCCGTTTACGGTGGCCAGCTATATTGATGTCAATCATCCAGACTATAAGGCCTATCCCGCCCTGGAAAAAGTGCATGGGTATGAAACCGTTCTGGAGCCAGGAGAGACGCTGTTTATGCCTGCCGGTTACTGGCATTATATCGAGTACACCGATGGCGGATACTCCATGTCCCTGCGGGCTAATGAATCTTACACACGCCGGGCGATCGGCCTGTTCAATATTGCCCGACACTATGTGGTCGATAAAGGCATGAACAAATTGATGGGCGAGAACTGGCGGGCCATGAAGGCCGATATTGCACGTCGTCGGGCAGAGGCTGAACTGGTCTGATCGAACCGACTGTATCCAACCCGATATTTCGTCGGTCTGGCAGCTAATTCTGCCGACTCAGATCTGCTTCAGGTTTCCCTCTATAGGATTCCGATAGCTTTGTGTGTTCCTCGAGTATGAGAGGGCTGACGGAATGGACTATTGCCCCTATGAGGATGGTCCCCTTCGTTATCTTTATGACAATTTTCCTTGAAAACGATTTTGCTTTGCCTCCCTGGGCACAATGATAGTCTACTCAACCGTTGAATGAATGTGCACGTTATGATCAAGAAACTGTTGAAAAATCTGTTCGATCGACTGTTTTCGACAACCGCGGCAGGATTGTATATGATCCTCTTTGCAGCAGCCATCGGTATCGCCACTTTCATTGAAAACGATTTTGGGACCAGTGCCGCGCAAAAAGTGATCTTCAAAACCTGGTGGTTTGAACTCCTGCTGGTCATGTTTGCGATCACCCTGATCGTCAACATCTTCCGATTTCGAATGATCCAGCAGAAGAAGTGGACTATTCTGACCTTCCATGCTGCGATGGTGATCATCCTCATCGGCGCTGGATTGACGCGTTATATCGGCAGTGAAGGGATGATGCATATCCGTGAAGGCACCTCTTCGAATACCTTTATTTCCTCGAATACCTACTTGCTGTTTGAAGCGAGAAACGGCAAGGAGACCTACCAGTTTGATGAGTCGGTATACTTTGCCTCCCGGGGGAATAATGCCTTCCAGCAGACTTACCAACTGGGTGGCAAGGAAGTTACTGTGGAAGTCCTGGACTTCATGCCCAACCCGACGGAGGTGATGGTCGACGATCCGGTTAATGGTGTGCCTGTATTGAAGGTGGTCATCGGCGGGATGAGCGGCCGGGAGGAGTATTTTCTTCGTTATGGAGAAGCTTCTACCATCCGGGGCACGCGCTTTGCATTTGGTGTTCCGGGAGATGGATCGGCATTTTCCATTCAATATAAAGATAATGCCCTGTCCTTTACAACGCCTACAGCATATACCCAGATGGTCATGGCTACCCAGACCCGGGATTCGATCGCACCAGGCGTAGTCTACCCGCTCAAGCTGCGCAGTCTTTACTCTAGTGGCGCCGATGGATTTGTCTTTGGCGATTTCAATCCGCAGGCTAAGGTGGAGATCACCTCTTCATCGCCCAAAATGCTCAGTAGTAGCATGGGGGGCCTTTTGGTCAAGGTGTCATCCGGCGGAGAGGAACAGACCCAATACGTCTATGGCCAACAAGGTGTGGAGGGCCGACCACGGGGGTTCAAGGTGAATGGTATCGAACTGGCCGTCGCTTATGGCTCCAAGCAAATGCACCTGCCGTTTTCACTGGAACTTCACGATTTTATCCTGGAACGCTATCCGGGCACCAACAGTGCCTCCTCCTATGCCAGCGAAGTGACCTTGATCGATCCCCGAACCGGTCTGAACCGGGACCAGCGTATCTATATGAACCATATCCTGGATCACGACGGATATCGCTTCTTCCAATCTTCATTTGACCAGGACGAACTGGGCACCTATCTCAGTGTCAATCACGATGCGCCGGGTACCTGGGTCAGTTATATCGGATATATCCTGTTGACGTTAGGGATGATCTTCACCCTGTTTTCATCTAAAAGCCGATTCCGCAAGCTGGCCGAGCATATCCGCAATATGCGGCAGACCACCGCCGCCGTATTCATCCTGGGCATTGGTCTCCTGGGTATCAACGCAGATCTCCATGCGGTCACTCCTCCTTCAGTGGACCATGCCGTCCATTTTGGTGAACTGCTGGTCCAGGACCAGAACGGGCGATTCAAGCCTATGAATTCGATGAGCAGTGAGGTGCTCCGGAAGCTCTCCCGAAAAGAGACCTATCAAGGGGCATCCGCAGATCAGGTCATGCTAGGCATGGCCGTGCGTCCTCCCGACTGGTATAATGAACCGATGATCAAAATCGGCAGTCACGAGCGGATCCTGTCCATCCTGGGGATAGAGGGCCCCATGGCCAGTTACAATCAGTTCTTCAATGAAGATGGCTCTTACAAACTGAAGGAAGAGATACGGACAGCCTTCAATACCGAGCCGCGAGATCGGGGCACCTGGGAGAAGGAATTGATCAAGATCGACGAGCGGGTCAATATCATGAATATGATCTTCTCCGGTCGTTTCTTTCGGGTGTTTCCGACGCCCGGCGATTCGTCTCATACCTGGCAGTCACCGGCCGACCTGATGGAGCATCAACATGCGCATGCGGACGATGACGGGTATATGGCGCGGTTCTATCCGGCCTATATCCAAACTGTGCAGCAGGCCATGCAAGATGGCGACTGGTCACTGGCTGACCGTCTTCTGGAGGAATTGAGTCGTTATCAGCAGCAATTTTCTGGAGAGGTCCTGCCTTCCTCTACACAGGTCGATGCGGAGCTGTTGCTCAACAAGATGAATGTGTTCAGCCGACTGACCTCTTTGTATGGATTGCTGGCCCTCGTATTTCTGGTGCTGTTGTTTATGTCTGTGTTCAGCCATCAGCTCAATTTGTTCTGGCCTATTCGCATCGCAACCGGGCTTTTGGCTTTTGGCTTTCTCATGCATACGGTGGGTTTGGGATTGCGCTGGTATGTGTCCGAGCGGGCACCCTGGAGTAATGGCTATGAGTCGATGATCTATATCGGTTGGACTACTGTGTTGGCGGGTCTGCTCTTTTCCAGAAAATCGACTGGTGGTCTGACGGCTACCACTGCCCTGGCGGCGACGATACTGATGGTAGCCGGATTAAGCTGGCTCGATCCGGAGATCACCCCGTTGGTGCCTGTACTGAAATCCTACTGGCTGACGATACATGTCTCGTTGGAAGCCGGCAGTTACGGCTTTTTGATGCTGGGCGCGATCATTGGGGTGTTGAACCTCATCTTTATGATCACGGCCACCACGAAGAACAAGGACAAGGTATACAGGGTAATCCGGGAGATGACCTACATCAGCGAAATGACTCTGATCGGCGGACTCTTTATGATCAGTATCGGTACCTACCTCGGTGGTGTCTGGGCCAATGAATCCTGGGGGCGTTACTGGGGTTGGGATGCCAAGGAGACCTGGGCGTTGGTGACGATACTGGTGTATGCCTTTATTCTGCATATGCGTTTTATCCCCGGGTTGCGGGGGTTGTATGCCTTTAATGTCGCATCCCTGTTTGGGTGGGCGTCGGTGGTGATGACCTATTTCGGGGTGAATTATTATTTGTCCGGATTGCATTCCTACGCGGCGGGCGATCCTGTTCCCATTCCGTCCTTCGTGTATTATACGGTCGCCATTCTGGTGACGATCAGCCTGCTGGCGTATTGGCGGCATCGGAGGGTATCGCAAGGCTAGGAGCGAAAGCAGTTGTATAAAGGAATTGGCGCTGGTCGTTAAGATGTTTTGTCACCATTTTTGCGGTGTAAGTAAAAATGTCGCCAAAACAGATTTGCGTTGAATTAATACCCCGGGTTGCACCCGGGGCTATTGATATTCAACCCCTCTGGGGTTGTACATGTGTGCCTCCATAAAATCTGGGTCATCTGAAAAATTCATTGTGAATTTAATACATTTACTTGGCGTCTTCGCTTCATTTCGTTTCTGCTGTCTCATGAAATAGGTTGACAAGAAAAATGTGAATAACTTTCTCAAACAAGAAGGATATGAGAAAGCTAACGACAGAAGAAAGACGTCGGCGCCGGTTTACCGAGTCGTTCAGGAAAGAACAAGTTGGATTGATT
>JAIPBE010000044.1 GCA_021738725.1 Saprospiraceae bacterium | reverse complement strand
AGAACGAGTTAATTTAAAAATTCAGGAAATCAAAAGGATAGCTAAAGGATATAGAAATATTCATCACTTTACACTGATGATTTATTTTCACCTTGGAGGTTTAAAATTTCAAACCCACTGAATATGGTAAAGAACCTTCAATATCAAAAAACGTCAGGCATCAGAAACAGGTCTGCGATCCTCTTATGCAATGCAGGGTGGCGATTGTTCCACTATCCAATAGCTATCTTCGAAAGATGTACTACCTCCGGTTCATATTGATCTTCATTCTCCTTATCGAATGCCTGGGCACGGAAGGGAATGCTCAGTGCCTTACCGGACACGAACAGGACCAATGGTATATTACGGGGAATGGTATTCTTGATTTCAGATTGACCCCACCCAAAGTTACTGGGTCAACCATGTTTTCAAGTTATGAATTAACTGCCCAATGGTGTGATAATCAGGGCAATATTCTACTTTACACCAATGGCTATCGAATCTTCAATAAAAAAGATCAAACTCTTCCAAATGGAAAGATATCTTCAGGATTTTCGGCCTCCTCTACCCATGGTCTCATCCTGCCTCGCCCCGGCTCTGACAGCCTGTTTGATGTGTTCATTCCCGAAAGTACAGATAGTCACGACAGTCTGAAAACCCTTTGGCATGTGGTGGTGGACCTGAGCCTCGATGGCGGGCTGGGTGCGGTGGTTGGCCAACAGGAGGCGATCTACAAGGGTACTAGTGAACGGGTTGCTGCCACCCAGCATTGCAACGGCTCCGACTGGTGGGTGATCGGCAGGGCGGCAGATAACAATCGTTTCATCTCCTGGCAGCTTTCTCCTTCCGGCTTGGGTGTACCGATCTATTCCGATGTCGGAAATAGTACTTCTCCATATAACCCCACATTAGGTTGCTCCGCATCCACTGGCCAAATGACCTTTTCCCCTGATGGGAATCGCTTGGCTATTATTTATCCTCAGTCCAATTGCCAAAACGACTCCATAGCACTTAATATCCTTCCATTTGACAATGGATCTGGCATGTTTTCCGTACCCACATTTACATTGGTTTCTAAGGGCGGAGGAGCGGGGATACAATATTCACCAGATGGCACAAAATTATATTTTAACTGGATCAATCTGTCGGCGGTAAAACCACGCCTTTACCAACAGGATCTTCTGGATCCGGCTTCACCCCCAGTCCGGGTTTTACCCCAGTATCCTCCTGGTGAAACGATCAATATCGGAGGACGGATGGCCACTGGTCCTGACGGACGTATCTATGTGAGCGACTATCCAAAGGAATGGTATCACGTCATTCCCGATCCTAACGAGAAGGCACCCGCCTGTGGCTTTCTCTGGAAAGGTCTGGATCTCAGTCCAGCCACAGGAGGATACGGCATGCCTACCATCCCGGCCGGCTATTGGCGGCCCAACGCCCCCTGGCTGTCTGGCCAGCGACGGGCTCGTTCCTGCGAGCAGTGGACCTACACCGTCAGCCATACCTGCGCCCCCGGCACTTATACGGAGTGGGCTTATCACGGCGCCAACACTGTCACCTTCAGCGATCAGGATAGTCTGGTACTCGACTTTCACACCCCTGGTAGAGATACCCTCATCGCCACCCGGTTCAGCCTATGCGATACCGTCAGTGATACCTTGGTCATTGTGGTTGATGATCCCTTCACCAAGGCCTGGGACCTGGAGGAATCCACCCTCTGCGCCGGAGCCTCCACCCGGCTCTTCACAGCCTCACTCCCACTTCGTGAACTGAACGGAACGCCCTTCACTTCCGATACCCTCACTCTGGGGCCGTTTGCAGCCGACTCCTGCTTCGCCCTCCGTCTCAGCGACGGGGTTTGCGACACCACCGTCACTCTCTGCCTCACCGTTCTACCCGCCATTCAGACCACCGATACCCTCACCCTGTGCCCGGGTGTGGTCGTCCCGGTCCATGGTCAGCCGGTGAGCCAGCCAGGGGTATACCCACTGGTACTACCCGGACAGAATGGCTGTGACAGCACCAGTGTCATCACCGTCATCCGCGGCGATGTTCCGCAGGTAGAGACCGATGTGATCTCCTCGCTGTGCCCGGACGATGATGATGGCGAGATCACCCTCATTGGTGATCCCGCCCTGACGTGGACCTGGGCCGATGGCAGCACCGACCCCCAAAGAGGCCACATGGCTCCGGGCGTATATTCCGTCACTGTGAGTGGTGTCGGCCAGTGCGATACTATTCTCGAGTTCACGCTTCCCGTGCCGGAGGATTTGTCGCTCATCCTCCCTGGTTCGGTATCCATCCACGCAGGGGCATCGACAACCCTGGTGCCCCAGGTGAACGGCATTGCACCCTTGACGTGGGCCTGGTTGCCGGTGAATGGATTGAGCTGTACCGATTGTGAGCGGCCGGTCGCCTCGCCCACCGCCACCACGACGTATACACTCACGCTCACGGACAGCCGGGGCTGTACCGCTTCCGCCCAGGTTACGGTGATAGTCGATCGGCCGGTCACAGGAATCTATTTCCCCACCGCCTTCAGTCCGAATGCCGATGGCATTAACGACACCTGGTCCGTTCTGGCCGGAGAGGATGTGGCAGGTATTGAATTGTTGGAGATCTTCGACCGCTGGGGGGGCCTCCTGCATCGCTGTGCGGATCTTCCTCTCGATCATCCTCATTGTGCCTGGGATGGCACGTCGAATGGGCAACATGTCGACCCTGGCATGTATTTATGGCAGGCGCGCATCCTGCTCACCGATGGCACTGTCGTCCAGCGGCAGGGGGAGGTGGAGGTGGTGAAGTAGGGAAGGAGGTGATGAGTGGAGGAGTCGAGGAGAAAGAAGGACAGAGGACCGAGGACCGAAGAGACTCAGAGACCGAGTGAATCCCCATCGGGAGTATCCTCCAATCCTGGGAATCCTGATCCTGACATTGATAGGAAGCACCAATAGGGGAAGCACCAAATCACAAGCACCAAATTCCAAATAAATCACAATGACCAAATTCGAATGATCAAAACGAAAAGATGTTTCGGTCATTGTTTTTTCGAATTTTGAATTTATTTGGGATTTGTTTTTTGGGATTTGTGATTTCCAACCGAAGTTCTTGCTCCTTAAAAAAGCCCCGACAATTGCCGGGGCTCCATTTCACTATTTATACTACCGTTTATTCATTTCGGATGATCGTTCGCGTGAGAAACTGACCATTCTGTTCGATCAACAAGGTGTAGTTACCGGCGGGTTGATCTCCGATCCGAAAAGTCTCGTCGAAGGAATCCGAACCTTCCATTTCTACAACCTGGAACGCTCTGCCTGAGGCATCCAGCAACCGAACCTGGATCGGCGCGTCAGAACCAGAACGGAATCGGACCTGCACTTCATCACTGGTAGGATTCGGGAAGATCCTCAGGTCTTTCAATTCCAAAGTAGCATCACCCTTTGGCATTTCATTGAAAATAGATTGCTCCTCTTCCTTCATGCTGTGGCGCTGATCCTCTTTTTGGCAGCAGCCGGGCGGACAGCATCCCTGAGCAGACATTTTGCCAAGCGTCACTGATTTATTCTCCCGGACACCATTCCGAAGTATACGCAGTTCCACCTGATCACCGGGTGACGAAGCACCGATCACGCGGATGAGGTCGCTGGCTGTTTGAATATCGGTGTCATCGATCTGGTAGATGATATCATCCACTTTCAACCCGGCCTTCTCGGCGGCACTGCCTGGAAAGACCTCAATAATGTTGACTCCTTTTTCCTGATCGTTGACCATGACACCCAATTGGGCTTTGGGAGCACATTTCCCATGTGTGAAGTAGTCGCGATCTTTTGGAAATTCTCTTTCCATCCAACTCATACCCTCTGGTGCCCGACGGCCCAGTTGAGCTTGAAGCACTATCTGATCCTCATTTCGACGGATATGCACATCGATAGTTTCATCGGGCTTGTGCGAACGAATGGCTTTTGCCAGGCCTTCAGGAGAAGAAATGGATCGATCTGCGATCGATTCGATCACATCGTCTGGTTGCAATCCAGCAGCTTCCGCAGCTGAACCTTCCACCACTTCCAGGACACGAACACCTCCTTCAGCAGATTCGGCGACCACCCCTAAAAAGGCCTGCTTGGAGAGAGGTCGACCATTCTCCAGGAAGAGTTTATCAGTGCCTTTGCGCAGCTCGTATTCGATCTCTGGCCAACGTTCCTGCATTTCCTGGCTCAAGTCCTCGATCTGGATCCTCAGTTCACCGGGAATATCTTTCCAGGGAAAGTCGGAATCCACATCCTCATTCAGCTGTTCTGAACGTTCATATACTTCTGCTTTAGAGGGGGCGGTGATATCCTCTGATTCCAGCCAGTCTGCATTCTCGGGCGTATCTTCGGCCTCTTTGGTGATGGTGATGGTCCGCTCCTTTCCCTGATCATCGGTCCAGGTCTTGGTGATGGTCACCTGCTTGCGAACCGGTGCATCAGAGGTCTCCTGGCTAAATGCGGGCAGGATCAATAAAAGAGAGATCACAAAGAGTAGAATCTTTTTCATGTTGCAGATTTTTGGTCAGAACAAGATGTCAAACAAGTGGAAATACAAATCTAATTTCTCAAAAACAGCTCTGCGGTTAATGAACCGTTAAAAGTCAGTTAAAGTCAAGGTTTCCTTCTTCACCCGCTTACTTTTAAGTGTGGATGATGGGAACAATTTCCATTCCGATCAGGTTAAACCAACACATGAAGCGTTCTTCCATCTGGATCATTATCGGCCTGATGACCGTCGCCTTGGCAGGGATCATTTCCCTGCAGGCGGACTGGATCATCCGGTCCATCCATTTGAATGAGGAGCAGTTTGATAAAAATGTGTTTGCCGCTCTCTTCCGCGTAGCAGAACGACTGGAAAGTCAGGAGTCGATCGCCGCCCTGGAATCCATGAACGGTTTCGAATCCAATTTTCTGGAGCAGGAGTTTCGGCAGGTCCTCAAGACCGGGCCGAAAGGTCTGATGGACCTCAACCTGGATAATTTAATGGACAGCGATCTGCCCAATGACCAGTTGGCCGGATTCCTCCTCACACAGAATTCCTGTGACTGTGAAAGTTGTCGACTGGAACGTCAGATCAAGTATTTCCAGATCATGCGCAAACGGATCCAGCGCAGTCAACTGGACCTCACCGACCGGATCGGGGATTTGGAAGGAATCCACCGAATGTTGCATGAAGAGTTGGAGAATGCCGGCCTGGCTCCCAACTTTCATTATGGCATCTATTCGAATGAGACCAACAGTTTTATCATCAATGACGACCACTATGTCGTGCTGGATCAGAACACCCAACTCTCGCAGAGTGGTGGCATAGATAAACTGTTGAATTCAAATTATAAGGTCTCCCTGTTCCCCGAAGGAAAAAATGTTCCCGGGTTATTGATGATCTATTTTCCAACCAAGGTGACGGCTATCTGGGGATCCGTCATCCAGAATCTGATCGGTTCTGTGCTGTTCACAGGCATCATCCTGTTCTGTTTTGCCTACACGATCATGGTGGTCTTCCGGCAGAAAAAGGTGTCGGAGATGAAAAATGATTTCATCAACAATATGACCCACGAGTTCAAGACACCCATCGCTACGATTTCACTTGCCGCCGACTCGATCTCCAATCCCCAGGTCACTGGAAACAGTATCAAGGTGAAGCGGTTTGCCGATATCATCCGTCAGGAAAATCGTCGGATGAACAACCAGGTGGAGAAAGTATTACAAATGGCTCTGATCGAAAAACAGGACTTCCAGATCAACTGGTCGCCAGTCAATCTGCATGAGATCATCGGCGCAGCCATGGAGAATTTCAGTTTGCAGATCGAACGCAGGGAAGGCCGGCTGACCAGCGACCTGGAGGCACAACGACCGCTGATAGAAGGGGATCCCACACATATCGCCAGTATGATCAACAATTTGCTGGATAACGCCAACAAATACTCCCCGGATGCCCCGGATATTTGCATACGTACACGAAACACCGAACATGGTGTGGAAGTGGCTATTCAAGACCAAGGATTGGGGATGAGCAAAGAAGACAGAAAACTGATCTTTGAAAAATTCTACCGCGTCTCGACCGGCAACCTCCACGATGTCAAAGGCTTCGGCCTGGGTCTCAGTTACGTCAAGGCGATGATGGATGCCCACAAGGGCCGGGTAGATGTGGATAGTGAACCCGGGAAAGGAAGTACTTTCACGCTCTTTTTCCCGTTTACCAAACAAGTGGAATAAGCTAAGGACTATGAATACCAACCCGAAGATCCTTCTCGTTGAGGATGACCAAAATTTTGGCGATGTGCTAAAATCCTATCTGGAGATGCACGATTACGACGTCACGCTGGCTACGGATGGCGTAGCTGGCCTAGAAAAATACCGAAAAGGCAAATTCGAGTTGTGCATTTTCGATGTCATGATGCCCAAGAAAGACGGCTTTACCCTGGCCAAGGAGATCCGCGATAAGGATCAGGATATTCCCATTATCTTTTTGACCGCCAAGACCTTAAAAGATGACCTCTTGCAAGGATTCAAGATCGGTGCGGATGATTATATCACCAAGCCCTTCAACTCCGAGGAATTGCTGCTACGAATCCAGGTTATATTGAAGCGCAGCTTGCCCCGGGAAGATCCGGAATCAGAAATTCAAGAATTTGATTTTGGCTACTTCCACTTCAATTTCCCTTTGCGAATCCTCACATTCCGCCATGATGGTCAGGAAGAGAAAAACAAACTGTCCCCCAAGGAAGCCGCCTTACTCCGTCTGTTCTGCCTTCGTTTGAATGGCGTGCTCACCCGTACAGAGGCACTGACCAAGATCTGGGGAGAGGATAACTATTTTACGGCCAGAAGTATGGATGTCTTTGTCACCAAACTGCGGAAATACCTCAGTCTGGATGAACGGATCGAGATCGTCAATATCCACGGGAACGGGTTCCAACTGCTGGTCAAGGACACGGAGAGCGCCGAGTAAGAGCTCATCCATCCTGCGTACCTTTGCTGCCCGACAGAAATATGCAGCGAATCATCGGAACATTCGAAGGCCAAACACCTGGCCACCTTCTCATCTGCACTGCCGGACTGCACGGGAATGAATTGGCGGGGATCAAGGCCCTGGAGTTCATCTTCAAAATGCTGGAGGTAGAGCATATTACAAACCCCGACTTTCAGTTTCACGGCCGAATGGTGGGCATCGCTGGCAACCTCCAGGCCATGGAGCAAAAAAAACGCTTCATCAAACAGGATATGAACCGGATGTGGATGCCGGAGAATGTGGCCCGGATTCGAGCCCATCCACCCCATTTGCTCGAACCGGAAGAGCGGGAACTACGCGATATGGTCCAGCATATCGATGAAGAAATGGCCCATTCACCAAACGCACCTGTGGTGGTGCTGGATCTCCATACAACCACCGCACATGGTGGCATTTTCTGCATCGCTACAGAGGATCCGGAAAGCGTACGGATCGCTTCCGAATTACACGCCCCTGTCATCCTGGGCATGCTCCATGGCATCCGGGGAACCACGATGCATTATTTTCGCAAGGAGGTGATCCCGAGGGATATCACGTCATTTGCCTTCGAATCCGGCCAACACGATGACCCAAAGTCTGTCAACCGTTCCATAGCAGCCATCATCGCCTGCATGCGGGCATTGGACATGATCGATCCGGAGCATGTTGAGACTGTACATGATCAGGTATTGATCAACTATTCGCAAGGGTTGCCACGTATCGCCGAGCTGATACAGGCCTATCAGATCCAGGATGAAGAGACCTTTGAGATCCTGCCCAACTTCAAGAATTTTCAATCAGTAGAAAAAGGCCAGTTACTGGCGTACGATGCGGGGCAGGAGATACATGCCATTGAAGATGGTTTGATCCTGATGCCCCGCTATCAGAAACAGGGCGATGATGGCTACTTTCTCCTGCGCGTGCTGGTCGACTGACTTCCTGAAACCCTACATTTTATACACTCTCCTCCCCTGGCTCAACAGATTCTGACGCGGATCTCCAGAGGGCTTTTCGGGTTTTGCCCTGGGTCTGTATCCCGGAAATTGTGGATCGGGTTTTTCCCCCGGATTGGGCAGGACGACGATCGTCTTTCTCAGGCATTCCAGGATCTTATCCCCCAAGGTGATCCGAGCAGGTTCCAAGGTAAATACGCCAGTCGATTCGCTGGCGAGGATATAGGTTATACTGGCTTGTCTGCTGACCTTTCCGTTCAGGATATGCATAGACGAGGATTGCTGAGGACCTGCTACCAATGAAAACCCTTCAAAAGTGGGTGATTCAAAATTCTCCACTTCCGCATTTTCTACGTGATAGGTCAACTGGACCAGATGGCCTTCCAAAATGGTATCCCGGGAAGCCTGGACAAAGAATTGCATTTCCTGGGTAAGCGCGAGTTGACTACAACTGATCAGGAGAGCCAAAACGATAAGATGTTTCATGACGCTGATCATCTTTTTAGGCAAAATTATAGTTTCCCGATTATCGGACAAACAAATCATACAACAGACTGCCACGCGGTAACCCGGGGATCAGTTCAGCAATTGAAACAGTCACCTCCTCTCCAGCGGGGCCTATGTGGATCTCAAAAGGGTCCAGGCGCACTGGTTGATCTGGATCAGTGGATGTAAGTCGCTGTTGAATTGCTGTTGGAATGGCACCTCCAGGCCACAGATCTCCCAGCGTCACCATACCAGATCTTTTAGATATTGTAAATGGCGTGCGCGCGTTGGGGCCCCATGATCCAACCACATGCAAGGTACCACTGGCGACTTTCCGATCGCGATAGGACCAGTCCACCCACGAATACAGGCGAACTGCATGTCGTTGAAATGGGCGCTGTACATCCTGGCCGGTCATCAAATTGAGATATTCCCGTTCAAATGCCAGGCTGCTTGGACTCAGGTGCTCTTCCAGGAATGCCTCCCACATAGGCCAATCGAGCGCTGGTTGCAACAAGAGGATCTCTCGTGAGTAGTCCAGAAAAGCTGTAACTCGAACCGGATCGGTCTTGAACTTGCGGAGATGGACCCGTTGGAATCTGCCGCTTTGGTCCGTCCATGTTGCCGAACGCCAGGCTTGGCGATCCTTCAATAATGTCAACTCATGTTGTTGGCCCGATTGGGGGTCATCCATGGAAAGCAGGATTCCCGAGGCCAGCCATTCGCCGGTGACCGGGGTCAGTTTCATCTGATTGACTTCCCAGGCCAATCCCTTCCACTTTCCCCGGGGAAGAGGGAACAGGATAAAGGACCATTTTTTCTTCCCATCCTTGAAAAAGAAGCGAACACTGAACGTATTTGGCACTTCAACGGGTGCGGCAAACAATGCACATAAACTGCCACTGGTCTGGTTGTAGTTTGACCATTCCCCCAACCAATGATCGCTCTGTGGGCCCACGACCCACGTACCGGAAATACTTCCATCCGGGATCACCTCATGGATCTTCCATCGTTCCCCCTGTTGTTGTGCGTGCAACTGAATGGGAAACGGTTCATCTGGCAGAAGCAGGGAACCGTCACCTTCTTCGTCCAGGATGATCTCCACCGGATGGAATCCTTCCCATAACCCGTAGAAATGTAATGGACCTGACAATCCCTGTCCGATCAAGGATGTACTTTTGATGCAGATCAGCCAAAACAAGGCCCATGTGCGTGAATGTTCAATCATTGTATTTCAGGTTCCTGCATAAAGGTACTCTCACCAGAGGACTCCTGCTGGTCATCAGCCTGGTTTTTCTGCCGTGGACCGGGCAGTGCCAGGAGACTTCGGATGCTGGTAAAGTGCCATCGAGTTGGTCATCCTCCTTCCCAACACGCACTCTTGTCCTGATTCTTCCTACCTATGCTGTCAAACACCAACGTATCCTCGCCTCTGTCCAGGCACTTCCCCCGGATGCCAGTAGCAGAAAGCAGGCAGAACGGATCATGCAGCGCGACCGCGCATATCGGGATACGTTGGTGGAGGCCATGCAGGCCAGTTTTAAGGAGTTTTACCAAATTGGGAAGGTTCGATTTATGGCAGATACCACCTATACCCGGTGGCAAAAAGGATTATCCCCGCTGACTTGGACCGACACCCAAGGCCAGACGACTTCCATAACGGGTTTGGAAAAAGATGAAGTGATCTTCCTGAAAAAGAAAAGAACCAGTCGTGAGACGGGTACCGGCGTAGAAGTCTGGATGGCCATTGCCACGGACCGCCAGACACTTCCCAGCCGCTTCCCAGATCAATTTCGGGAAGGATCTTTGGGTACCCGATTTGTCCGCTTTATGGAAGCCTTTTTCACATTCTCTTCCTATCCGGATACGCTGGAAGAGCAGCGTGTTGTCACGGATTACCTCGCTGATCATATCAACCGAAAATGGTCAACCTATATGTCCTCTTTTGACGACTGACCCTCGCTGAAGCCGGATCTTTTGTTGGGATTGCGTGGAACCGGATCGTATCCGTGACCACCCCATGGATTGCAGCGCCCTATGCGTTTGATCCCCATCCATAATCCCTGGAATGGCCCCCATTCCTCAATGGCTTCGACCATATAATGCGAACATGTCGGGGTGTACCGACAGGAAGGTGGAAGCAACGGGGCTATCGCATACTGATAAAATCGGACGGGGAGGATAAGCAAGCGTTTGAGTAGCCAGATCATAGACGGGTCTGTGTGATCGATCGATGTGATCTTGTGAAAGTGGTCACTGAACAGGATTCATGTCAACTCGAGAAAGAATCACCTGAAATAGAAAAGAGGGTTAAGATGCGATCATTGATCACCTTCCTAACCCTCCCTTTTCATCAATTGCCTATCGGATCAATACCGATAATATTCCGGCTTGTAAGGGCCATCCGGAGCGACCCCGATATAGGCTGCTTGTTCTTCTGATAACTCATCCAGTTCGACACCGATCTTGGCCAGGTGGAGGCGGGCCACCATCTCATCCAGATGCTTGGGCAAGGTGTAAACGGCATTCTCGTAGTTGCCATGATTCTGCCACAATTCGAGTTGAGCGAGGGTCTGGTTGGTGAATGAATTGGACATCACAAATGACGGATGACCCGTGGCGCAACCGAGGTTGACCAGACGGCCTTCTGCCAGTACGATAATGTCCTTTCCATCAATAGTATACTTATCGACTTGAGGCTTGATCTCCAGTTTATTGACGCCCTTGGTGCCATTCAGCCAGGCCATGTCGATCTCATTATCGAAGTGACCGATATTGGCGAGAATGGCCTTGTCTTTCATCAGGCGGAAGTGCTTGCCTGTCACAACATCCTTGTTGCCGGTAGCGGTCACCACAATATCGGCACGAGGAATGGCATCGACCATTTTCTTCACCTCAAATCCATCCATGGCGGCCTGCAGGGCACAGATCGGATCGATCTCGGTGACGATCACCCGACAACCGGCTCCGCGCAGAGAGGCGGCTGATCCTTTGCCCACGTCGCCGTATCCGGCAACCAGGGCTACTTTACCGGCCATCATTACATCGGTGGCCCGACGGATGGCATCTACGCAAGATTCCTTACATCCGTACTTATTATCAAACTTGGACTTGGTCACCGAATCATTGACGTTGATGGCTGGCATCGGGAGAGTACCCTTCTTCATCCGCTCATACAGGCGGTGCACACCAGTGGTTGTTTCTTCACTCAATCCACGAATACCGGAAACGAGCTCAGGGAAGCGATCGAGCACCATGTTGGTCAGGTCCCCTCCATCATCCAGGATCATGTTCAGTGGTTGATTGTCCTTGAATGCAAAAAGGGTCTGCTCGATACACCAGTCAAATTCCTCCTCATTCATTCCCTTCCAGGCATATACCGGAATGCCGGCTTTGGCGATCGCTGCCGCTGCATGATCCTGGGTAGAAAAGATATTACAAGATGACCAGGTAACATCTGCACCCAACTCGACCAATGTTTCGATGAGGACAGCCGTCTGGATCGTCATATGAAGACAGCCAGCAATACGGGCACCTTTTAATGGCTTTTGTTTGCCATGTTGCTCACGAAGGGCCATCAATCCGGGCATTTCGGCTTCGGCAAGTTCGATCTCGCGGCGGCCATATTCAGCCAGAGCGATATCTTTTACTTTGTAGGGAAGTCTGGTGACAGTAGTAGACATGGAAAAAGATTTGAGCGTTGAACGACCAGGAGGTCGGTTTTGTTTATTTGAATGCAAAGATAAGCGTTCGCCCGTTATGGGTTGTGCGCTTGGAGTATGCTGCTGAATTTGAAGAAAACGGGTGTCCATCTTGCGATGGACACCCGTTTTGTCAGATGTATTCAGTATGATCAGGGCTTGTCCGTCTTGGCTTTGACCTTGGCGAAATCCCCTGCTTTGATGATGGTGATCTTGGATGGATCAATATTGCGCTTCATCGCTGCGTTGATATCCTCCACCTTCATGTTCATGACCTTCTCTTCCAATGCCTTGTCCCAAGCCATGGTCCGGTCATAAAAGAGATTGCTATTCAAGGACCCTGCAAGGCGGTTATCCTGAGATCGGCTGACAGTCTGGCTTTGCAACCAACCACTCTTTGCCGCTTCCAGTTCTTCCGCTGTAAAGCCTTCTGTGATCACCTTCTGGATCTCCTCCTTGAAGGCAGCTTCCAGTTTCTCGGCATTCTCAGGAGCGTAGATGGCATAGGCACCCCAGGAAGCTGATTTATCCAGTGCACCTGCATTGAAGAAGGATCCTACACCGTAGCTCAGCCCTTCCTTTTGACGGATACGGGTGGCTAAACGACTGTTCAGGAATCCACCACCGAGCATAAAGTTCCCCATTGTGACGGCTGCATAATCAGCACTTTCGTCATTCATCTCCATGGGCAATGAGGCGATAAAGAAAGCATTGGCCTTGTCCGGTGTCTCAAAGCTGAGATTGTCCGGTTTCGGTGCCCGGTATGGCCGTTCAATCCGGGCATATTTCTGAGGAGCTTTCCAATCCCCGAAGAGCTCTTCCAGCTGCTGGGTCATGTTTGCCTGGTCAAAATCTCCCACGACACTTACTGTCGCATTTGCCGTGCTGACAAAGTCTTTGTAGAAGGAGACGACCTCTTCGCGAGTGATGTCTTTATACTCCGCTAATTCTTCATCCAGGGTGCCTACATAATTCGGGTGTCCCTTTGCATATTCTTGGTTATGCCGCTGAATAGCCCGCACCGCAATGGCTTGTGGCTCTGAGCGATTCTGCTCCATGGAGGCCAGATTCTGCTCGATCAGCTTGTCCAGTTCTTCCTGTGGAAAGACAGGGTCGCGAAGAATATCCCGAACCAGAGAGAGGACCTCATTGAGATTCTCCTTCTTGGTGGTAATGCTCACATTCGCCCCTGTAGACGAACCATTGATCCGGACTGTGGCTTTCAATTTGTCGAAGGCTTGTTTGATCTCTTCCCGATTCATTTTGGATGTTCCGGTTTCCAGCAGGTCAATGGCATATTCGCCGGCTTTCCCTTTGTTCATCAGGCTCTTCTCCGTACCATAACGCAAGGTCATGGACAGGTTGACCGATTCTCCCCGCGTCTTTTTGGGCAAGAGAGCGATCTCCATTCCATTCTTGGCGGTGGTGGTCACCGTCCGCGCATCAATGTTGTCTGGAGAAGGATCAAACGCTTCTCCCTCGGAGATAGTCTCGGTTCCTTTATAATCCTTTACCAGGGCAGCAACATCCGGTGTAGCCGGGATCTCAGCCCGCTGTGGGTCGGCTGTTGGAATAAAGATGCCCACCGTACGATTGTCCGGCTTCAGATAGTTTTCAGCCACCTTCAAGACCTGATCAGCGGTGACCTGCTTGATCCGGTCGCGATGAATGAACATCAATCTCCAGTCGCCCATCCCGATCCACTCACTGAGTTGGAGGCTGATCCGTTCGGAGGAGTTGAAGGACAATTCGATATTCTTTAGCAGCTCGTTTTTCGCCTGTTCCACTTCGGTTTCCGTCGGAGGGTTCGCCACCACTGCATCCAGGGTGGCCAACATGGTGTTTTTGGCATCTTCCAGATCTTTCTCCTTGGGTACTTCGGCAAAGAACATCATCAATCCCGGATCATGAAGTTGGAAGGACCAGCCGAATGACTGACTGGCTTTCTTCCCATCGACCATGGCCTTGTACAGCCGTCCGGAAGGATTGGAGGCCAGCACGCTGGTCAGGACCTCAATGGCTGCAAAGTCGGAATGAGGACCAGGAGCAGCATGGTAGGCACATCCCAGGAATTGCACATCGCCCACGCGGCGTAGAGATACAAAACGCTCCCCATCCTGAACGGGATCGAGCGTATAGATATCTGGCAATACACGCTCAGGGCGTGGAATGGGGGAATAGTATTTGTTGATCAGCGCCAATGTCTTTTCCGGATCGAACTTACCGGCAACGGTCAGGACGGCATTATCCGGCTGGTAGTATTTGTGATAGAATGCCTGCAGACGTTCGATCGGCACATTTTCGATATCGGCGCGACAGCCAATGGTGGATTTTCCGTAGTTGTGCCACAAGTAAGCAGTCGACACGATCCGTTCCATCAAAACACTGAACGGACTGTTTTCTCCGGATTCAAATTCATTACGGACGACGGTCATTTCACTGTCCAGATCTTTCTTGGCAATGTAGGAATTGGTCATCCGATCCGCTTCCAGTTCTAATGCCCATTTGAGATTATCCTCAGTGGCATTGAACGTCTCGTAATAGTTTGTACGATCCAACCAGGTTGTACCGTTGGGGCGGGCGCCGTGTTCGGTGAGTTCCTGTGGGATGTTCGGGTGGTTCGGCGTGCCTTTGAACACCATGTGCTCCAACAAGTGAGCCATGCCTGTTTCCCCGTAGTTCTCGTGGCGAGATCCCACCAGATAGGTGATGTTCACGGTGATGGTTTGCTTGGACTGGTCGGGGAACAACAAGACCCGAAGTCCATTTTCCAACCGATATTCTGTAATCCCCTCCACGGAGGTCACCTTGATCGGATCTGCGGCAGAGGAAACTGCCTGCACACCTAACATCATTGTCAACATCAGGAATAAATTTTTCATCATCATACTATGGATTTAAGATGGAGAAGCCAATTCAACTGAAAAGATACGGCGTTCCAAATCCTCCCCAATCGGAATTGTTGGAATCTTGGACGAATGACCTGTTAAACCGGACGAACGGAATGATAACTGTCGCATTCCCGACCTTTTACAGTGATAAAAACACGTCGAAGGTATGCTTGTTCAATAAAGGATCGAGACATTCGCTCCTGTATAAATGGGGTCATTCTTCCCAATTCAACCGAAGAGGCATGTAGGTATCCATGGTCTTTATGCCATCTAAAACCATTGCCATCAAAAAACATCTAATGACTTTACCGCTTTGAGAAAGGTTTGAATCCTTCCAAAGGTCATTCATCGATTTGAGGAGAACCCCGATCAGGCGCCTTCCAGAGCGGCAGCGCCCCCTACGATCTCAGACAATTCCCGCGTGATCGATTCTTGACGAGCCTTGTTGTAGGTGATCCGCAAGTCCTTGAGGAGATCTTCTGCATTCTCGGTTGCCTTTTCCATGGCGGTCATCCGTGCGCCATGTTCAGAGGCGTGGGTGTCCAGAAGGAATTTGTAAAAGGACGTTTTGAGGATGCTGGGAAGTAGATGATCCAGCAAGCCGTGTTTGTCTGGTTCAAAAATATAGTCAGCTTTCGTCTTTTGCTTTGCCACCTCGGCTTTATTCTGGACCACAGGCAGGAATGTCTGCAGTTCCGGAAACTGTGTACCTGCATTCTTAAAGCGGCCATAAGACACTTCCACAACGTCGTACGACTGATCTGAAAACTTGTCCATCAGTTCCTGTGCGGCCTTTTCGACAAGCTCATAACGCAGGTCCTGGAACAAATTCGCATGGTCACTGATCACAGTAGCCTTCTGATAGTGGCGGCGGAAATAGTCATTTCCTTTCTTACCAATACAGACAATGGTCAGGTTGCCTTTTTCCAGTACTTCCTGATACCGCTCTTCTATCCGGGCAACAGCCACCTTGATCACGTTGGTATTAAAAGCTCCGCAAAGCCCTTTGCTGGAGGTAACCACCACCATGCACACTTTCTGGACATCGCGTACCTGGCCAAATGAGGAGTTGATATCTCCATCGGCATTGGCCAGAATATTCACCATCATGGTGTTCAGACGTTCCGCATACGGGCGCATATCGACAATGGCCTGTTGAGCCCGGCGCAATTTTGCAGCCGAGACCATTTTCATCGCTTTGGTGATCTGTTGGGTCCCAATGACCGATTTGATCCGTTCGCGAACTTCCTTGAGATTTGCAGCCATAATCCGGGGCAATAATTCCTAAAAACAATAATTACTTGTATGTAGCAGAAAGGTCAGCAGCCAGTTTTTCCAGCACCTGAAGATCATCCGCCTCCAGCTTGCCTTTTCGGAAATTCTCCAGGATGTCACTATGCTTTTGTTCCATAGTGTTCAGTACGTTCTCTTCGAACTCCTTCACTTTGTTGATCGGTACATGACGCAACAGACCCTTACTACCGAGGTAGATAATGGCCACCTGCTTCTCTACAGAAACCGGAGAATACTGAGGTTGCTTCAGGATCTCCACGTTGCGCTGCCCTTTGTCCAATACCGCCTTCGTCGTCGCGTCAAGGTCAGAACCGAACTTGGCAAACGCTTCCAATTCACGGAATTGTGCCTGGTCCAGCTTCAATGTACCGGCCACTTTCTTCATGGATTTGATCTGCGCGTTACCCCCTACACGAGATACGGAGATACCCACGTTGATCGCTGGACGAATACCTGCATTAAACAGGTTGGATTCCAGGAAAATCTGACCGTCCGTAATGGAGATCACGTTGGTGGGAATATATGCAGATACGTCTCCCGCCTGTGTTTCAATGATCGGCAGAGCGGTCAATGATCCGCCTCCTTTTACCAGGGGCTCGCCATTGGCATCTTTGGCATTCTTCAATGAATCGGGCAGGTCGTTCATATTTCGGGCGATCTCATCGTTTCCGATGATCTTGGCTGCACGCTCGAGCAAACGGCTGTGCAGATAGAATACATCACCCGGATATGCTTCACGTCCCGGAGGACGGCGTAGCAGCAGAGACACTTCACGGTAAGCGACAGCCTGCTTGGACAGATCATCATAAATGATCAATGCCGGACGACCGGTATCCCGGTAAAATTCACCGATGGCAGCACCTGCGAAGGGTGCATAGAACACTAATGGGGCCGGATCAGCTGCACTGGCCGCCACAATGGTCGTATAGGCCATGGCGCCATTCTCTTCCAGCGTCTTCGCCACCTGTGCAACGGTAGAGGCCTTCTGACCTGAAGCTACATAGATGCAGTAAACCGGTTCGCCCCGATCATAGAATTCTTTCTGGTTGATGATGGTATCGATCGCGATCGCTGTCTTTCCCGTTTGACGGTCGCCGATGATCAACTCCCGCTGCCCACGACCGATGGGGATCATCGCGTCGATGGCTTTGATACCTGTCTGCAACGGTTCGGATACCGGCTGACGATAGATAACACCCGGCGCCTTACGCTCCAGCGGCATGGTATATTTCGTGCCTCCGATCGGTCCTTTCCCGTCGATGGGCATACCCAGGGGATCGACGACACGGCCTACGAACTCTTCACCGACATCAATAGAGGCGATCTTTTTCGTCCGACGAACCGTACTTCCTTCTTTGATCCCGGCAGAGGAACCCATCAATACGACACCGACGTTATCTTCCTCGAGGTTCAGTACGATCGCTTGCACACCGGATTCGAATTCGACCAGTTCACCGGCTTGTACGCCAGTCAAACCGTAGACACGGGCAATACCGTCCCCAACCTGGAGTACGGAGCCTACTTCTTCCAGCTCGGTCGCTGTGGCAAATCCGGACAGTTGTTGCTTGAGGATCGCGGATATTTCATCGGGTTTTACATCCACCATGATCGGAGATTTTGTTTGAGGCGTTGAGTAAGTATAAAAGGCTTAAAGCGTCACTTTTGTGTTGATCTCTTTGCGCAGCAGATCGAGTTTGCGAGACACGCTGGCATCGTATCGTTTTCCTTGCAGTTCGAGGATGAATCCGCCGATCAGTTCGGGATTGACGGTGGCATCCAGCTGTATTTCTCCCTTGGCCAATCCACTGGCTTTGACCTGTTCTTTGATCTGGCTGCGCACCTGATCATCGAGTGGTGTGGCAGATATGACTTTGAGGGAGAGGATATTTTTTTCTTCGCGGTATTGGGCGATAAAAGCCTCCGCCATTTCGGTCAGGTATGGTTCACGCCCTTTCTGTACGCATATGTCCAGAAAAGACATGGTCAAGGGGGTTATTTTGTCCTTGAATATGGCATGGAGGATGCTGATCTTTTTGTCGGCATGGACGATCGGACTCTTGAGCAGGAGGTACAAGTCCCGGTGTTCAAGTGCTGAGCCAAAGGTGTCCATATCGTTACGGACAGCTTCGAGCTGACCCTGTTCTTCAGCCAGCTGAAGAAGGGATTTAGCATATCTGGAAGCAATACGATTGACCGACATAGGTGTTCTAGTTCAGTTTGAGGTCATCCACAAGGCCTTTGACAAAAGCCTCCTGATCCGGTTGTCCTTTCAATTCTTTCCGGATCACCTTCTCGGCGATATCCAGGGCCATCAATCCGGCCTGTGTCTTCAGGTCCTGAATGGCGGCATTCTTTTGTTTCTCGATCTCCTGGCTGGCGGAGGTCATCACCCGCTGGGCCTCTTCCTTCGCTTTATTCTTCGCTTCTTTTACGATGGAGTCGCGTGCTTCTTTGGCCTCTCTGAGGATGGCAGAACGCTCTTCGCGGGCCAGCGCGAGCAACTTCTCGTTCTCAGCATGCAGATGCTGGATCTCTTCGCGGGCCTTTTCTGCGGATGCCAGTGCATTGGCAATATTGGTTTCGCGTTTCTTCAGGGCTTCGGCAATGGCCGGGAAGGCGGAGCGCCCCAGCACGAACCAAACCGTGAGGAAGATGATAGCGGTCCAGAAGAGCAACCCGTAGTCGGGTTTGATGACGCTGAATTCAAGTGCAAACAGAAGCGAAATCATATGCGATGAAATTGAAATGCGGTTGAAAAGGCGGGATACTAGGTGCCAATCGCACCCAGCGTCCCGCGGTTCTTGTGATGATTAGGCGAAGAATGCCAATACGATGGTCGCCAGAGCAGCACCTTCTACAAGGGCCGCTGCGATCAACATATTCGTACGGATATCACCCACAGCCTCCGGCTGACGAGCAATGGCTTCCATAGCCTTACCACCAATTTGTCCGATACCGATCCCTGCGCCAATTACGGCGAGACCTGCACCAACAGCTGCTAACGTTCCAGTCATGATACGAACAGTTATAAAAATGAATTAATGTGCTTCCTCATGATGGTGTTCTTCAACCGCGGCCCCGATATACAGGGCAGACAGAAGGGCGAAGATGAATGCCTGCAGAACTGCAACCAGCAATTCCAACAGGTTCATAAAGGCCACAAAGATGAAGGCAACCACCGCCCCGACACTTGCTCCACCGACATTCTGCCCCACTTCACCAAAGATGAAGATCAAACTCACCAGCGACAGAATAATGGTATGTCCGGCAGTGATGTTGGCAAAAAGACGAATGAGCAGGGTGAACGGCTTGATAAACAGGCCGGCCAACTCGATCGGGATAAATAATATTTTGATGGGCACAGGCACATTGGGCATCCAGAAGATGTGCTGCCAATAGTGCTTGTTGCCACTGAAGTTCACAACAACAAAGGTGATCAGCGCTAACACGATGGTCACCGATATGTTCCCCATGACGTTTCCTGAACCTGGGAAGAAGGGAATCAGTCCGAGCAGGTTACACACGAGGATGAAAAAGAACAAGCTCATGATCAGACCCATGTATTTCTCCCATTTGGGACCGATACTCGGCTTGACGACCTCATCCCGCATGAATTCAAAGAAAGGCTCCATGAAATTGGTCAGGCCACGTGGGGCCTTGCCTTCGTTGTTGGCATAAAAGCGCTTCATGCCAAAGAAGATGACAAAGAGGAGAATGGTCGCCAACAGCATAGTGGTGACGTTCTTGGTAATACTGAAGTCGATCCAGGAAGAAGCGGAAAAGATCTTGCTTGCGGCCTCCAGATTATACGTCTGCCCCTGGTAGCTGATGCTTTTGTGTTCGGCGATCTTGCCGACCTCATCTTTCACTTCCTCGGTGTGAACGTAGTGGGCATGGCCTTCTTCATCCGTATGTATAGGGTCCAGTTCGACTGCATCCCGAGTGGGGAAGTCGATGACCTTGCGAAGTACTCCGTGGTCGAGGACGTAACCATGGCTGGCCATGGTGCCGTGATGAAAAGCAGAGGAGGAAAAGAAGGACAATCCATGTCCTTCTTCATACGTGATACAGGGCAGAGGGAGGGAAATGTTGCCCCAGATATGAAATTCATGGGCATCGCCAATATGGCCCATTACCAGGGGTGACGGGTTGTATTTTTCCTCTGCATGGGGGGCACTGTGTTCGGCCTCACCAGCCTGATGGTCAGTGGTTTCGACATGACCGGCTGGATCTTGATCATGGCCGGAAGAGTCGCCCTCCTGTTGGGCCAACACAAAGGTGGAGGCGAAACTGAGGAGGAGGATCAGGAATTGACGTGCGAAGCCCTTCATTTGCAGCAAGTTTCGAAATTAAGGAGGGTGCCTCCCCAAAACCGGTGCAAAGGTAGGTAAAGCCCCTGTGTTTTGGAAGAGAAATTCAACCTATTTTTCTAGCAGGCAAACCAAACAATACTTGGTAGGGCGAAAATATCAGAAGAAGATCAGCACAATTATGCTGAATTGCTGGCAATTGCCAAATAAAGTACTGAATTCCGATGAGATATTAAAAAAAGCCACCCCGGCCTGTGGCATGACCCAAATAGAGGGGAAGTCCAGTTAATCGGCAAGTGCATGGTTGGAAAGGTCGACCCCCTTTTGCCATTGAGAACGTTTCTGATGTTGATAAAAGAAATTGAAAGCAACTCCTCCAATCAAACCGAAAATGAGATCATTTGTCATATCCTGGGTCCAGACCAAGCTCATCAGTGGCATATGTACAATGACCCAAAAGACAGGAAGTCCAAGCAGATACCAGAGGTGGAACCAGCCCGGTTTGCCTTTATCCATTAGCTGTTGATGAACAACCCGGCATTGCTCCTCATAAGGTAACTGACCAATATCATCCCATTCCTGGACCTTATTTTCAGTTCGGCGTCTATAGTAGAAATAGGCAGCTGCCAACCAGCCCAAACATCCGCCCACATAATGACCCCAATGAACATCACCATCTATATAGGCGAAGGCAAAGATTAATCCGGATAAAAGGAATAAGGTGATATCCAGATTTCGCAGGTTTACCAGATCACTCCGCCGTTCCTTCCACCAGGCCAGCCAGGCCATTTTGTTGGTATCTACGTTTGTCACAGGGTGGAGATGTGCGGGGTGGAGCATGGTGGAAATGATTTACCTGAAGATAAGGACATTTCAGAAAACGGCATCGAACAAATTTGGAAGTGGAAAGTCGCCCCGGCGGACAGGAAGGGGATGATTCGATCAGGACATCAATAAAGTGCCATTTTAAAGGAATGAGGACCGACAGGTGTTGGGTCTTGGACGTTGGGTGTAGGCCGCTTCTGAAATCTCAAGAAGAGTTATTTCGTTATTGGGTTATTGGGTTATTTCGAAGGACGTGACTTGGGACTGATGCCACCTTGAAACCAAGGATGAGGAACACAGGAATGGAGGAATAAGGATCCATTGCCGAGGACCCAGGACCTAGGACCGAAGGCCGAAAGTTCCATCCTGGAAATAACAGGTTGAATATTAAACTGGCTGGCCCCTCGTACTCAGGGCGCTTGAACTGCCATATGTAGTACTCGAGTGCGCACCACGAAAACAAACCAGGAACAAGGAACGCACGAACAAGGAATCCCGACCCTAGGCTGACAGGCTTGATAGCCGGCTCGCTGCAGTGGCAGGGATAAATGGCAATGGTCATCCTTTTGCACTCGATCTCAGACCGTTCAACGGTTCATATAAAGTGCAGGAGCGAGCTTTATCCCTTTGGCGCCGTCTTGTTGAACATATACCGTGCTATCCTCCACACGCCATCCACCTTTTCAAAGACGAAAAGCTCTCGATTCGCTTCAGGAGCATCAAAGCCATTGGCATGTACTTTTACCGTTCCTCTCGAACTCGTAACAGCAAAGGCCATGTTCCCTTCTACTTCAATTTCCTCAATAAAAAACTCAATGCTCAACTGAATGTGAGAAAACACAAACTCGTACGCATCCAAGATGCCTTCTGAACCTATTCCGGAGGGCGCCTCCGTTGGCATGAATACACCGTCTTTCGTGTATAGACTTTGAGCCAATTTTGCATCTGAAGTGTTCAATGCTTTTTGATACTCCAGGAGTAGCGCCTCGATTTTCTGTTTTTCAACTTTCTGCATGATCTCATCATTTTGTGCTTGACTGTCCACGGATATTCCGGACTCTTGATACTGGTCGCATGAAGCCAGAATGGTCATAACGATTACGGCTAATACTAATTTTTTCATGATTACTAATTTAACTTAATCCAGTCATGCAAAGAGGTGAATTTTTCTGTGGCTATTTCCCTGGCCAATTGTATCTGTGCCTTTGAATCCGGGCCCATATACGTATGTTCCTCAAAGTAGGCGAGCATTTGGGCTATCTCTCCAGCTCCAGGAAAAAAATTCGAAAACACTTCCGCAGGAACTTGATTGAAACTGTACTTTTTACCATTTGCCTTATACGCCTCCAATATATCGTTGAAGCTATTCAGCTCTGTGGACAGCGATAAATAACTGCCATAACCCACTTTCTCAGGGTTGAGAAAGGCCCCGGCGACGACCTTGCCCAAGTCGTTGATATCCGACATATGGATGGCCTTTTCAATCGGGTCAAGAGGGAGTGTCCAGCCAATCGATCCATCCTGTTGAGGCTGTGCACCCAGCATCCCGGACAGGTTTTGAAAATAGAATGGCGGTTGAACGAATGTGAAGTGTTGAAAACCAGCATCCTTCACCCATTCATCCACTTTAGCCTTTCCGGTAAAATGGGGAACATCATATTTGCCTTGGCTGATCCTTTCTACATTTGGAAGGGTAGACCATATAAAGTGATTCACACCCGCATCTTTGGCTGCCTGGACTGCTGCTTTGCCTTGAGCAACTTCGTCTGCACCTTCCCAAAAGTTGGTCACCACAAACACGCCATATGCATTTTGAAAAGCCTCCGTTAAAGAACTCAGGTCAGTGAGATCACCCCTTACCACTTCATGTGCGTCACCCGTATATTTGTCGGGATTCCTTGTAATCGCTCTTACTCTGAAAGTCCCTTCTTTCATCAATGAATGAACGCCCCCCTTCCCTTGCGAACCCGTTGCGCCAATTACAGCAATTGTTCTATTTTTCATTGCCAATTTTGTTTAGAAGTTTATTAAAATACAAAGATGGGATACATCAAAATGATGCACCTATAAGGTATCTTAAGAAACAATCTTAAGATAGATTAAGACTTTGCGATCTTCTTTCGAATTGCACTCAGGAACTCGGGGGTTACACCGAGATAGGATGCGATTTGCACATTTGAAATACGATTGAAGAACTGGGGATATCGTTTGAGGAAGTCTACATATCGTTCTTCGGCAGTCGAGCTGATATTCTGTATCGTTCTTTGCTGCAGACCGACCATGGCATTCTCTGCGAGCATCCTGAAGATTCTATTGAATTTCGGGTAATCAACAAAGAGTTTCAGCTGATCCTCTTTCCTGCTTTGAAGAATAACAGAATCCTCTAAAGCTTCTATATTCAGTTGACTGGGTTCTTCTGAATGGAAACTTCCTATATCCCCGATCCACCAATTTTCGATGGCAAATAGCAGGTTGTGTTCTTTTCCGTTACGATCAATGAAGTACATTTTCAAACAACCTTCCACTACAAAGGTGTTATGCTTGCAGATATCGCCATCTTGCAGGATGAACTGCCTTCGCTTCACTCTTCTTTCTTTGAAAATACGTTCCACAAAAGCCTTCTCTTCCTCATTCAGAGGAAGAATATTGTTGAAGTAGTCTATGAGTGGATTTGTGCTCATTTTATTTCGTTACTACGTAAGGCTACATGCAGTACGAAGCGAATGCAAGTATTGCCATGTAGATGTCGTTAGGTACTGTTATTTTTCCGTAATTAAAGGAGTCAAGAAATTCTGATTTGCATAATTTCCGATTTTCCTTCCCAACTCGAATCCTTCTTCTGAATCGTATCGAAAGTGTATTCCCAAGTAGACTCTAGACAATGATGCCTCCATTCCAGCTTCTGAAAATGAAGAAAAAGACCGTGTTGGAGGATCCATTTTAACTTTCCCTGAGAAAGGACCAGCCTTATCCACTTCACTAGTAGTCATTGTGAAAGAATATTCATCACCGGTTCCCAAAGAATTAGCCAAGACTGTCATAGCTGCTGTACTTGCTGTCCCGTGAGCAGAAGGATAGGATGGGAAAGCATAAGTATGTTTATGTAAATTATTCCATCCATGATCAGGTTCAGTATCGATATTTTCATCGTTGGCTGCCCATCTTATTGCTGTGTATGGTCGCCAATGATTGTAATGAAACTTATTGTCAAATACACTCACATAAGCATCATAAACCGTCATGTTTAATAAAGCAAAAAGTCTTGCTGTTTCCCATAAATTAAGCTTTTCTTTTACTACAAGTTTACGAGCAAGTCTATTATGCGAATTCTCTACGAAATCCTTCCACCACATAGCTAAATGAGCTTGGTCATTCGACCTTACTTTACTTTCAAATCTTCCGTACTCTTTAACCTCATTGAATGCTTTGGTGTAAACTTCACTATTTATTTCAGGAGGCGGAGGGGATCTGAATTGATCCTGGCTTGTTAGCAAAAAAGGCTGTGCAATAGCCCAGCCGGCACCAAAAATAAATCCATCAGGTGTTCCACTATGCTCATTAAATTCAGCATAAACTCCTGGTGCCATAGGATGCCAAATATAATCAGCTTCTCCGTTCCACTTATCGTCTGATCGGGCTTCCATAACTTTTTTTGCGGTTTGTTTACCTAAATTTATACCTTCTGTTTTCATAGTTCCTTCTGGAATTTCCGACAGCCATTTGTTAAGCTCCTCTTCAAGTTCTTTCTGCTTTTCTGGAAATTGGTTTATGGCCACTTCATAAGCAGCCTGGGCTGAAGCCGCAATTGGATTTGCATTTTGAACACTACCTTTGTAAGAATATTTGGCATACAGAGGCTTTATAGTATTCAAAGCATCATGAATTGCGATATACAACAATGCTTCGGTTCTAACTCCTTTGAGAGTAAGTAAGCCATCTTCTTCGATAGCATACTTCATAATTTTCTCATTCCAGGATGTGATTATTTCAGAATTGTAATCATCGACTCTTACATTCTCAGTTTTGCAGCTTTGGAATAGAATTAAAACTGTGAAACAGAATAAGAGTATTGAGTTTGAATAGTAAGATAGATTTTTCATATTCTTAATTTTTATGGTGCCTAACATTCAGATATCCGAATCCTTTCTCTATCAATCTTTCGCTTTTTTCTCCACTACATACAGGATATAAATAACTTTCCAAGGCCATGCCCTGGATCAGGGGAACCGGAAGTTGATTTCATTTACATCACTGCTTTGTCGCCATCTACCCACCATAAAGCAATTTACATATAAACTTCACAACCGAATATCCAGGTTTGACAATCAATCCGAGCCAGGCAGAGCTAAAAGTGTCGCACCGGCGCGAACTCTAAGGCTACACCAATCCTATCAGGAGTCAAGACACTTATTCGTCTATGGGTTCATTGGTTTAGCTCCTGAAGAAAGAAATGAACCTGCTATCTTGAATTGACTTGACTTTACAGCGCCAAGAAGAACGGTCAATGGCGTAAAGGTGGTTATGGGTTTATTCGTTTATTCGCATCTGTAGGAGTATCGTTGAATCCAAAGTAATCCAGGTTGATGATGGCCCATTCAATTCAAGGCCACAAAGTAGTATTCCCTTTGAAAATTCAACCAGGAATAAGGAACATTGGAACAAGGTATCCCGGCCCGGACATGGTTCTATCCCATAAAAAGAGCCGGAGAAATCCCCGGCTCTTGTTTTTCTTCACTTGACTTGTGCTCCTACCGTGCGTAGTTCACCGCGCGCATCTCCCGGATAACAGTGACCTTGATCTGACCGGGATACTGCATCTCCTCCTGGATCTTCTGCGAGATCATAAAAGATAGATCATCCGCATACTGGTCAGTGACCTTTTCCGCCTCTACCATGACCCGCAGCTCGCGACCGGCCTGAAGGGCATAGGCTTTCTGGACACCGTCATAGGACATGGCCAGTTCTTCGAGATCGCTGATCCGTTTGAGGTAGCTCTCCAGGATCTCCCGGCGAGCGCCCGGACGAGCACCTGAGATGGAGTCACAAGCCTGCACGATAGGCGAGATAATATTGTTCATCTCGATCTCATCGTGGTGGGCTCCAATGGCATTCAGCACGATGGGCACTTCTCCGTGCTTTTCGCTGATGCGCATACCCAGGATGGCGTGGGACAGTTCTGATTCCTCTTCGGAAACTTTTCCGATATCGTGGAGGAGTCCGGCGCGTTTGGCCAGTTTGATCTGCTTGGGATTCAGGCCCAGTTCGGCTGCCATAGTAGCGCACAGGTTGGCTACTTCCAGCGAGTGCTTGAGGAGGTTCTGACCATAGGAAGACCGGAAACGCATCCGCCCCACCATTTTGATCAGGTAGGGATCCAGACCATGAATGTCGAGATCGATCACGGTCCGTTCGCCGATCTCCACGATCTGCTCTTCCAGTTGTTTTTTGGTCTTGGCCACCACTTCTTCGATTCGGGTGGGGTGGATCCGTCCATCGGCCACCAGTTTCTTCAGGGATAAACGTGCGATCTCCCGGCGGATCGGATCGAAACTGGAAATAATGATCGCTTCCGGTGTATCATCCACGACGATCTCGGCACCTGTTGCCGCTTCGATGGCCCGGATATTCCGGCCTTCCCGACCGATGATCTGTCCCTTGATATCGTCGGACTCCAGGTTGAAGACCGATACGGTGTTTTCGATGGTGAACTCTGAGGCCATCCGCTGGATGGTCTGGATAATGATCTTCTTGGCCTGTTTGCCGGCCTCCAACTGGGCCTGAGCGACAGAGTCCTTGATGATGGCCATCGCATCCGTCTCCGCCTTCGCTTTGACGGCTTCGAGTAACTGGTCGCGAGCCTCCTGCTCGGTGAGTTTGGATACACTTTCCAATGCCTTGATGTGGGTCTCGTTGGCCGCATCCAGCTCCTCTTTCTTCTTGGCGACGATCTTCAGCTGAATATCCAGGTGGTCGCGCACCTTCTGTAGATCTCCTTCCCGTTGCTCGACATCTTCCAGTTTCATCTGGAAGTCCTTTTCGCGCTGGGCCATTTCCTTTTCAAGGTTGCGTACCTCGATCTCCCGCTCCTTGATCTCGACCTTGTATTGTGCCTTTTCGTCTTCGAATTCTGCGCGGTACTTGTTGAACTTCTCGCGGGCCTCCTGGATCTTCTTTTGTTTGATGCTCTCATTAGTCGCCTCCGCTTTGGAGACGATCTTTTCGGCCTTAACCTCTGCTTCGTCGATGAGGCGCTTGGCTGTGAGTTTGGATTCTTTTAAGACGTGGTCCGTATTGGCATTGACCTCATCGATTCGTTTTTTATTTAGGACAGACAGCCAGGCCCAGATCACCCCTCCGCCGACGAGGAGTCCGATCCCGATTCCGATGAATAATTCCATAGTGGGTATTTATAGTGATGTACGATTGCTGCATCTCACCTCACGGCACAGCCTATCAGACGTCGGAAGAGGAACGACTCAGGTAAGGAGATCATCGAGGAGGCTTTCTATGGCCGCCATTTTGGTAGTCATAGCCTCCTGCATTTCGGCAAGTTCGCCGGTGTGCTGGATCTTGTGTAATTCAGACGCGTACATCAGAATGGCCATGGCCAGACAATCCTGTTTATCCTGTTTGGGATAACGGGACTGGATGGATTCCACCCGAGCATTCACTTCGGCAACAACAGTCTTGACCTCCCGTTCCTCGACCGGATCGAGTTGTACGGGGTAAGACCTCCCTGCAATGACCAGGGTCACTTGCTTTTTAGTCTCGGTGATCATACGGTTATGCCTGTTTGCTCAGCCATTCTATACACTTGTCCAATTCGTCTATATAGCGATGTATCTCCTTTTTTAGATCCCGGGCATCTGCCACGAGATGAGCTGCTCCGGGTACGGGTGTGTCCGTTGCTGCGTTGAGGTGTTTTATGCGGTCATTGGCTTTGTCGAGTTCTCTTTTGAGCTGCGAATTCAATTCCTGGAGTTCCTCACCCACACCTTGTACATGACGCAACCGCACAGCAAGTTGCCGAGCTTTGAGCTCTATCGTATCCAGTTGGTCTGTCAGTTGATGTAATGCCATACTCCTTCAACAGGTAAAAATAGAAAAAGAACCCAACGCCTCGGCTCTTTACCGATGTTTTTCTTGAAGTAAATGATGCAGAGGGCTGACAATGCACATATTAGGGGGAGGAGTGGAGGAGGTAAGGAGTCGAGGAGGTTATGAGTACAGGAGCTTCGTTATAATATAAATGTTGGTGCCGGTGTCTCACCAGCAGTGCGAGACGGGCTGTAATACATGCCCCATCTCATCGAATGTGATCTTGGGCGGTGTCTCACCGCCTGTTCAATCCGCCGGGCGATAAGCGAGCTTGACCCCGAGCGCTCATGGTACCTTGAACATTGAACAGAGGCCCGCCAAGGCGGGCCTCTTTGAACATTGAACAGTCCATCTTTACAATACCTTGAATCTCGTGGTAGCCTGGAAGACAGAATTCGATCAACGTCGGATCACTGCCCCCAGCTTTGTTTCATATCCGGTGATCAGCTTATCCATGATCGCATCGATCTCCTGATCCGTCAGCGTACGTTCAGGATCGGCAAAGCGGAAACTGACTGCACATGATTTTTTTCCTTTACCCAAATGCTCCTCCGAAGTGTATACATCAAAGAGGTTGACCTCTTTCAAAAGTATTTTTTCTGTCTTGAGCGCCAGGGCCTCGATCTCCTTGTAGCCGACGGATTGATCCAATACCAACGCCAGATCACGCCTCACCTCCGGGAACCGGCTCAGCGATGTCGTTTCCTGATCCTTTCCAGGGATAAATCCTAGGACGATATCCCAATTGAAATCAGCCACCCAAACCGGCTGATCGATATCCATGATCTCCAGCCATTCTCCACTCACTGCTCCCATACGGACCATTTCCTTCGGGCCTCTTGCCCAAACCAGGCCCGGTTCCAGACCCTGTCCTTCCGATGGACGTTCCTGCCATCCCTGGATCCGCAGAAATTGCAGGACTGATTCGGCCTCCGTTTTGAGGGTATAGAGGTCAGACTGTTCCCGGCCACTGTTCAACCAGCTCTCGGCCTCCCGCTTGCCTGTCATGGCCAGAATCAACCGGTTGTTTTCTGTGAAGGACTCGCCGTCCCGACTGTAGGTCTTGCCAAATTCAAACAGGCGGACATTGTGATTCTGGCGGTTCTTGTTCCGGAGAACATTCTCCAGCATGTTGGGCATCATATCGGCCCGCAGACTGTCCAGATGGATGTTAGAAGTATTGTGGATCTTGACCAGCGACCCCACCCATTCCGGAGCGAACTTTTCATACCGGGCAGATTGATCCAGGGAGAGGGACATGGCCTCATGGAATCCGCGCGCACTCAGCATAGAGGCGACCTTATCCCGCAATTTTGATGGATCTGGCTTCGGAGTGGTTTGCACAGAGACGAACATCTTACCCGGTTCCGGAACCCGATCGTAACCGATCACACGAAGGATCTCCTCGATGACATCTACCTCCCGGAGGACATCACTTTTGTTGCCCGGCACCTGCACGGAGAATGTATCGCCTGAATGTGACAGAATAGGCATGCCCAGCGCCGCAAGCACCCTTCTGATCTCATCCAGATCCAGATCCACGCCGGTCAGTAACCTGACCCTGGATACCCGCACATCCAAGCGGACAGCAGCCACGGGGTTCGGGTAAATATCCACAACTGGAGATGCGATCTGACCTCCGGTCAATTCGCAGATCAATTTTGCAGCTCGCTCCAGAATGTACACTGTACTCTCAGGATCAGCTCCTTTTTCAAAGATCCGGGCTGCTTCGGTGCGGAGGTTGTGCCGGGTACTGGACCGTCGGATAAAGCCCGGATCAAAATAGGCAGACTCCAGAAAGATCCCCGTGGTCGATCCGGTGACACCTGAATGAAGACCACCGAAAACACCACCGATACACATAGGTTGACTGTCACCATCGCAGATCATCAGATCTTCAGGGTCCAGTTTTCGTTCGATCTCATCCAGACATAAGAATGGCGTCTGATCCGGCAGGGTTTTGACACGAATCGTCTGGCCACCGATCTTATCCAGATCAAAGGCATGCAAGGGCTGACCCATTTCATGCAGGATATAATTGGTGGCATCTACCACATTGTTGATGGAACGTTCGCCGATGGATGTCAACGCCTGGCGGAGCCATTCTGGTGAGGGACCCACCTTGATCCCGGAGATACTTACGCCAGAGTAACGGGGACAAGCCTGTACATTTTCGACAAAGACCTGCACGGGGTGTGTATTCTCTCCTGACGGGAAGTTCCTGACATTGGGCAGATTGATCCCCCCGGTGAATCCATGCCGGATCACCAGCGCAGCGTACAAGTCCCGTGCGACACCAATATGATTGGTGGCATCTGACCGGTTCGGCGTGAGACCGATCTCGTAGATCCAGTCTTCTATCAACCCCAGATGCTCCTTCGCAGGCATTCCGACCACGGCTTGATCGTCCAGGACCAGGATGCCGGAATGATCTTCACCGAGCCCTAATTCATCCACCGCACAGATCATCCCTTCGGAAGCAGCACCACGGATCTTCCCTGATTTGATCGTAAATCCCTCTCCGTCCTTTCCCAGGACATTCGCACCCGCAGTCGCTACCAATACCTTTTGGCCTTTGGCCACATTGGGTGCCCCACAAACAATGGACAAGGGTTCTGCTCCAGCGATATCGACAGTACAGAGAGACAATCGGTCGGCATCCGGGTGCTTTTCACAGGTCAGGACTTTGCCGACCATGATCCCGGCCAGTCCGTTGTGACCGGCTTCAATCTTCTCCATCCCTTCGACCTCCAGTCCCAGACTGGTGAGGAGGTCACCGATCTTCTCGGGGTCGAGGGGGAGGTCCAGATAATTCTTCAGCCAATTCAGGGAGATCTTCATGCCGTGCGATTTCGGCGCAAAGGTAAGGGAAGATGAGGCATATGGGTATTGGGTATTGGGTATTGGGTAAATTCTTGACCCGTCCATACAGGATGAATGATTTAAGATCTAATGAACCCAAGCAACGGGGGTTATTTCGTTATTGGGATATTGCGTTATTTCGAAAATCAAGCTCCCTTTACCCTTCGCCTTTTACCATTTACCTCTCAAGCACACAAAGTTCTTCTCAGTGGCGCCAGCCACACACAAACGGTAGTTAAGGAGTTGAGGGGTTATGGAGTTAAGTAGAAAATAGGCAGGCACTCCAAGCCAGTGGGGGTTATTTCGTTATTGGGCTATTGCGTTATTTCGGAAATCGTGGGTAAAAGCAGGAATCTGGAAAACTGACAACTGATAACCGACAACTGTACTATATAGAGCCCTTGTGATCATCTCCGAATCAAGCTC
>JAIPBE010000043.1 GCA_021738725.1 Saprospiraceae bacterium | reverse complement strand
TGGAAGGAATAGCCCAAAGAGTCTTCACACCGTATCAAGGCTTTGCTAGAGCATTATTCCTAGATAGTATGGGCCATAGAGTCAGATACGGCACTCTGACTGGAAGTTGATTGAATAGTTTTTCAGCAAACCCTACTTAGTTTATTCGCACGCCAACGGTCGCAAACGAAAGCCCTTGCTGGCCCATCGTAGAGTTCATGATCCCCTCAAACAAGGGTTCAGGGCAATGCGCAGGGATCTTCCATTCAATGAGAAAATTCGACCCCGTCCCGCCGGCAATATCCATTTCATCAATAATAATCTCTGTAGTTTCCATCGGCGCCAGATAGACCGGGTGGTCAAAGTATGTCCGGACAGGATTGCCGTGGGTATCAAAATATTCCGCCTTGAGCAAATAGATGGTATCCTGATCACTGGTATTGCGCATGCTCACCATGGCTGTGAGGTTATGGGTCTTGTGCTCTGAAGTACTGTAGATTTGCGAATACACGGATAAATAAGTCTTCCCATACTCCAGCGAATCCAGTGAGCTGATATCCGCCATTCTTTTTGCCCAGTTTTCCGGATTGATCGAACTGATCTCAGGGGTTTGTGTACAGCCGATGACAAGGAGGGCCACCAAAAGTAGAATGTATTTCATATTCTCAATTTTACCCGTTCATTATCGTGAATCGCCAAGCATTGATAAGGATCAATCGATCTTGACCCCTATCCACCAATCGTGTGAAGATACGTCATGATTCCACACCTGTTCAAAATGCCCCTTCCATTCAGGCACGGTAAAATCTACCTCTGATCTTGTGTTTCAGACCTGCTTGCGCTCTTGATATATCCTTTGAATGATCCGACGAACAATACCTTATATACCCTGATTGGATTCCTTGTTCAAAGGCTATTCCACTGAAATCCGTAGATCCACCCGCTGATCCATCTTTCGATCCTCTTCCGTATCATTATGCTGCACTGGAAAGGCCGTACTCAACTCCCTGGTGTGAGTCGGGTCGACCTCCATGCCTTCGTTGCCATTCATGGGGCGGCCTATCGATGATATCCGGACGATTCTGTGTATTCTCCTTTGATTCCGCTTTCAATTGGTCTGGCCGGTAAAAATCGCATCCACAAGTCTTCCATCTAGCATATCCGGGATTATTCCTGGAAAACAATTCCATTCAAAAGTGTACTTTCAAGTTCTACTATGCGGATCACCCTTTTCTACCGGTCTATCTTTCTAGCCATACTCCTGCCCCTGGCCCAATCATCCATTGCCCAATGTGATCAGAACTACGACTGGGCAGTCTGGACCGGCTTTACCGGCATGGAAGCCACCGGTACCATCTCTACCCCCAATGGACCCATTTCGGTGAGCATGACCACCAACTATACTTTTGACTCCACCCCTGGCATATACAACTACGGCATCTTCAGTGCCTTCAATGACCCTCCACCCAACAGTACTGTACCTCGCACAACCTGGGCTTCCGGACCAGGAGGAGAGACGACCATGTGTTTTTCAGAGACCGTTTCCAATCCCGTCCTCCTGCTCAGTTCCGTCGGTAATCCCGGTCTCCCTGTCACGTTACAATTCTCTCTACCCTACCAGGTAGTCTTTGATGGTGGAGGGATGACCTGGGTGAACAGCACCACCCTGATCGGCCAGGAAGGTTATGGCATCATCGTTTTTCCGGGCGACTTCGACTGCGTAACCATCTATTCGTCCACGCCGGAGAATTACACCAATATTACCTGGGGAATTAATCCTCCGCTCTTCGATGTAGAGATCGATGGCGACACCATTGCTTGTGTCAACACCACTCTTACAGCCTCTGGTGGACAAACCTATGAATGGGATGGCGGGCAAAATCCCAACTCGCCAAGCAATACTTTTACCCAAAGTGGTCAATACTTCCTGACAGTCACCGATGGGGCCGGATGCACCGTGGTCACCTCGGTCAATGTGACCATCCACCCGGAAGAAGAAGAAAGCCTGGAGGCCGCCATCTGCGAGGGGGAAAGTTATTTTTTTGATGGGCAACTGCTCGAACAGCCCGGGTATTACGAAGCCTACCTGCAAACCTTCCACGGCTGCGACAGCATTGTCGGCCTCCTTCTGGATGTCTGGCCGGTCGACTATGAAGACCTCACAGTGACCATTTGTGAAGGTGAGTTCTATCCATTTGACAACGACATTCTGGATCAATCCGGATTCTACATCGCGCATCTGCAGAATATCCACGGCTGCGACAGCACCGTTACGCTGGAACTGATCGTCCTGCCCACGTCTATCGAAGCTATCGATATGACGATCTGCGAAGGGGAAGTCCTGGATTTCCATGGCCAGTTCCTCACCAATCCCGGCATCTACTCCGCCGACCTGCAGAATGACTTTGGATGCGACAGCACAGTGCTCCTTGATCTCCAGGTGTCGTCCATAACCACCGATTCCATGCAGGTGGATCTGTGTGAGGGAAACGCCTACATCTTCCAGGGAGATACGTTGAAACAGCCAGGTATTTATCAGGCTGATCTACAGTCCAACCAGGGTTGTGACAGTACGGTGATCCTGATGTTGAACTTCCTCCAAGCCACTGCCTCGAATGCCAGCGCAGCCATCTGCCAGGGCGAAACTTATTTCTTCGAAGGTGATACACTGGCCACCCCTGGCATCTATACCTCAATGCTGACCAACCAGGCCGGGTGTGACAGCACCGTCACCCTGGATCTGGAGGTCTACGCAACACCTCTGACGTCCCTTCAGGCCCAGATCTGTGCCGGCCAGTCCTATCCCTTCCAGGGAATGAATCTCAACTCACCTGGGACCTATACCGCCAATTTGCAAACCATGAACGGCTGTGACAGCACCATTCAACTCACCCTGGAGGTGGTAGCTGTCATTGCGGAGAATGCCGATGCCGCCATCTGTGAAGGTGAATCCTTTTCCTTCAATGGTCTCCTCCTGACCGCTGCAGGTGTGTATGCCGACACCATGCTTTCTTCGGGAGGTTGCGACTCCATCATTACCCTCACCCTGGATGTGCTGCCGAATCCATCCCAGGACCTCCAGGCACAGATCTGCGAGGGAGAGAGCTACGATTTCCAGGGGGATCTGCTCACTGTGGCAGGCGATTATTCCGAAGTCCTGACCAGCTGGACCGGTTGCGACAGTACGGTCCACCTCCAGCTGACCGTTCACCCCACGGTCTTCAACCCGGTTCAGGCCCAGATCTGCACCGGGCAATCTTATGCCTTCAACGGTCAGACGCTGACCAATCCCGGATCGTATATCGCCAACCTTCAGACCAGTCAGGGATGTGATAGCACTGTGGAACTGACGCTTTCGGTCGCCACCATCCTCACCACTGACCTGGACAGGTCCATTTGTGCCGGCGACGTGTTCGACTTTGGCGGGAAACCACTTTTTTTATCCGGCACGTATACAGACATGCTCACCTCTTCCGGCGGTTGCGACTCCCTGGTCACCTTGTCGCTGACGGTATATCCGTCCCAGTCCGAGGAGACATTCGTGTCCACCTGTGAAGGCGAACCGTTGGTCTTTGAAGGAGATACCCTGACCCAGAGCGGCCAGTACAGTGCATTGTTCCAAACGGTGAATGGCTGTGACTCCACCCATATCCTGAATCTTACCGTCCACCCTGCATACGACCAGATCGATATTGTCCAGGCCTGCGATGTGTATACCTGGCCGGAGAATGGTCAGATTTATACCCAGAGCACAACATTCACTTCGAATGGTCAGACCATCCATGGTTGCGATTCCACCCGCCAGTTGATCCTGACCATCCACTCCTCCTGGAAAGATGTGGACAGCGTCACCACCAATGATCCGAAATATATCTGGCCCGTCGATAAAACCATCTATACCCAGTCGGGCACATATTTTTCCAATAGCACCACTGCATCCGGTTGCGACTCCGTGCACATTCTGCATCTCACCCTCTTGCGCACTGGCATTTATATCCCGACTGCTTTTTCTCCCAATGATGACGGGATCAATGATCGATTCACCATTTACGGAGGAGCAGATCTGGCCCTGATCGAATCGATGACCATCTACGATCGATGGGGGAATAAACTGGCCACATACGCCGACCTTCCTCCGGGAAATCCAGAGTTTGGCTGGGATGGCAAAAGTCGGGGCATTTTTCTGGATCCAGGTGTCTATGTGTTTACGGGCAGTCTGCTGATGTCGGATGAAAGCCACCGGTTTGTGAAGGGGGAAGTGACGGTGGTGAAATGAGGTTATGGGTTTGGAGTGGAGGAGGTAAGGAGTCGAGGAGAAATGTTATTTCGTTATTGAGGTATTTCGATATTTCGAATGCAGGCAGCCATCCTTATAAAGAGACGAAATGGTGGATGAGTCGAGGAAAAAACGTGAAGGCCAAAAATTCTTTATTGTATTTAAATTCTGAATCGATCCAGGCTCCTTAACTCCGGAGGGGTTCAAGATAATTGCCCCGGGTGCCAACCCGGAGTAGATGTATCATCTACAATCAACCCTGAAGGGGTTGAAGAACTCCCAGACATCATGAAAAATGAAAACCCCATAATGAAAGTGATGGAGAAGTGACGGAGTCGAGGAATCGAGGAGAAATGTTATTTCGTTATTTCGATATTTCGAAAGGTCAAGGTCCAGAACCCTGAAGGAGCGAAATGGTAGATAGGTCAAGGATATAGGATATCCGCTAAATACCACCGTAGTCAAGGACTGACTATTCGATTTCAAATGCTCAATAAATTGCCGTTTGGGATAATTTACTTGAAATACTATTCAATAAAATGATCAAACCGCCAAATTTTACCTGAATGATCTCTTAGAACGATTATGCCATTTTCATAGTTAAATCGCTCCAAAATATATGGATAATAGTCCATATAATGAAGTGAGGTTTCAAATGTTTTTCCAAAATAATCTATAGGACCTTCATCATGAGGTAACTCAAATTGACAAGTAGATGTTCGTGGGTTTAAAACATCAGAAAAAACGAAATCATAGAAAAATGAAGTGCTATCCTGTTCTTTCCTCCAAATACTCAAGAAATCTGCCACTTTCCCAATGGGTTGTTCTTCACAGAATATCTCGGGCACAGAACTGGCATCTAACAAGTAGTAAATATTCAAACTTTTAACTGTAAGTAAAAACCTTTTTTTTGAGATTGATAATAATATCGGATTGTATCCCCAGTCTCATAAACATCGTATTTATCAGTATACCAGTCTAATGAATCAAATAATGTCAATTCAGTAATTTTCATGGATGCGGATGACCCAATTGAGTCTACAAAAATAGCCTCACTCTTCCCGAAATATGGAATTTTCGCCAAGCTTGAATTCAATAACTCCCATCTACCTAGATCAACATTGTACTTTCCACATCCGTTTGAAAAAGAACACTCCTCCTTCTGGCATCCAAATCCCACAAGTAGGAGCAACGCAATTGTATATAATCGTCTCATAGTTGCACAGGCATTTGATTACACCACCGCCCCCTCCTTATACTTCCCTTTACTCTTTCGGATCCGCACGGCGACCACCTTGTACTCGGGGCACATAGCTTCGGAGTCGTGTTCGTCGGAGGTCAGGTTGTTGACCATGATCTCGGGGAAGTGGAAGGTCGTACTCAACGCACCCCGATGGACTTCATCCGCAACTTTCTCCTTTATATCTACTTCACACCTTGGCACAAGGACAATAAATTCAAAACTAAAAAATCTCACTGGGAGTAATATACTAACTTTTTCCATTAGAAAAGTCACTGAGACAAACCGTCAAAAAGAACCCTGGAGGGGTTCAATAGAATAGCCCAGGGCGGAGCCCGGGGTAGGAGTATGATATACAATCAACCCTGAAGGGGTTGAAGAACTTTCCGTCAATAGACACGAGTACCTTCTTCAACTGCACGCAATCACGTATAATCGAAAAAACCGATCCTGTATTGATGCCAGATTCTTTGTCAATAAAACACGAATCACTTTTTCAATACATCCATCAATCGGTAATTTAAATACAGTTTTTCTTTTCCCAGTCTGATCCAAGTCAGAAAACCCTTTTTCTCCAGGTCCATCAAATAGGTGCCGACAGTTTTTTTAGTACCCAGACCAGCCTCCACTAATGTGTCTCGCTTAACATAGGGTAATCGAAACAGAACATCCATCAATTCCCTGGAATATACCCTTGGCAAAGCGGCTTGGATTTCGTCGCTCATAAGGTCCATCAATTGTGTGATCGACTGCAGTTTTACAAATGCACTTCGAGAGGTGACTTTCACCATATCCAGCATGTACAATAGGTAATCTTCCCAATTACCGTTCTCCGTTACTTGTCGCAATCGACGGTAGTATTCTGACTTATTCCGGATGATGTATTCACTTAAAAAGATCGCCGGAACATCCAACATGCCTGTGAATTTGAGGTATAGCAAAAGGAGGATGCGACCTGTACGCCCATTCCCATCCACAAACGGGTGTACGGCTTCGAATTGGTAATGGATGACAGCCATTTTGATCAAAGGGTCCAGCTCATTCTCCTCATGAATGAATTGTTCCAGGTTGGACAACATCTGACGGATCACGTCCTCTCCAGAAGGGGGCGTGTAAATCACTTTACCATCAGGGGTTACCAGAGTTGTTCCTGGCACTTTGCGTATGCCAGACTGATTCTGTTTGATGCACTGAACAATTTCAATGAAAAGGTTAGTGGTCAATAAAGGCCGATCCTCCAGCCGTGTCAACCCCAGCCATAATGCTTCCTTATAGCGAAGGACCTCCCTCACCGCTGGATTTTCAACGCGATGACTGACCACTGTCGATTGGTAGAGGTCATCATTCGTGGTCAGGATATTCTCCACCTCCGAACTGGCTTTTGCTTCCAGGACATAAATTGAATCTAAAAACAGGTGCGGGTTGGGCAGATGAATCAATGCCCCATTGAGTTGTGCCAACGCTCTGCCCGCAGAAATCGTCTTGACCAAAACCCGCCTCGTTTCCAGCTCAACGGCAGGGGGTAGCAGTGGTAGATTGTTATAGGGTACTCCAGGATCAAATCCGTTCATTGGGTCAAGTTTACGTTCCAAAACGAATAACGAGGGTAAAAATATGAAATTTTTACCCTCGTTACAAGATCAGGCGTCATCTTTACCCTCGTTAGGACCGATTTCCTTTAGAAAAAGGGAATTCCTAAACCACCGCCCCCTCCTTATACTTCCCCTTACTCTTCCGGATCCGCACGGCGACCACCTTGTACTCAGGGCACATGGCCTCGGAGTCGTGTTCGTCGGAGGTCAGATTATTGACCATGATCTCGGGGAAGTGGAAGGTGGTACTCAACACCCCAGGACGGACCTCGTCGGTCACCTTGGCTTTGATATCCACCTTGCCGCGGGGTGATTCGACACAGAGCATATCCCCATCGTTGAGGTGATAGGCAGCTGCATCGTCCGGGTGGATCATGAGGGTATCCTCGGTGAGGATATCCACGTTGCCGGTCCGACGGGTCATCGCGCCACAATTGTAGTGCTCCAGCTCCCGGTTGGTGGTGAGGATGAACGGGTAGTCCTTCTGATTGTCCAGCAGCTCACCGCTTTCGCGCCAGTCAAAGAACTCGAACTTGCCCAGTCCCCGCTTGAAGGTCTCTCCGTGCAGGATCTGGGTGTCCTTTCCGTCTGGGGTGACCGGCCACTGCTTACCGTTCTCGCCTAATTCTTCCCAGCGAATACCGGCGAAGAAAGGCACGATCCGGGATATCTCCTCCAGGACGCCAGCTGCCGTATAATCGTCCTGCTTGTAGCCCATCCGGTTCATGATGTCCGCGATGATCTGTCCGTCCGGCTTGGTGCCTGGTAAGGGAGCGATCACGGCATTCACACGCTGGACCCGGCGTTCACCATTGGTGAATGTGCCATCCTTCTCCAGGAAGGAAGATGCCGGAAGAACGACGTCGGCCAGTTTAGCCGTTTCGGTCATGAAGAGTTCCTGGACCACCAGCAACTCCAGATTCTGAAGGGCCTTGCTCACCTTGGCGGTGTTGGGATCGGTCTGAACCACATCCTCACCGATCAGCCACAGGGATTTCAGATCTCCGGCGATTGCGGCGTCAAACATCTCCGGGATCTTGTATCCCTTTCCTTTGGGTTGAGGCACGCCATAGTGATGGTCGTATTTTTCGATGATCTCCGATTTGGTGAGATCAAAATATCCCGCTCCCTGGTGGGGCTGGCAACCCATGTCGGCAGCACCTTGTACGTTGTTCTGTCCGCGGAGCGGATTCACGCCCACTCCCGGGCGACCGATATTGCCGGTAATCATCGCCAGGTCGGCGATCTGCATCACGGTAAAGGTTCCTTGAGTATGCTCGGTCACGCCTAATCCGTGGAAGGACATAGCATTCGGAGCAGAGGCATAGGCCACAGCTGCTTCTTCCACTAACTTGCGATCAACGCCGGTTACTTTTTCTGTTTCATCCAGGTCGATCCCCAGGATGCCTGCTTTGAATTCGGCATATCCTTCTGTCCGCGTATCCACAAATTTCTGATCCACCAGATCATTGGTGATGATATAGTAGAGGAACATGTTCAGCAAAGCCACGTTGGTACCCGGGCGAAGGGCCAGATGGTGGGTGGCATACCGCGCCAATTCAGTGCGTCGTGGATCGATCACAATGGTTGGTTTGCCCTTCATGGCAAACTGCTTGAGTTTCGCCCCGGTCACAGGATGAGCATCGGTGGGGTTGGCCCCGATCACCAGGATGCAATCTGTGTGTTTGATGTCAGCTACTGAGTTGGTAGCTGCCCCGGTCCCAAAGGTCCGTTGCATGCCCAGGGCGGTCGGTGAGTGGCACACCCGTGCGCAACAGTCAATATTATTGGTGCCGATCACTGAGCGGATGAACTTCTGCATGAGATAGTTCTCTTCGTTGGTGGCACGGGCAGAGGAGATCCCTGCGATGGCATCTGGCCCGTGATCCTGAATGATAGCGTTCAGTTTGTTGGCAATAAAATCATACGCCTCATCCCAGGTAGCCGGCTCGAGGACACCGTTCCGCTTGATCAACGGTGTGCGGAGTCGATCCGGATGGTCATAGAAATGGAAGGCATACCGGCCTTTGAGGCAGGTGTGTCCCTGATTGACCTCGGCATCGTAAGGGGCCTGAATGCTCAGGATCTCGCCACTGGTGCTGGACACCTCCAGGTTGCAACCCACGCCGCAATAGGTACAGACCGTCCGGGTTTTCTCCGTGGCTCGCACGGACTTCGACTGGTATACATCAGAAATGGCGGAGGTCGGGCAAGCCTGAGCACAGGCTCCACAGCTCACACAGTCCGACTCGAAAAAGGACTGGTTCATGCCTTTGGCGATCACGGAATCAAAGCCGCGACCGGCCATCGTCAGCACCAACTGTCCCTGCACTTCATCGCATGCCCGCACACAGCGGTAGCAGTTGATGCACTTGCTGAGGTCAGACACCATATAGGGGTGGCTGAGATCTTTCTGCCGATCCAGATGGTTCGCACCTTCCGGATAGCGGACATCCCGGACACCAACTGCCGCCGCGACATCCTGCAGCTCGCAGTTGCCGTTGGCTTCGCAGGTCAGGCAATCCAGGGGATGATCCGTGAGGACCAGTTCGATGATATTCTTCCGGACGCGCTGCACATTGGCACTGTGAGGCGCAATATGCATGCCGGCCGCCATAGGTGTATGGCAGGAGGCAACTGTCCGTGCTGACCCATTGGCTTGCATCGCCACATCCACACTGCATACCCGGCACGATCCAAATGGTTCGAGGTTGGGTGCATCACAGAGGGTGGGGACAAAGTCCTGTCCGCGATGACGGCGCAGGAACTGGAGGACGGTCTCACCCGGGATCAGGGTATAGGGGCGGCCGTCAATATAGGCCATATTCGCATTGGTGCCATTGAGTTTGGCAATATCAGCGACAGCTTTGGTCAACGTAGATGGTGTCATTGGTAACAGGTTTGCAGAAAAGCTTTTCAAGTTAGGGGTATCTCATGATTTTCCCTAAAAACAAGGCGTTTCTTATGATTTTCTAACCGTTTGTCTACAAATAAAGCAGCTTGGATGGTCTGTCATATCAGTAGTGAATTGTTGTGTTTCATCCTGGAAAGGTATCTTCTCCTTCCCTCCTTAACTCCTTCCTGTCCGCCAACTGGCGGAACCTCCTCAACTAAAATACTGTTCCAGTTCTCCCTTGAAGTACATCAGACTGTTCCGCACAGGGAGCGGAATGCCACCGCCATGGGCACAAAGAGACGCCGTCTGCAGGGTGTGTAGCAGGTCATCGAATAACACTTTATCGATCTTGTAGGTTCCTGCATCTGCCTTCTGCAGCATCTCGGCTGCACGCTGGGTACCCAATCGACAAGGGAAGCATTTCCCACAACTCTCGTAAGAGGCGAACTCGAAAAGATGCGTGAGGTATTTGACCATCGGCATCCGTTCCGGGATGGAAACGACCGAGGCATGCCCCAGCAGGAATCCTCCTCCGGCAAATGATTCGAAATCGACATTCAGGTCACCGATCTTGCTCACCGGGACGATGCCGCCGAGTGGCCCACCGATATGCAGACCCTTGACAGGCTCGCGAAATCCACCACCCAATTCATAGACTACCTCCTGTAAAGAGGTACCCATTTCGACTTCCAGCATACCGGGATTGTTGAAAAGGCCATCCAGGCAGACCAGCTTTGTCCCTGCAGATTTTTCGGTACCCTGGCTGCCATAGGCTTCCCCGCCATGAGCGAGGATCCAGGGCAATGCGGCCAGGGTTTCGACATTGTTGACTGCAGTGGGTTTATTGAACAGCCCCTGCACAGCTGGATAGGGCGGACGAACCCGGACCTCCGGTCGCTGCCCTTCGATCGAGTTGATTAAGGCGGTTTCCTCCCCACAGATATAGGAACCTTGTGCGTGGATGACCTTCACCTGAAACGAAAAGCCACTTCCCTGAATGTCCTGACCCAACAGTCCCTGCTCATTGAGGGAGTTGACGAGCGCTTCAGTCATGCGCACCGCTTCGGGATACTCCGCGCGGATATACATCACACCCCAGTTTGCGCCAGTGACATAGCCCGCTGTCAGGAGGCCCATCAACACCGCCGTGCCTTGCTTTTCGAGTAGATACCGATCCGAATAGGCACCCGGATCGCCTTCGTCCGCATTGCAGATGACAAACTTCTCTGTGCCCGGGGACTTACGGCAGAAGTCCAGTTTCATACTAATGGGAAAACCGGCGCCACCGCGACCGCGGAGTCGTGATTGTTCGATCTCTTTCAGCCAGTGTTCGGGTGTCTGGCTCAACAGACGTGACACATGGGCCTTTGCATCTACTTGCGGCCCAGTCAGGACAGCCGTGCCGGTGGACCGGACGGCATAGGTATCCATCGGGGCTTTGGTCCCCTCCAGGATGGAGGCGATCTCGGCAGGGCTCTTCGCAGAGTAATTGTTCCCCTGATAGTGAAAGGCTCCATTCTCGTGGCAGCGACCCAAACAGGTCATGTGACCTATCTCTTCAGGTTTGAAGGTCTTTTCCAAGGTTTGGTGTACGGCCTCCTGGGTACCGGCACACAAACAGGCCGATCCATTGCAGACATAGACTTTCTTTCCCCGGTTCTCTTCCCGCGTGAAATCATAGAATGATGCGGTGCCGTAAGTATTGGCTGTTCCGATCAAAAATTCCTGGGCCAGGCTCTCCAACGCTTCTGTGGAGGGTGCTCCTTCTTCGACTGCTGTATCGCCCAGGCGGGCAAAAAGGTTATCCATCAATCCCTTTCGGCCGGATAACTCACTCAGATTCTTGGACATAGGTGCATTGTGTTGGTCTCGCCACGGGGCATGGCAACTCGAAAGTTAGTGGTTATCCACCGGAACAGGAAATGTCCGACAGGGGTTTTCCACAATCCATCTCAGAAGTGAAACGCAGAATGATACCGGGGGCACTTGCCCGTTATCTGATCACCAGAACCCTGCAAGGATTCTTCTTCTCATTACCAGGGTTCTTTTTTTCAACCTGCTTATCTTGGGGCACATGGCGCGCGTATACTACCTCATCGGATTTCTGCTCAGCTTTGGGCTACTGCCCGCTCAGATCGATTCAAGTGGTATTCCCATCAGCCGGTTAGGCCGCGAGGATCTGCGGGATGATCTGGTCCCATTCGACAAACAGCAGGTGGTCACGGCATCCAGGTCATTACAGGAGGTTAGAGACCTGCCCTTCACCACCTATATTATTACCGCGGAAGAGATCCGGAATCAGGGCTATGTGACGCTTGTGGATGCCCTGCGCATGTTACCAGGAATCCGGGTTTCTCAACCTGGCTCCGGTGCGGACGGGGAGACATTCCTTTTGCGCGGTTTGCTGGGCAACAGTTATTGCAAGATCCTGGTCGATGGTGTGCCAGTCAAGCCATTTGCCACGAAGGGTATGCCGATCGGTGCTCAACTGCCTGTGCGTCAGGCGGATCGTATCGAGGTGATCTACGGCCCCGCCGCAGCATTGTATGGCAGCGATGCGAACGCCGGTGTCATCAATATTATCACCAAACGTTCTGAACGACCGATCTATGCCCGGGCCAACCTGACCATGGGCGGAAATGGATTTACCGGTTTGGATGTATTTTTCGGAGGTAAATTCGGCAAGGACAAACACCTGATGCGATTTAATGTCTATGCCAGTTCTGTCAACCGGAACGACGCAGATTTCCTGGATACAGAAGATGCCATTTACAATCCCAAAACCTATCTGGATCGATATCGATCGCCCCTTGTCCGGCAGTCCATTCTCCAGTACGATTCAGCTTCCTACTATACTCGTTTACCCCAGGCCCAATTCCCGCATCAGAGCCGCAGTCTTGGCCTCAATCTCACCTATCGGGGACTCCGTTTCTCCTCCGATATCTTTTACCGCCGTGACCCCAGTGCACTGGGCCTGAACCCGGTGGCTGTCAATTACCAGAATCCCCAGGATTTTCATGGAGAGCGTACTACACGATTCAGGTTTGGCTATCAGCACTATGCCACTAAATGGGGGATCGAGACCAATGTTTCAGGACTGTTCTACGCCATGGATCCGCAATCGTCTTATCCCTATCAGGTCAATCAACTGGGGGATGCCCTGTACGGACTGAGTTATCTCAAGGCCAACCAATCAGGCAGTTTTGACCAATCGTTGTATGACTCTCTGGTACAGGTGATCGGCGATCGGTATTTTACGGGGAAACGTTTCAGTTCGGCCGAATCGAACGAATTCGATCTGGATCTGATTCTGTCAGTCTATCCCTGGAAATTTTTGGAATGGTCGGCAGGTATTCAGGGGAAGGCCTATCTGAGCCGAGCCCAACGCAATAACCTGCGCTTCCCGAATGATACAGCTAATGATCTCCCATTGGAAGAAAGTCAATATGCCAATGCGTTCACCCAGCTGATCCTGTCTCTAGAGAAGTTTCAGGTATTCAGTGGAATATCCTATTACATTTTCGACCTGAAACCACAGATCAACCCCCGGTTGGGTGTGTCATGGCGAGCCAATAATCAGTTGAGTTTTCGAGGCTTTTATGGCCGGGCACTCCGGCAGCCTCCCGTCTATTATTTGGGTCAAACCTATCTCATACCAAAAGACAATATCCTCGATCTTTCACCTTCTCCCATTCCTCTCGAACCAGAAGAAACCTCTTCCTGGGAAGCCGGCTTCCGTTGGCACCCTGTTTCGTGGATTTATGCCGATATGAGCTGGTTCTCCTCGAAAACAGAGAATTTCATCGTGTACAAAAAGATCGAGCCACTGAACGAGGACCTTTTGAATGCACCTGTCCTCCTGGGCTATTTCAATTTCGGGGATACTTATTTACAGATCCAGGGAATTCAGAGCAAGATCACCCTGGGAAATCCCGCCATCAACAACAGGCTGTTTTTTGAGTTGGGTCTTACCTGGAGCCAGGGAGAAGAAAAGGTCACGGCCCAGAAATCTCCTTTGCCGTATGTGCGCGAATACCCCGAATGGCTGATCAAGACCCGATTGACTTACAGGTGGAAGGAGCGATTCTTTACCACTCTGGATATGCGGATGGCGACAGATTTTTATGCCAACAGTTCCGAACCGCCCCTCCGGCATCTCGAAGGTTATCAGATCCTCGATCTGAATTTTCGGTACCATCTCTCCCGAAATTTTCAAACCTTTTTTCAGTTCCGCAATCTTCTGGGTGCCGAATATGGTGGGATCTCCGCAACCGGTACAGGCGATGACCTTCAATTCAATCCGCAAATGGGTAGGACCTTATGGGTCGGCCTGAGCTACGATCTCGAACAATGAACCGATCGCATATTTTGCTTCTGTTCCTCTTGTTCCTCCAGCCCATCTGGCTGGTCGGGCAAGTGGACCTTTCCACGTGGGAAGAGAAACTTGAGCAAGCCAATAACCGTGGTGATCAGATCGCCCGCGATTCCGCTCGATGGATGATCGCCCGATTGCATTTATCTCATCGGGATATTTCTAAAGCACTTCGTTTTGCCCTGGAAGGGCGACAGTCTCTGCACAAGAAATCCTCGTCTCGCCTGACTTTGGAGTTTTCATTATTAATAGCTGAAATCTATCAACAAGCCAATCTGCCAACTGCCGCTATTCCCTATTTGAAAGAAGGTCTTGCGGGATGGCAGGACAAATGGGATCCAGCGAGAAAGGGCCAGATCAGCCTCGCCCTGGGCGGTGCCTATCTAACCGCCTATCAGCCGGATTCCGCTCTGATCTGGCTTGGTAGAGCCCAAACATTGCTGGCGGCAGAAGGGCTAGGACTGGATCAAGCTCTCCAATGGAAAACAGAGGCCCTGGAACGTACGGGCAGGAGACCGGAAGCGATCGCACTGACCGAACAACGACTGGCCGATGCCCGACGGAGAAAGGATCCAAAACAGGTGTCGACGCTCACAAATAATCTCGGCTATTTACTGCACCGTGATCAACAATATGGACCTGCGGCTCGCATGTTCAAGGAGGCCCTTGATGCGTTTGATGACAATGACCGAAGTCCCCTTAAAGTGGCTTTGTTGACACACCTTGGCATTGCCAATTTCAATCTTGGAAAAACCAAATCCAGTCTGGAAGCTTTGCGGACTGCCGAAGCTCTGGCATCATCTGCACAAAAACCTGCTATACAAAACCTGATCGCTGCTGTCTATCAAAAAAATGGTGATCAGTATAATGCCCTCAATTATGCGCAGACAGCAGCGACTACTGCCCGGAAAGTCAAAGATGCCTATGCAGAATCTGAATCATACTTGACAACGGCCGGCATCTATACTGAATTGGCAGAGTACGAAACGGCTTTGGGATATTATCAGCAGCATCTGTCCATTCGTGATTCACTGCGTCTTGAAGATCGTCTGCAGGAACAGCGTCTGCAAGAACAAGAACTATCACTGGAGCGCAGTGAAAAAGAAATTCGACTGTTGCTGTCTGCACAGGAACTTCGGGATCTGACCATCCAGCAACTGGGATTGGAAAAAGAAAAGCTGCAGCTTGAATCCGAAAAAATGACTCTTGAAGCGGCCCGCAAGGAAGATGAATTGGCCTTGCTTCGGCAACAACAGGAGATCCAGGCGGGTCGCCTGGCCAACCAGGCATTGGAAGCCGCACGAGCACAACAGGAACTGCTCCTAGCCAAGCAACGACTGGAAGCAATCCAAAAGGAACGGGAGATCAACGACCTGAATCAACGGGAAGCCCTTCAGAAATTGGAAATCTCTGCCAGAGCGGCCCGTGAAAAAGACAATCTGCAACAGATATCCCTCCTCAACCAGGAGAAGCAGATCCAGGATCTCACCATTCAGAAACAAGATGCATTCAGACGATCTGCTTTTGGTGCAGGTGCCTTGCTCCTGGTGATCCTCGGTCTGATCGCCGGCGGCTATTTGCTCACACGGAGAAAGAACCGACTCCTGGCCGACCAGAACAAGCAGATCCGGGAACAAAATGCGGTCATCGAAGCCAACCGCGCATTGATCACATCTGAGAAGGCGCGTTCGGACGAACTGCTGCTGAATATCCTCCCGGCAGAAACCGCCGAAGAATTGAAACGAACCGGACGAGCCACCCCTCGAAAATATCAGGAAGCAACTGTGATGTTTACCGATTTCAGCAAGTTCACCACGCTGACAGAGCACCTAGACCCCGAACTGTTGATCGATGATCTGAACACCTATTTTGCAGCATTCGACAGAATCGTCAGCCTGCATGGCCTGGAAAAGATCAAAACCATTGGGGATGCTTATATGTGTGCAGGCGGGTTGACCCAGGATGTCACGGATCACGCTTCTGCAACCATTCGAGCAGCTATGGATATGCAGGCATTTTGTGCCCAACAGGCTCTGGTCCAGGAAAAAAAAGGTGGACCTGTTTTCACGATGAGGATTGGTATCCACCTCGGTCCGGTGGTGGCTGGTGTGGTCGGAAGTCGCAAATTCGCCTATGATATTTGGGGAGATACGGTCAACACAGCATCGCGATTGGAGAGTGCCGGAGAGCCCGGTAAAATCAATATTTCAAAAACAGTTTTTGACCGGATCGACAATCAGTTTACTTGCCACTTTCGAGGCAGTCTGCCTGTGAAGAACCGAGGTGATGTGGAGATGTATTTTGTGGATGGTGTGGCTTAACTGGTCCATTCGCGGCATATTCTGATCGTCCATCAGACCTATTTCACACTTTTCTAACGCTCGTTAAAATACCAACAAAACGCTGTCAATCCTTTTTCGATGCAATAGAATTCACGCATTTTTGAGGCAAATCAAACACTATGACCAGAATACTTACCCTCGTTTCCCTCCTCCTTATAATGGCGCTTACCACCGCTCAGGCGCAACGCGAAATTGGCACCTTCGGCCTGGGCTTTCAGGTGGGTATCCCCAATGGAGCTTTTCAGGATGCTTATGACAAAGTCGGCTTTGGTGGTGGCATGGATATCTACTTTAAGATCCACCAGAATGCTCCATTATATGCAGGCCTCAATCTTTCACTCATGGGATTTGAGCAATTGCGTCGCGACTTTAATGTTCTGCTCCCCGGTGGATTTGTCGGTGAATACCGATTGCGTGCTTCATCCAACCTCTTTTCCGGTTACGGTGGATTGCGGATCATGCCATCTACCGGTGGCTGGGTGCAGCCCTATGCCGAAGGACTGATCGGGTTCAAGAATTTCTTTGTATCCAAACGGCTGGAGCAACGCGAAAATTTTAGCAATGAATGGCAGGAATATGATAGTGACACAGATGGTGATTGGGCACTCGGATACGGAGGTGCTGCCGGGATCATGTTCTATTTTGGCCAATCCGGTATTGCCCTGGATCTGCGCTGCAGCTATCTGGCCGGAGGGGAGGTCACATTCTACAAGCTCCAGGAAGATATTGACGAGGCGGCATTCGAAGAGGATCCGTTCAGTGCATTTGACCCGGTGAAAGCCACCACCAACATGCTGATCCCGCAGATCGGTATAGTCTTCCGGTTGCGAACCGACCCACCCGATGAGGATCTCCCGGTGATCATGGATTGACCTTCAAAATGGGCAAATACTCTTCATCACACCTGAACCTGTACCCTGTGTAAAGGTGATTCAGTCGATCGAATCATGCAGCTCAACAGACAGGTGACCTAAATCATCTGCCAGGTGACTGATTTTCACTACTTTACACAAAATCAGATGCTATGAAAAGATTCCTACCCATGTTCGCTCTACTTTGTTTCTGGTGGAGTGGTTACAGCCAGGCTGACATACAGGTTACAACGTTGGACTCATTTAACACAACCGCGATCGGACAGAGTGGGATCACAGGATTGACGGCCAGCGTCCATGATAGCCTGATTCACATGACCTATTACTACAGCGATCAGGATGCCCGCACATGGCTCCTTTACAGTATTCGGGGAACCGCCTCCTTCCAGACGGATACGATTCTGGAGATCCTGGATTACAGCAAATCCCTGGGAAGCACAGCCATCCAATTTGACTCCATAGGAACACCCTGGGTCTATGCGGGATTCAGTTCGAATAATACCCGGTATATCAAAGCCTACACGAAACCGGATTCCACCTGGATCGAAACATTCAGTTTGAATCAATTGGGATCTCCAGAACAGTATGTGGCTGCCGTTCCCCAGGGAAAGGAAATCGGATTTGTCTATTGTGGCATCAGGATCCCGCCTTCCAGCAATTACCCCATTCATTATGCGGCCTGGAATGGGACCACCTGGGATGTAGAGACCATTTCAGAAGCAAGTGCATCTGAAAAAAACAGACCCAGCATGGTTTTCAGAGATAGTACTCTGTACATCGCTTTTGCCGAAAGTCATTGTCCGGACACCTTGATTACACGGGTTTATGTTAAAAAGGACAGTGTTTGGGTCATCCGTTTTGAAGATGCCTGGATAGGCGACTATGCATGTGAATCACTCAATGAGATTTCCACCAAACTGGGGACTGATGATGCGGGTGTCTATTTGCTCCAGGACGTGCATTTGGATGAAGCGTTTCCACAACTCTATCGGTTTGATGACCTCACCTGGCAACAAAGCGATGTCAATATCGAATCCGATTGGGTCCATCCATTTTTCATGGGATCAACCATTCAACTGGATCCTTTTCATTCGGTGTACTGGATCAACCAGGAAAAAACGAGTGTGCCGGGGATCAGCTTGATCAGACCAGATGGTGAAAGCGGATATATCGCTTTACCGCATGATACATATACGGTCTTCCTGCAGGACATGGTCATCTTCAAAGGCTGGGTGCATGTTTATTATTTTGAAGGCAGTTACAACTGGCCGTGGGGAAAACCCGTCATGTTAAAAGAGGCCCGTATCCAGATCAGTAAGATCGTGGATGTGAAAGACCTCGAGAGTCATTCTGGAATTCAATTAGCTCAAAATAAGCCAAACCCGTTTCAGGAACGTACAACTATTTCATTCACGTTACCACATGCGGCAGCTGCGAATCTGACTGTCTATAACCTCCTTGGAACTCCCATATATACACTTGTTGACGAGCAATTGTCTGCCGGTAAACATAGTAGCTCTATGGACGCCACCAACTTGCCGGACGGGATCTATTTCTATAGTCTGACAACTAATGGCCAACGATTCACAAAGAGCATGATCATTTCGCACTAAGGGGAACTGATCTGTGGAATAGATCCGTATTATCTTCGGAGAATGAATCGCATCCTGATCATTCTCACCCTGTTCCTGTCCGCAACATTAACGGGACAGGTGAACCGATGGCACCTCTCTGACCAGGGAGAGGCGATCATCTGGCCCGTTATCCCGGGTGAAACACACATGGACCATCTGGAAATGAGTGGGTTGCAGATCTCGGCCATTGTCCACTATGGCGTCGAAAATGGATCATGGCAACAACGTGTCCAGTTGGTCTTTCCGATGCTCCGCACCGTACCCAATGACACCCATGCCAGTCTGATTCATGAGGTCAGTACATCCTCTCTTCCAGCCATTCAACAGGAGGGTCATGACCTTCAGTGGGCCGTTCAATCTTTTTCATTCAACGGCATTTTGTCTTCCACCATGGTGTCACGAGAAGGGCTCCTCCTTCATCGCGAGTCTTTTCCCTCCACCACCCGGCCGGCCTACTTTGATCAATTGACCCTGAAGAATACGACAGATCAGACGGTGGAAGTCACCCTGCCGGCGATTACCCTGCGTGATACGACTGCTGCTGAACAGGGTTTGGATGGGGCCTATATGCTCGAGACAACCACCACCAGATCAGGTAAGACCCTCCTTCACTCTGGAGAACAGGTGGTATTTGCAATTGTGTATGCGGGTCGGAAAATGGCAGACCCGCCACACTATTTTGCTTCGGTATATGAACGTGAAAAACGAAACGAACTGATCCGCCAAACAAATGATGACCTGCATCTGAACACGCCAGACCCTGTGCTCAACCAGTTTTTTGCATTTGCCAAATTGCGCGCTGTGGAGAGTATTTATAATACCCGAGGCGGGCTGATGCACGGGCCTGGAGGTGGCCGCTATTATGCTGCTATATGGGCCAATGATCAGGCGGAATATGCCAATCCATTTTTCCCTTTCCTGGGCAATGCCGAAGGCATCGAATCGGCCATGAATTCATTTCGTCATTTTGCCCGTTATATGAATGATGAATACCGGCCGATCCCGAGTTCTATCATTGCTGAAGGGACAGATTATTGGAATGGAGCCGGCGATCGGGGGGATATGGCTATGATTGCTTATGGGGCGGCCCGGTTCGCATTGGCCTATGGAAATGCACAAACGGCCAGGGAGCTGTGGCCGCTCATCACCTGGTGCCTGGAATATTGCCGTCGCCAGATCAATAGCCAGGGGGTAGTGGCCTCGGATTGTGATGAACTGGAAAATCGCTTTCCCGCAGGAAAGGCCAATTTGAATACTTCCTGCCTGTATTATGACGCCCTCCTGTCTGTCGAGATGCTGGGACGAGATCTGGAGGTCGATCCAGTCCAAATTGATCGCTACCATCAGGACGCTCAATCGATGCGGAAATCCATTCAGGAATACTTTGCTGCAACCGTTCAGGGTTATGAAACCTACCGGTATTATGACGGAAATGATGTCTTGCGCGCCTGGATCTGTACACCCCTGACTGTTGGTATCATGGATCGGGCTGAAGGTACTATCGATGCTTTGTTCTCGCCCGATCTCTGGACCGATGATGGATTGGCCACGGAGGCGGGAAAACCGACCTTCTGGGACCGGGCCACTCTCTATGCCCTTCGTGGCGTGTTGGCAGCCGGAGAAACTTCCAGAGCCATGCCATTTCTCGCACATTATGCGCGGCGGCGCTTATTGGGAGAGCATGTCCCCTATGCCGTGGAGGCCTGGCCCGAGGGCAATCAGCGCCATCTCTCAGCAGAAAGCGCCCTGGTTTGCAGAGTGATCACAGAAGGCTTGTGGGGGATCCGGACTGCAGGTCTGCATGCTTTTACCTGTATGCCTCAACTCCCGGAAGGGTGGGAGAAAATGGAGTTGCAAAATGTCCATTTAATTGGTAAGGTTTTCGATCTGGAAGTTCAACGGAAATCCGGACGCATTCACTTCCAAGTATTGGAAAATGGGCAGGTCATCCTGGATCAAATTGTGGAAAAAGGAGAATCCATTCAGGTTTCAGCCTAAGTCATTCAATCAGAATTATTCCACTGGCAAAATAGCCCTGATCAGACCATATTCTTACCAAGTGAACTCCTGAAATTCCAGTTGGAATTTGGTAAGCAACCTGATCTTGATCCTCAGGAACAACTTGTTCATCCACTAATACTCCATCGATAGAGATAAGCTGATAATGACAATTTCTAAATCGGCTAAATGATCCGGGCACACTGATATGGATGGTACTTGATGTTGGGTTAGGCCAAATACGGACTATCTCGGGATCTGCACTTGATAAAATGGAAACCAAATTTTCTTCACAATTACCCTCAGTAGTCGAAACTCTTAATGTGTCCTTTTTCCAATAACACAATAGTCTGTCCGTATCAATGGAAAACTCAAATTCCCGGCTGAATGGATGTCCTATTGCAGCGCCACCTTCAATCCAAAGATTTGTAAGATCCGGTTCATCTACACTGCGAATGGAAACCAATCTTATCGAGTCGTCATCATATTTTACTTTTGAAACCCAGTTGACGACCACATCTACGTCAGTAACAGTTAAAGTATCGCCTTTCACTACATTAAATGCATAACGCAGTTCTTCATCATAACCCTGCCATTCATTCCCGGTAAGCATGTATACATCCGAGTCGGATCCATCGCGCCAATAGGAGAATTCATATGGTATCCAGGTAGAGTTTGGTGTATTCCAATTGGTCAGTTTTCTGTAAACATGACCATTCACGACTAATGAGTCATTTGAAAAACGAAGTTGGACAGATGAGGTAGAGCCAAAATCACCGATCCCTTCAACCTTCCATTGATTTTCGAGTGAAGTAATCTGTTGCGCAAATATGCAACAGGGAATCCACTGCAACAAGAAAATAAATTTGAACATCAGGGAGAATTTCAAGTCAATTTAAATCCTTCCACTAGCATAATCAACACCTCATTCAAAACACTTTTAATATATAATTATCAAATAGATTAAATTAATATTTTTGTTGTTGAACACAACGTTGGAATGCTCATAGTTCTGGTTGGACCATGTTGGATGTTCCCCGTTCACAAGCACAATATTTTCCTAATGCTGGTGCGCCTCCCCGGCATTAGTCATTTTTGACAGGAGAAAAAAGCTTCCCTCTGTGACAAATCGGGCTGAATCCGGTGCTTCCGACAATAGCGTCACCGCAGTGTACCCCAGTTCGCTCACTCCTTTTTTCACAGGGATCCGCTCAAACATGTACGGATCCGCATCATGTGCCGGATGCGCATGCCCTTTCTCATCCTCGTCATGGCTGTGTTCGGGATTCTTCTTTTGAACCATAAAAACATAATCCATTCCATCGTGATTGGCAATGGCCGTTGACGGCAGTGATGGGACCCGTTCGTCTTTGACATTCAATTGTGCAGTGACACTCATCCCTTCGATCAGACCATTGATATCTCCTTTGACCACACTATGCACCGCTATAGTTTTGCTTTCACTTTCAAATGTTGTTCCGATCGAAAACACCTCCGCCTGATAGCTTTTGCCGGGTTGATTCGTCAAAATAAACTGAATGGATTGCCCTTTTTTAACATGGGGCAGATCCTTTTCATAAACAAACAGATCTAGATGGAGTCGGGAATTATCAATCACTTCAGCTACGACAGTTGACGCCCCTACATGTGCCCCCATATTGACCATTACATTGCCTACGGATCCCCGGATCGGAGAGCGGACAGTGACTGTGGAGGACAGGTTTTCAGGGGTCAGTGCCGATATATCAATCCCCATCAGCGTCAATTGTCGCCCCAGAGCAGCCCGCCGGATACGGAATCCCTCCAGGGTCGCTTCAGCCATTTGCAGATTCTTTTGGGAACCGGCATTTCCTTTGGATAATTCCCGTTGGCGCTCTACTTCGGATCGGGCCAGCTTAATCTTCGGTTGCAGCGCCAGATATTCCTCCTGGATCGGGATGAATTCCGGGCTGACCAGTGTGGCTAATGCCTGACCTTTGGTGACCATGCTGCCAGGCCGTACAAAAATCCTGTCGACGACACCCGCAAACAAACTATTCACCGTTGCTTTATTCTGGCTCGGCACATTCAAATATCCGCTGGCTTTAATACTGGAAGAGAGATTCCGATGTTCGATCGGGCCCACTTTCAGATTAATACTCTTCATTTGTTCGACGGTCAGGCCCACCGAATTGTCCATTCCGTCTTCATGATCATGTGCAGCATCCGTATGATGGTCATGTGCAAAAGCGTCCGCATGATCATCATTTGCCACAGGCTGGCAACCTGCCCACAGAAAAAGACCGATTACCATTAGAAAATGTGAATATCTCATAAGGTTTTATTGATTCGAAACGGAGATGGATCCGGAACGTTAAAGAATTATTTTCCAAGGATATACTGGTATTGAATGACCAGTTGATTATAGTCGTTCAAAGCATCGAGATGACTTTGTTTGATGGCTACAGCCTGAGCGACAAATTGCAGCCAATCGGCTACACTGATCTCCCCGTTCTCATAGGATAGTTGGGCCGCTTCCAGGATAGCATTGGATTGATTCAAGCCGAATGTCTCGTAATACTGCAAGGCTTCCAGACTGCGGATCATCCGTTCTCTGGACTGTGCGACCATGTTCCTCCATGCGGCTGTCTCCGCCTGGAGTTGCACAGATTGCATTTGATGTTCGATTCGGGCAGCTTCGATTTTTTTCCGACCACTTTTGCTGGCCAGAGGAACGCCGATCGTGAACGAAAACCCTGTAAACGGCGGATCGATCCCATAGAGTCGTTGACTGAACACCCGCCCGGAATATTCCGGGAGCAGGGCTTTCTGTTGGACCCGAATACCGGACTCCGCCCAATCGACGACAGCCTGCTGGTTCTGCAGGACAGGATGCAATCCCGGTGAAGTGGTGACGGGAAATTCCATCCTCCCCAGTGGTTCATCCAATGGCAGAGCTGTTCCTTCTGTATTCATCGCCAGCTGCAATGTCTGCGCTTCCACAGCTATATCGTGAGTCATCTGACCAAGGATCATCCGAATCTCCTGTGATCGTGCCTCCGCAGCCAGACGATCCAGTCCCGAGCTTTCACCGGCACGATTACGCACTGCGGCAGCCCCGGACATCCCGGTGTACAGACTGTCCAATGTTTGGTACAATACCTTTTTGTTCTCCAGATACCACAACTGATAATAAGCCGTACTGACATCCCGGATGAGCTCAGCCTCCTGGACCACCAACCGTGTTTCAGCCATGCGCACCTGATCGTTCAGTTGTGTCTTTCGGGCCTTATACAGCCCGGGAGTGGCCATACTCTGGGACAGACCGATCTTCCAGATTCCCATAGGTTCACCAGGCCGGAGGTCCTCATTCTCTACAAATACCCCGGTTTTAGGCAGCTCCAACCAGGTACCCGCCAGGGCCTGGTTTCGCTGGACCTCCAACTGACCGACCTGCAGCGGTAGATTGGCTTCCCTCGATTTTTGGATGACAGCTTCAAGGGTCATCCGGGAAGGAGATTGTCCAAAGGCATTGCCGCTGGAACCAAAGAACAACAATGCAAGCAAAACCGGTATCACACTCTTCGGACGAAAACCCATCCTTTTTCGGTCGGCAAGCATCAGGTACAAGAGAGGCAACACCACCAGGGTGAGGAAGGTAGCGGTGATCAATCCGCCGATGACCACAGTTGCCAGTGGTTTTTGCACCTCCGCTCCGGCACCCGTAGATAAGGCCATGGGTAAAAACCCGAAGGAGGCCACCATGGCCGTCATCAACACCGGACGCAGCCGAATCCGGGTCCCCTCGATTACCTGATCGAGGACATTATCGACGCCATCCTTTTTCAATTGATGGAAGGTGGCGATCAACACGATCCCATTGAGCACAGCTACACCGAAGAGGGCAATAAATCCGACTCCTGCCGAAATCGAAAAAGGCATTCCGCGGATCATCAAGGCAAAAACTCCTCCGATGGCGCTCATGGGGATGGCCGTAAAAATGAGTAAGGCCAATTTAACCGAATGAAAGGTGAAATAGAGCAACAGAAAGATCAAGGCCAGGGCAATCGGGACAACGACCCGCAGACGAGCATTGGCGCGTTCATAATTCTCGAATGTCCCCCCGAACGTAGTGTAATATCCTTCCGGCAACTGAACCTGGCCCTGTAGCTTGATCTGGATTTCCTCGACGACAGACTGCACGTCCCGTCCTTCGACATTAAATCCGATGACGATCCGGCGCTTTCCATCATCCCGACTGATCTGGGCCGGACCTTGCTGAAAGGTTACGGTTGCTACCTGATCCAGAGGGATCTGGTTGCCGGAGGGGGTGGCCACAAAAAGGTCTCCGACATCTTCAAATGAAGAGCGATGCATACTGTCCAGACGCACGACCAGATCAAAACGGCGTTCATTCTCAAAGACGACACCAGCCTTCTCACCGGCGAAGGCAGTGCTGACCGTATGATTGACATCTTCCACACTGATCCCATAATTGGCCAGTCGATTGCGATCATACTGGATGGTGATCTGGGGTAGTCCGATGGTCTGTTCAACCTGAGGCGTACTGATGCCTTCCACTGTCTGAAGCACCGTGGATATCCGGGGTGCCAGTGCGGCCAGGGTGTCGATATTCTCTCCAAAGATCTTGACGGCCACATCCTGTCTGATCCCGGTCATCAATTCATTAAATCGCATCTGGATGGGTTGGTTGGCTTCAAAAAAGATCCCGGGAATGGTTTCGAGTTTCTTTAACATCAGCCGAGCCAACTCCTGATAATCCTGGGTGGTGGTCCACTCGGATTTGTCCTTGAGGATAATCATCATATCTGTCGCTTCAGGGGGCATCGGATCGGTGGGTACTTCTGCACTTCCGGTTTTCCCCACCACCATCTTCACTTCCGGAAATGACTTGAGCAATCGCTGGGCCTGCATGGAGGTCTCGATACTCTGGGACAGAGATGAACCCATGGGCAATATGCAATGAAAGGCATAGTCTCCCTCTTCCAGCTGGGGAATAAACTCACCGCCGATCCGACTGAAGAGAAACAGGCTGAGGATAAATATGCCGATGGTCAGTCCGACGACAAGCCGCTTGAACCGAATGGCCCAAGCCAGGACCGGTGCGTATAACCGTTGAAAGAACTGTATCATCCGGCCCGAAAAACCAGGGTCCGTCGACATTTGCTTGGGAAGAAACCAGGCACACATCATAGGAATATAAGTCACGGACAAGAGTAAGGCCCCGAAAATGGCAAACCCTACCGTTTGGGCCATGGGTGTAAACATCTTGCCTTCGATCCCGACCAGGGTCAGGATCGGGATATACACCACCAAAATGATGATCTCGCCAAAAGCGGCGCTGTTTCGTATCCGGGAAGCACTGTGAAAGACCTCCTGGTCCATCTCTTCCTGCGTGAATCGCCTGCCCATTTGCCGAAGCCCCAGGTGGTGCAAGGTGGCCTCTACAATGATCACCGCACCATCGACGATCAGTCCAAAATCGATCGCTCCGAGAGACATCAGATTGGCACTGACGCCGAAGACATTCATCATCCCCAGGGCAAACAACATGGAAAGCGGGATCGCACTGGCCACGATCATCCCCGCCCTTAGATTGCCGAGGAACACCACCAGCACAAAAATGACGATCAGGGCCCCTTCGACCAGATTCTTTTCCACGGTAGAGATGGCTCGTTCCACCAGATTGGTCCGATCCAGAAATGGCTCGATGATCACATCCTCCGGCAGAGATCGCTGGATGGTGACCATCTTTTCTTTGACCCTTGCCACCACTTCGGCACTGTTGGCACCTTTCAACATCATGACCATGCCACCGACAGCTTCTTTTTCGCCGTTGTAGGTAAGGGCGCCATACCGGACAGCACTACCAAACCGGACTTCGGCGACATCATTGATCAGAATGGGTATCCCGTTTGCGGAGAGTTTGACGATGATATTCCGGATATCCTCCAGGGAATGGACCAGACCAATACCCCGTATAAACCAGGCGTTGGGTTTTTTATCGATATATGCCCCTCCGGTATTCTCATTGTTATTCTCCAACGCATGAAAGATCTCCGGGATGCTCACCCCCATGGCCCGGAGGCGATCCGGGTTGATGGCCACTTCGTATTGTTTGAGGATACCTCCAAATCCATTGACCTCTGCCACTCCGGGAGTGCCATACAATTGCCGGGCAACGATCCAGTCCTGCATAGTCCGCAGATCCATACCGGTGTATTTGTCCTCACTCCCCTCCCTGGGATGAATGACATATTGATAGATCTCTCCCAGACCGGTAGACACCGGCGCCAGCTCTGGCTTGCCGATGCCCTCCGGGATCAGATCTTCCGCTTCACGCATCCGTTCACCCACGATCTGACGGGCAAACCAGATGTCGACATCCTCTGCAAATACGATGGTGACCACAGACAGGCCAAATCGCGAAATGGATCGCAACTCCACCAGATCCGGCAAATTGGCCATCGCCTGTTCGATCGGATAGGTCACAAACTGTTCGACTTCCTGGGCAGCCAGAGTCGGACAGATTGTGATGATCTGCACCTGGTTGTTAGTAATATCCGGAACGGCGTCCACCGGCAGGCGGTTAGCACTCCACACCCCCCACACCACCAGAATGGCGGTCATCAACAAGATGATCGGCTTGTTTTTGATCGAAAAAAAGATGATCTGATTCAACATTGTTTGTGTATTTCCGAATCGAAAGCACAATGGCTTTCACCACATCCATGAAATTTGAAAGAAGGGAACAGACTGTTAGACCAACCTGTATGTCCTGGGAAACCGGGACATACAGGTTGACAGTCGTTGATCATTCACCAACGAACTCAGTCATTCTGATGAAAGACTATCAGGATATGGGTGGACGGTCCAGCGTCTGGTGGTGCGCCGTAGTAATGGGAGAATGAAACAGGAAGTCAGCGGCTTGATAGACCAATACAGGCAGACTTGTTGACAATTCTTCCACCTCCGTGCTGATGGTCAGTGTGCCGCAGCAACTGCACTGACAAAAGGGGCTACAGTAATCCGCACAGTCTGAATGGCTGTGATCGGCATCGCCGCCAGTCATTTCGATGAAAGCGAGGTCTCCTTCATCCTGATGTTCATGTTCCCCATCATTGCAGGGTACGCACGCCAGGGCGAGGAGGTACAGTGCAAAAATGTGGCAGAACAACTTCATTCGACGAATATACATGAAGGGTGCGAAATGGCATTCGGCGTATCCTGAGAAGATAACCTCCATTTTCGACCCGAATTGACTTTCTTTTCAACTGAATCGGTGAAAGAATGGTGCCAAACTGAAGAACGGTCCATTCATCTTTCTGTTGTGCATCGATCACCATGCCTCTTTACTCCCCGTTTCCCCGACTCAACACCTCGTATACCACACCGGGCAAGCCATGAAAATCCATTTTGGCGATTTCCTTCATGCCCACTTTCTCAAGGACCCGAATGGAGGCTATATTGTTAACAACGGCTCTGCCGATGATGCGTTGGAGGCCGATAGACCATCCGTATTCCAGTGAAGCAAAGGCCGCTTCTGTGGCATATCCCTGCCCCCAATATTGGCGAAAGACTCTAAATCCAAGATCGACTTCCCGGCTAGCCTCATCCCATCGGAGGCCACACCAACCCAACCATGCCAGGTCTGAGTTGCGGATCATGGCCATGCGGCCCATCCTGAATCGGGTAAACTGATCGTAACCTAGCAGAAATAGACGTGCGGAGGCCTCATCATGAAAAGGGTCGTCTCCGGTATAGCGGATGACCAGGGGGTCCGTATTCAACTGAAAAAAATAGGGCGCATCATCCGGATGCAGAGGCCTCATTTGCAGACGGGATGTGTCCAGGGTCATCTTGCAAATCTACATGTCCTTTGCAAATCTGTGGGGCCGAGGCCTTATTTACGCTGCTTGTAGATGACATTCATCGTCAAATGCTGAATGAAAATCACAACCTGACTGCCACAGAAATGATAATTTGCCACCTGACTTCGTTGTTCACCTATGCCTGTCCATCCTCGGAAGATCGGCGCGCGCAGCGCCACCGCTCTGGTCATCGCCAATATGATCGGTACCGGCGTGTTCACCAGCCTGGGATTTCAGCTGGAGGATACTAGCCATACAGTCAGCATCCTCCTTCTCTGGATTCTGGGTGGTTTGATCGCCCTGGCAGGCGCCTTCAGTTATGCCGAATTGGGGGCCTATTTCAAACGGTCGGGGGGAGAATATCACTACCTCTCCGAATTGTATCACCCGCTGGTGGGCTATCTCTCCGGTTGGGTGTCGTTGACGGTAGGCTTTGCTGCACCGATCGCATTGGCAGCCATGGCGATGTCCGCCTATCTGGCAGAGAGTCTGCCCATCTCTTCCACGTGGATGGCTACAGTCGTCATTCTGTTGGTCACCCTGATCCATTCCGTCAATATTCGACGCAGCAGTCGCTTTCAAGTGGCCACCACAGCACTGAAGGTGATCCTGATCTTCGGGTTCATCCTGTTGGGGTTTATTCTGGCTCCCTCTATCCCGAATGCCCTGGATTGGTCGCCCGGCTGGCGGCATGACATCGTGTTGCCCGCATTTGCGGTTTCCCTGGTATATGTGACGTATGCCTACTCAGGATGGAATGCCGCCGCCTACATCGTCGATGAGATCCACGAACCGGCCCGCAACCTTCCAAGAGCCCTCATCCTCGGAACGTTGGTGGTCACCATCCTCTATGTCCTGCTCCATTGGGTGTTTTTGCGTCAGGCTGGCCTGGCCGCATTATCAGGTAAGGTTGAAGTGGGTCAGGTCGTTGCTCAGCAATTGTTCGGCCGGGCGGGCGGACAATGGATCAGTCTGGCGATCGCTCTATTTCTGGTGTCCAGCATCAGCGCGATGGTCTGGGTCGGGCCGCGGGTCAGTCTGGTCATGGCCGAGGACCATCGATTCTGGCGCTTTCTCCAGTATCGGAATGAAAATGGCATTCCCGTTCGCGCTGTCTGGTTTCAATCTGCGTTGAGCATCCTCCTGGTGTGGACCGGCACCTTTGAAGAGGTGCTGCTGTATTGCGGGTTTATCCTGCAGTTATTCGCTTTTCTGGCCGTCGCCGGAACCTTCCTGCTGCGCAAACGAAAAGTAGAGCTACCTTATCGCAACCCCACGCATCCCTGGTTTCCCATCCTGTTTATTTTAGCCAGTATCTGGATCCTCAGTTTCCTGATCATCGATCGTCCCACAGAAAGTCTCTTCGGGATCGCTAATTTAGCCGCCGGGTGGATCACCTATCGTTTTTCGACAAACCGTTGGATATGAAATATATTCTATTTTTTACCATTCTGCTTACAGCACAATGTGCCTGTGCCCAACATGATGATCACGGCCATCATCATGACGCGAATCAACATATGAATCAACAACCTTTCGAAGAATTGGTGGCTCATTTTGAAGATCCCAAACGTGACGAATGGCAGAAGCCCGATGCGGTCATGGCACTTCTGGGAAACCTCAAAGGGAAAAAGGTCATGGATATCGGCAGTGGCACGGGGTATTTTTCCTTCCGGATGGCCAAAGCAGGAGCCTGGGTGATCTGTGCAGATGTGGACGAGCGATTTCTGGACTATATCACTCAAAAGGTCGAAAACACGGAGCAGTGGGCCGCTTCCCGAATCGAGACTCGAAAAGTGCCCTTTGATTCACCTGCCCTCCAGGCGAGAGAAGTCGATCTGGTTCTGATCGTCGATACCTATCACCATATTGAAAACCGGATCGATTACTTCAAAGAGGTGAGAAAAGGGTTGAAGCCGGAGGGTCGCCTGGTGGTCATCGATTTCTTCAAGGAAGAGTCACCTGTGGGTCCGCCGGTGAAGATGAAAATGTCTGAAGAACAGGTCGTCGGTGAATTGCACAAAGCGGGATTCCAGAGCATGGACATGGATGTGCAGACCCTGCCGTATCAGTATATTATTACCGTGTGGTAATACCGCAATTTCGGAGTTTATGCCTGGTATGAAACGTTATTGCGTTATTGCGTTATTGAGTTATTTCGAAAAGGTATTCGGTGTTCGGATTTTGGTGCTTAGCGAATATCAGTCACTCCAACACCAGGGCAATCAGGAACTAGAAACACAGGAATCAGGAACTTGAAATCCGCCGGTTGGCAGACTGGCAGGAATTTATCATTTAATGCGAATGCCCAGAAATTCTTCGGAACGCCCCTGGGTCTTATCCAGATAGAAAAAGAGGGTGTCATTGAGCAGGTGGACAGTCAGGGCCTCATATCCTTTTGAACCGACTTGAGAGGAATCCACCTCTTCATAAAAGTTGCCGTTCTCATCTGGCTTATAGAAGAAATAATCCGTCCGAAAGCCATCGCCTGCAGTGGCCACCTCATAGGTCTTTGTGGTCGTGGAATAACTCCCTGTCGTGGTGCCGGGGAGGAAGTCTACCTTCAGTGATAACCCGCTGTAAAAACCGCATTCAGGACAATCCTTGTTCTTGGTACAAGACAGGACGAACAAAAGGAGAATACAGCCAAGGATTCGGAAGGTCATGTTGTAGCATTTTAGGGTATCAATAATACGGAGAAGTATTTAGAAGTCAGGGATGAGGGATGAGGGATCAGGGATCAGGGATGAGGGATGAGGGATCAGGGATCATGGTCCCTCATGATATACGTTGACAGCTCTCCCCCCCAAACCCTAAAAACTGTGAATAACTTTCGTGTAAGTTACTAAATGGGGATTTACCTTTCAATTGCTAGAACGAAGCGGAGGCAGGCTCTGCTGGGGAGCAACC
>JAIPBE010000042.1 GCA_021738725.1 Saprospiraceae bacterium | reverse complement strand
CTGTTTGTCTGGTTCAATTGTCTTTAAGGCAACTGATTCAATCTCCCAGGGTAATTGCAATCCTAGCCCGGCTGTGAATAGGGTTATTTCATCCATGCATCCAAGTTAGATCAAACCCACTACATTTGGCGAAGAACCGATTTAAATCCTAGACTTGCTACGGAAACAGGAAAAGTCAGACCTGTGATCGTCGTGCAAACGGATCTGCTCAATCAGGCACATCCATCCACTATTATTTGTCCCATAACAACAAGCGTACATCCGAACGCCCAAATATTGCGGATTCATTTAAAGAAAGGCAAATTTGGACTCAAGGAAGACAGCGACATCATGTTTGATCAGATCAGGGCCATTGACAACCGACGACTAAAGAAAAAAGTGGGCCAGGTCGATGCTGATATCGCAAACCAGATCAGGGAAAACTTGATGATCGTTTTGGGTGTAGAGTAATGTGAATGGATGAATCTGTAGTCATACGTGTGGATAATAGGCCAGAGTCCATCGGAAAGGACAAGCCAAGTCAGAATGGATTCATAGAGCGGTTCAACCGAACATTCAGCAAACAATGGATGTGGGGGAACAACAATGAAAGACCTCATGTGATGCAACTACCATGAGTATATCTCTCGCATCCATGTGCATAATGCAGCTGACCCGTCCAAATTCGCATTTCTAAACCACCGGACCCACGCCCTCAACAACTGGAACAGCCGCTCCTTCGCTCCTTCGCTCCTTCCACACTGGCAACCACATCCTCATGGATGGTCTTCAGTATGCGTTCGGAAGGATGTCTAACAATATAGCACCCGCTCCACCTTGATGATGTGGGCAGAGCAGTTGGTGCTCGTTTTATACATGAACATCCAGGTCATTTTGATCGGTAAAACGAGATACTTGCACTTCCTAGCATTAATATGTGTATGACCCCAAAACCGAACTTGAGAGACGTGATCAAAAGCAAACCAGTCCATAATAAGCCAGAGAAGAACCATAATCTTTTTTGCTTCTGCTTCTTCTCTTCTTCGGCCTGATATTTTTGAACCTGCCGTAGCACCTTCTCTTCAGGATAAATATTCAACCGAACCTCTTCGAGAATTTCTTCCTGCGTGTAATTTTCCTGAAGCAAATCCTGGACATGATTAATTTCATCTTGGACAAGGTCCTTCTTTCCCATTTCCAACATTGCGTCCTGTACACTGTCATCCAATTTCAACCAGTCACTGTCAGGAGGAAACTTGTCGTTGTTGAGAAGGTATGCCTGAATATCTGATTGCTGTTCATTGTAGAACTCCCTTAAAGCAAGATCAACTACTTTTTCCAGTTGATAGGGGACGATACCAAATTCTGTTGCCAAAGAAGTGATGGCTCCCAGGGAATCTCCCTGTAGAAGATAAGTCTTTACTGTTTCTGAATACTGGATTTTTTCAGCGTAATTCATGATGCATTCTTTCCCAATGAAAATATGATTTTTTAAACAGGTAAATGCGTATAGATTGTCTTGTTTGGAAAGTTACTTCAATCAGAAAAAGTGAACTCCATGATGGAATCCCTACGCAATGAATGGACTGCGGCGTTTGTATTTACTGTGTAGAGCGCCTGTTAGGATTTGTATCGCCAATCCCCTTCACCCATCCTCTCAACAACCGGAACAACCGTTCTCTGGCCCCTTCCACACTGGCGATGACATCTTCATGACTGGTCTCCAGGATCCGCTCCGGAGGATAGCAGACATTGGTCACGATGGAGATGGCACCCACTTTCAAGCCCATATGCCGTGCAGCGATCACTTCGGGAACGGTAGACATACCGATGAGGTCGCCCCCGATGTGATGGCAAAAGCCATACTCCGCAGGGGTTTCCAGATTGGGGCCTGCCAGGCCGACATACACTCCTTCATGGAGGGGAATGCCTTCCTGTTCCGCGCAGGTTTTGGCGAGATCGCGCCAGGCCGGATCATAAGCATGGAGCATATCCGGGAAGCGAGGACCGAAGCGTTCGTCATTGGGTCCGGTCAGCGGGTTTTTCCCCATCAGGTTGATATGGTCCCGAATAAGGGAAAAGTCGCCGGCCTGATGATCTGGATGGATACCCCCGGCGGCATTGGTGAGGATCACCCCTTCTACGCCCCATCGGGCCAGGGTGCGAATGGGGTGGACAATATCATCCATCGCCAGGCCTTCGTAGGTGTGAAACCGTCCGGCCAGGCACACCACCGGAACGCCGTGGATGGTACCAACCAACAGCTGTCCCTGGTGACTGAGCACAGAAGGCACATGAAAATGGGGAATATCTCTGAATGGAATGGAAACGGGATGCTCGAGTAAAATGGAGGCATCGCCACCACCTGTGCCCAGTACGATACCCAGTCGGGGTTTAACATTGGTTGTTTGCTGAAGCCAAAATGCCGCTTCATTTGCATGTTCAAAGGCACCCATGGGTCTGTTCATTTCTATGTCCAAGGTAAGTTTTTGCCGTTTGCCCCACATTATTTTCCATCAATCCGTTAATAGAGACAAGAGCCGGTATCTTCCGGAAATTGCTGTCCAAAAGAAATGTCCATGAGATCGATAATCATTTTTCTGTTCTTCGGAGTGTCTGCGTTCCTCTTGTTTTCCTGTGATCATAATGATAAAGAGGATTTTCAAATGGATCAATTGACCTTGCCCTATGGGCAAATGGTGAATCATGAAGGTGCCGCATGGCTCCTGACAGACAGCATTCTGGACAGTCGGTGCCCGACAGATTATGTCTGTGTCTGGGAAGGCGTCGTACAAGGCCAGATCACGATGGATATCGCCGGGGAATTGCACTATGTACCCTTCCAAGTCAAAGGCTTATGTGATCCCAGCCTGAACTCCTGCGGGAATGTCCTGGATACACTGGGATATCATATCCAGTTCATCTCGATGGACCCGTATCCTGTCGAATTCAACAATATCCCCCAACAGGACTATATCCTGAAGTTGGAAGTGGAAAAGCTGTAAGACGGAATTGTCTGGCGATTTTAAGGCCACATTCCAGGGATTCCCGATCTTTGGTCTCGTTGACCGGAACCCAATGACCGTCCGGTCTGTTGCATTTAAAACTGGAACATGACCACTTCTCCCGAACAAATCGAAAAAGATCTTTTTCAACATGGTTTTCTCCCGATCGAACCGGACCCTACCCTGGACCTGTTCGAGGAGATCGAAAAGCTGAAAAAGGAAAAGAATGCCATTATCCTGGCGCACTACTACCAGGACTCGGATATCCAGGATATCGCCGATTATATTGGCGATAGCCTCGGATTATCCCAGAAGGCTGCCAGTACAGATGCGGAGATCATCGTGTTTGCCGGGGTCCATTTTATGGCGGAGACGGCCAAGATCTTGTCCCCGGAAAAAAAGGTACTCCTCCCGGATCTGAAAGCCGGTTGTTCACTGTCGGATTCCTGTCCCCCGGCCCTGTTCCGAAAATTTAAAGAGAAGTATCCCGATCATGTGGTGGTCAGCTATATCAATTGTACAGCTGAGATGAAAACACTGACGGATATCTGTTGCACCTCCACCAATGCGATCCATATCATCGAGAGCATCCCCCAAGATCAGCCCATCATTTTCGCACCCGATAAGAATCTGGGCGCCTACCTGGTCAAGAAGACCGGCCGCGACATGGTGCTCTGGGATGGTGCCTGCATGGTCCATGAGATCTTCTCGAATGAAAAGATCACCAAGCTGATGGTCCGCCATCCGAATGCGCAGTTGATCGCCCATCCGGAATGTGAAGAACACATCCTGGTCAAGGCCCACTTTATCGGTTCGACCACCGGACTGCTCAACTATACCATCAACAATCCTGGCCAGGAGTTCATTGTCGCCACAGAGGCGGGGATCATCCATCAGATGCAACTGCGGTCACCGAACAAGACCTTCATTCCGGCTCCACCGGAGAACACCTGTGCCTGCAACGACTGCCCGCATATGAAGCGCAATACCCTGGAGAAACTTTATGTGTGTATGAAATACGAGCTGCCAGAGATCCATCTTCCGGAATGGATCATTCGGGAGGGTCGGGCAAGTATCGATCGAATGCTGGAAATCTCTGCCAAAGCGGGATTATAAACACGATCGGATATAACAATCCGCCCGATTGGGCGTATAGTATAAAAAGTTGCCTCGCAGGGGGATTCCTCCTACCTTTGCAACCCGAAAAATCCAGCATGTTTCGACCATTTTTGATTAGTCTGTCTCTTATCCTGAGCACATCTTTCCTGCCCGCACAGATTGGATATGAACTCGGTGGCTTCCTGGGTGCAGGCTGGTACTTCGGAGATCTCAATCCCGATTTCAGCCTCAACCACCCCGGACCAGCCATCGGGGTGATCGGCCGCCATAACTTCAATGAACGGATCGGCGTGGCCCTGACGGGCAACTATACCTTTGTTGAGGGCAATGACGCCTGGTCGGAAAACCCCTACCAGCGAGCTCGTAATCTGAGTTTCCGCTCCAATATCTTTGATCTGGGTGGTCGCTTTGAATTCAACTTCATGCGCTACAAACACGGCAGCCAGGATTACTGGTTCACGCCGTATGTCTTTGGCGGCATCTCTGTCTTTGTCTTTAATCCCAAGGCCAAGCTCAATGGTGAGTGGTACGCCCTGCGCGATCTGGGCACGGAGGGCCAGTTTACTGGAGAAGAGTATTACATCCTTCAACCTGCCCTGAACTATGGCGTGGGCTTGAAGTTTGACCTGACCTATGAATGGTCGATCAATATTGAGATTGATGCACGCAAATTATGGACCGACTATCTGGATGATGTCTCCACTGTCTACGCTGATAAAGCGGAGATCGACGCCCTGCGGGGGCCGATTGCAGTCGCTCTTTCAGATCGTTCCATTCCCGATACCAACTTCCCGCAGATCGGAGAGGCAGGTCGGCAACGCGGCGACAGTCAGAACAATGACCTTTATGGCATGGTCAAGATCGGTCTGATCTATTATTTTGGTGAGATCCGTTGCCCGGAAATCCTCTATTGATCTAAAATCCAGTCAAATCGACTGATATTCCTCATTCATTCGGGTTTCTACCCCATTTTGGTCCTAACTTTGGTGGTTTATTGACCATGATATACCTGCCTCAATGATGACCTGGATATTCCTTCTGACCAGCTTGCTCTTTACCGGAAATGACCCGGATACGCGTATTGCTGAAAGCCTGCTTGCTCAAGGTTTGGCCGGTCAATCCACCTCTTTTATCATTCTTCTGCATGAGCAGGCTGATCTGCGAAAGGTGCAGTTGATCTCCGGCAAGGAAGCCAAAGGACAAATGACCTTTGCCCTGCTCCAGGCCAAAGCGGCCGCTACCCAGGGTCCGATCTTGCAACTCTTGAAGCAGGAAGGTGCATTTGCACAGTCGTTCTTCCTGGTCAATGCGATCCGATCCTATGGTGATCTGGCGCTGATGCGCCAGATTGCCGAACTGCCTGAGGTGGCATTGTTGGTGGCGGATGCACCTGTCCGAGTGGAACCTGTCATGGAAGAGTCCGGCGCCAGCCTTCGGGATTTCGAGAGCGTTACCTGGGGAATTGCCAGGATCCAGGCAGATAGTGTCTGGGCGATGGGCTATACCGGCCAGGGAGTGGTGATCGGTGGGCAGGATACCGGTTATAAATGGGATCATGAAGCCCTGTTGCGGACATACCGCGGCTGGCATAACGGCGCTGTGGATCACCAATACAACTGGCATGATGCCATCCATGAACTGAATCCCCTGAATGGCGATACGACCAGTAACCCACTCAATAACCCCTGTGGTCTGGATATAGATGCCCCCTGTGACGATCACAATCATGGCACCCATACCATGGGCACCATGGCCGGGATCGACAGTACAAATCAGATCGGGGTTGCCCCGGGTGCTTCCTGGATCGGTTGCCGGAATATGGAGCGTGGTTGGGGTTCCCCTTCCTCCTATATCGAATGTTTTGAATGGTTTTTGGCGCCCACTGATCTGGATGGAATGAATCCGGATCCGGCCATGTCACCTCACGTGATCAACAACTCCTGGTCCTGTCCAGGCGTGGAAGGCTGTGATCCATCCAACTTTGCGTTGATGGAAATGGCTGTGAACAACTTGCGAACAGCCGGGATTGTGGTGGTGGTCTCTGCCGGAAACAGCGGATCCGGTTGCAGCTCGGTGAGTACGCCTTCTGCCATATTTGAAAGTAGCTTTACCATCGGTGCCAGTATGGATAATGATACCATTGCTGGATTCAGCAGTCGCGGTCCGGTGTCGGTAGATGGTTCGAATCGAATGAAGCCCAATGTGGTAGCACCTGGAGTCGGCGTCCGTTCCTGCATTCCCGGCGGATATGCCAGCTGGGCGGGCACCAGTATGGCCGGTCCTCATGTAGCCGGTGCAGTGGCCCTCATCCTTTCGGCCCGGCCAGACCTGGCGGGTGAGGTGGATGAGATCGAATCCCTCCTGGAATCAACGGCTAAAGTCCTGTTGTCGGCAGATACGTGTGGCGGATTTCCCGGCACATTGGTGCCCAATCATGTGTACGGATGGGGGCGCATCAATGTATTTGAGGCTGTTAAAAAAGCACTGGAGAACAGTTCCACGAATGATCCGGCCAAAGCATTATCCCCTCAAGTGTGGCCGAATCCGTTCCAGGGCGAGCTGACCATTTATTGGGGCGACAGCCAGGGTTCGGCGACGGTTCGCCTGATCGATCTGTCCGGACGGACCGTTATGGAGCGAATCGAGAAGATCTCAGGTGATCAAACCAGCTACTCCGTTCCATCTATTTTGCCGGGATTCTACTTCCTGGATATCCAGATCAATGGAGTGCATTTTGCGCAGAAAGTGGTCCATTATTGATTGAAAGAAAATCAAAGGTTATGCGTCTGATCAATCTGGTCAACAACGATGAACTGAAACAGCGATTACAGGAGGATACCACTCCTCGTATCACCTTGTCGTTCTATACGTATGCTCATATTCTGAACCCGGCATTCTTCCGGGATCATTTGTACTGGCGGTTCAGTCAATGCGGCGTGTTCGGCCGCATCTATATCGCTGCAGAAGGCATCAACGGACAGATCTCTGTTCCTGAGGGAGAACACGAGCACTTTAAGACAGCCATGGAGGAGATCGATTTCCTCAACGGGATCCGTCTGAATTATGCCATCGAAGATGATGGGAAGTCCTTCTATAAACTGATCATCAAGGTGCGCCACAAGATCGTAGCGGATGGCTTGAATGATCACACCTTCGACGTCACCAGACGAGGAGGACACCTCTCTGCCAGTGCCTTCAACGAATTAACGGAAAACCCCGAAACGGTGATCGTGGATATGCGCAATCATTATGAAAGCGAGGTCGGACATTTTGACGGGGCGATCCTGCCAGAGGCGACTACCTTCCGTGAGGCCTTACCGATGGTGAAAGATATGCTTGCCGATCGCAAGGATAAGCCGGTTGTGATGTACTGCACGGGAGGCATCCGCTGCGAAAAGGCCAGTGCCTGGATGAAGCATAATGGCTTTGAACTGGTTTACCAACTGGATGGCGGCATCATCGAATATGCACGTCAGGTGGAACAACAGGGATTGGAGAACAAGTTCATCGGTAAGAATTTCGTGTTCGACGAGCGTCTGGGCGAACGGATCTCCAGTGAGGTGATCGCGCACTGTCATCAATGTGGAGATGCTTGCGACACACATGTGAATTGTGGGAATGATGCCTGCCACCTGCTGTTCATTCAGTGCCCGTCGTGCGCAGAGAAATTCGAACACACCTGCTCTGAGAAATGTCGTGATTTCAACAAACTACCGGAAGAAGAACGCATCGTGCTGCGCAAGACCGAGAAATTCAATGGATCTGCGTTTGGGAAGGGTCGATATCGCGCCCACAAACCAGTCGAAGTGCTACGGTAGGAACTTTCGTCTATAAAGTGTGTCATTTCATCTAAGGTGTCGAAGGGTTCGCTTCAGACATTGTAGTTTTGATTTGAATGGCACCACTATCAGAAACCATCCGTCAGGCCTTCCAATCCATCAGAGGCAATCTGATGCGCACGATCCTCACCTTGTCGATCATCGCCATGGGGATCATGGCGCTGGTGGGCATCTTGACGGCGATCGACAGTATCCTGTTTTCACTTTCCGATAATTTTACGTCTCTGGGAGCCAACTCCTTCAGCATTTCACCCAAGGGAAATGAATTGGGCGGACGTCAGCATGGTCGCAGACTGAAGGCAGGAGAGGCCATCACCTTTGACCAGGCCATGACTTTCAAGGAACGGTACAATTTTCCAGCGCATGTCAGTGTCTCCTTCACCGGAACAGCCAATGCCGAAGCGAAGTACGCAGATAAGAAGACAAACCCCACTATCCGGTTGACCGGAGTGGACGAAGAATACCTCTATGTGAACGGGTATGACCTCGACCAGGGACGCAATTTCGTGCCTACCGAGATCGGGGGCAACTCTCCTCGGGCGATCATTGGAATGGATATTGTCGATCTACTTTTTGATCAGCAACCGGAGAAGGCCATGGATCAAACGATCAGCGTTGGCAATCGAAAATACAAAGTGATCGGCATTCTCAAATCCAAAGGTTCATCCATGAATCAATCCAGTGATCGGGTGATCCTGGTGCCCATTACAGCGGTCAAGGAAGCCTATGGGACGATGGATACAAATTATGGGCTTTCAATCGCGGTCAATCAGGCGACTGACCTGGAGGAGGCTTCTGATGCAGCGATCGGTTTGTTCAGAGCGATCCGGGGTCTGCGCTTGAATGAGGAAAATGATTTTGAGATCTTCCAAAGTGATGGCCTGGTAGCCATCCTGAAAGAAAATACGGTTCAAATTCGTCTGGCCGCAGTGGGGATTGGTATCATCACCCTGCTAGGGGCGGCGATCGGGCTGATGAATATCATGCTCGTTTCTGTTGCGGAGCGGACCCGGGAGATCGGTGTGATTAAGGCACTGGGAGCCAAAAACAAGGATGTGATGACCCAATTCCTGGTAGAAGCCGTGATCATCTGTCAGATGGGTGGTGTCCTGGGCGTGATCCTCGGTATTCTCGCCGGCAATGTCGTTTCTCTTCTGATCGGTGGGCATTTTATTATTCCCTGGGCCTGGATGTTACTGGGGATCGTGACGACTACGCTGGTCGGGCTGGTGGCTGGCCTTTATCCCGCCGTCAAAGCCAGTCGACTGGATCCTATCGAATCGCTCCGATACGAATGATCAGGGTTCGAAGAGCTCTGTGCGAAATCTGTATTTACCCTGGAGATCCTTTCTCGTCTTCGATCATGGCCTGGTGCCGTTCATCTGTTAATGTTGTCAGGAATTCCACATGCGATTCCAATTTAATCCGACTCAGAATGGCTATGCTGATCAGCAGTATGACAGAGAAGACAAACAGGATCTGTGGATAGGTAAATTGACTGTTCAGCGGTCCGAGCAGGGCAGCGCCCGTTGAAATGCCAAAATTTGCGATGGCCATATACAGTGCAAATTGCGTGGCCGCAACTGGTTGCCAACAGATGGCCATGGCGGTCGCAAAAAGAATGATCAACACCAGTGTACGCAATATATAGGTGGTGATCACATAACTCTCAATGGAGAGTTCCCGATCCCATACTGATGGAGCAAGACCCATTGCACTGGCAGCCAGTATCAATGCCAGGAACAGATATGTCAAACTTGATTTCCGACCAAACCACTTGACGAGGTATTTCCCTGAGATCGCTCCTAGGACGCCCGCAATGATCCCAGACAAGGCGGACAAATTGGAATATGATTGATCACTCCACCCCAGTTTCTGAATACTGATGACTGGCATCATCGCATCGAACAGCCCATAGGTGATCCCATGACAAAAGCTGACCAGAGAAATTAGGATGCTTGCCGGCAGGAAGATCACCTTGACCAAACTGCCAATGATCTCTTTCCAGCTATCCAATTTATATTCAAGTGAAAAGGCCGAAGCCTGTCCTTTCGACCAGGGAAAGAGTCGTTCACCAGGTCGCTCACGCATAAGCAGAGGTAATAAAAAGAATACAATACTGAAAAAGGCTGCTACGAGGCACGTCACCTCCAAACCGTATTCCTTCAAGGTCCATCCGGCGCCACCTGTGGTCAGTGCAGCACCAATCACTTTTCCTCCCCACATGAAGGAGTTTGCCTGGGCTTGTTCGTCCAGCGGAAAGATTTCGATGGCCATGCCATCGATAGCTACATCAAGGAAAGCTGTAAAGGAACTGACCACGACTGCGGCTGAAGTAAAGAGCAGAAAATGATCTAGTGGATGTGTGACCAGTCCCATAGTTAAATAGCCGATGATTGCTCCGAAAAGTCCGAATAACACCCAGGGCCTTCTCCGGCCCATGGGCAAAAAGCTGTAACGGTCCATAATAGGACCGGTGAGGACTTTCAGAGACCAGGGGAGGAGGATCGCCGCAATAAAACCACCGATCATGGCGGCAGAGGCTTGTTTGCCAGCCAGATACGCCGGAATGGCGACCATCATCAACCCCATCTGAATGCCCTGGGCCGCATACAGGGCGGTCACTAGAACAAGACGCACAGACTTGCTTTCAGATAGAGCCGGGATGGCTGTGAGGGTTACTTTCATTAGTTCTATTTGTGCAAATGAGAGTACCCTTCCAGAACCTTAAATGATCGGATGAAGAAGTTTCCCTGGTGACAATTTGAATGCCGGGCATAATAATAAGAAGAGGACCTGAATTTCAGGTCCTCTTCTTGCATAGCAGAAAATATAAGGGGCTAATTCAAAAAACTGTACTTCTTTCCATAGTCCAGCATCTGCTGAATGAAATCTTTGGGCTGAGTGACCTTGATATCGATGATCTGCCCATCGGGATCCAATTCGGGGACGAACTCCGGTTGGATGAACCCATTATAAGGTGGAATATGAAAGGGCTTTACCCGATCCAGGACCTCCTGATGAAGGGCCTGATCCACCTTGACCCCATAGGTTTCCACCAGGGCTTTCCCAGCCTTGAAATCTCCCTCGGATTTGATGCGTTGGATCTCCCGAAGTAATTTTCCGAAAAGGACCCGCAGCTTATCGTAGTCGTTGATATTGAAGAAAGTTTTTCCATCGCGAGTCACCTTTTCAATGACATTTTCTGGTTGACCCTTTTCAAAGACCCATGCAGCGATCAACTGACGGTTGCGCATATGGGCCTCTTCCACATCTTTTCCGGGTTCGATCCGACGCAGTTGTTTCATCAGGCCATTGCTGATATAGCTGTCGTATTCCGCCTTGCCGACTTCCAGACTGGGGATCAGACCCAGTTCGATCAATTTGGGATCCATGATAAAATACAAGCCCACAATATCTGCGCGTGCTTCCTCCAGATAAGGATCATCCCCCGACTGTTCGGTGTGCTTCTGTCTCTCGTCGGAGTCTGCTATCTGACTAGCAGTTTGGTCTGGTTCTTCTTTTCCGAAGCTGTCTCTATCATCTATCCCGCGATCCTTATCCCCTGCCTTTCAGCCGAGCGGCTGTTCAGCCTCCGATTGCCCATTTTTCTGGTATACAGACAATCCATGCCATGGCCAAATTCCAGCCTGAATAACGATCTTTGAGATGTTCTCTCTGTCCACCCGCAAGCGCACATGTCAGCCATGGCCAGAACATTCAAACGGTATTATTTCGGGGGTATCACGAACCCTAATGTCACCTTCGCCGAATTGATCCGGGATCGCCGATGCCTGGCCTTTGGAGCATACGCGGTTTCCATTGTGGCTGTGCTCTATACCCTGGTCTATGTTTTTCTCATCCTGGGGGGAGGTCAGCCTTTCAGGCCCTGGCTGGACATCCCGCTGGAGTCGTACTACCGATACAATGTTTTTTTCTGCGCTCCCAGCATGTTTCTGGGCTGGATCCTGGCAGCCGGGGTCGTCCACACAGTAAGCCGGCTGCTGACCAGGACAGGACGCTTTGAACGCATACTCGGCCTGTTTGGGTTTGGCATCAGCATTGCTTCCTGGACAACCGGCATCCACGACGTTGTCACCAGCGTCCTGGGTGGCATCCATGTGATCAGTCAACCCGATTATGAAGTTGCCCTGAATACACCGACCATCTGGAGAACCCTCCTGTGGATCCAGATGGGCGCCTATCTTATAGCCTTCGAAGTTTTGTTTACTCTTGCTGTCAAGACGGTTTACCGGACCAATACACGGACTTCGGTGTTGCTGGGGACTGTTGGCTTTCTGGCATATCAACTCTTTTTCCTGATTTTCAACCGGTAATTTCTGGCCATGCATGCTTCCCCCAAGCCAACCGTTTTGATCGCGATTCTGGTCATGCTCCATAGTCTGTTGGGCATCTCGGCTACCGTTGGCGGGGTGCTGATGATGGTCCGGCCCGATGGTTCCCTCCTCCAGATGGATTGTCATTTCCTGGATGGGTCTCCATTCCGAACGTTTCTTATCCCGGGAAACCTGCTGATTCTCCTGGTCGGCATCCCTTCCCTTTCCAGCCTGATCGGCTTGACCGGCCTGGGCACCCCGCCGCTTTCGCATCGTCTGAATCTCTACCAGGACCGCCACTGGGCCTGGGCGTTTTCCGTGTATACAGGCATCACCACTATTTTGTGGATCACGTTCCAACTCCTTTTGACATCCTTTTTTTGGCTTCAGCCGGTGATCATCCTGGTCGCTGTGGCCATCCTCATTCTTACCTTGACACCTGCGGTGATGGAACACTTCAGAACTGATCAGTAGTGTACTAAAGTTTGGTCAGCGATCCTCCAATACCCCAATTCATTGATATAGGAGAGGGAGATCGAATGCTGAGGAAGACTGATGGACACATCTTACAAACAGGCAATAGGAATTGCCAGATGTCCACATTTACATTTCTGAATTTACTTGGACGCGTCAATGGCGATTTGGGCAGTATAGATGGGTTCATTCATTTCCACTTAAGCCTGCATATACATCTTACTTACAGCGTCAAATAGTGAAGTTCAAGCAACGTTTTGCCCACCATCAGCACCAATAGGAATATGCAAGTTTCACTGAGGATGATTCAAGCTTACGAAGGAGTCTAACGTTGCCTTAATGAAAGATGATTCTATGGTGATACGATTTGGAAATATGACATCATTAAGCTTACTTTTCTTTTCAGCTGGAACTACGATAACGAATTGGTTTTCTGAAAATTTGATGACAGAACATGATGCCCCCCCCAACATCCTGACCATGAGAAAGACTCTTTCAACTTGCTATCTCATAGTTTTTTTCTGGATGACCGTATCAGCACAACCCTCGGAGACTTTTCTGGGAAGCATCGGTCCAGACCTGATCGCTCGAATGATTCCTGCATCTGACGGCACCATTTGGGCAACTGGATCAAAGACAATTGGGGATCACCGTCAGGTGTGGCTCATCCACCTTTCCGAAAGCGGATCGGTCCTGATGGATACCACGATCCTTCCCCCCACCGCTGACCGGGACGGATACGGCCACCAATTGGCCTTCCTGAGCGATGGGACAATCCTTATCTGCGGGGAAGAACGGAAGGGCAGCGGATCCTCATCCGGTACTGGAATGGCGATGAATGTAGATACGGCGGGTACGGTGATATGGAAAAATATCTACCTGGGGACTGCGGCGATTTATGATGCCGTGCCGAGTGGGAATGACATTCTTCTTGGCGGTGCCAAGAATCCATTTAACGGAATATTGATGATGGTCGATGAGCTCGGTGGGTCACTATGGACACAGGATGTTTCTGTTTACGATCATGCAAACGTTCATCATATTTTTCCAACGGGGGATGGAAATTTTGTGCTTGCCGGGCGGTGCGAAGTTATAGATTCCAGGGGTGTTTTTCTGATGAAAGTTAAGCCGGATGGAGCGCCAATCTGGCATAATGGTGTTATAACGGATTGGGATGCGATACATATAAATTCAAATGCCAATTTCTACAATCAACCGCTTGGGGCTGTTCAGGCCACAGATGAAACATTCTGGATGACTATTGGAATCGGAATTGACCCTGAAGTCGGCTTACTCCAGTTTTCACCATCAGGGGATCTTCTCCAAATGAAAAAATATAGAGATCCAACCCAGTTCAGGGTGCCTTATGATCTGGTTTCAACATTTGACGGGGACTGGTTAATCTTTGGACAAACCCTCAACTTTGGAGGATTATCGCAAGGATTTGCTATGTGCATTGATAGCAAGGGCCTGGAATTATGGAATCGGGAATATGGCTCAGAAAATGCCTCAGATCGATTATTTGCCGGTCTGGAGTTAAGTGACAAGCAATGGTTGATGGCCGGGCTGTCCAATCATCCGAATGGTAAGGGTAATGATGATGGCTGGCTGCTACATACAGAAGCCGATGGAAATATCTTGCCCTGGACCGTTGGAGGTAGAATTGTCCTGGATCTGAACGCCAATTGTGCTCTGGATGTAGGCGAGCCATATGTCAAAGACTGGTTTGTGGAAGTCCATGATACGTCCTCGCGTTTGACAATCTCCGACAGCCTGGGGTATTTCGAATTTCGGACGGATACGGGATCAGCGACTCTTTCCGTTGTTGCACCTGAGCCATCTGATATCTGGCAAATTTGCAACAATAACCAGGTGGTGGTCAGCGATGCGGGCAATCCCGCTTCCTTTGTCACCTTCCTGGTGCAACCGACCGACGGAGGTTGCCCACATACCGAGGTCAGCCTGACCCAACCCGATCTGGTACGATGTGACACCAGCACCTTCGTGGTCAGCCTGGTAAACCGGGGAGCAGGCGCCTCCGAGCCTTTGATCCTTCAGTTGATCCCTGATCCGGAACTGACCATTCTGTCTGCATCCGAGCCCTTTTTTGTTACCGGGGATGGCATCGAATTCGATATCGAACCCATGGACATTTTCCAGCAACGATCCCTGGAATTCCGGGCCAGATTGAGTTGTGATGTGCAACTTGGTGCGACGCACGGTATCATTGCCGGCATCCAGCCCAAGGCCTGCGTCGAAGCATGGGAGGGTGCGCGATTTGGCGTTCAAGGTGTTTGCACCGGCGGTCAGGTTGACTTTACCTTAACCAATGATGGCGGCGGTGGGGCCGGCGCCCAAACCCTATACCGTGTGCTGGCCGACGATCTGTTGTTTGCGGACTGGACGGTGATCTCCCTGCCGGAAGGGGAGCCTCCTGTCTCCTTGTCGTTTCCGGCCGATGGTCGAACCTGGCGCGTGGATGTCCAACAGGCGCCAGACTTTCCGGGGATTAGTCGTCCAACAGCAGCCGTTGAGGCCTGTGGTACAGGAAAGAATGGCCTGCACTCCATTGCCCTGCGAAATGCCTGGCCGGCGGACGATGGAAATCCGGAAACGGCCTGGGTTCTGGCACCAAATACAACCGGGGTGCCCGACAAAGTAGCCGAAGTCATGCGTGGGTTTGGATACTTCAATTTGGTCGATGAGCCCGGTTGGGAAGAATATTCCGCACGAATACAGAATCATCTGTCCACAATGGTGGAAAGGGTCGAATTCCGGATCTCGTTCAGTACCACTCTGGATATTCGGACTTTTCAGGTAGTGGCATCCAAAAAAGTGCCTCACCTGACCTCAAATGATCAGAACCAGGTAGGAGTGGTCATGGAACACATGAACCTGGCTCCTGGGGAATCGGCCATGCTCCGATTTCGGATTCGGCCATATCCCGACACACCACCCAATGCGGGTAGGCTTAGCTTGTTTATCACAGAAGCAGATGCCTATTTTGATGGATATGGGCCATATCCACTTTATTCAGGATTTTACAATTATGCGGACAACTTTCCTGTGGAGACGGATAAATACAATTCCTATTCTCCAAATATTCTCAGATTTGGTGGCAGAGCCAATGACGTTGCAAATCGAATGGCATCTGCTGCGGATGGCTCCGTCTTCCTCGTCGGTGAAACAGACAGCTATAGCGACAGAACAAATCGGGATGGGCTTGTCATTAAAACTGACGCCAACGGGAAAGCCATTTGGCTAAATGCCCTGGATTTTGGTGATCAGGGATTGAATACCATTAACGGTGTGGTTCCTTTGGATGATGGAGGATGTTTAGTCTCCGGGAATTATCGACCTGCGATAGCCTCAGATTATCTTTTCAGTCTATATGCCTATGTAGCCCGGCTTAAGGCTAACGGACAAATGAGCTGGTATAAAAAACTTCGACCTTGGGGTTCTTCCTTCGGAGCTTGGACCGAAGGAATGCTGCCAACTTTGGATGACAATGCTCTCATGTTTGGTTATTCCGAAAATGCAAACGGTGGAAGAGACCCGTTCTATTTAAAATTGAACAGCAACGGGGAGACGATTTGGAAGGAACCTACAGCATCAGGTACATCATCCTTTATTCCTGAAGTAGCCGTACAAATGTCAGATGGTGGATTTGCTTTTGCCGGTTCGAAAAATGCCCTTAATCTCCATATCGAACGAATTGATGCGGATGGTCACATGCTTTGGAATAAGGGCTACATGCCCTCGAAGGGAATGTATCTTTGGGGAATGGCCCGGACTCCGAACGATGGGCTTATCGTGACCGGAACTTCCAATTGGGAAATCAATCCTGGAGAAGTTGGCATTACGCCCATTTTCTTGAGGGTTACATCAGAAGGCAATTTCCTCTGGGAGAAGTATCCAGTTGTTGGGCCTTTCCAGATTGCAGACTCATACGATCTTATACCGGCACCTGGTGGCGGCTATTATTCAGTTGGTGGAATTCTTGTTGACACTGATGAGTATCGGGAGGATGTGATGCTGTTGAAAATCGATGAAAACGGGGACACATTGTGGTGTCGGCACTATGGCGCCCAGAATTTTGAAATTGCCAGAAGCATTCTCATTACAGAGAAAAATGGTATTCTGATGTGGGGTCACAATCAATTAACCCCACCCCTCTATGACGGTCAAACCCTTCTGGTACATACAGATCTCAATGGAGATGTCATGGTCGGCACGCAAACAACACCCGTAACTCCGGGAAATACTGTTGTTACTTTTCCGAATCCTGCAAGGGACATCCTTCATGTCCTGATCAACGGATATAACTTCACTAAAGAAGTGCACTGGCAATTGCGAGATATAAATGGCCGGACAATTCTTCATGGTTCGACTTCATCTCCGCAAATGATCATATCAATTGGACATTTGTCCACAGGAATGTATGTGTTGGTTTTTCCAGAAAACGCATTTGAACCCAAACGAATCATCGTTTGGTAATCGATTAGATCATGGTAAAAGGTGAACGAAAATTGAGTCTTATTCCGATGATAAACCAGCCAGGTATTCATGCCAATCAAAGCTCCTTATGGTTTATCAACTGTCATTGACTTTCATTTACAATCATTAGGCTTCAATTGAGAGAGGATACATTACCACCCAACCAACATGCAAATGCTTTGTTATTTCATCTTCCCATCTTGAATGCTATGATCGGCAGGGGATCGCTTTGGGGCATGAATCAACAGGCGATGCTATTGATCGGTTTTTTCCTCAGTATCCTGCCGGACTTTATCCCGCCATCAAGGCCAGTCGACTGGATCCCATCGAATCCTTGAGGTATGAATAATCAATAGCCTGGTCGATTGACCAGGCTTTTGATCGATCGCACCACTGTGGCTATTTCAAAAAACTGTACTTCTTTCCATACCCCAGCATCTGCTGAATGAAATCTTTAGGCTGGGTGACTTTGATATCGATGATTTGCCCATCGGCATCCAATTCAGGGACGAACTCCGGTTGGATGAACCCATTATAGGGTGGAATATGAAAGGGCTTTACCCGATCCAGAACTTCCTGATGAAGGGCCTGATCCACCTTGACCCCATAGCTTTCTACCAGGGCTTTTCCAGCTTTGTAATCTCCTTCGGATTTGATGCGTTGAATCTCCCGAAGCAGTTGTCCAAACAGAATCCTCAGCTTGTCGTAGTCGTTGATATTGTAAAAGGTCTTTCCATCGCGGGTCACTTTTTCAATGACCTTATCCGGCTGACCCTTTTCAAAGACCCATGCAGCGATCAACTGACGGTTGCGCATATGGGCCTCTTCCACATCTTTTCCGGGTTCGATCCGACGCAGTTGTTTCATCAGGCCATTGTTGATATAGCTGTCGTATTCCGCCTTGCCGACTTCCAGACTGGGGATCAGACCCAGTTCGATCAATTTGGGATCCATAATGAAATACAGGCCCACAACATCTGCGCGTGCTTCCTCCAATGTAGATGCATACCCTTTGAGCGTTTCTTTTTTGGTACCGACGCCCGGATTGAGTTTTCCGCTGGCATGTCCGATCACCTCGTGCAGGGCTGTGCTCAGTTTGTCACCGAGGCCACCAAATTCTTTCGCCCGGGCGATCTCTTCTTCATCGTGTGCAAACTCTTCCAGAATGGCAGGACCGCTGGCTTGATCATAGGCCTCAATAATATTCCCCAAACTGACTGATTTGGAACCGTACAGTTCCCGGATCCAGCTGGCATTGGGCAGATTGACACCGATCGGTGTGGAGGGAGTCGCATCTCCGGCTTCACCCGCCACATTGACCACATTGTAGCTGATCCCAACGACATTCGCTTTTTTATGTTTTGGCAGAATGGTGCTATTGTCTTCAAACCATTGCGCGTTCTGGGACAAAACCTGCATGCGCTCGGATGCTTCAAAATCTTTGATCTGAACAATGGTTTCGAAAGATCCACGATATCCCAGTGGATCGTTGTAGACCTCTACAAAACCGGTGATATAGTCAATGTCACCTTCTGTCGCCTGGGCCCAGGCAATATTGTATTCATCCCAGATCTTCAGATCCCCGATCTGATAATATTTGATCAGCAGGTCCAGCGCTTTCTTTTGCGGCTCATTTTCTGCGACCCCCGCTGCCAGGGTCAGCCATTTGATCATTTCCTGGATCGCAGGACCATAAAGCCCGTTGGCTTTGTAGATGTCCTCGATCAGATCACCATTTGCATTGCGCACCATGCGTGAATTCAATCCGTAAGAGATCGCCTTTTTCTCTGATTTGTCGATTCGCTTGGCGTAAAATGCCTCTACCTCACTCTGGGTGATTACTGGAGCATAAAAGTTAGACGCAGATTGCAGGATCTGGTCAGTTTCTGTGTCCAAACTGACTTTTTTCATATCCATTTCCGGGTCGAACATAGCAGTTACGATCTCCTTGGGAAGGGTAGCACCAGTCGCTTCCAGAAGACTGGCCAGATATTCCTTTGAAAAAGTGGGCAGGAATTTGTCATTGCTATAATGATGATGAATGCCATTTGAAAACCAGACACGCTTGGCATAGCTCATAAATTGATTCCACTCGGGAGAAGTCTTATCACCGGAATACGTCGCAACGATCGTTTCCAGTGCCCGGCGAATGGCCAGATTATAGCGATAGTTCTGATCCCAGATGATATCTCTTCCTGCCAGGCCGGCCTGATTGAGATAATAAACCAGTTTTTTCTGCTGGAGGGACAACTTGTCCCATCCAGGGATCTGATACCGGAGGATCTGCAGATCCGCTACCGTATCTGCCACCCATTCAAAAGGTGCATCTTCAGCAAGGACATCTGTGTTTTCAATAGATGGCTGACATTGATAAAAACTGGCGGAAGCCAGAAAAAAGATCAGGAAATAAAAGCTCTGTTTCATTTGAAATTATTCGGTGGATCCAGGCACAAAGATAGATAGAAAGAGGGTTGACGCGGATCCTGGTTCGAGGTAGACCTGACATCTGCGTGTCATTTCCATTTTTTTAACACCAGAATGCAAACCCTTAACGGCGTGATAAGAACCCAGTTCCCATTACTTTCGTCTACTAAGAAATAGCCGAGTATGAAGACGCTTTACATCTACCCTGTCCTGTTGATCCTTTTGGTGGGCGCCTGTAGGTCGCCACAGCGATTTTACGAAAAAGGCAAATACACCAAATCCGTTGAGGAAGCCCTGACCCTGGTTCGCAAGGGAAAGGCAGAGGATAAGGATATCCGGACCCTCGAACTGGCTTTCAACCAAATCAATACAAGGGAAATCAGCCAGCTGGAGAAATTGTTGAACAGCCCATCACCGGATCGATGGGAGGAATTGCTGACCGTTGCTGAACGGATTGAACAACGCCAGGAGTGGATCAAACCATATCTCCCTATCACTTACCCGCGCAGTGGACAACCAGTCTCTCTGCGATTGTACCCCCTTCGTGACCTGATCCCTCAGGCACGCATAAAAGCGGCTGATCGACGAATTGTTTTGGGTGAACAGGCCCTGGAACTGGCTGAAACTGGTGATAAAAAGGCGGCTCGGGAGGCATATGGTCATTTTACCCAAAGTCTGTTTTTCCGCCCCGGAGATGCAGCTACTCGCAAATTGCAGGACCGGGCTGAAACATTGAGCTATAGCCTGATGCGGTTGCAGATCGACAACCAGGCGCGTGCCTTTTTGCCCGGAAGTTTTCGATTACAGCTGGAGCAAACCTTCGCTTCCTCCGTGGATCACCGGTGGTTGCGTATCCTGCCAGATGGAGCCCCTTGTCGGGATTGTGATCTGGAAACCATGATCGTCTTGACAGATGTGAATGTCAGCCCGGATAAGGTAGATGAACGCAAATGGAAAGAACGGAATACGGTTGAAGATGGGTTCCGGTATGCCCTGGATGAACGCGGCAATGTGCGAAAAGATACCAATGGCAATGACATCAAGATCGCCGTGTATAAAGAAGTCTGGGCGGAGGTATTTGAAACCAGACAGTTTAAGGGGGCTCGCCTGGAAGGCATTATGGAAGTGCGGGATCTGCGATCCGGTCGGATCCTCAGACGGATCCCCGTCGCTGCAGAAACCCAGTTTCTGGCTGAAAGCGTCTGGTTTCAGGGAGATAAACGCGCACTGGATCCGAAGACGGTCAAGCAATTGAAAAACCACCCGATACCCTTTCCAGACGAGCAGGATATTCTGGCAGATGCAGCTGATCTATTCAGAGAGGAGGTAGGTCGACAGGCCAGGGAGAATCGCAAATTATTTATGCTTTAAAGGGCACCTCTATTAACCTCCGAAATAGACCAAGACCAAAGAAGACCAAGGGTGGCAAGGCGTTTCGACGGAGAATAGCCAAAGCTATGTGACTGAGAAACAACGCAGCATCACGAAGGTATTCTTTGGTAAGGTGAGTGAAGCGAATCGGTTGGACATTGAGTGGGGTTGATAGAGGTGCCCTAAATGTGAAAGTGAAGCGTTGGTGTCACCCGGTCGGTATCCCCGATCGGGTGATTTTCATTTGGAACCATTCAGATTCTTCAATATTTTTCTGAGGCAGTCGCATCTCATCTAAAAATCGCGTACTTTCAACGGCATTAAAATCTCTGATCACCTATGCAGAAGTGGACCTTTCTGGCCCTCCTCCTGTTTTTTCTATTGCCTTCCCCCCCGTTGCAGGCCCAGTTGGATAGTGTGCATTGGATCCCTCCTTTTCATGCGCGGGATACTCGTGGTCAGCAATATCTCTACCTGACAACACCCGAACCCATCCCTTTTTCGGTGACCATCTCCACGGGCACCGGTGGAGCTATCGTCGATGGTACGGGTGCGACCTTGTCCACCATCACCCTTTCCAACAGTAGCCCCCAACGGATCTATATCGGGAATGGAGATGCCTTTCCGGTCGACAATCTCGTCACATTGACCCGTGTAAACCAACTGCATCAACCCCTGAATGACAAGGGGATCAAATTGTCTGCATCCAAGCCATTTTATGCCAATTTTCGAAGTCGAACCACCGACCAGGCCGGTTCACTGACAGCAAAGGGTTCCGCTGCGTTAGGAACGTCCTTTCGTATTGGTCATGTCTTCAATTCTGTTGTCAGTGGGTACAACACGGGCAACCGGTCGAACTTTTTCAGCGTAATGGCCACGCAGCCCAATACTGTGATCAATGTGTCGGGATTCACGGAGGGCATCGGCCTGGAAACCTCTGCCGGCCTGGTATATCCGTCCGTTTCTTACCAGGTCACCCTTCAAGCAGGACAATGTTATGTCGCCAGTGCCTATGTCGATCAGAACAAACCGATCGAAAATGAAAACGGGTTGATGGGTAGTCTGGTAGAATCGACTCAACCGATCGTAGTGAATTGTGGCACCTGGCTTGGCTCTCCATTCAACTATAATTACAAGGATATCGGCATCGATCAGATCGTGCCCGTTGATCAGGTGGGAAAGGAATACGTGACCATCCGGGGCGACGGCCATGTCGGATTGGAAACACCTATTGTCATTGCCACTGAGGATAGTACAGAGGTCTACCTGAATGGCAACCCCGTGCCGTATGCCCTTCTGGATGCGGGTGAATATATACGGATTCCTGAGAGCAATTATACAGCAGCAGAAAATCTGTATATCCGAGCCACGCATCCTGTCTATACCTATCAGATGCTGGGCGGGGCTAATTTCGAGCCCACCGGTGGATTAAATTTTGTACCGCCATTGAGATGTTCGGATGAGTCCAGCATCAACCATATAATGGATATCAACAAGATCGGAAACACCACTTATGAGGGCAAACTGCTGATCCTGGCAGAGGCCGGCAAAACAGTGCAATTGAATGGCGTCCCGTTGAATCCTCTGGTATTCCAACCCGTCACGGGCAATCCTGGATATGTTACATATAAAGCCCCCAATCTGACAGGCAACATTCGGGTGGACAGCGACGGAGCATTACAGATCGGTGTTTTTGGCCGGAATAACTATGCCGGTTGGGCCGGGTATTTTTCCGGATTTGACAAGGTGATCCGACCCAAAATTGCCATTACCATCAATTCTACCTGCGGGGATACCTTGCTACTGGAAAATCTGGAGAATACGGATTCTGTGGTCTGGCACATGAATAATATCCCTCTCCTCCAAACCTCGGATTCCATATTGACCGGTGTGAAGCCGGGGACTTATTTTGCCGTGGCCTATCGGGAGTTTTGTGGCGAATTTCTCTGGGATACTTCCCTTCAGATCGTTATCCCGGAACCGATGGATCTGGTGTCCCAAGCGTCTCCGGTCACCTGCCCGGAGATTCCTGCCGGATCCTTCCAGATAACCTCGATCTCCGGTGGTTTTCAGCCCTATGAGATATCCTACGATGCCGGCCTGACATTCAGTTCGACATTTGGCCTGGATTCACTTTGGGCAGGATCATATCCGGTGGTTATACGCGATTCGTTGGGCTGCATTTTTCAGGATACCATTCAGGTGGCTTCAGTACCAGACGTACCGATCGTTAGCCTGCAGCCCCCACCTCCTCTCACCTGTCTGGATACCACACAGATCATCGGGATCACGGGAACCAGCCAGGGATCTATTTACAGTGGAACCTGGTGGAGCCCGACAGGCACAATGACCGCCGACCTGACCCAGGGATTACAGGTCTCCCAGCCCGGGCAGTACATCCTCCAACTGACGCAAACCCTCAACCAATGTGTGCGGGCGGATACCGTGATGGTCCTCGCGGATCAAATCCCCCCCTCTGTGCTGATCGAACCAGTCTCCAAACTAACCTGTATCGATACGACAATTGCTATCCAGGCCCAGGCGACCAATGGCAATAGTCTTCAATTCAGTTGGACCAGTCCGACAGGATCCATCCTGACCGACCCTGCCCAACCGAGCATCGTCATCGACCAGGGTGGACAATACCAATTGCTGGTCACGAATCCGGTCAATGGATGTACGACCTTTGTGGTAACAGACGTGGAGGTCGATCAGACGCCACCAATAACAACGATCTCTGACCCTGAAACACTGACTTGTCTCCTCACCAGCCAATGGATCCACACCCAGCTTCCTTCACCTTCCGAGTGGAGTCTTGCCTGGGTGGATGCGTCCGGAGAGCCCCTGGTATCAGGTGTGGACAGTTTGTTTGTTCAGACACCAGGCACCTATGCCCTCCTGGTGACCAATTCCACCAATGGGTGTACCACTGAAGAAAAAGTGGAGGTGATGCAGGATGTGACGGTACCTGTGGTGGATGCCGGTCCATTGACCCAACTGACCTGTCATGACACCATTTCCACACTATCGGGCAGTTTGTCAAACTGTACCGGATGCACCACCAACTGGGTCCATACTGCCGGATCGCTCATCCTTCAACCCGGGCAATTGCAGATCATCACGACCCAAGAAGGGTGGTATCAATTAACGGCTGTCAATCCGATGAACGGATGTGAGGCGATGGATTCTGTTGAAGTTATCCGCATTCCCGCGCCAGAAAAGATGTCTATTCTGGCCATACCACCCAACTGTCAGGATCCTTCCGGGGCGCTGGCCTTTGGTCCTGTGGTAGGTGGCGTCCTTCCATATCAGTATTCATTTGATGGAGGGAAGACCTACGGTAACCAGACCACCCTTGATCCTGCGCCAGCCAGTTCGTATACACTGATGATCAAAGATGCTACAGGTTGCATATTGCAGCAGGATACCAGCATGATCGCCTACACCCTGCCGGTGCTGGTACTGGATGTCAGTGTAGAACTGGCCTATGGTGAGAGTGTGCCCATCCTGGCAACGGTCAATATCCCAGCGAAGGATATTCTGTCCATCGAATGGACACCCGGGACCGGCTTAAATTGTGTGGATTGCCTGAACCCGGTGGCCTCACCATTGGAAACGACAACCTACCAGTTGACGGTGATCGACAAGAACGGATGTGAAGTAAAGGCCACCATCCGCATCGATGTAGCCCTGGAGGTGGACGTATTTATTCCCAATGTTTTTCATCCCGATGGAAATGGGATCAATGATGGATTTACCGCTTTTGCGGATCCGGAAAAAGTCATACGAATCGTTGAATTACGGATTTATGATCGTTGGGGAAATGCCGTTTTCCGGACGACAGATATACCTGTCAATCAGACGATCTGGGGATGGGATGGAACGTATAGAAGTGAACCCATGGACCCCGCAGTTTTTGTGTATGTCGTGGAGGTCGAATTTATCAATGGCCAGCGAGGTCTGTTCAAAGGGGATGTCCAATTGTCCAGGTAGGGTGATCCTGGGCAGAAGTTGATGCAGCACACAATCCGGGCTCTTGTCTGCATGTTCTATTTATCGACACCAATGCCTGCCTTTCATGATCATTCGATTGTATTCTCCTCTTTTGTTCGTTCTCCTGTTTTTATGCAGTGCACTTCCTGGACAGCAAGCCCTCACCCTGGAGAAGATCTGGGCCTCCAGCGAGTTGATCCCGGATGGAGCGGGTCAATTTAATTTTCTCCAGGATAGTCGCCAGTATACGCGCCTGTTGGATAATACCATATTCAAATATGATCTGGTCACGGGAAAGGAGATGGAGATCATCTACAGTGGTGGATATTCTTTCCGCATTCAGTCCTACCAATTCAGTCAAAACGAACAATTCCTCCTGTTGGAAACAGATCAGGAACAGATTTATCGTCGCTCCCGACGCTCCAGTTTCTATGTATGGGACAAGCAAGCTGAGACCATGTTTCCGGTTTCAAAGGACGGCAAACAAATGCACGCCACGTTTTCACCAGATGGGACGCAGGTCGCTTTTGTACGGGACAATAATGTATGGATCAGTGACTACCGGTTGGGCCAGGAGATCCAGGTGACCCAGGACGGGGAGGTGGGTCAAATCATTAATGGCTCGTCCGATTGGGTGTATGAAGAAGAGTTCCGACTGGTGCGCGGTTTTGAATGGTCTCCCGATGGCACCCGGATCGCGTATTATCGATTTGATGAATCGGAAGTACCCAGCTTTATGATGACCAATTATCGGGATGAAATCTATCCGGAATGGAGCAGTTATAAATACCCCAAAGTGGGACAGAAAGTAGCTCGAGTAGGCATTCAAATCTACGATCTGGCAAGTGGTCAGCACCTTGCTCTGGATCTGGGACCACAAGTGGATCAATATATCCCACGAATGGTGTTTACCACCAAAGCCAACCAATTGTGTGTCACCCGGATAAACCGGCTACAGGATCGTCTCGACCTGATTCTTTTTGATGTTGAAAGTGGTGCTTCCCGCATCCTTCTCACTGAAACGAACAAACAATACATCAATCTACACGATCATTTGCGCTTTCTCACCGATGGTCAGCATTTCATCTGGACCAGTGAAATGGATGGATGGAATCATATCTATTTGTATGATATGAAAGGCCATTTAGTCCACCAACTGACCAACGGAAACTGGGAGGTCACTGATTTTTACGGTGTGGATGAGAAGCGGGGAGAGGTCTGGTTTCAATCTGCTCGCCAGTCACCCATAGACCGAGAGATCTGCCGGGTGTCCATGACGGATGGAGCCATCACGGTACTGCCTTCTGATCCGGGATTTCAATCAGCTCAACTGGCGACCAACTTTGATGTTATGGTCCATGAGGTCAATACGATTAATACACCGGCAACCTATAGCATTCTGGATCGGGATGGTGCATTTATTCGACTGATCCAGTCGAATGGCGACATTCAGAAAGAACAGAAATTGTATGGTGTACAACCTGTAGATTTCTTTTCTTTTGAAGGGCCGGACACGACCACACTCCACGGGTGGATGATCAAACCGGCCCGGTTCGATCCCGAAAAAAGTTATCCGTTGCTCATGTACGTCTACGGTGGCCCGGGACGGCAGGAAGTGACCAATGACTGGATGGGTCAAAAATATTGGTGGTTTCAATATCTGGCTGCCAGCGGCATGATCATCGCAGCTATGGATGGTCGGGGCAGTGGAGCACGTGGTGAGGCATTTAAAAAAATGACGACACTGCAGTTGGGCCATTATGAGACCATTGATCAGATCGCAGCAGCGCGCTACCTGGGAGCTTTGCCTTATGTGGATGCCGATCGGATCGGGATTTATGGTTGGAGTTATGGCGGGTTTCTCTCCGCTTTATGTCTCTTCAAAGGGCATAATGTTTTTCGAGCTGGGATCTCGATCGCACCAGTGACCAATTGGAAGTGGTACGATGCGATCTATACGGAGCGCTATATGCAAACGGAGGAGACCAATGGCGATGGGTATTCAGAGAATTCGCCCATTTATTTTGCGGATCTGCTTCAGGGAGATTTCCTGTTGGTCCATGGTTTCGCGGACGATAATGTCCACTTTCAGAATACCGCTGAGCTTTCCAATGCACTGGTGGATGCAAACAAGCAATTTGACTCCTATGTGTACTTTAATCAAGCCCACAGTCTGGCGAAGGGGAATGCGCGTCTGCATTTGTACACTAAGATGACAGATTTTCTGGACCGAAGTCTGCGACCGGATAAACACGATTGATCAGTCGTTCCTTCATTTTATTCAACAAGGATCCTGGAGGGGGAGCCTCCTTTGACTCTCCTTCTCGACTTCTGAACCTTCATTCGTAAAGTGTCCATGTCTGATTCGTGTTGACTGGGTTGATTTTCGAAATGACTCAATAACGAAATAACACTTCACTCCTCATCCCTGATCCCTCATCCTTGAGAATAGGCCCTTCGCTTTTCGCAATCCGCTGTTCGCATATTATGGCAGTGGCTGGGGCAACTCTATCAGGTATAGGGTAAATGGCAAAAAGGTCAAGGCAAAATTTGCGAACACCTTCATTCGGAATAGCGATTTCATACCTCATTCCTGATTCCTCATGCTTCATACGACCTGGACAATTGACCATCGAAATAACCCAATAACTTTTCTCCTTGACTCATTACCTCCTCCCCTCCAAACTCATAACCTCCTTCGCTTCGGCTTCGGCCGGCAATGCCTTTACTTGAATAACAAGGGCGAATATTCAACCACTCCGTGGTTGTATTGGACCTCGCTTGATATCCCGGATTTCACCATGGACGATGGTGCTAAGGGCCCTATGTCCAGGCGCGGTCCGGAGCTATTCATATTGAACCCCTCCGGGGTTCTGGTGATCATCCATAATCTTCAAAACTACCCAACTTAGAAGTTCCCGGCCTGGTGACATCTATTTGTTTTTCTCCTCCACTCCTTGACTCCAAACTCCGCCCGGGGCAAGTCATATTGAACCCCTCTGGAGTTCTTCATGAGGACGAAATAACTCAATAACAAAATAACCCAATAACTTTTCTTCTTGACTCATAACCTCCTTCGAGGCACAATATTTGCTCTTTTGCCTGTATGAATGCCATGCCCGCCAGGGAACAAGAGACCCATATCCTCCTGGTGGAGGACGATCCGGCTGATGCGCGCCTTATTGAGATCTACCTCGAGGAGTCCGGCTTTGGTGATTGGGCCATTGACAGGGTACAGTCTATCCATGAAGCCCTGGACCAACTGGCCGAACAGGATTACGCTATCGTTCTTCTCGATCTGACATTGCCGGATGGTACGGGTCCCGAGAATATTCGACGGATCAAGGCGGAATTTCCAGATCAGAATGTGGTCGTACTGACGGGCTTTGATGAGCGTGTTTTCGGATTGGAGGCGGTCCAGTTAGGCGCTCAAGACTTTCTGGTAAAAGGAGATTACGACGAGAATTCCCTGGCGAAGACCCTGCGCTTTTCAATCGAACGACAGAATTTCATTCGTCGGCTGGAGGAGACCCAGAAGATCGCCCGTATCGGTAGTTGGGAATTTCACCCGGATTCAGGCCGACTGATCCTTTCTGATCAGGTCTTGTACCTTACCAAACCGGATGACAATGAGGTAAAGGACGATGTGCCCAGTGCCGAACTCAATCAACTTCTTCGCCGGATCCACAAGATCGCCCTCTCTGGTCGAGAGATCAATCTGGATACTCGAATTAAGATCTCCGGACATGGAGAACGCTATTTTCATGTGCAATGTCGGATGACCCGCACGTCTACCAACCAGGAGATCGTCCAGGGCATCCTGCAGGATGTGACCGACCGTTATCAGACCGAAGAGATGCGCAAAGCGCGTGACCTGGCCCGCAAATCCACCGAGATACGGGAGCAGTTCATCGCCAGTATCAGTCATGAAATGCGAACCCCTATGAATGCGATCATGGGTTTGTCCAACGTGATCCTCACAGGGGATGGCGTGCAGGGCGAACAAAAACAGATGGTCCAGGCTATCCGGGATGCCTCGGATATCCTACTCGGGATCGTCAATGACATCCTGGATTTTTCAGCCATTCAAGCAGGCAAGATCCAGTTTCGGGAAGAGCCCTTTTCCTTGCGAAGTGTATGTCGCAACCTGGAACAGATCCTGGGGACGAAAGTCAAGGACAAGGACCTGGGCTGGAAGATGCATATTGAGGACCAGGTGCCCGATCAGTTGATCGGCGACAAGTTGCGGATGAGCCAGATCCTTTTCAATCTACTGGGAAATGCCATCAAATTCACCGAAAAAGGGCAGGTTGGGCTCTATATTGAATTGAAGGATCGCAACGCGGAAAAAGTAGAGCTGAGATTTCGGATCGAAGACACCGGCATCGGGATTCCGGAAGAGTCCCAGCAAAGCATATTTGAAGACTTCAACCGGGTCAAATATCAACATAAGACCTATGAGGGTACCGGTTTGGGACTGGCCATTACGCGCCAGTTGGTCGAATTACAACAAGGGCAGATCTGGTTGGAGAGCCATGTCGGCGTGGGCACCACATTTTATGTGGATCTGGGATTTGCGGTCGAACCCAAACTGACCAACGGCCATGTAGTGAATGATGTGTTGAAGTCATCGGAAGGCGCTTTCCGGGGGACCATCCTGGTGGTGGAAGACCATAAAATGAATCAGCTGGTGGCCCGGAAAACCCTGGAACGGCAATGGCCAGAGGTCCAAATCCTGATGGCTGAAAATGGTCAGATCGGGCTGGACATGCTGGAGCGCCATCATGTCGATCTGGTCTTGATGGATCTTCAGATGCCCGTGATGGATGGATATCAGGCCACCTCGTTGATCCGGCGCCACCATCAGGCCAGGATCCGGCAATTGCCGGTGCTGGCCATGACGGCCAATGCTTATGTCTCCCAGGATCCCCAGCTCCATGAAAAAGGGTTTACGGATTTTGTCTTAAAACCGTTTGAGCCCGAACATCTGTTTGCGCGGATCCTGCAATATGCCCCACTGAAAGCGATTCGTCTATGAGCACCATAAACACACAGATCGACCTGGAATACCTCGACAGCATGAGTGGTGGGGATACAGAGATGCGCAACACTCTTCTGCATATGCTGGCCGAAGAGTTGCCAAAGGAGAAGGATGTCCTGGCTGAGGCGGCAGAAAGAGGGGACTTACCGGCCATTTTTCAAGCCAGTCATTCATTGAAGTCAACCCTGGCATATACAGGGAATACTGAGGCCATCCGACTGAATGAGGGCATCGAAGCGAGCAGTCGGCACGGATTGTGGACAGCGGAGGATCAGGAGCAGTTGAAGGTCCTTTTCGAACGTATGGACTTCCTGCTGGTGGCATTGAGGGATCTGACGAGTGAATAGAGGCGCCATGGACGCCCCAACCCCCTGAGGATTTGTATTTTCGTGCCGGTTGCTGTTTGGTGGCCCAAAAACCCAGTGCATGAAAAAGATATTGCTTGTAGAGGAAGAAGATGTCATGGTAACTGCGATCGAGTTTCGCTTGCAGAAGATCGGATGTCAGGTGTCCAAAGCCAAGAATGCAGACGCCGCCCAGCATATTTTGCAAATGGATACACCAGATCTGGCCATCGTGAGCCTTAATCTTCAGAACGGTGCCGGAATGGATCTGGTAAAATGGATCAGGAAGGAGATGGGAGCCAAGCTGCCCGTCGTCATCATTTCAGAACTTGAACAGGAAGAAGAGGTCATGGAAGCGTATGACGCCGGGGCTAATGACTTCATCACCAAGCCTTTCAAACCGACCGAACTGGTGCTGCGTGTCATGCACCTGCTTGATAAATATGAGACAAAATGAAAGGGATCATTCTCGCCGGAGGACTGGGCACGCGTCTGTATCCACTCACCCTTGCGGTGAGTAAGCAGTTGATGCCGGTATATGACAAGCCAATGATCTACTATCCGTTGTCGACGTTGATGTCGGCCGGGATTAAGGACATCCTGTTGATCTCAACGCCGGAAGATCTGCCCCATTTCAGAAAGCTGCTCAAAGATGGGTCCGAGATCGGGGTGAACTTCTCCTATGTAGAGCAGGTCGTACCCAATGGACTGGCCCAGGCTTTCGTGCTAGGGAAGGAGTTTGTCGGGAATGATCCGGTTTCGCTGATCCTGGGGGATAATATCTTTTATGGAGCCGGGATGGAGGATAATCTTCGAGAGAATGTCAACCCGGACGGTGGGGTAGTCTTCGCCTACCAGGTGGCCGATCCGGAACGCTATGGGGTGGTTTCTTTTGATGAGCATTTCAATGCCTTGTCTATTGAAGAGAAGCCTGCTAATCCCAAGTCCAATTACGCTGTGCCTGGATTGTATTTTTACGACAATGAAGTGGTCCAGATCGCCGAAAACCTCAAGCCCAGTGCGCGTGGCGAGTATGAGATCACCGATGTCAATCGGATCTATCTGGAGCGCGGCAAACTGAAGGTCAGCGTCCTGGGTCGGGGTACCGCCTGGCTGGATACCGGTACGCACAAATCACTGCAGCAGGCCGGCCAGTTCATTGAGGTCATCGAAGATCGTCAGGGGTTGAAGATCGGCTGCATTGAAGAAGTCGCCTGGCAAATGGGTTTTATCGATGATGCGCAACTAGAGGCCCTCGGGCACAAGTATCTCAAGAGCGGGTATGGGGAGTATCTGTTGAATTTGTTGCGATAGGAAAATCGGTATTCGGAATGCGGTGTTCGGAATTCGCTGAGCACGTTGATAGCTTCGCCACTCTGGCAGCATTCTCCAAGTGGGCCGGTAAAGGGCCATCAGACCTTGCCTGAAATGGCATGTGTGTTTCCCTGGTTTGCTTTCTCCTCAACCCCTCGACTCCTTCACTCAACTCGCTATTCGCCATTCGCTATTCGCCATTCGCAAAGCACGTCAGTAGCTGGCGCCACCTGGGCAGCAGGCTCCGGGTGGGCCGGTAATGGAATGGGTAAAAGGTAAAGGGCCAAAACCTGTAGGCACCCTTCTCCTTGGAAAGGAGAGGTTGGGTGCTCTGTCCGCCCCCTGGCTGGAGGTTAGCGCGGCCATTCGCTTTTCGCAATTCGCAATTCGCTTAGCACGACAGTGGCTTCGACACTCTGGCAGCAGGCTGTATGTGGGCCGGTAAAGGGTAATGGGTAAAGGGACCTGAATTCCAAAGCATAATATTATTGTAGCAGCTCCCTCTCCTTGGAAGGGAGAAGAAAGGATGCCTGCCCACAGGAGGGCCCTGGAAGGGTCCAACATTTATAGCCCCGGGCTACGCCTGGACATGGGCCCCTCTGCACCATCGCCCATGGTGCAACCCGGGGTTATAAGCATGAGAGAACTCTGTTTTGGCGACCTGTTTGCCGGCACCGCAAACAGGGTGACAAAACAACAATAAATGGTATTGAGATCGAAGAAATAAGTCTATACAACGACGCTACTAGCCCCGTCTCCTTGGAAAGGAAAGGGATGGGTGCTCCGTCCCCCCCCGAGGCTATTCGCCATTCGCTTTTCGCTCTTCGCAAAGCACGTCAGTGGCTGGCGCCACATGGGCAGCAGGCTCCGGGTGGGCCGATAATGGGTAATGGGTAATGGGTAAAAGGTAAAGGGCCAACCTGATGATGCCCCTCTCCTTGAAAAAGAGAAGGTGGTGATGCCTGTCCCAGG
>JAIPBE010000041.1 GCA_021738725.1 Saprospiraceae bacterium | reverse complement strand
GCAGAACGAGTTAATTTAAAAATTCAGGAAATCAAAAGGATAGCTAAAGGATATAGAAATATTCATCACTTTACACTGATGATTTATTTTCACCTTGGAGGTTTAAAATTTCAAACCCACTGAATATGGTAAAGAACCCAATAAACACATCCGACCGGCAAATGGTCAGGGTCTTTCCATTTTTCAACACACTTGCTCTAGCAACCAATCGATCCCCATCCCCTGGAGAAATAAGGTTCAATTTAAACTCAACGGTCAGAATGGTAGAATCTTCATCCATCAAAGAAAAAGCGGCATAACCAGCCGCATTGTCTGCAATGGTACTAATGATCCCTGCATGAAAGAACCTGTGTTGCTGTGTCAGGCTCAGATCGTAAGGAATATGTATTTCACAATAACCTGGCTTCACGTCCATCAATTCTGCATGGATCAATTTCATAAATCTCTGCCGGCCAAAGCTGTCCTCCACTCTTTTCTGATAATCAACACATGTGGGCTTGAAGTCCATTTTCATATTTTATCGCCAACGACCCCATTTCCGCACCCTTCCTGAATGGATCCTGTGCTAGATCAATACTCGATTCATGTGGGACTTCTGATCAGCTCCCCATGGGTCAGATCCTGAAGGCTGGCCGCATCCCATTCTCCTATCAAAGTGTATGTAAAATACGACAGCCCGGGATGAATTCCAAACCAGTCAGCAAACCCTGGGACAGTCTGGTAAAAACCGGATCACCGTTTTCTCCAACGCAAGGTGGGCAAGCTAATCCAGATGTCTCCATCAGCTGAAGTTAGAGTAGGTGCAACTCGGTATCCGAAAAGAGACTGCCACATCTTGATACTTGGGAACTTCAGTCCGGTCGTCCAGACAGTTGATCACATCAATGAACCATGGTGGTTTGAGACAGGACCCGGATAGAACTAAAGGAAGGAATATGCATGTATTCAGCTGGTACCCACCTCCCCCTCCAAACACAATGCAATGATATTGGCAACACCTGGCCTGTAGAAGTGAATGAAAAGGAGTGAACAACATTCAAGAGAAGATCATGTTCCACCTGCCCAACGAATGGCCGGATCACGTACTATTCCAGGTTGTAATACCGCTTGTCTTCCTTTGTAACCCCCCATAGGGTCAACAATTTCCCATTCAATGCAGACTCATCCGGATTTCGGATAAGCCCCCACCCGAGAACGCTGCACTGTTGGTCCAGAACAACAACCGAATCCTGAGATGCCGCAATTTCAAGCAATGCACTTCTTTCACAAACAGATTTGCCCCAGACACTCCGATCCGCATTGGAAAAAACTGCCAAAACAATAATCAGTACCGGAATATACCAGACCCGTTGGCGTTTGGATAATTGACGCAGTAAAAACTGAGAAGAAACACCGAAGATAAATAGCAGACTCAGCGTAATGGGCATGATCGTATCATAGCGCAAGATGTATGGCCGATAGCTGCGGTATCCGCCCAAAGGCAATAAGAGAATATAGAGGACTGAAAATAGACCGATCCATTTAAACCAGGAAAGAATTTTTGCACCTTTTTCAGTAGGTCCATATCTGCGGATCAGGATGGTATTCAACGTGAGGATAAGGAACAGGATCGGAAACCCCAGCTTTCGGGTAAATTGACGCACCACACCCTCTGGCAATTTTAGATACATATCCCATAAGGGAATTTGGGAGACGATCGTTTCCGAATTATACTGGCCCAGAAAAAGGGAATAGAGCGATAGCAGCGTGATGGGAATCATAAAGGCCCACATCCATTTGGATGCAGAGTGCCACGCTTCCTTGATTCGGGTGCTCCACTCCATTTCTGCAGTATCCAAAGAATGAAAACGAAACCTGGAGAGAAAGACCAGAATGGTGAGGACCAGAACGATGCCGGGATTCAGTGGGCCACTCAGACAAACGACAACCGCCAGCCCCATCCACAAGGTCCAATTGAACGGTCCAAATCGAACAGTCTTTCCATGGAAGGCCCGAAAGATAACCGGCATTAAATAGATCAATAAGAGGGCAGATGGCAGCGCATAGAAAAAGGTATAAGTGGTGGAGCGATCAATCATGCCCATAAAATCATGATATCCCTCCGTCTGAAAAAAGGGCGCCACCAGGACTGCTGCAACAAGTGTATCCCATTTCAGGAGTCGGGTTGTACCCGAAATGGCCATTGCCAACAAGAAGAGTAACAGCATGTGAATCCCCAACTTACCAATGGCACATGCTTGATAGATACTGTCGATCGGGGAAAAGAATCGCTGTAGCAATAGAGGGACTTGCAGCATATACTCACGATAGATCCAATGACTGTAAAAACGATTGGGGCCCACATTGGGAATATGTTCACAGATCGTTTTGATCCCCAATGGACTATCCAGCACTCTCTGTACTTGTAATTCCGGTACCAAACACCGGGACATATCACCATCCAGCGTTTGATCGAGGTATTGCACATAGGAATAACTCAGGTCTGCCAGCAGCAGGAAGAGAAAAGCAACGTAAAGGAAATGCCTGATCATAAGAAAAGCATGATGACCCGACCAAATTAGCGGATCTGCAGCCAATCTTCATGGCCACATACGAAATGGTCTGGTTCCAACAGCGTTGGTCCCTCTCTAAAAGGGCCTGTGATACCCTTTTTCATGAACAGTATGAGTGAATGTCAATCACTAGTATTGATGAACCCGGATTGAGATCACGTATTAATGAAGTAGGGATGAAGTAGGTATGAAGTATATATCAAGTAGGTATGAAGTATATATGAGGCATATCATCAGTTTGCCTCCACCTCTCTTACAAGTGACCAATAGAATGGTTCCTGCTTCTGGATAGAAAAGGCAAAAAGCTCGAACGAATGGTTCTGAAAACGGCACCGCGATATCCGGTGCGAAGCCCGATCAGGAACCCAGGAATCAGGAATGCAGAAACTCCTCCACCAAACCTTATTCCGTCCGCACATCCCCTCTCCTGCCAAACAGCTCATAGATCCAATCTTCCCTTCGTCGAACCAAATGTTATTTCTATCGAAAAAACTGAGGAAACGTTTCAACCTTTCAACGTTTCCGCCGTTACTTTGTGATTCGTAACGGTATGAGCACACATCAACAGATCCTCGAAATGGCAGAAACACTCTTTTTTCGCTTCGGCGTTAAAAGTGTGACCATGGATGATGTCGCAGCCGAGCTGGGCATCTCCAAAAAGACCCTCTACCAGGCAGTCCCAACGAAGGCCGAACTGATCGACCAGATCGTCGAAAACCACATTCGCGCCGAAGTGGCCATGATCGAAGATCAACGTGCCCGCTCCGCCAATGCCATCGACGAAATGCTCGCCATCACCAATATGGTCGGTGAAACCCTGGGAAGGATCACCCCGCTTTTACTCTTCGATCTGCGCAAATACTACCGCCAGACCTGGGTCAAGATCAACCAGTTGCACCGCGATCATATCTTCCAGATCATCCGTCGCAACCTCGAAAAGGGCCAGGCAGAAGGTCTGTACCGTCTCCACTTCGATCCAGCCATCATCGCCCGCCTCTATGTAGTCAAAGCCCTGGCCGTGATCGATGAAAAGATCTTTCCGCACGATCAGCTCGATATGTCCGAACTGGTCCGCAATCACCTGACCTATCACCTGCACGGTGTCCTCTCGGATGCCGGGCGTCAATACTTGCAAACCCAATCATCATGCGCATCCGGAATCTCTTCCTGATCCTCCTGGCCGCCTCCGGCCTGACCGCACAGACCCAGATGACCCTCGATCAGGCCATCAACTATGCGCTGTCCAATAACCAGGAGATCCAACTGGCCCGCCTCAATATCGAGGATGCCGACGGCCAGATCACCGAACGTCGGGCATTCGGTATCCCCCAACTATCCGCGGATATCGGCTACAATCACTATTTTGAAGTACCGACGACCGTTCTTCCGTCATCCTTTTTCATCGACCCCAACACAGGGCAGCCTGATCCCAATGCGAACCGTGCCGCCCAATTCGGTGTGAAGAACAACCTCACCGGCACCCTCGCCCTGAACACCATGTTGTTTGATCCGAGTTACTTCGTCGGTCTGAAAGCGGCTCGCGGATATCGCGACTATACGGCTCAGGAACTGGTCAGCCGTCAACGCAAAGTCAAGTATCAGGTCATCGAAGCCTTCCTCCCCACTCTGTTGGTCGATGAAAATCTGAAGAACCTCGACAAGAACATCACCAACCTCCAGAAACTGCGCGACGAGACTAAAGCCCTGTACGATGAAGGCTTTGTCGAACTCCTGGATGTCGATCGACTGGATCTGTCCATCGCCACCATCCAGACTGAACGGGACAACCTCGCCAACCAGCGCAAGGTGATCCTCAATGGCCTCAAAATGGTCATGGGATATCCCATGGACAAAGAACTGGATGTTGCCGGCAACCTGCAGGATCTCTTGTCTGCACCGGATGTACAGGACCTCACCGGAAAGGTGGACTACATGCGATGGCCTGATTACCGGGTCTCCATGCAAGGCAAAAATCTGGCAGAACTCAACGTCAAACTGGCCAAATTCGGATATCTCCCCAGCCTGTACGGCTTCGCCAATGTCCAAAGAACCTTCCAGGGGGATAATGCAGAAGAAGGGATCTGGTCCAACGCTTCCCTGGCTGGCCTTTCCCTGAAAGCGCCCCTCTTTGACGGGCTCCTGACCCAGGGTCGTGTGCAACGGGCCAAAGTCACCGAACAGAACACCCTGGTCCAAATCCGCATGCTGGAACAGCAGATCGATATGAGCGTCCAGAACGCCCGCGATCAATACAACAATGCCATAGATAAATTACGCAATCAAGAAAAGAACCTCAACCTGGCCGAACGGATTTATGAAACCACCCGGATCAAATATCGGGAAGGAGTCGGCTCCAGTCTGGAGATCAACCAGGCCGAACAGGCACTGTTCACTGCACAACGCCAGCACGTCCAGGCCCAATTCGATGTCGTCAGCGCCATCCAATCCCTCGAAAACGCTTTAGGTAAATAAACCCTCTTCCAACCGTTATGAAACAGTCCCTACTTACCCTCGTCATTCTGACCATCCTGTTGGGTTCATGCAGCCAACCCAGCCAGGACACCGCCATTCCTGAAGATGTTGCCGGTCAGCGCACCCTGCTGGACGCCAAGCGCCAGGAACTCAACGCACTGAAAAAAGAAATCGCCGATCTGGAAGATCGTCTGGGCAACCAGGCAGGCGCCAACAGCGAAGAAGAGGCCAAGGTGGTGACCACCTCCCTTCTCGAACCGACCACCTTCCGTCGATTCACCGAGATCCAGGGCAACGTGGAGCCCGTGCAGGAAAATAACATCAGTAGCGAAACCGGTGGCAGGATCATCCGCCTGCTGGTCAAAGAAGGGGACTCTGTTAACAATGGCCAGTTATTGGCCAGTGTCGATATGGAACCACTCAAGAAGCAGATCGAGGAACTGGAGACCAGCCTCCAACTCGCCACTGATGTGTACGGTCGTCAAAAGCGACTATGGGATCAGAAGATCGGTTCCGAGATCCAATATCTCCAGGCCAAAAACAACAAAGAACGTCTTGAAAAAGGCCTGGATGGTCTGCGTGCTCAAATGAAGAAGGCCAATATCTACGCTCCCATCTCCGGGGTGATCGAAGGCCTCCAGGTCGAACAAGGCGATGTCGCCCCTCCCGGAATGCCGATTATGCAGCTCATCAACACCCGAGATCTGAAGATCATCGCCGAAGTACCCGAACGTTATGTCGGTACCGTACATAATGGCGACAAGGTCAAAGTCCAGGTCCCCACCCTCCAGACAGAGCAAACCGAAACCATTCGTGTCATAGGTCGCGTGGTCCATCCGTCCAATCGGACCTTTCACATTGAAACCTCTCTGAATAATCGCGCCGGCACATTCAAACCAAACCTGTTGGCCCTGGTGCATATCGAAGATTACAAGGAAGAGAATGCCCTGGTCGTCAGTGTCGACCTGGTGCAACAGGAAGTGGGCGGCAAACAGTTCGTCTATATCGCAGAAAACACCGACAAGGGAAAGATCGCCCGGAAAGTCTATGTGAAAACCGGCGAGAGCTATGACAACCACATTGTGATCCTGGAAGGCCTGAAGGCCGGTGATGAGATCGTTCAGATCGGCGCGCGAGGATTGTCCGAAAACGATGTACTGGAAGTAAAAACAGAAACAAATGGCTGAGGAGAACAAATCCAAAATCAAGAAGGTCAAGGAATTTGGCCTGACTTCCTTTGCCGTCGATAACGGTACGAGTATTTTCATCCTCACCCTGATGATCGTTTTCTTCGGCATCGGGGCCTATGAGAGTATGCCCAAGGAGCAGTTTCCAGAAGTGAGCTTCCCGACGGTGTTTGTCAATACCCCCTACTTCGGAAACTCGGCTGCCGACATCGAAAACCTGGTCACTCGTCCCATTGAAAAGGAGATCAAATCCATTGTCGGACTGAAGAATGTCAAGTCCAACTCACTTCAGGACTTCTCTGTCATCACAGCAGAATTTGAGACCTATGTCAATATTGATGATGCGGTACGCAAGATCAAGGATGCCGTCGACAAGGCAAAGTCTGATCTGCCAAACGATCTGACCCAGGATCCGGATATTTTTGATGTCAACCTCTCGGAAGTGCCGATCATGACCGTCAACCTCTCGGGGAAGTACACGAATGACGAGCTCCGCAGTTTTGCCGAATACCTGGAGGATGAGATCGAGAACATCGATGAGATATCCGGTGTGGAGATCAAGGGCTCCCTCGAACGCGAGGTCAAGATCGATGTCGATCTGCCACGAATGGATGCCCTTCAGATCAGTTTTCAGGATATCGAGAATGCCGTCAACTGGGAGAACATGAATATGTCTGCCGGCGAACTTGTCAACAACGGTTTCCGAAGAGCTGTCCGTGTCGTCGGCGAATTCGATCGGGCTGAAGACATGGAGCGCATTATCGTCAAGAGTGAGGATCAAAAACCGATCTACCTCGGCGACATTGCGAAGGTATCCTATGGCTATAAAGAACGGAGCAGTATTGCCCGTTCGGATGCCAACCCTGTCGTCTCTCTGGACGTGATCAAGCGCAAAGGCGCCAACCTCCTCAGCGCTGCGGACAAGATCAACGAAAAAGTGGCTTATGCCAAAGACCATGTCTTTCCAGCAGAATTAAAAGTCAGCCTGTTCAATGACCAGTCGGTCAATACCCGGACCGAGGTTTCCAACCTGGAGAACAGTATCATCTCCGGGGTCATCCTGGTCGTATTGGTCCTCCTGTTTTTTATGGGTATCCGCAACGCCCTTTTTGTGGGTATGGCGATCCCCCTGTCCATGCTGATGGGCATCATGGTCCTCAATTTCACCGGCACCACGCTGAACATGGTCGTCCTCTTTTCCCTGATCCTGGCATTGGGGATGTTGGTGGATAATGGCATTGTGGTGGTGGAAAACATATTCCGGTTCATGCAGGGTGGGGATCATCGAAAAGATGCCTCCAAACATGGCGCCGGTGAGGTCGCAATACCCATCATTGCTTCTACAGCTACTACGCTGGCCGCTTTTCTGCCACTGGCCTTTTGGCCGGGACTGATGGGCAGTTTTATGAAATATCTGCCGATCACCCTGATCATCGTATTGACCTCCTCTCTCCTGGTCGCACTGGTGATCAATCCTGTTTTCGCCAGTCGATATATGGCTGTGGACACCAAGGCCACCAATGAACTGGACCGCTCCCGCAAAGTGCGGAATACATCCATCATGGCGGCAGCTGCTTTCCTGATCGCCATCCTGGCCCACTTTACCGGCGTCGTCTGGTTGCGAAACACTGCCTTGATCATCGCTGTTTTCACATTGATCAACTTCTGGTTGCTAAGGCCTGCTTCCTTCTATTTTCAGGAAAATGCCATGCCATGGCTGGAAATGAAATACTACCAGTTTGTACGTTGGGGACTGAGCGGTTTTCGCCCCTGGGCTATCTTCCTGGGCACCTTTGCACTATTGATCATCGCCATCATTGCCCTGGCGATCAAATCACCCAGGGTGGAGTTTTTCCCGGTAGCCGACCCACTGTATATCAATGCATTTGTGCAGCTGCCTTTAGGCCGAGATATCGATGAAACAGACAAAATCATGGTCGACATGGAACAACGTATCGAGAAAACGCTGGAGCCGTACACCTCCATCGTCGATGCCGTTCTCTCACAGATCGGAGAGAACACGTCCGACCCGAACAGCCCGCCAGAACCAGGTGTTACCCCGCACAAGGCTCGTCTGACAGTCAGCTTTGTTCCATCGGCCGAACGGAATGGTATTTCCACTTTCGAGGTCATGGAAAAAATTCGGGCTGCCGTCAAAGGCTATGCCGGTGTAGATATTATCGTCGATAAAAATGCCGACGGACCACCCACAGGAAAACCGATCAACATTGAGATCCAGGGCGAGGATATTGACAAATTGGCCATCCTCTCACAGGAGGTCATCAACTTTATCGAAGAGAAGAATATCCCAGGCATCGAAAAACTTCAGGCGGATGTTGACGTCGGAAAACCCGAACTGATTGTGCACATCGATCGGGAAGCAGCCCGGCGTTTTGAGTTGTCTACCGCGCAAATTGCTTCTGGCATCCGTACTTCCATTTTTGGGAAAGAAGTTTCCAAATTCAAAGACGGGGAGGACGAACATCCGATCATGCTGCGTCTCAATGAGCGGTACCGCAATAATATCGATGCGATCCTCAACCAGAGAGTCACTTTTCGGAATCCAACCAATGGTAAGATCGTACAAGTCCCGATTTCCGCAGTGGCCGATATCGAATATTCCAGTACCTACAGCTCCATCAAACGAAAGGACCTCGACAGGGTGATCACCGTGTACTCCAACGTGCTCAAGGGCTATAATGCCAATGAGATCGTCGGTCAACTCAAGGAGGTCCTTCCCGAATTCAATTGGCCCAATGGATTCAGCTATGAATTTACCGGTGAACAGGAACAACAGGAAAAAGATCTGGCATTCCTGAGTACGGCATTTATTGTCGCGCTCTTCTCCATTTTCATCATTATCGTAGCGCAGTTCAACTCCATCGTCTCGCCTTTTATCATAATGCTGACCGTATTGTTCAGTACTATTGGCGTATTCCTGGGCTACGTCTTTACAGGTGCAGATATCGTGATCATTATGACCGGTGTGGGAATCATCTCCTTGGCCGGAGTCGTGGTGAACAACGCTATTGTTTTGCTGGATTATACCAACCTGCTGATCCATCGACGGCGAGAAGAATTGAAAAAAGAAAGTGAGTATGATCTCAACCTGGCAGAAGTCCAGGACGCCATCATCCAGGCGGGATCCCGCCGATTGCGTCCTGTACTCCTGACGGCGATCACGACGGTTCTGGGTCTGATACCTCTTGCCATCGGGTTCAACTTTAACTTCTTTACCCTGATCTCCGAATCAGACCCCCATATCTTCATCGGAGGTGACAACGTCGCCTTCTGGGGCCCGTTGGCCTGGACGGTCATCTACGGCTTGACCTTCTCCACCTTCCTGACCCTGGTGGTGGTGCCCGTGATGTACTGGCTCAGCTTCAAAGGAATTCGTTGGAGCCGGATCAGGTTCGGATCAAACGAGTAAAACCACAGTACATTGACCAATTAAGCCGGCTTCCTGCAGAGGGAGCCGGCTTTTTATTTCTGATGACGGATCATACATAGAACATCCCATTCCTGAGTGATCCGCATATCCATCACCGAACAAAATAACACCTGGTCGAAACATCAAATTGATCATAATGAGTACACCAGTAAAAACGAACTTATAGACGACTCATCCCGGCACGCACATGATCAACAGGATGCGGTGAATTGTGCCAGTCCGCGGTTGAAAGAATCCCAAAATAGTGAGTTTACAACAGTATCGAAAGGGAACATCCTGAAGGGGTTTAGAATCAACTTTGAGGCTGCATACAGGTTCAGTCTGAACGTATGAAAAAATTAGATGCAAACCCAACATAATGGATTTCAAAGTTTTTCCACCGCAGCCTGGCAGACCAAGGAATATTCTCTAATTGCACAATGTCCTGAGTTATCTCAATCATAATTAAATTGCCCAACATTCAACATGTGAAATGGATTTTTCGAGACTATAAATCACAATGAACAGGTTGTCCAATAATATTGTTAGAACATCAAATAACCCGGTTTACCACCTAAACATGGGTAAATTCATCTGATAAAGTGGTATAACAGGAATAACCACGTATATTTACAATTCGCTTTTTGTCTGTCCCTGCCTGAAGTTCAGCGCTTCCTAGTGATATGGTTTAGTTATTCTAGCCATTTGGACAGACATCAACCAAGAATAGTCATGTGACATGTTACGTTCAACACAGACATGCCCATGTAAGCAACCACTCCAAAATGGTTCAATAATCTTGGCCCCAGATTGGGAATCTAGAGGCGACTCATAAAATGAATGCTTTATTAGCTTCTATGATGATAATAATAGTACCGAAAATAAAGCAACCCAATTCAGATAAAAGCTCCGACTCAAGAAAAAGCGCCCGATCAATCTCAAAGTCAATAAATAATTGCACCGTTATTAAGTCCCATTAGAAAAGCACAAGTATCCATGAAAGGAAAATTAATACTCTTCAAATACGGCGGAAATGCAATGACAGATCATCATTTAAAATCGCAAATATTAGAAAGTATTTGTTCTTTTAAAGATAAAGGACATCAGATTGTCATTGTTCATGGTGGAGGCCCCTTTATCAAGCAAACCTTAGAAATTGCAAACATAGAATCTGAGTTTATTGACGGCCATCGAAAGACAACAACGGAAGCTATGGAATATGTTGAAATGGCACTCAAGGGCAAAGTGAATGGTAGCCTTATTTCAATTATCAATAAACTGGGACATCGCGCCGTAGGATTGTCTGGCAAAGACGGACAGATAGTCGTGGCCAAAAAAAGGTTGCATTCGCAGACTGAAAAAGGCCAATTAAAGCAGGTCGACTTAGGCCAGGTAGGTGATGTAGCAAGTGTAGACCCTTCATTGATCAAATTGCTCCTCAAACACAATTATATCCCAGTGATAACTTGCATTGCTTCTGATCACAAAGGACTTGATTATAATATTAATGGAGATATGTTTGCCGGCCATATAGCAGGGGCCCTAACAGTAGATCAATATATTATCCTGACAGATGTCGACGGCTTAAGGCGGGAAAAAGATGACCCGGCCTCCTTGATCAGCAAAATAAACATAACTGAGATAGATCGACTTAAGAAAACAAATTGTATCCAGGGTGGCATGATCCCTAAAATCGATTCATGTCAAATTGCCTTGGAAAAAGGAGCCAAACTTGCCAGAATTATCAATGGAACAGTTCCGGAACAAATCGATAGCCTTTTCGATAATGCTACTATTGGAACGGCAATCCACACTTAAAATAAGAACGAATGAAGACAGAAAAATTAAACAGCACCTTCAATGATCTTGATAAAGACCATTATTTACAATCCTTCAAACGCTTTCCCGTAACTTTTGATCATGGGAAAGGATCTCGGATCTGGGATGTAGAAGGCAACGAATACATAGATATGCTGGCGGGTATCGCTGTAAATAGTGTTGGGCACTGCCACCCTAAAGTTGTAAAATCCATCCAGGACCAGGCCGCCAAACTGATTCACATTTCAAACTTTTATCTAAGTGAACCACAGGTAATGCTTTCCAAAAAGCTGGTGGAGTTATCAGGATTGGATCGTGTATTTATCACCAATAGCGGAGCAGAATCTGTTGAAGGTGCTATTAAAATAGCGCGCAAATACGCTCATAGTATTGGTAAGGGCGGAAACATTATTTCGTTCGAAAACTCCTTTCACGGGCGGACACTTGCCACTATTGCAACGGGCAAGAAAGCATATCAAAAAGGGTTTGAGCCAATTCCGCAGGGTTTCTCCCAAGCACCATTTAATAGCTTAGAAGATATAAAGAATGCTAGCGACAGGAACACAGCCGCCATCATTATAGAGCCCATACAGGGCGAAGGAGGTGTGAATGTTGCGAATAAAGATTTTTTAACTGAATTGAGATCCTTTTGCGATGATCAACAGATCGTATTGATATTCGATGAAATTCAATGCGGCATGGGACGGACTGGGAAAATGTTTGCCAAAGAGCATTTTGGCGTAGAACCAGATATCATGACTTTGGCGAAAGCATTGGGAGGTGGCGTTCCAATTGGCGCCATTCTGTCAAACGAAAAAGTAAGTGCTACAATTGAATTTGGTGATCATGGGACCACCTTTGGAGGAAACCCTCTTGCATGTGCAGCTTCATTGGCCACAATAGAGATAATTGAAACAGAAAACCTGTTGCAACAAGCTGAAGAAAAAGGAGCATGGCTTCAAGCTGAAATCGCGAAAATTGAACAGGCAGGTATATTGGAAGTCCGCGGTTTAGGACTGATGATAGGGATAGAGTTCAATTTTGAGACAAAATCGCTCGTCCAAAAAATGCTTGATTTTGGGGTGCTGACCAATTCCACTGCCAATACTGTATTGCGTTTGGTTCCACCACTAAACATAAGTTATGAAGATTTAGAACTGGCGATGGATGCTCTGAAGAGATCATTAAAATAAATATAATTCAATGACCAAATACAAAATTGGAATTATCGGCGCAACAGGTTATACTGGATCAGAACTGGTCCGAATTCTAACCAACCATCCTGACGTTGAGATCACCATGATCACTTCTGAAAGCCGAGCAGGAGATTTATTCTCAGATGTGCATCCCTATTTACAGGGAATCGCAGATGATGTATTGGTTTCCCTGGATCAAATTGATGATTATGAACTGGATCTAGTCTTTCTAGCTTTACCTCATGGAGTGTCTATGGATATAGTAAGACGCTTTCATGATAGATCCTTTAAGATCATCGATCTTTCAGGAGATTTTCGTTTAAGTTCCCAAAAAGTGTACGAAGAATGGTATAAAATGGACCATATTTACCCGGAAGGGTTTGAGAAAGCCATATTTGGGTGTCCTGAACTATATGCTGCTAAAATCAAAGACGCTCACTTGATCGCCAATCCAGGGTGCTTTCCGACAAGTGCGATATTAGGCTTGGCGCCTCTACTGCATGCCAATCTTATTGAAAGCGACCGCATAATTATTGATTCAAAAACAGGAGTTACCGGGGCCGGCATAAAAGCGAAGAATGTAAACCTGTATTCGAATGTAAATGACAATTTCAAAGCATACGGGCTTAAACATCACAGGCATACGATTGAAATTCAAGAAATAATGGATAAGATATCAGGCGAAAGAACACTAGTTCAGTTTACCCCGCACTTATTGCCCGTCGATCGAGGAATTTTAACGACCATATATGCCCGGCCTACGAGGATCCTGGAGGAGTCTGAACTCCATGAACTTTACTCCGCCTTTTATGCACATGCGCCATTTGTGAGATTAAGAAAACAAGAACCCGCCATAAAAGATGTGAGAGGGACCAATTATTGCGATCTATATACGACATATGACCAGCGGACCAATATGGTGATTGTGATTAGCGTGATCGACAATCTCATTAAAGGTGCGGCAGGTCAGGCTGTTCACAATATGAACATCATGCTAGGGCTCGATGAAACCCAAGGACTTAAACTCATCCCATTGAACCCATAATATCCAGAATCATGATAAAAAACATCACAAACGTTAGAGGGATCACTTGCTGGGGTGCACATACAGGTGTGAAGTCCATGAAAAGAGATCTAGCCATCATCTTCTCAAAAGTGCCAGCAAGTGCAGCAGCAGTGTTCACCCAAAACCAGGTGGTTGCAGCGCCCATTACCGTATCAAGAAAACATATTTCAGATGGCAAAGCCCAAGCTATTGTCATCAATGCCGGAAATGCAAATGCGGCCACTGGAAAACTGGGCATGGAAGGTGCTGAAGCCATGGCAAGTTCATTGGCTGAGGAATTAAACATTGACAAAGAATTGGTGCTAGTGGCTTCCACGGGCATTATTGGTGTCAAATTTCCGACAACAGAAATTGTCGAGGGTATTAAAGAAAATGTCAAAAAGCTTAGCAATAGATCAAATGCCGGATCTCTGGTTGCAAACGCCATATTAACCACCGATACCTTTGCCAAAGAAGGTTTTGTAGAGTTTGAGGTGGATGGTCGTGAAATCAATATGGGAGGGATTGCCAAAGGATCAGGAATGATTCACCCGAATATGGCCACGATGCTGGCATTTATCGTTACAGATATTGCTATTGAACCAAAGCTGTTAAAAAAGCTGGTAAAGGAAACGGCTGACAAGTCTTTTAATATGATCACCGTAGACGGTGACACCTCTACCAATGATATGGTCATCGTATTGGCAAATGGCTTGGCACAGAACAGTATCATTCAATCCAAAAACGATGAAGGGTATTCAATATTCAAGAACCGCCTAGAAGAAATGTTCATACATCTCGCACAGCTCATCGTTTCAGATGGAGAAGGAGCTTCAAAGTTTATTGAATATGAAATAGTGAATGCGCCAACAGAAGATTATGCCAGAACCATGATCCGAAAAATTTCAGATTCGTCCCTGGTTAAAACCGCCATGTTTGGCCGTGATCCAAATTGGGGCAGGATCATCAGTGCAGCCGGTAACGCTGGACTGCCTTTTGATTATGAAAAAGTTGATCTTTATATCGGATCTGAAAAAAGGACCGTCAAAGTGCTGGAACAAGGAGTCCCATTAGAGTTTGACACGAACTACATCAAAAAAATATTGAGGGAATCGCATTTGAAAATTCTCCTGGATCTTCATCATGGAAAAGCAGGATCAAAAGGATGGGGAACTGATTTGACAACTGATTACGTCTTGTTCAACTCTGTATATACGACTTGACCTCTTCAATTCCGGGCGTGAAACACCTTGAGGCACCAAATGACTAAAAAAATGACGCCATTATTTTGGATCGCTTCACACTCACAAATGAACAAGCTGTTCAGTTAACCTTGAAGATCTGAGCATTTACGTGGAATGACAGTTACAATCTCGATCGCACTTTCTTTTTTACGAGCGAATGACTGGCACAACACCTGCGGACCCGGCGTGACCGGATGCGAAGTCAAATGACCTTTGGTGACCTGCATCACATTCATCCAATCCAATGCAGTCTACCTTTATGGCGCAAACATTCAGATCAAATCACAACGCTATGGCAACGATCAAACTAACTGCAGAAAAGTTCAAGAGTGACATATTCGACTACACAACAGAAAAAGAGTGGAAATACAAAGGGGAGCGCCCTGCGATTATAGACTTTTACGCCGATTGGTGTGGCCCATGCAAAATGGTCGCCCCCATTATGGATGAACTGGGCAACGAATATGACGGCAAGGTTGATATCTATAAAGTGGATACCGAGGTGGAACAGGAACTTTCATCCGTTTTTGGTATCCGCAGCATCCCTAGCATTCTGTTCATCCCGTTAGAGGGTATACCTATGATGCAAGCCGGTGCATTAACCAAAACAGCTTTTCAGGAAGTGATCGAAAAGGAGTTGCTCCAAACGGCATAGCAACAGATCCACTAGAACTACGACAGCCGGCTTTGTTCCATCATAGTCGGCTGTTGCAGGTTTACCGAAATGCCCTTCAGTTTTCCTGGGGATTTTGTACTCTTGGAAACACCTGCAATTGAAAGACATCCAACATATCTAAAATGGAGCTCCCTTCGAGATGAACGGCTTCATATCCTCCAACCCAGAGATAATACAGATCGATGAAATCACAGAATGAGCTTGTCTATTCTCTGGTCCAGTGAATAAATGCATTCATCACCTCGGGCCAACCCGGTTGTGACTGATCAGGTCGGCTACCCGCATCCACGAGAAAAAAATTGTGCTCCCGGTGGAGGTATCGCTTCATAGTGAGATGATCCCAGCCTTCCCGGATGAAGAAGAGCGGTACCAGGTCGCACAAATCAGCAGAACGGTCCTCTGTACCATAGGCAAGATAGATTGGCTTCTGCAGGGCCAGCCAGTCATCGAACATCGGCTCTGAAAAGGACCACAACGAAGCGAAATTCTGATTCTCAGACCGGACCTCAGGATCCGCCGTCAAGCGACTCAATTGAATAAAGTTGTCCATCAGCGAATCCGCCTGCTCCCAGGTCTGCCTGCCCAGTTGCGCATCCAAACGTGTTTCCCGAATAAACTGATCGATACGACCAAACGGATTGGGAGAAAAAAGCCCCAAGCGGGTGATCCATGGAGAAGCTGCCGCCACCTTGGTGGCCACCTTGGCTCCTTGCGAATGTCCGGCCACCACCCATCCGTTGGGTTCCACCCAGGTTTGCTGACGTAAGAAACTCAATACCGCCTTCGCCCGATCCACGTATGTCTCGAGTGTATCAGCAGCCAGATAATCCGGTGAAAAATCCCGGGGCAACTGCGGGTCTGGTACATAACAAAAGGAAGGATTCAAATAACTTTGCTCCACCACCAGTGGTGTGTAAGGCATGGAGATCACCACTGGATGAAAGACCTTGCGCAGCGAGTCCAGATCAAAATTGGACATCCCGCCACCGATCATATACAAACCATATCCATCCAGGTTGGCAAAGAGTGGAATGGGCAGGGAACCCTGGCAGAAAAGCAGGATGGGCTTCCTCTCTATTAACACGGTGTCCACCACAATGAAATCTATGGGCTCTTCCCTTGTTCCGATCTGGAAATGAGTGGCTGATGTGCCCATTTGCATGGGGACCTGGGCCGAGACCATCTGAATGAAAAGGAATGTGACGAGCGAAAACCAGAATCGGATCATATCAATACTTCTTGTCAACGGTAATGCCGTATTTGATTGGATTTACTCCGAAATACCAGGTCGCATGTCGAGTTTGAACAGTCGAACTTTTCGCTTCTTCAGCTTGGTGTTATCCAATTGAGCGATCAATCTGTCCACTTCCGAGGATGCCACTGCTACATAGGCCTCATCCCGGGTCAATTCGATCCGACCGATATGCTCGGGCGAGGTATTCCCTTCCTTGATCAACAGCCCTGCCACATCCCCTTTGGATATTTTATCGTTGCGCCCCCCGGACAGAACGATGGTCTGCCAGCTCGCCGGATTTGGAGAGGATCCAGGGGGGACAGATTCCACCCGGAGTTTGGGTATAAACTCGGGCAACTGTTCGCCTTTCCCTTTGAGGATGTAGGCCACCCCATCCTGATCCATTCGGGCTGTTCGCCCGTTGCGATGGGTGTATTCCTGCTCCCGGTGCGGGAGATGATAATGGATGATGTACTGGATCTCCGGCACGTCAATTCCTCTGGCGGCGAGATCCGTAGCCAGGAGGGTGCGATAGGTACCATTTCGAAACTGGATCAGTGCACGCTCCCGTTCTTGCTGCTCGGTCCCTCCATAAAAGCAGCCATGTGCGATCTGTTCCCTGTGCAAATGATCGCTGATCCGCTGGATGGCATCCTTAAAATTGCAAAACACAATCCCACGGGCGTCCCCCAAGTGACAAAGTAATGACGCCAGCGTCTCCAGTTTATCCCTGGTCGGCGATTCGACAATGCGCACCTCCAGATAGGATTGCCCGGAGTCTGTATGATCCAGGATCAACGGGTCTTCTATGCCGACAAATTCCGGGATATCTGTATCACGCGTGGCTGAGGTAAGTATTTTCTTTTCCAGTCCGGTCAGGGAGGAACAGATCTCAGCCATTTCGTCTTCAAAGCCGATCTCCAACGATTTGTCATATTCATCCAGCACCAGTGTCCTGATAGATGAGGCATTGACATTTCCCCGGCGAATATGGTCGGCCACTCGGCCGGGCGTACCGATCAGAATGGCCGGCGGATGTTTGAGGTCCATCTTGTCTTTGGATACGGATCGACCACCAAAGACGGCATTCGTCTTATATCCTGTTCCCATGTTGCGGACGACCTGCTCGATCTGGATAGCCAGCTCCCTGGAGGGCACCAGTATGAGACACTGGACCTCCTCGATCTGCACTTCCAGTCCCGCCAGGATTGGCAATAGAAAAGCCAGTGTCTTTCCCGTTCCCGTCGGTGAATGCAGGATCACCTCCCCATGGCGATGGATGGCCGACTGGGCCTCCAGCTGCATGGCATTGAGGTTGTCAATGCCCAGTTTGTCCAGTATGGCTTTCTGGTTTTTGAGGGGTTGGGAGATCATGGAGAAGTACTGGACATACGAGGAATCGGCTGCAAGATACCTGTTTTCAAGCGCCTTCATGAAGGTCAGAATTCATAACGTTAAATGCACTTAACCTGGATTACCATTTAAGTCTCTACGTTCTAAACGAGCCTTTAGCAATGCTCTGGCTTAAAGCTTTTGAAATAGCCCCATTCGCACAATGCTATCCTGATTCGTTACTTTGATGACATATGTACCTCTCCGAAGGGAAGAAATGTCCAGGCTCTTACCTGGCAACATTCCTGGCACAGATAAAACCAGAATGCCTTGAATATTATAGATGGCTAAAATATCTGTTTCAGCGATTTGCTCGTCATCGGTGATCCAGATTTGATCCTGAGCCGGATTGGGAATGAGGGTCAGCTGCTGACCGGAAAGCAAGGTTGGATCTTTGACCGAAACCGTACTTGCTTCTCGGATAAAAATATCGCTGTTGCTACCTAGAGCAACAACAGTCGAATCATTTGGATAAGCTAAACTTGAAATGGATGTAGAAGGAATAATTAGCTCAGGCATCCAAGAAACACCTCCATCTATTGTTCGGAACAACGTACTATTGTTCCCTGCTGCATATCCCTCCAGATCCGATTTAAACCAGAACCCGCTGATATTAGCACTTGGCGCAACATCTACATCCGTCCAGGTTAGACCTCCATCATTGGTCTGTTTGAACACATTAAAATAATAGCCTCCAATGAACCCCTTCAAACCCGTCTGAAAATATACACCCGAGAAGGTAGACAAGCCAAATCCTGGAAGCCCAATGGAATCCCAGGTAAGACCTCCATCGATCGATTTATGATATTCCCAAGCATATCCACTTATTACCGCATATCCCGTATCTGGAGTTGGAAAGTGAACATTCGAGATCCATTTATCGGTATTGACCGATATTGAATTCCAACTCATCCCCCCATCTATGGTGCGCAATACATTTTGCTCTCCACAGATAAACCCGAACAATGAATCTCGGACATAAACTTTAGTCCGAACTTCCTTATTCAAACCCTCTACAATAGTCCAGGTATCACCTCCATCATCCGTTCGAAACACATGATTCTTCCCGGCAATGAATCCCACTTTTGGTGTAAAAAATGAAATACTGTAGAGCCATTCGGAAATGCCAACATCCATATTCTCCCAAGTATAGCCTCCATCTTTGGTTCGTCTAACCATGCCGTTTACACCCACAATAAACCCATTCATCGGATCAGCGAACCCCACGTCAAAGGACTCCACATTTGGACCGGTATTCACATAGCTCCATTGACTGAAACCAAGCTGAATAGACACGAAGAACACGAAAAGGAAGGATGACAGGCGCATGAGAGGAAGTTGGTGGAATCTTACTCCAAGTTATTCTCTTTCTTCAGAAGAAACAATGGTAGCAGGTACTCTTGCCTGAAATAACGAATTCTTATTGCAACCACTCAGTCATCCATTCCTTCGGAAATTGAACAATATGCAAAACAAATAAATTGATCACTATTTCGCTGGTCCAATCGATTCAAGTTGCAATAGACCTCCTCTTCAACCTGGTCATTCTTTCTGCAACTCAAACAAAGATGTGGCTTCGGATATAGATCCGGATTGACTGGATTGCCATCGTCTTCAAAATACCCCTAAATATTCATTTCTGGATCCATGACATTCCAGTGAAGAATCTATTCTATTCATTCAAACGTTGAATAATTTCTCCTAGCGAGACTCCCCATTGTTTGATTTCATTGACCAGGTCACTATCTGTTTGCACATTGGTTCGAATAAGATCCACCTGATAAGGCAACAGCAGATCATCTACTTCAATGGCAATCTGATCAATATCCTCCTTGGTTATATCTGTACCAACCAGTGCCAGATCAATATCAGAGCCTGGACGGTAGTTTCCTCTTGCTCGGGATCCAAAGAGAATAATCTCCTTGACCCTGGGATTGGATCAGATACAGTCCAGTAGTATCTGAACATCCTGTTTATAAAGACCTGTATCAATATTACTTTTCATCAGTCAGATGGTGTTTTCAGGATCACCTTGATAAAATAAATAATCCTTTAGCACTTTCCAGGCTAATTCATGGGTAAATTCAAATGCCTGGATCAATCCCTGTTTTTCCAGATTGGAGAGGGGCCTTTCTTTGCTCAGATCGACAGCATGATCAAGCTGCCTGAATGCATCCTGGAAATGTTTGAACCGTTGAACCCACCGAATTTGCACCATCCGCTTGCACTTGACTGTGCTTGAAAGATAATTCATTTTGGCAAATTCTCCATCAAAGACAAAACGGTCAACGTATGCCACAAACATCACATGAACATCGTCTGATCCTAATGCAATGAATTTTACTTCTTAAAACGCCGCATACCCCGTCCCGAGTGCTCGGGGTCGGGAACGGATACACATCCCAGGGTTTCACTATTCCCTTTTGTAGCCTGGTGCAGCTTAAAACGCCGCATACCCCGGATACCGCGGAAAAGGAATCACGTCCCGGATATTGGTCATCCCCGTCACAAATAGGATCAGCCGCTCGAACCCGAGCCCATAACCGGCGTGTGGTACCGTCCCAAACTTGCGGGTGTCCAGATACCACTGCATTTCTTCTTCCGGGATATCCATCTCCGCCATTTTACCTCTCAACACATCGTAGCGTTCTTCCCGCTGTGAGCCCCCGACGATCTCGCCGATGCCCGGAAAGAGGATATCCATGGCGGCAACCGTATTCTTGTCGTCGTTCAAGCGCATATAGAATGCCTTGATCTTTGCCGGATAGTTATACAGGATGACGGGCCGTTCGAAATGCTTTTCAACCAGATATCGTTCGTGCTCACTCTGCAGGTCAGCACCCCACTCCTCCAGCACAAACTGAAATTTTTTCTTTTTATTCGGCGTCGAATTGCGCAAAATGTCAAACGCCTCGGTATACGTCACTCGGGCGAAGTCGTTGTCCAGACAGAACTGGAGCTTCTCCCGCAAAGCCAATGTCGAACGCTCATGTTGCGGCTTGCTCTTTTCTTCTTCCAACAAGCGCTGCTCCAGAAAGGTCAGGTCATCGCCGCACTGTTCCAACACATGCTTGACGATATGCTTGAGCATAGCCTCAGCCAGATCCATGTTGTCATCCAGATCGGCGAAGGCGACCTCCGGTTCGATCATCCAGAACTCTGCCAGGTGGCGAGTGGTATTCGAGTTTTCTGCACGAAAGGTCGGACCAAAAGTATACACCTCACTCAGCGCCAGGGCACCGAGCTCAGCTTCCAGCTGACCGGAGACAGTCAGATTGGTGGCCTTTCCAAAAAAGTCTTCCTTCCAGTTGACCTCTCCATCTGCCATAGGCGGTGAGACCGGATCCAGGGTGGTCACCCTGAACATCTCACCGGCACCCTCGGCATCCGATCCGGTGACGATGGGACTGTGGAGGTAGACAAAACCTCGACGATGGAAGAACTCATGGATGGCCCAGGCCACATGGTGCCGAATCCGGAAAACCGATCCGAACGTGTTGGTCCGGAAGCGCAGATGGGCGATCTCACGCAGGAATTCCAGGCTATGCTTCTTGGGCTGCAAGGGATATACTTCCGGATCACACTCCCCAAAAACCTGGATAGCGGTGGCCTTCATCTCCAGGGTCTGGCCCCTGCCCTGTGAAGCAACGATATGCCCTGTGCAGGCAATACCGGCGCCAGTGGTCAACTGCTTGAGGAGAGCCGGGTCCGTATTTTCGAAGTCGACTACCACCTGCAAGGTTTGGTTAGTCGAACCATCATTGAGGGCGATGAATTGGTTGTTGCGGAAGGTGCGGATCCATCCCATCACTGTAGTGTCGAATCCAGTTTTTCCGTCTGCCAGCAGGGTGGCGATCTTGGTCCGTTTGGGCATCATATCCTTCGGTATACGTGATTTCGGGCGCAAAGTTAACCGTTTCAATGGTCTGATGCCCGTTTAAAGGATGAATCCAGGGGATGCATGTTCGGATGAAACTTTAAGAGAGAGAGGCCTTTCCCGGTTTGGTCCTGTTTTTGCACATATAAGCATTATGTCTAATGGCTTACCCCAAACTATAGCCATCCTGGGCGCCGGCAATCTCGGTCAGGCGATGGCCCACGGCTGGCTCGACCGCGGCCAATTGCCGGCGTCTCAGTTGATTCTGACTCGACACCGGACAGGAAACCTCAAATCGTTTGCTGAGCGAGGCGTCACCGTGACATCCGACAATCTGGAGGCAACGAAAAAAGCCACCATCCTTATTCTGGCCGTCAAACCCTATAAGGTCCAGGAGGTCATCGAAGACATCCTCCCGGTGCTGCGTGAAAACCATATTCTGGTCAGCGCAGCAACAGGCATTTCTATTGCGGATATGCGCAGTTGGGCCAACAACCACCCACACATCTTCCGGGCCATGCCCAATACCGCTGTTGCCATCGGCGAATCCCTGACCTGTCTGGCTGGTGATCCCGGAGCCAATGGCCGCCTGGACGAGGTAGAAGCATTGTACAACCAGGTGGGCAAAAGTGTGCGGATCACCGAGGATCTGATGAATGCCGCCACCGTTTTGGGTGCCTGTGGCATCGCCTTCGCCCTGCGATTTATTCGTGCCATGCAACAGGGTGGTATCGAAATCGGGTTCGATTCCGACTCGGCCGCACTGATCGCCAACCAGACAGTTCGCGGAGCCGCCACCATCCTGCTCGAAGGGCAAGCCCATCCAGAAGCGGAGATCGACAAGGTCACCACCCCGAAAGGATGCACCATCGCCGGTCTGAACGAAATGGAACACCAGGGATTTTCCTCCTCGCTGATCAAAGGGATCCAGAATTCATTTAAGAAGATCGAATAATCGGGATCCGGTACCTTGCGAGGAATTCTATTGCACATGCTCGAACTCCGTCCCTGTTGTGAACGTTGTGGTCAGGATCTACAGCCGGACAATCCGGATGCCATGATCTGCACATTTGAATGTACGTTTTGTACCACTTGTGTGACAACTATCCTGCACGATGTCTGCCCCAATTGTGGGGGCAATTTCTCTCCCCGTCCCATTCGACCGCAAGCGGCTCTTACTCGGCATCCGGCATCAACGGTCCGAATCATCAAGCCCCTAGATATGGCGAAATTCAATCCACTTCTCGCCAAATACAAGACCATTCCTCCTGCACAGCGTTGACTAGATTTCTCTCCTAGGTAAATGGATGTATTGTTCCAAATAAAGGCTGTCCAAACAATTCAGGGATTCTGTGAGAATTTCTTCTGCTCGGACAACTCTTTTGGCATAGAAATCGTTGTTTTGTGACAGAAGAAATACTATATGAAGGTTCTGATGGTCTGTTTGGGCAATATTTGCCGCTCTCCTCTTGCTGAAGGCATTTTCCGGAAGCAGGCCCAACTTCGCGGCCTGGGTTGGGAAGTCGATTCAGCTGGTACTGGAAGCTGGCATGTGGGTGAAGCCCCTGACCCCCGATCCATACAGATCGCTCGGCAACAGGGCCTGGACATCTCTGACCAACGGGCACGTCAGATCCGTCTCACAGACCTGTCTGCCTTTGACTACATTTTTGCCATGGATCGATCCAATTATCGACAGATCCTGGAATTGGCAAATGACCATGAGCAACGCTCCCGGGTCCATCTTTTTCTGGATTATGCCGGCAGAGACCAGGAATCGGATGTTCCGGATCCCTATTGGAATGACAATGGTTTTCAGGAAGTCTACCACATGCTCGACCAGGCCAGTCATCAGGTGATCGACCGTATTCTGGATCAGTCTGTCTCCATGACAACGGATCAGGGCATAGCGGATTCAGTCCAATAAACAAAGGGAACCCCGTTGACCCAGGATTCGAACGACTTATTTCCCGGTTTCTTTGACTTTTTGCTGAATATGCGCACGCATTTTCGGCCAGAAATGGTTGACATAGGTCATGGCATCTTCCAATGTCCTCGGATAGTCGACCATAGGCTCCCACAGCAAGTCTGCCGGAATGTTCTGTGGCCCCAGTACTTTATATCGTTCCCTGGCATATTGCAGGCTTTCCTGGTCATCAAAATAAAAGAAAATTTCCCTGGCACTGTGCGCTTCCGGACGTTTGTTCCATTCTCGATGTCGCATAAAATACATCTTCCCATCCTTGAGGAAGCAGTCATTCCATATCTCACGTGCTGGATCAAAATAGCGATATCCCACGTGAACCATTTCGCCATTGAAAAAACTGACATTAGCAGAATCGACAGGAGCATCTTCAAAATATAATGTTTCTGTCCGGGCAGTATGGTCCTGATAGACACGTGCTTTGGTCACTCCGACCAGAGAATCAATGTGCTGAAGAACAAGTGTGTCTTGATGTAGCCATACCTCAGCTGGCGTGCCCGCAGGCGCTTCCTGTTTGCGGTCAGGTGCCGCTCCTTCCTCCTGGCAGGACTGCACCAGAAAGAGCAGGAAAGCCAAAACTATCATCGACATGAACGTTCGTTGGTGACATGCAGCCGATCTGTTGTACGGTACCATAGTTTCAATATTACGTTAATCCGATAGTCTTCTCGCAAAATTCGTACCTGTTCAGGAATTCCTCAAAAGTATTGATTCCAGCACTCTGCGTGGATGCATCATCCCCGGATCATGATCGAATGCACCATGATGGTTGATGAAGATCATTCAGGCATAGCCCCTATCCATCTACCTTTCACGCTTGTCCATAAAAAGGATACTTGCATATGAAGAGTCGAAGTTCCTGGGCGGAGCCCTACAAGATAAAGATGGTCGAATTGCTTAAGATGACCACGTTAAATCAACGAAAAAAGGCCATAACCGAGGCTGGATTCAACACATTCCTTCTGCGGTCAGAAGACGTCTATATTGACCTGCTCACGGATTCCGGCACGTCCGCCATGAGCGATATGCAGTGGGCTGGGATGATGCGTGGGGACGAAGCCTATGCCGGCAGCCGAAATTATTACAATTTGGAAAAAGCCGTCAAGGATACGTACGGATATACATATCTGGTGCCCACCCACCAGGGACGCGGGGCCGAACATCTGATCTCCTCCATCCTCATCAAAAAAGGGGATATCATTCCCGGGAATATGTACTTCACAACCACCCGACTGCACCAGGAACTGGCTGGGGGGACATTTCGGGACATCATCATTGATGAAGCACATGATCCCAAAAGCACGCATCCTTTCAAGGGAAATGTCGACCTGAAAAAATTGGAAGCTCTCATTGACAAACATGGGGCAGAGAGGATCCCCTATGTCTGTATTGCGACCACCGTCAATATGGCGGGTGGTCAACCGATATCCATAGCCAATCTCCAGGCCGTTCGCGAATTGACTGCAAAACACGGTATCCGCATTATACATGATATGACCCGAGTAGCAGAGAATGCCTATTTCATCCAACAACGGGAATCGGGATTCAAACGCAAAAGCATCGCCAGAATCGTCCGCGAGATCTGCGACCTGACCGACGGTGCCACCATGAGTGCAAAAAAGGATGCCCTGGTCAATATCGGTGGATTCCTCGCGCTGAACGAAACGGATATCTTCGAGGAGGCCCGCAACCTGGTCGTCGTATACGAAGGTCTGCACACCTATGGTGGACTGGCCGGGAGGGATATGGAAGCGATGGCCATAGGCATCCGTGAATCGATCGATCAAAACCACATACATGCGCGAGTCGGCCAGGTGGAGTATCTCGGACAGCGACTCCTGGATGCGGGTATTCCCATTGTCCTCCCGATCGGATCTCATGGTATCTTCCTCGATGCCAAAGAAATTCTTCCACATATTCCTCAAGACCAGTACCCCGCCCAAACCCTGGCCGCTGAACTCTATCTGGATGCCGGGATCCGAGCCATGGAACGCGGCATCGTGTCGGCAGGCAGAGATGCAAAAACCGGCAAGGAGAGATTTCCCAAATTGGAACTGGTGCGATTGACCATCCCCAGAAGAGTTTACACCCAGGCCCATATGGATGTAATCGCTGAATCAGTCATTCGCGTTTATGCGCGCAGAAACAAGATCAAAGGCATGACCATGGACTACGAACCGCCCTATCTACGATTTTTTCAGGCGCGGTTCAAGCCCATCAAATGAATAGGTTTTGGGAGTCTGTCCCCTGGTTCCGATCACCCTGAATAGCAATGGCCATCAAGCCGGGATATTCCGCACAATCACCTTGTCGATCCGGGCGCGATCCATATCGACCACCTCCAGTTCAAATGTATGCCATTGGATGACCTGCCCTGGCTCCGGAACGTGTTTCAGTTCATGCAGGATCAAGCCACCAACAGTGCTGAAGGGATAATCGATGATCATTTCATCCAGATCAAAACGTCGGAAGAATTCCGCCAGCGGATATTGCCCATCCACCAACCAGGTTCCATCCGATCGCTCCAAGAAACCGAAACCATCCTCATCAAATTCACTGGCATCACCTACAAGAGCGACCAGAAGGTCATTGATCGTTAACATTCCCTCCACCTGGCCAAATTCATCAATGATGATGCCGTAGGTTACCTTGCTCTGCCGGAAACGCTCCAGAGTTTCATAGGCGGACAACTGTTCGGAGAGGTAGGGCACCGGATGCAGATGGTCTTTCAATTGGAACCCCGGAAGATGGAGCTGGCCAAACAGATCCTTCAACCCCACCACACCGATCAATGCATTTGGATCGTCTTCATAAACAGGGTAGATCGTATGTAAATCTTCAGACACCGCCTCACTGATCTCGGATGGTGACATATCCAACGAAAGGAAGACCATGTCATTTCGATGCGTCATCAAGGAGGACACCTTCCGATCTCCCATACTGAAGACCCGCTCGACTAGCTCCTGTTCTATTTCCTGGACATCCCCGCCGATGGTCGCTTCCTGGAGTATGGACTTGATCTCTTCTTCAGTGACCTGACTGTCGGCTGCCGATCGTACTGGTAGGATGGCCAGAAGAAGGTCACTGGTCCGGGTCAACAACCAGACAAACGGGGACATCAACCGGGCCATCCATTGCATAGGGATCGCCACCATCCGGGCAATCCATTCCGGACTGCTCAAGCCGATCCGTTTCGGCACAAGCTCACCCAACACCAGCGAAAAGAAGGTCATGACCACCACTACGATCAACACTGCAAGTGAATGTGCATAGGGTGCCAGAACCACAATTTTCGACAACGATAGTTCAAGATTCAACGTGATATGCTCCCCGGAATAGATGCCCATCAGAATGCCAATGAGGGTGATCCCGATCTGGACTGTGGAGAGAAATCGATTGGGGGACTCGGCAGCTCGCAAGGCGATCCGAGCTTTTCGATCTCCCCGTTTGGCGCTGGATGACAACCGGCTCTTTCGGGCTGAGACTATAGCGATCTCGCTCATAGAGAAAAAGCCATTGAGCAAAATGAGGAGGAAGAGGAGAAAGAAGACCATAACCTGTCGGTAATATTGTAAAGATGAGGATGTAGGGGCAAACCACCCAATTCGACAAAAGAATGCCCGTCAAACCCCAGCCTGTCTAGATGACTAAAACTTCGGGAAACGGAAAAAAAGATTTCCACCACCTGTGGATAAAAACACCTGACAAATTCTCCTCATGTCTTTGTGCCCTCCTTCAGAATACGGACCTTCACCACTCCAAAAACGACCGCATTTTTCCGGTCTTTTTTCGCACCGAAAAACCCAAATTGATGCCTTCTACGAAGACAACTGCTCGCGTTGTGAGCCGCCCCTCCTATCTCCGCCCCGAAGTCCTGAACGCCGCTACTGCCTATTTCGGCGGCGACGAATTGGCCGCCACCGTATGGCTGAATAAATATGCCCTCAAAGACTCTGAAGGCAATTTGTACGAACGTACCCCGGATGAGATGCACCACCGGATTGCCAGCGAGCTGGCGCGTATCGAGGAGAAATATCCCAATCCGGTAACAGAAGAGCGGATCTACGAATCTCTTTACAGATTCAATCATCTCATTCCCCAGGGGAGCCCGATGGCCGGGATCGGCAATCCATTTCAGGTGGCCTCCCTGTCCAATTGTTTTGTGATCGGCACTGGCGCCGATTCGTACGGTGGGATCATGAAAGGTGACGAGGAACTGGTTCAACTGATGAAGCGCAGAGGTGGTGTCGGTATCGATCTGACCCATATCCGTCCGGAAGGTTCAGCTGTCTTGAACAGTGCCCTTTCCAGCACTGGAATTGTGCCCTTTATGGAGCGCTACTCCAACTCCACGCGTGAAGTGGCTCAGGATGGCAGAAGAGGGGCGCTGATGCTGACCGTCTCCAGTCGTCACCCCGATGTCGAGAAATTCATTGATGCCAAACTGGAAATGGGCAAGGTCACCGGTGCCAATATTTCTGTGCGCGTAGACAATGGCCTTCTGGAAGCGGCCCGCACTGGAAAGCCCTATCAATTGCGCTTCCCTGTAGACGCTACAAACCCGAAAATCACCCAGGATGCCGATGCCGGCGCCATCTGGAAAAAGATCATCCACAATGCCTGGAAATCGGCCGAGCCAGGTGTCCTGTTCTGGGATACCGTCATCAAGGAGTCCGTGCCGGACTGCTATGCAGACAAAGGCTTCAAAACCATCTCCACCAACCCGTGTGGCGAGATCCCCTTGTGTCCCTATGATTCCTGTCGCCTTCTGGCCATCAATCTGTATGGTTATGTGGTCGATGCGTTTACGGAGACCGCCTATTTTGACTTTGAAAAATTCCGTACTGATGTCCGACTTGCACAGCGATTGATGGATGACATCATCGATCTGGAATTGGAGCATATCGATCGCATCCTAGCCAAAATTGATGCAGATCCGGAACCCGCTCATGTCAAACGCAACGAGCGTGAGCTTTGGGAGAAGATTCAGTATACCTGTCTGCAGGGACGGAGGACTGGACTGGGCATCACCGCTGAAGGTGATATGCTGGCCGCCCTTGGATTGCAGTACGGCGGAGATGAAGGCATTGCCTTCGCAGTGAAAGTGCAACAAACCCTTGCCTTGGAAGCTTATCGGTCATCTGTCATTCTCGCTGGCGAACGGGGAGCCTTCCCCGTCTATGAGCATGAACGCGAACTTAAAAATCCATTCATTCAACGGATTCGTGAAGCAGACCCGGACCTCTATGAGGAAATGACCCGCACCGGTCGGCGTAACATGGCCCTCCTGACCATCGCCCCTACAGGCACCACCAGCCTGCTCAGTCAGACCAGCTCCGGTATCGAACCCGCCTTTTTGATCAACTATACCCGCCGCCGGAAGGTCAACCCGCAGGACAAAGATGCCCGGGTGTCCTTTATCGATGAGGTTGGCGATCACTGGGAAGAGTACCAGGTCTTCCATCACCATTTCATTACCTGGCTCAAAGCCAAAGGATATGAGACGGAGAAAGTAACCCGGATGACCTCTGAAGAACTGGCCCCCATCATTGCCGAATCGCCCTTCCATGGCGCTACAGCCAATGATGTGGACTGGGTACAGAAAGTAAAAATGCAGGGTGCCATTCAGAAATGGGTAGACCACTCCATCAGCGTCACGGTCAACGTGCCGTCAGACACCACGGAGGAAATGGTCAATCAGATCTATCTCGCAGCCTGGGAGAATGGATGTAAAGGCTGCACCATCTACCGGGATGGCTCACGTTCAGGGGTCCTGGTCTCCGATCCATCTTCAGGTGAGAAGTCCACACCTGCTTTTCGGGAAACCATGCCCCCCAAACGTCCGGATCGCCTGGATGCAGCTGTTGTGCGATTCAAAAACAGTAGCGAGAACTGGATCGCGGTCATCGGTTTGGTCGACGGACGCCCGTATGAGGTCTTCACCGGTAAAGCTGAAGACACCTTCCGTCTGCCGGATTATGTGCATAGCGGTTTTGTCCTCAAGCAAAAAGACGAAGATGGAAATAACCGGTACGACTTCCAGTTCCTGGATCGGGAAGGGTACCGCATTACCATCGAAGGCCTTTCCCGTTCCTTTAACAAGGAATACTGGAACTATGCCAAGCTGATCTCCGGCATCCTCCGCCATGGTATGCCTCTGAACTACGTGGTCGATCTCATCGAAGGGCTGAATGTCCCTGAAGATTATATCAACACCTGGAAGAATGGGGTGATCCGTGCACTGAAGCAATTCATCCCGGATGGCACCACGGCTGCCACCAGCCATTGCGAATCATGCGGCGATAAGGAAGGCCTCGTGTACAAAGAAGGCTGTCTGATCTGCCGGAGCTGTGGATATTCCGAATGTGGGTAAAGGAGTCACTGAGGTTATGCTTTGCCCGCCGAAGCCCTCTGAGTTTAAGAGGTTAGGGGCGTAGGCGGGAGGTTATGAGTTGAATCCAGGAATCATTGAATAAATGGATGGCACTCTCCCTTCGGGGACTTCTAACGATTATCCAGGTACTGAACTTTTCCTGCGAACAGCGAATTGTGTCAGGGAGTGCAGGGGTCAAGGAAAACGCAAACGAGGGAAACGCACATGCCATTTCAAGGATTGATCAATGTTTGGCCTTTTACCTTTTACCCTTTACCGGCCCACATAAAGCCAGCTACCCGAGTGGCGCCAGCCACTGACGTAGCCAGGCGAATAGCGAATAGCGAATAGCGAATAGCGAATAGCGAAAATAAAAAGAGGGCCCTGGAAAACCAGAGCCCTCTCCTCATTACTGCAGCAACAGGATCTTTATTCAGCAGCAGGAGCTGCTTCAGCAGCCTCTTTTTTCGGTGTATGACTGACAGCCATATCCCGAATACAAGCCCACTTTCCATCTGCATTTTTCTTGAAGATGGAGAAGTATGTGCCATTGTCAGCAACAGAACCATCCGGAGCTATTTCAGTCCATGAGCCGATCTCGGTAATATGATCGTCACCGACATACAATTCAAGGACTTTAAATTTTGGTGTATTTCCGGTAGTGTCCTTCGCCATACGTTCAGCAAGTTGCGTACGGATAACATCCTTCCCAACAGAAGGTGCCCGATTGGCACCGTAGCTGGTCACATCATCAGCGTAATACGCAACGATGCCATCTGCATCCTTGGCAATTTCAGCGGTCATGTATGCATCTTCCATGGCCTGGATCTCAGCGGTCAGCGCATCCATATCCACTGGAGGTTTTTCAGCTGGCTGGTTGCAGGCAGTCAGGCCCATAATGGCCAGAGCAAAAATTAATAACAGGGGGTTTCTCATAATGTATTGGGTTTGAAAGGTGATGATAAAGAGTTCAGTGAAGAGCAGCCAGGATCGATCAATTTGCTTTCATATGCGTGAATCGACCGAGGGTATCCCCGAATGTGTCAATCAGGTCACCAAAAGTACTGAACTCAAACTAATTCAACCTAATGATATTTCAGACAAGCACCTTTCAACCATAAATCTACCTGCTCAAACCCTTGACCATCAAAGGAAAAATTGCAGGTTCTGCCATTTTAAGAGAACCTTAACACTGTCGTTCTGTACGTGTACTATCCGGACGAAACCTGGTACTGTTTCGATGAATGGTTGTTTTCGGGAGGGTCCGGCCGGCTTGTCGGCCGCGTCTAAAACCTTACCCGGATCAAACACCTTTTCGGGTTGTCTTCAATGTATACGGAAAACGAAAACGACCAAATGATTTTGTCATTCACATCGGTTTCGAATTGTTCATCGCTAATCTTCACATCATGAAACGCTCTATCCTCATCCTGCTTTCTCTTTGCATCAGTGCAATGACCATACAGGGGCAAGAAGGGTACCTTGCCAGCATTCCTGTGAAGGCCGGACAACACCTCTCTACTCAATATCCAGATGCTATTGTACTGGATTGGGTCCTGGAGTCAGCAACTTGCATCAAAGCCATTGTGGTAGATGAATTCGATGCTGATCTGGAAAGTGAGATCTTCTATACTGTTCAAGGCGATTGGCTGGAATCACATCTGGCCATGCCTCTCACAAATACGCCTCCCTCCATTCTGAGTGCGATCCAGTCGATCTATCCAGATGTCATTGCGCTCAAATCGATACTCGTTGAACATCCAATCAAGAATACGCACTATGAGATCATGGTACAACAAGAAAATACATCCATCGCTGTGATCAATGTTTACCCGAATGGGCAGATCGCCAGCGAGATCGCCACACGATAATTCATTTGGACCAACCACCCAACACGATGAAAACACCCTTCACGTCACTTGAACCGGTCGGTCTGATGAGATCCCTCTCGATGCCTCCAGAAATGGGGGCATCGCTGTGATATACCGACCACTTTACCTTTCGCCCATTGCCTTTTACCTGCTAAAAGGAAGGCTACCACTGAATGGCGACAGCCACTAACGTGCTCAGGCCCTACCCCGAGTACTCGGGGGGGGGGTGAAAGGTTTTCATGCTAACCTCACCCCAAACCCCTCTCCTTATCAAGGAGAGGGAGCTGATTGCATCGTTAGATAGACGTAATTCTTCGATCTTAATACCGTTTATTGTTGTTTTGTTACCCTGTTTGCGGTGCCAGCAAACAGGTCGCCAAAACAGATTTAACTCATCCCTTTTACCCCGGGTTGAAACCCAGGGCTATAAATGTTGGACCCCTACAGGGCCCTTCTGATGTCAGGCATCACCCCCCGAGCACATGGAGAGAAGGAAGCCTCCAAGTTTTGGCCCATTACCATTTACCCTTTACCCTTTACCGGCCCACATGGTGCCTGCAGCCAGAGTGGCGCCAGCCACTGACGTACCGAGGCGAAAAGCGAATGGCGAATTGCGAATGGCCGTGTTAACCCCAACCCTCTCCTTTCCAAGGGGAGGGAGCTGCTACAATAATAATGTTCTTTGGAATTCAGGTCCCTTTACCATTTACCCTTTACCCTT
>JAIPBE010000040.1 GCA_021738725.1 Saprospiraceae bacterium | reverse complement strand
CCATTACCCATTACCCATTACCCATTACCCATTACCCATTACCCATTACCCATTACCCATTACCCATTACCCATTACCCATTACCCATTACCCATTACCCATTACCCATTACCCATTACCCATTACCCATTACCCATTCACATATTCCCAGGCCGACTTCCAGGCCCCCGTTTCCTGGCAGTGATCCAGGAATTGGGCATAAAATGGATCACCACCGATAGTGGCACTGTCTCCGATCACCACCAGCTGACGCTGAGCCCGTGTCATGGCCACATTCATCCTTCGATAATCTTGAAGAAAGCCGATTTCTGATCGGGTATTTGACCGGACTAGAGATAAAATGACCACATCCGTTTCCTGACCCTGGAAGCCATCGATGGTTTGTACGCGGATTGGTAGACCATTGTAGTGTTCGTCTTTCAAAATTTCTTCCTCGATGTATTCCACCTGTTCCCGATAGGGAGAGAGAATGGCGATCTCCGGCCATTCTTTTTCGATCAGATCCTGGCGGAGGCTTTCCAGATGACAAGTGATCAGGACATACTCATCGGGATTATATCGGGACTTCGTTTCCGGATTGATCTTTTCTTCAAATCCACAGCCGGCTGTGTCGATGAAAAGAAGTGGGCGAGGAACACTGACAGGTAATGGACGATCCTCCAGACCTTCAGCAGAGAGAAGCTGGTCCTGATAAAACCAGGCGTTCGAAAAAGCCATGATGGCCGGATGCATCCGGTATTGGATGGTGAGCAGATGGACGTGGGCCAGCGATGGCAACAGACGTTCCATGAGTGTCATTTTCAAACCTTCTCGTGCTGCTTCACTGGATTTGACTGTCGGAGGCAACTGGTGGGGGTCACCTGCGAGGATAAGCCGGTCGACTTTTGACAAAGGGATCCAAATGGCGGGTTCAAGAGCCTGCGCAGCTTCATCTACGACAAGTGTGGAAAATCGTCGTTTGTCCAGCAGGGAATGAGCCGCTCCGGTGAGTGTCGTACAGATGACCTGCGCACTATCCAGGATCTGTTCTACCAGGCGAGTTTCCATATGACGGGCCCAATCCATCAATTCACGTGCTTCTTTGTACCCGTCTCGCCGGTCAGCTCGGGCATCCGCATCAAAGGTGCGTTTATACGCCCCAGCCTTTTTCCTGGCTTGGGCGGCCTTGATTTTGACTTTTTTGATCTCGCGACTGTCCGGATGAGCGGCCACCCGACCATCCAGAGTGAGGTCGAGCAGGTGTTCATCCACTCGGGAGATATGGCCAATGCGGACGACGTTCAACCCTTGAGCCGCCAATCGTTCTGTGAGCACATCGGTGGCGGTGTTGGAAGCGGCACAAACGAGGACCGTCCGTTCATGAGCGACCAACTCCCGGATAGCCGCGACCAGCGTGGTCGTCTTGCCGGTACCTGGCGGTCCATGGACCAGCGCCAGTTCTGCGGCAGCCAGGATTCCGCGCACCGCATTTGCCTGGGTATGATTGAGTCCTTCAGGATGCGTGAGGTCTGGTGCGGTGCCAAATGCGGGCTGCTGTTGGCCACTGAGGATCTGACGAAAGTCGGCAAGTGCATTTCCCCTGGCCTCCAGACCCCGAACCAGCGCCTTCTCCATTTCGGTGTAAGTGCGGTTGTCAAACTCCAGGTCGATACCTAATGGTCCGAGGTGGAGCCATTCGGGCAGGTCTTCTGTGTTGAGAATGACCTGCATTCTCTGTTCTGTTGCATAGTGTACTACGCCACTAATACGGTTTCTTTTGGCCATGGTCGCTTCCGTGAAGAACATCACAGGTGAACCGGCTTTGAACTGGGAATCATAGCGATGATGAACCGATCGCTGAAGGGTCACAAAAGCCTTATCACCCATCGCAAACCCGGATTTGATGACCTGAACGGGTTTCCAGGTCAAGCCATGCCGCACCCGATCATCTCCACTCATCCGACGCACCTTTTCCTGCCAGGTGGTCAGATCAGCCTTCTTCTCGATAGCGAGAAGGCGCTGAAGGTGATGGATATGCTGTATGCCTGGGTCCATTGTATTGGTAAAAGGATTGAGCCGACCCGATGAGTCAGGACAGCAGGGCGAATATCCATGATTCTTCCCTGAATCCCGTGACCAAGTTAGAATACTGATTCTGGGAGGCCGAGTCACACAACCTGGGATATCGAGTGAGGACCAGGCAAATGGAATGAGTATCGGTCATGACGATATACGATCGCTTTCACGACAACGGGACAGTTCGACCCCTACAGGACCGCTTTCTCTTCCTGGTCATATAGGCTATAAACGTTTGACCCCTACGGGGCCACAGTTGGAAGACATCAGAATGTCAATTCGCGCTGAAGAGTCTACTAATTCAATAACGAGCATGGCTGGAAACTACCTAAAAAGCGCCTGGCAGAAATGCTCTATCTGACAAGGACTGTGCTCATGACTTTTGGCTGTACGACCCCTACATGGCCTCATTAATTTGCAGACTGAGCACCCTCTAAACTATTGACCGCTGCAAGGCCAGGGCAACACGTCATGGAAGGGCTGTCCAAGGGATCAACTTTTATTCTGAAGCGATATATGGATCATGAAAACGGATCAAAGCGCCCTGTCGAGCTGCAACATTTATAGCACAAAGGAGGAAGGAAAATCTTCGCCCCGCAGGGGTAATGCTGTTACATCCGGGCATGAAAACAGCTTAAGCATTTGGAACATACAAAACCAGCGACGACCTTCATCAGGCAAGGTCACATGACCCTTCACCCTTTACCTTTTACCCTGTTTCAGAGTTGAGGCGGTATTTCGGTATTTCGTTATTGGGATATTTCGAAGATCAGCCCATCTACACCTATCTGGCAAGCACGACTCAGGAACTTGTCCATCCCTCCTTGCTGAAATATGTAAATCCAATTCATGTGATCATTCCTTTCACCGGATCATTAACAAGGCGGTGAGACAACACCCAAGATCATCGTTCAAGAACAAGTGAAATATGGAGCTCAACGTTTTGCGCTGCCGGTGAGACACCGGCACCAACCTCCCTCTTATTGAGTTGCTGGCAAGAGATTGAAATGGATCAACCAACCAGGAATCAGGAATCAGGAACGCAGGAACAAATACCATTCACCGGGTCAACTCTTTCAGCGCATCATTGATCACATCCAGAATAAAGGGCACATCCGTCCAATAGATGAAATGATCTCCGGGGTGCGGGTAGGTATGTTGCATGGCAGGAGGGGCCATTTTATGAAAGAAGTTCATTTCCTTTGGAGATACAAGATTGTCTTCTCTCCCCTGGATGAGATAGATGGGGACAGACAGATTCTGCCAGCGTGGCATCAAATCGTCCAAATCCTTTTTCAAAGTGATCAACTCTTGGTTGCACACGCGAAATGCCGGTGGGGTGAAGAGGTGGAAAAGAGGAAAATCGAGAAATTTCCGCCAGCCGATTCCGAATTCCAGTTCGGGATCCAGAGGAGGGGCCACATGCACGACGGCTGCCACGCGGTCTGGATCATCAAAGGCCAGTTGTTGCCCCAGGGAGCAACCATAGGAGTGACCGACGATCAAGAACCGTCGATCAGGCCAGGTGGTCATCATCGCTTGTATCATGTGGCTCTGACCGGCCAGGGACGGAAGAGCCTCTCCAAAATCCGAATCTCCGAAACCAGGGCGATCCGGGGCCAGAAGGAGGTATTGTTGCAGACTGCTGTCATTCAGATAAGGTTCGTTGGCCGACCAGGATCCCGGCGAACCATGCAGAAACAGGACTGCGATCCGGCTGGTGGTATCACCTCCGACGACTGTGTAAAGTTGTCGGTCTCCTACCAAAAAGGTCTGTGAGAACAGAGGTGCCAGACCGAGTACTTCACGCTCATGGTTTACTTTTTGGAGATCTCCCCTGAAATCCATGATTCCGGTCCAGGACACCAGGATTAATAGCCCGAAAAGGACCAGCAATACAAAACCGAAAATACGTAAGATTCGACGCCACATCACTGCAAAATAACACTGCCGCACAATACTTGTTCCTGATTCCTGGATTCTTCTTGATGGTACGAAGTATTTCTTCTTCCCGGTTAAATGGCCTCTAGAAGATTATTCAGAACGAGGAGGCGAAAAAGATTGGGTTCAGATGAAAATAGTCCTCCTTCGAATTAGCGAAATAACCCCATCACGAAATAACCCTTTTGGTCCCATGGCGACCTAGCGTATTCGTATGATGTCCATTCCTGAATTCCCCCAGTTTCTCATTGATCCAGGCCATACAACGCAGGCGCATGGCTTCTGCATCCGGATTGACCAGATCAGGACCGATGGACACATGAACATAAGTGCGGAAATGTCCGAAACGCCGGAAAAAATGGGCCAGGAAGGTGTCGTCATCGATCCAGTAATCGTCCGGATCATCAAAATCGAGGGCAAAGGGGACCATATGGACCCCTTCTTCTGCGGCGACGCGAAACACCCCTTTGCGAAAGGGGAGAACCTCATGACCGGCATGGGTGGTCCCTTCCGGAAAAAGGAGGATGGACTCACCTGCCCGGACGGCGGCAGTAATCTTGTGCAGGGTTTTCTGGCGGTCTTTGGGACTCTCGCGGTTGACAAAAAAGATGCCGCTCAGCCGCGAAGCGAAGCCGATCAATGGCCAGGAGGCCATTTCCTTCTTGGCCACAGGCACAGCCAGCACCTGCCGCATGATCAGCAGGGGGTCGAGATACGCACGGTGATTGCCGACATAGATGGCCGGATGATCCGGAATCCCTCCTTCCCAACGGATATAGATGCCCAGCGTGAAGAGTATCATATGGATCCACAGGCGCCGGACCCGGTGCCGCCACCAACTGCCAAATCCCGGGATCCAGCTGGCAATCAACAAGACTGGGATGATCAGCGCCACCAGCAGGATGAGGATGAAAGCACGTAGTGTGGCCAGCGAGATTCTTAACACAGATTTCAACATGATATTATGTCACCACTACCGTTAATCGGGCAGGTTGAATTATTTTATCTTCAGGATCAAGGGAATCAAAGTACGAAGGTAACCTGCCTGAAGAAATTCATGAGGGAGCAGCCTGGATCACTTTTACCGGTACACCATAAACGAACGAACAATGACCTTTCGGCAACTGATCATATTCAGGATCCTTCTCATGGGATAGGGAGGAGCGTGGGGGCAGGTGATAGCCTCATGGACGAGCGTTAATGGAGTAGGTTCGACCGGAGTGACTGCCGGAGTTGTATCTATTGGGCCTGGACTAGTCCAATTAGGTGTCCAAGCCAATGACAGTAGTAATCAGGTATTTGGTGTAGAAGGGTTTTTTGACGCTGGAAATAGCAATCCAACTACATTAGGTGGAGCATTAATAGACAATGAGTATTATTCATTTCCCATTACTGTCCAAGTCGGATTCAATATATTTCTTACTTCAATTTCTTGCACATATAGATCAACAGAAGCTGTTCCCGATAATTATTCCTGTTAAATAGGCGCAACTGATTTTTTAGGATCAATTTCAATTAATAGAAATTCAACATGTAACACGTTAAATTTTAATATTTCTGACATCACCATTAGCTCACGGACAACAGCTGAAATTAAAATATATGGTTGGGGTGCCACCGCATTTGCTGGTAGCAATAAAATTGCCAATCTCCAAATACTTGGTTCCGTTACTCACCCCGTCGAGCTTACCCGCTTCGATATCACCTGGGGTAACAAAGCAGTCAATCTGACCTGAGCCACCGCATCTGAGATCAACAACGATTATTTCATGATCCAACACAGCACGGACGGCTCTCGATTTGATGACCTGGGTACCGTTGTCCGTGCAGGCACAACTACTCAGAGTCATTCTTATGAATGGATGCATGAGCACCCGACACCAGGCGTGAATTATTATCGTCTCAAGCAGGTGGATTTGAACGGAGAATTTGAATATAGCCCTATACGTGCCGTGATGATGGATGGTGAAATCGTGAATGGCAGCTGGATCCTTCGCCCGACCGTTACCCATGATCTACTTTATCTCATTCGCACCGGCCGGGAAACTACCACCACTGATTGGACGATCCTGACACCGGACAGTCGTGTGGTCATGCGCGGTACCGTGCCAGAAGGCTCCGAGCAAACACCACTCTCCGTTGCCACCCTTTCCGAAGGGATGTATTTCCTTCGTGTAAACAACCGCGAAGGTGCCTGGACCGGCCGCTTACAGAAGGATTAACTTTGATTTTAGTAGTGTGTTTAACCACTAAGTCACTCAGAGATTTATTTCGGTTGAATTGAAATTTTACTAGAGAGCTTGGGAGTGCTTTGGAGTAAATAGTAGTGCACTAAGAAGCCCAAGATTTTTCCGCGTCCTTTTGCACGGTTTATTTGAATCGAACCATTGGGAGTTGTAGAACGATATCCATCTGAATGTCAACTTTCCTTTGCGGTTTAGCGTCTCTGGGAGTTTTATTGCACGCTAAGGCCCGGACGCTTTGGTCCGGATCCAGACATCCCGCTAGAGACGGGATCGTCAGGGCGCAAAGGGCGCAAAAGATTTAAGACCCGGACGTTTACAGTCCGGATCCAGACAGTATCGTCAGGGCGCAAAGAGATTCTGAATTCAATCTCACAGTGTCTCTTTGTCCCTGAGTCCCTGAGTCTGTCCTTCATTCGCCACTAAGCCACTGAGAGGCTGATAGCGATGAATAGAACTTTTCTAGAGAGCTTGAGGTCAATCTGAAGTGGTGAGGAGTCCACTTAGAAATCCTGGAATGCACTTCCATCCCCTCGTCTCTCCGTCCCTGCGTCTCAAACACCCACCGTTTCGATTTGACTACGCGCCTAAGCCAACATCAAAAAAACCGACAACAGATAACCGTCTTTCGACTTTATCATTTCCTTAACGCGACACTTTTTGGTGAACCACATTAGGCCGTTTTATATTAGCTGCATTCAAATCCGGAAGACACAACATTGACAAGACCGGAGGATGCCTGCAACGCGGCTGTTCACCCGTCAGGAAGGGAAATTTTTCCTTTTTGATGTGGATTTGATCGGAGTCCGTTCCCGCTTATTACCCTGCTAAACTTTCGTATTTCCATCAAGCACCGAGCTGTCGGCATTCCTTCGTTATTCCCCTTCGGGATCATCGAAAAAATGTCTGTTCATGTTTGTGTTCCGCACCCTCCTGTTCGGGATGGGTATCCTGTTATCCGTCACGCTTGCGGCCCAATCTCCCCTTCCGCTTTCTCGTTCCGCCTGGTGCGACCCATCCCCACCCGTCGGTTGGACAGACGGTAATGGCAATAATGCCGATCGATGTTATGATACAGGATTTGCCTGTTCTGGAAATGACATGGGTCGCCTGGATCATACCGGCGAATACTATCTGGTGACATTTTCAGACACTCCGGATGAACTGACCTTTTCCCTGAAGGATGCCGGACTGAACGGAGCTTCTTCTCTGGCCCTGGCCACTTCACCGGACAATTCCAGTTGGAATCTTCTCGAAGAATATGGCCCCTGTAGTACCTGCACGCCAATCGTCAATTGTGCAGCAATAACCATGGATCTTGACCCGGAGGTCCGCTACATCCGCTGGTTATTTACCAAGGATGGCGGGAATGTCGGTCTGGATGATGTCCAGATCACCAGCGGGGTCCTCACACCGGAGGTGGGTTTTGATCTGACTGCCAGCACCATACTCGAAGGGAATGTGGGTGATCAGGACCACCCCGTCCTGGTGACCATGGCCTCACCACCTTCCGGTCCGGTAGAATTGCAGATAAGCGATGCCCTGACCGGGTCCGCTACACCGGGGAGTGATTATACATTCGATCCGGTCATCCTCGTCTTTGACCCGGCAGATCCATATCCCTTTACACAAACTATCATGGTGACCATTCACGGTGACGGATTGGTGGAAGGGGATGAAACCATTGATCTCCAACTGGATATCCTCAGCGGTTCTGCAGAACCTGTGCTGGACCTCCATACCATCACCATTCAAGATGATGATTTTCCGGCTGACTGGTATCGGACCGTTGCCGGAGGTGACTGGACAAACACGGCAGTTTGGGAAGTATCCAATGACCAGGGCGGATCCTGGGTGGCAGCGGGTACCTACCCGTTGGCTACGAACAGTGATCATGTTGAAGTGCTCCACCTGCTGACCCTGGATGCCGATATTGAGATAGACGACCTGGTGATCTCTTCAGGAGCTACAATCGAGGTACCTGCAAGTCAGCGGTTGGAGATCGCGCAGGAGGGCCCATCACCTCAATGTCAGCTGGAAGGAACCCTGATCGACCATGGGGTGGGGGGTACAAATGGTTGGCGCTTTCAAAATGGAGCTCGTTGGTTGATGGGTTCCAACGGCACCCTGATCAAAACGGGGAATAGCGCATCCTCGGAATATCGGGATCATTATGTCAACAGTCCGGGAGCACCCGACCTGCCGGAAGGGTCCACGGTCATCTACCGGTATACTGGAGGGACGGTTTCTGTATCTTCTTCCAACTGGAGTTATGGACATCTGAGCTTTGAAAGCGTGGCCGGATATTACGCCTTTAACAGCCTCACCAGCCGGATCAATGAGTTTGGTACGCTGACCGTCAAGGGCACCCTGGATATTGGTGGAGAGGGCACCGGCACTGTTCAGGTGCACAATCAAAAACAGACGTGCACTACTCAAGGGGATATCATCATCCGGCCAGGATGTACGATGACCAATGAGTCTTACAACGGAAATACACCCCATGGTCTGCTCTTGCAATGCGCAGGAGCTGCCATGCAGTTGGAGGGCATCCTCCAGCACACATCCGGGATGGGAGAGGTGCGATTCGTCGAGCCCATTGTGGTGGAAGGGAATGCTGACCATTTCCGAACATTTCACCTCGCCATCGGAGCTGAGGTGTTCTTTTCACTGCATGCAGTGGTCACCAATACCCTAGAATTTGAAGGCGGAGATAATATGATCACCACTGGATCGTCCGAGATCCGGTTGCAGACTACAGTACCGGCATCCATTCTCAATTTCGGCCCGGACGCGTATATCGAAGGGCGATTGCGGCGGGACCTCCTCGCAGGTTTAGACGGGTATGATTATCCCGTCGGGAATGCGAGCCATTATGCCCCTTTTCGACTGGATGTGGCCAATACAGATGCAGACAATCTGCTCGGTTATTTTGACCCGATCGGCACGGCTCCCGGCATGGCCGATTGCAACAGTCCCCCTCCTGGCGTACCCTCAGGTGAATATGATTACCTCCTCTATTGTGGCGGATGGCAATTGACGCCTGATAACGGATCCAACCACCTGATGACCCTTACGGTCACACCTTCTCTGGCCATAGCACCCTGGTACACCATCGCGATCGATGGAGCTTTTGACCCTTGTCCCACCAGTCTGACCAGGGAGATCACAGCGTTCGGTGCCATTGATCTATTTGGAGCCGACCAGCCCTTGCCTGTCACCTGGGTGGATTTTCAGGTGGTGCCGCACCAGACCGGAGCACGCTTGATCTGGAAAACAATGGAAGAGATCAACAACCGCTACTTCACAGTCGAGTATTGTCAGGATGGAGTTTCATTTACAGGTCTTGGTCGGATGGCTTCAAAGAAGAGCGGTACAGGTGAAGAGACCTATGTGTTCGACCATCTGACGCCTGGGACAGGCTGGAATTATTACCGTATCCGGCAGGAAGATGTGTCCGGCAGTTTTGATCATAGCCCGGTTCGAGTGCTATGGCATGAAGGCAACCGGGAGAGGTGGCAACTGATCGGTCCGGGCGCCGACGGATTGATCCGGTTGATCCGGAACGACGACATGAACGCGCCCATTGAACTGGAGGTAGTAGATATTCTGGGCCGGGTTTGGATGCATCGACGGATCGCATCAACCGAGACAGTCTTGTCGGTCTCCGCTTGGCCACCCGGGCAGTATTTCCTTGTTCTACATGTTGCTGATCATCTGGATGTCCTTTCTTTTTTCATCACTTCCAAAATCTAATGGCCATGAAACATGTCCCCTTTTTTATTTGTGTGCTTTTTCTGTGTTCTGTTCATCTTCTCCAGGCTCAGTATCATCATGAGTGGAGTGTATTTTTGGGCGTGGCCAACTATCAGGGAGACCTTCCGGAACCACATCTGGAGCTCGTAGAAAGTCGCCTGGCCGGAGGGCTGATCTATCGCTGGCATGCACATCCCAAATGGGCATTGCGCAGCCAGATCATAGCTGGCCGGATCAGTGGCGATGATCTCCATGCCAAATCGAGAAACAGTCGGAAGTTTCGTTTTTCTACGCCTCTGGTCGAAACTGGGGTGATGCTGGAATGGAAGCCTTTTGGTCGGCGTTCGCAATATTTCGTCGGACGGTATCGCCCCTGTTTGAGCCCATACCTTTTTGCTGGAGTGGGCGTGACCTATGCCAGGCCACGACCCGAGTGCTATCGGGACGGGATGCCACCCGAGTTTGATCCGTTTTTCAGGGAGATGAAGCAATCCTGGTTTCTGGCCTTGCCTATTGGATTGGGGTTGCGTGCCGATCTTCATCCCGATCTGAGCATTGGGTTGGAAGTCGGCCAGCGACCGGTGTTTTCCGATCTTCTGGACGGGGTGAGTGTCAGTGGGAATCCCGAACGGGATGATTGGTATGTGATCAGTGGATTGACCCTGTCCTGGATGATCGGAACCCGGCAGTATCGGGATATCAACAGGCAATAGATAGTGGAATCCGCCCAGCGTGCTGAGAAGAATCCAAGGACCTTTATCGCTTGTCCGTGGAGGGACTTACATTTATGGAAAACTAGCAACATGGCGTTGATCTTACAGGTAGAGGGGAAGTTCCCGCAATTTGGACGCGATTGTTTCAAGGCAGAAAATGCGACCATCGTGGGTGATGTGGTCTGTGGAGATGAATGCAGCTTTTGGTTCCAGTCGGTTGTTCGTGGGGATGTGCATTGGATCCGGATGGGTCATCGGGTGAATGTCCAGGATGGTGCCATTTTGCATTGCACCTATCAAAAGGCGCCGTTGACCATCGGCAACAATGTCTCCATCGGGCACCGGGCTATTGTGCATGGATGCACCATTCAGGATAATGTTCTGGTGGGGATGGGGGCTATCGTTATGGACCATGCAGTTGTAGAGTCCAATGTATTGATCGCTGCCGGCGCCATTGTTCTGGAGAACAGCCGATTGGAATCTGGCCATATTTATGCCGGTGTTCCAGCCAAAAAGGTCAAGGCATTATCGGAAGAGGTCTTCAAAGATACCATCGAACGCATCGCCGGCAATTATGTCTTTTATTCCGGGTGGTTTAAGGATGGGGAGAAGGAATGATATTTTGGGTAAAGGGTAAAGGGTAAAGGGTAAAGGGTGGCCGAATTGTTGGGCTTGCACCCTTTCGGAAGTGAATTTATTTGGCACAAAAAAATGAGGCTAAATCCAATGTCTTATTCGATGTTACGCTCGGCTGAAGTCGAGGGCTATTTACCGGGTGAGATGATCTATGAATAGTTTAATATGTGACAATAGCCCTGGACTTTAGCCCAAAGCCCAATGAGTAAGTTGCAATGATTTGTATGATTATTTCAAACGGATCTCGGTAAATTGATAAAGAATTTCTTAGTCATGGTTTCCACCAATGGATCCATAAAAAAGGGGGTTCATTTTTATATTGGATTTGACATAAATTGAAGGTATCATAGGATTAATAAGTCAATAGCTCCAGGCTTTTAAACCGCCGGTAGAGGTCAGTTCAGGGTAGGGAATAGTCGGAAGCCGGCTTTAGCCGCAAGCAACATCAAAACCACAACTTCCCGCCAAACTCCGGATCGCTGTGGTAATGGATGGTGATCTCCTCTCCGGGCTGAATGGCCTTCAGGCATTTAAAAATGATATTCTCTTCCCCGAAATCTAATTCGATCTCTGCATTGGGATGGTCATTATGATTATAAAGAGAGCCATACCCCATGGCGATGGCACACTGCTCCCGTTGAGGGCCCCACAGGAAATAATAATCATGAAGGCCGGTCTGATGGATGGCCGTGAGGTCTTGGCTGGATAGAACGATCACGGGGCAGATCTCGATGACATCACCCGGCGCCAGAGACTCGGCAGTGAAAACGCCGCGACCTTTGCCTGTCGATTCGGCAATATATAATCCGGGAATGTGCAGACTCATTTGGATCGGGCGGTGCGTACTCCGGCCAGGATCAGCACCAGTCCTGCAAGATAGGTCCAATGCATGGATTCGCCATCCAGAACCCCCCAACCAACCGCGACCAATGGAATGAGATAGCTGACCATGGAGCCAAATATCTGATCCGTTTTCTGAATGAGATAGTAGAAAAGAATGGAGGCGATGACGGTTCCAAAGACCGCCAGGATTGCCACATATCCCAATGAGTAAAGGGCAACGGGGTCTGTCTCTAATCGCTGCACAAAATCAGTACTGAAAAGAACCAGCATGGCGGGAATTCCCACCGTTGAAAACCCCAGGCTGCCTATGGTCATCGAGTCCAGATGCTGCAAATGGGCTTTTACGGTATTTCCACTGATCGCATAAAAAATAGTGCCGCCAAGAGCTGCCAGGGCAAACCATCCGGTGTTGCCGAAGGTCCAATGGTTGACCTGCCCGATGATGAGAAAAACTCCGATCAACCCTAGGAGAATACCCCACAACCAGGACCGGCGAAAGACCAATCCGAATAAGAGCATACCAATGGCAAGCGTAAATATGGGCGTGAGCGAATTCAGCATCCCGGCAACTGCAGATGAAATGCGCGTTTGTGCCAATGCAAATAAAAAGGCCGGAAAACCGCTGCCCGCCCAACCGATGATCACCAGAAATGGCCAGTCTTTGCGCTTGACTTTTCGAACATTTCGCAGGGCAAAGGGCAACATCGCCAGAAAGGAGATGCTCAGTCGGAGGCCAGCCACTTGAATGGGGTCAAATGCATCCAGGCCTCGTTTCATCAAAATGAAAGAACTGCCCCAGATGATACTCAGGATCCCCAGCAGTAGCCAGGGAATAAAAGAAGGGCGTTCTGTCGAAGGTTGCATCATGCTGTCGACGGAACGCCCTTTGGTTCAAATAGTTGTTGGGTCCTAATCCTTTTTTTCTTCCTCCGCTACGGGAACCGTTTCTTCCGATTCTGAAGCTTCTTCTTCGATCTGGTCGATGTCCGTTGTTTCGGCCTCGGGTTGCTCTACTTCTGTTGGCATAACCACCTCTTCAGTGGCCTCCGCTATCGCAGGTTCAGCCGGCGGTTCAGCCGCTTTCGTCACCTCTACAGCTGCAGGTTCAACCGATGGTGGATCGACTGTTTCCGTCGCTTCTGCAACCACTTGATCAACTGGTGTTTCGACTGCTTCTGTTGCCTCAGCAACCACCTCTTCAACCGGTGCCGCCGCTTTTTCTACAGGCGCCTTTTTTGCCTTTGTGGCTTTTGGCGTTTTCGGAGCAAGAGCATTCTCCTTGGTCTCCGCCACCGGTTCATTTGGATGCGTGATCTCGTGCGCGGCGGCCTCGAGCTTATCCGCAACATCCTCCAGCTCCTTGCTGGATTCCTCGATCTCTTTCGCAATCCGCTCCTTGACAGCTTGCTTGGCTTCTTCTACCTTTTTCTTTTCTTCTTCCTCATTCAACTTCGACTTGATAGAGGTCATTCGCCGTTGCAGGTCTTCCTGTGTTTTCGCCATATCGGCGAGTTTCTCCTTTTTGGAATTGACCCGCTCGGCGATCATATTGATCTTGGCTTGCCGGATCTGCATCTCGAGCTGGCCTTCACTGTTGCTCGCGCGCTTCTCCTCATAATGAAGGTCCTTCTCATCCCTCTGGATGGATTTATTCATCTTGTCGATGGCCGACATCAGTCCCTGGAGGCGACGCTCCACACGGGTGAAGGCATCAGAAGCACCGCCACCTGGCTTGTTGCCAAAGCGTTTTTCTTTGACCAGTTTGAAGGCAGCGTCCATGCGCGCCCACAACTTGTTCCGATCATCCCGCGTCAATTCCAGATCGTGATATTCACGCTGCAATTTCTTCAGCTCTTCAAACGTATTGATCAGATGTTTGCCTTCTTCGATCTTCGCATGGACGGCTTCCAGGCTTTCGCTGAAGGTTTTGGCCACTTCGGCTGATTGACGGCGGAACTGGTTGTCCGCTGCCTGCCGCAATTTTTTCATTTGATTGAACAGATCATTGGACTGTTCACGCAGACCGGCGACATGCTCACGGAACAGGTTCCGTTCTCTGACCTGGCCCTGGACTTTGTCCCAGAACGCCTTCATCTCCTCCCAAAGAGGTTTGGAGAATTCTGTCATCTGATGAATGCGCTCCTGAAAGGAATCCAGTTCAGATTGAAAGGTCTTCTGCATTTTATAGGAAAGAACCACGAACGCCCACTCTGATTGGGCCCGCTGGACAATATCGCCCCGCTCGACCTTATACTCTTCAGGAAGAAGGGTCTCCGTCATGGTCAACGGTTGCGTCAGGGCCAGATGGCCCTCTGGGAATGCCACTTCTTTGTCATCCCGCCATTCATCCATCATCTGCTTGGTAAAGGCGTCGGTGGCTTGATCGGCAGTGAACACGTAAAGCGTCACTTCATTCTTTTCGGGTAGTAATTGTAGCGCGAGCAAGACGCGATCATCGTTCGCGTTCGTGCCCCAAAGTACGAGCTTGGTCCTCATGTATCAATCGGTTTTCAGTCTAAGGCTGTGTAGGGATGTCCAAGTTAGGAACATTCAACAGGAGAATCAAGGGTTCTTCCCAGATCATGTTCCCACAAACATATTTACATTTCTTTAAACATGAATTGTGCCAACTAATTGGTGACTGGCCAGAAATTCAGCAATCTGAACAGCATTCGTGGCAGCACCTTTTCGCAGGTTATCGGATACGATCCAGCAATTCAATGTCTTAGGGTTTGATTCATCTCTTCTCAAGCGACCGACAAATACATCGTCCTTGTTCTGAGCGGATAACGGCATGGGATAAAGGTTTTGACCCGGATCGTCAACGACACTGATACCCGGCGTCTGCTCCAGCAATGCACGCACTTCCGAAATCGAGAAATCATGATGGAAACTCACATTCACAGCCTCTGAATGACCTCCCTGAACAGGTACACGTACGGCGGTTGCCGTAATCCTCAAGTCAGCCTGTCCCAATATTTTGCGGGTCTCATGAACCAGCTTCATCTCCTCCTTGGTATAGTCGTTCTCCAGAAAGGAATCACAATGCGGAATACAATTGTTGAAAATGGGATAATGGTAAGCCATTTGGGCTTCCTCCAGCTTGAATTCCTTGCGCTCCATCTCATACTGCCGCACCGCTTTGACCCCGGTTCCGGTGATGGATTGATAGGTGGAGACCACAATGCGGTCTATCCCATATGCCTTGTGCAGGGGCGACAGGGCCATGACCATCTGAATGGTCGAACAGTTGGGATTGGCGATGATCTTGTCCTCTGACGTCAATTCATGGGCATTGATCTCAGGAACGATCAGCTTTTTGCCGGGATCCATTCGCCAGGCTGAACTATTATCTACCACAGTTGTGCCTACTTCAGCAAAGCGAGGCGCCCATTCCAGGGAAACACTACCCCCGGCGCTGAAAATGGCCAGGTCGGGGCGTCGACTGACAGCTTCCTGTAGACCGATCACCGTATGCTCTTCACCACGGAAGACCACTTTTTTGCCCACGGATCGTTCCGAGGCGACAGCCAGGTATTCGGAAATCGGAAATCCGCGTTCCTCCAACACCTTATTCATCACGGTGCCTACCAATCCGGTTACACCGACAACCGCTACTCTCATGGATGTAATTTTCAATAAAGATACTCGTGATCGCCAAAACGGGGGAATGGTCCCCGTTTCGGGATCATAGTGAACAGGGCCGTACCTTGTTCACCATCCGTGAAAAAGAACGTCCCAAAGCTGATGGGATTGTTTAATTTAGAGACAATGTTGCGATCCCTTCTCCTCCTTTACCTGCTGATGTCAACCCTGGTGGTTTCTGCCCAATGGTCAGACGACTTTACTGATGGTGACCTTGTCAACGGGACAGCATGGCAGGGGAATGTGTCAGACTTTATCGTCAACCCGGCATTGGAACTGCAGCTGATGGCTCCGCAAGCAGGATCATCCCAGCTGTATACCCTTCAGGACATTCCTGACAGCACGATCTGGACCTTCTTAATTCGCCTTGACTTTTCTCCTTCTGCCAGCAATGCGCTTAAACTGATCCTCCAGGCAGACCAACCCGACCTGGCCACCGCCAATGGGTATATCCTCGACGTCGGTGAGACCGGTAGCCTGGACGCTCTTCGGCTGTTCCGCCTGGATGGCGGCAACCCCGTCCTCCTCGCTACGGGTACCCTAGGAGCGATGGGTGGCGCAAATGCTATCTGTCGGGGTAGAGTTACACGTACGAGTGCGGGACAGTGGACTCTGGAAGCCGACTACACCGGTGGGCAAAACCTTCAACCGGACCTCTCTGCTCAGGACAATACCTATGCTGGCCTGACAAATGGTGTTTTTGGTCCGGTCTGTACCTATACTGCCACCCGAACGGACAAATTCTATTTCGACGATTTTCGCATAGAGGCCCTGGTGCCTGACCTGGTCCCTCCTGCAATTACTGGTGTTGATATCATCGATGCGCAGGAGATTACACTCATCTTCTCTGAACCTGTCCGTGAAGAAGAAGTGACCGAACCGACAAATTTTTTCCTTTCTCCAGACCTTGGAACACCTGCTCTGGTGGATTGGTCGGATGCACTACCTGCATCAGTGCGACTGGTGTGGTCCTCCAGTATGGTCACTCTGACTGATTATGTGCTGGAAACCTATACCATGACCGATACGGCGGGTAATTCTGCAGATACCCTGCGTATCGGATTTCCCTTTCTCAAGGCACGTCTGCCGCTCCCCGGTGAGGTGGTCATCAATGAGATCATGGCCGACCCCACTCCTGTTATTGCCTTGCCAGAAGCGGAATATGTCGAAATTCACAACACAACCAATGAGATCCTGGATCTGGCGGATCTCAAACTGACCACGACTACCTCTACAGGCACACTACCTGGTTATCTCATGCTGCCCAACAGTTACCTGATCCTGACCCGCGTAGTAGATGCATCTCTTTTTGGCAGCTTTGGTGATGTCATGGGGGTGAACGGTTTTCCCGCTTTGACCAATGATGGTTCACGGCTTCGTTTGATCGGATCATCAGGAGAGATCCTCGATGAAGTGAATTACCTCGATGACTGGCATATCAGTACCTCCAAACGGGATGGCGGATGGTCTCTTGAGCTCATCGATCCCGCCAGACGATGCGATCGTCAGGGGAACTGGTCTAGCAGTATCCATCCGACTGGAGGGACTCCCGGTCAGATCAACAGTATTTACCAATCCATTCCGGATACAACCGGCCCCAGGTTGCTGCATGTCTGGCCCGAAACCCCCAGCCGCCTGATTCTGGATTTTGATAAATGGGTGGATTCGGATCCTCAACCGGACTGGTTCGAGGTCTCTCCTCTGATCCAGATCGATCAAGCCACACGACTCTCATCCGGATTTCAGATCCAGCTCGATCTTGCTACACCGTTACAAACACATACCTATTATCAGGTGAAGACCCTTGCAGATCTCCTGGATTGTCAGGGCAATCGTGCCGGTCGATCCTGGTTAAATGGAGCAGTGATCCCGGAGCAACCGGTGCCCGGCGATATCCTGATCAACGAGGTTCTTTTCGACCCACCCGTCGGCGGTTCGGATTTCATCGAATTGGTCAACAGATCATCCAAATATCTCTCCCTGGAAAAGGTCCTCATCGGCAATCTTCAACCCGGTAAGGAGGAACTCAAACCACTGGACCTCAAAGTGCTCTTTTTTCCAGGTGACCATTTCGTCCTGACACCGGATACCACATTTGTCCGTTCGACCTGGCCAGCTGCCAGTTCGCAACGGATCTTTCAGGTGATCATTCCGGCACTGGCCAATGACCTGGGCAACGTGACTCTCTTCCATCAGGATGGTCCGGATCTGATCCTGTTGGACCAGTTCGATTACACAAGTGACATGCATCATCCACTCCTTGATGATCCAGAAGGAGTGAGCCTCGAACGTGTCAGTTACACTCAACCCTCGAATCTGGCTGCCAACTGGCAATCTGCGGCAGAGGATGCAGGATTTGCGACACCGACCCTGGTGAATTCGCAATATCGATCTCTGACCATGGACCCCGGTGACGGGTTTACCCTCGAATCCAAAATCTTTTCGCCGGATGGGGACGGCTGGCAGGATGCCCTGATCATTCGATACCTGCTGGAAGAATCCGGACAGATCCTGAATGTGAAGGTATTTGATCGGGAGGGACGATTTATTGTGGATGTCGCCAATTCCCAATACCTCGGTCGGGAGGGCTTTCTGGTGTGGAATGGCGAAAATGAGAATGGCCAGGCGGTGGGTCCGGGTATTTATGTATTGTGGTTTGAACGGTATCAGTTGAGTGGCCAGGTCGACCACTTTAAAATGACGGCCGTCCTGGCACTGCCTTTGGAATGACCTCCTGGATTATCTTTGTTTGATTATGAAGGTCTTCAGTCACTGGATTATCATCAACTTGTTGGGACTTGGCATCATTCTAGGTGCTTTGTTTTGCATCTTTCCACCGGAGATGCTCATTTTCAGGCGGTGGGCGGGATATGCCGGACAGATCATGATCGGATATGTTGGCCTGGGCCTCCTCTTTTTGTTCATTCGCCAGGATCGCCTCACCTTCGTCTGTTTTTTCAGTGCTGCACTGCTTGCACTGTTTATCAAGACAAGTTCCAATCCCGGATTGCGCTTGGAAGCCCGCACCAGCTCTCCCACCATCGAAGTCGCACAGCTCGACCTGGCCGGTTTGGCAGACCCCTACCGGCAACTTTCAATCCTTTTGGACCGACCGGCCGACCTTCTGGTCCTCCAATCCCTCGACCTTTTTGCAGTAGAACAACTCAAGGATAGCCTGCTGGCGGATTATCCATTTCAGTTCGGTACCGATCATATGGACCAGGCACTATGGGTCTTTTCCCGATGGCCGATGGCGACCCAATTTCTCAGCGAGGATCCGGAGCAACCCGAGGTCGCCGGTGTGATGTTCATTCCCGGGTGGAGAGATACCCTGGAATTTATTGCCACCCATATGTATCCTGCGTTTACCCGAGCCGATATTCAAAGTCAACAGGCCCACTTGCTGATGAATCAAGGGCTTATTCTGGAACGACGACATCCGATCCTGATGATCGGCCAATTCCATGAAGTAAGCTGGGCGCCGGACATCAGGGTCTTTCGACAAGCCAGTCAGCTGAAGGACAGTCGGAGGGGATTTTTACCCGGATTGAAAGACATTCTGGATAAACCCACTGATCATATCTTTTACAGCGAGGAATTGTCCTGTGTATCCTTTCAGAACCGGGTCGATTCCACCGGCCGGTTTCTGGGTATTTCAGGCACATACCAATGGAAATGAACTCTCCACCCTATACTTTTATCCATCGACTGAAATGTGCCTGCCACGGCATCGGACAAGCGGTATTGCACGAACGGCACTTCCGGGTCCATTTCGTCTTGTTTGTGCTGGTTATCCTTGCAGGTTGGCTCACCGGACTGTCCACCTGGGAATGGGTGGCGATATGCGGGATCAGTGGCCTGGTAATGGGACTGGAACTGGTCAATGCCGCCCTGGAACAGACCCTGGATCTCCTTCATCCCGATCAACATCCGCGAGTGGGTATGGCCAAAGATATGGCCGCCGGAGCCGTTCTGATTGCCGCCTGTTTCGCAATCCTGATCGCCATATTCATTTTTATACCACATTGGCTGCACTAACTTCAGCACTCATATTCGTAAACCATGGTCTGACCCTGTTCCAAACGACCTATTAGATGAATGGACAGTCTACAGGGGCATGTCTGACTTGTGACATTACAATTGGACAAACATTCACTGATGATTCGCTTCGATCCAGAATACGGGCCTTTTCAATCATGGTATTGAGCCGAAAAAGTTGAATGTTAGGTGGATGAAAATGCCACATGGTTGATCGCCATCTTTCTGATCCGGATCGGATGGATGTTTGATGTGAGCGGTCATCCGATGCCCTCTGCGCTCACTCGAAAATATAAACGTGTTGCGACCTGATCCCGGAATGGATACGAAGTGCTATGGAAAAGCCGAAGCAGGATTCTACCAGGTAACTACAGCGGCCCGATTGTCCAATTATTTACGCTCATCAGCGACATTTTTATTGCTTTTCCATGAATATCTCATGGAGGCCTGCGATTTTTGCGTTCATGCAGCCATTCGAATTTCTCTATCGCACCTTTCATATTGTCTTTCTCTGGCCCCTGATGGGCTTATTAACGCTGAGTGCATGCGGGCAGGAACCGCAAGACGTGACCAATTCTTCCTCAGGATCAAGTGGGGAGGTCGTGGATCGAGCCGAGGTTATGCCCCGCTTTCCCGGTTGTGAGGAAATGGATCTCTCGGATGATGAAACCCGCTATCGTTGCTCCGTCCAGTTGTTGATGGATTATATCGGCCGTGGCATTTCCTACCCACCGGAAGCGAAAAAGAATCAAACCACAGGGGAAGCGGTGGTGCAGTTCATCATCCAAACCGATGGCACAGTGGAATTTAGCAAGATCCTTCAGGATCCGGGCGATGGCCTGGGTGCGGTCGCAGAGTCCCAAATCCGGCGGATGACTCGGGAAGGGATTATCTGGCGACCCGGTTACAAGGATGGCAAACCAGTCGCTGTTCGCTTTAACCTGCCCGTCAAGTTCACGCTGCCCAGGGATCCGGACACAGGCAAGATCCCCGGAGAAAACTGAGTAGCATGCTGACTGTATATGACGACAACTATTTTATGCGACAAGCTTTGGCGGAGGCGGTCAAAGCACGCGACTTGGATGAGGTTCCCGTTGGTGCGGTTCTGGTCTGTGGTGGTCGTATCATTGCTCGCTCTCACAATACGACCGAGCAATTGCATGACGTGACGGCGCATGCTGAGATTCTGTGCATCACAGCGGCGTCAGACTATCTGGGGAGCAAATACCTGCCAGAGTGTACACTGTATGTGACGCTTGAGCCCTGCGTGATGTGTGCCGGTGCTTTACATTGGGCGCAGATCGGCCGTATCGTGTATGGGGCGGATGATGAGAAGCGGGGTTTTATGCGGTATGGAAAATCTCTGCTGCACCCCAGTACAACAGTCGAATGTGGCATTCTTCAGGAAGAATGCGGACAGATGCTGAAGGAGTTCTTTCGGAAAAAACGGGAGGTCTAGTGCCGGCTGGTCGGCAGGGCATCACTGCTAGCGGTCGTGGTGCCGAATGCCGCTTCAGACACTTTCCTGATCGTCAACGTTTCCACCTCATTACCCATTTGTAAGGTCAGTTGATAGGGACCTACAGGGTATCCGCTGAGATCCAGACTGTATGGGTTGACCCCGAAATCAAGGATCCACTCTCCACTGTCTTTGAATGTCTGATCCAGATGGCGGAGATGCCACTTCAGAGATCCTTGTGACCGGCCCTGAACCTCCAGATCGAAACTGGTGGTTGGCAGAATATCCGAATACCGCAGGATGACAAATTGATTTGCCGTGCGGTTTTGCAGAGGAATGATGGATGACAACACAGGTGCCTGATTGGCTCTTTCGATCCGCAGACGATAGAAGTTCGTGGCATCGATCACATCAGGTGCCAGGTACTGGTATTCGTTCTGGATGGACGAACCGCCCTTTCCATTCACCTGGGCCAATTCCTGGAAAGTCAGTCCGTCAGTGGATTTTTCCAGAATGAATTGCACGCCGGGTGCTTCGAATGATGTTTGCCAACGCAATAAATGGCCGATTGGGAAGACCTCCCCTTTCAACTCCTGCTGGAAAACCACATTTTGCGCCTGTACTTGCAGGCAGCAGAAAGTAACCAGTAGAAACAGAAAGGATAATCGCGTTTGCATAAGATACCTTAGAACAAACAATATGCCGATCTGCATTCTCGGATACAAGTCGCAGGAATCAGATTTTGTGACAGCATAATCATATAGATTGGTCTGAAATTTGCTCTTATCGTGGGTTAACACGGCGTTAAACAGCTGTGCCAAGCATCCGAAATTTGAAGGACCTAACGTTCTTCGTATAGAAAAACCAGTTATCCATGTCACGTTTACCCCTTTTACTTGCATTGCTGACGATCATGTCATGCTCACCGAAGCTGACTCCATTCACCTCGGATCTGATCGACAAGAATGGATGGGAGGAGCAAGACCTGAAGAAGATTCAGTTCTATTTATCCCAGGATATCGTTCTCCAAAGAGAGATTCGCAAGAACAGCTCGGAGATCGTCATGGGAGAGATCGTGATGCAAGGTGGTCGTGAAGTAGACCAGATCACATTCAAAGCAGGAACGCCGGGCGTGTTGATCCAGATGGCCCGTCAGGAAAAGTTGGCGATCAGCTTTGAAACCGGGGATGATCAGCGATTCCTGATCTTTACGCCTCACCCCAAACGAAATGGCACATTTGTTCTTTCGGCCCGAAACTGGGAAAAAGGCAGTGGCCAGATCAATTATGGAGGCAGTTACTATTATACAATTCCGGGAAGTGGATTGGCTTCATTGATGGTCGATCTCAAAGCCAGCCAGACCAATTCGGTCAAATCACGGCAGGCTTCCGGTCGTACGGTCAATTAGTTAGCATCCAGTCCACCCAGAAAAGGCACGAACCGATATTGACCGAATACTTCCTTTTTGAAGGTGGTCTCGTCGACTCGGATGATGCGTCGCATTTCCTGAACATCTGAACCAACAGGTATCACCAGGATGCCGCCGATCACCAGTTGGTCCAACAGGGGCTGTGGGACGTTTTCAGCCGCTGCTGTGACAATGATCCGGTCGTAGGGGGCATACGTCTCCAGACCCATCATACCATCCTTATAAAAACAGCGGATCCGCGTATATCCCAACTCCTTCAGGAAGGCTTTCGATTTCTGATAGAGGAGGCGTTGCCGTTCTACCGTGAACACCCGGGCGCCCAACTGATGGAGGATGGCTGCCTGATATCCCGACCCCGTGCCTATTTCCAGGACCTTTTGATGCTTTTCCACCTGCAACAGCTCTGTCATGCGTGCCACGGTATAAGGCTGTGAGATCGACTGCTCTTTATCGATAGGAAAGGCCTTATCCTCATATGCCAGTTCCTCAAATGCCCGATCCAGGAACCAGTGACGGGGTACATCCCAAAGGGCCTGGAGGACTTCCTCATCCTGGATCCCTTTTTGTCTCAGGTTTTCCAGAAGCTTGCGGCGCATGCCCTTATGGCGGTAGTTGTCTTCCACGGCAGTAAAAATAGGGGAAAGGCGATCAAAATCCCGATGAATCGTGAATCCTGACCGATTCGTGAGAGGATGATTTTTTATTAGACTCGTTATCACAAGCAATTGGATACCGAAATCAGGTGTCAGAACCCTGGAGAGTCGGTAGTTCAACCACTCCGTGGTTGGTCATGTGGCTGTTATAATCCCCGGATGAAATCCGGGGAATCATGCAAGGAGAAATTCCGACCTCGGATGTGGTCGAATGGATGCACTCTGCCAGATGATTCCAGTCCAGGGCTGATTAGATCGGCATGCCTTCCATATGGTTATCAGATAACCAGACGGCATCCTCTATGAAGGGCAATGTTAATTGGTTCTCGGTCGAGGCCCACCACCTTATCCTTTTGTTATATCAGAAACACGGTTCCCTAACGGACTAAGAAAGCCCTATTTTTGCGGGCTATGAGCACAACGATCAAATTCGGAACCGACGGATGGCGGGCCATCATCGCCCGGGACTACACAGAAAACAATGTTATGCGGGTGGCCAAAGGCACCGCAGACTGGATGAATGAACAAGGGATGACCAAGGCCGTTATCGGACACGATTGTCGTTTTGGCGGCCAGATGTTTGCCGAGGCGACAGCTCGCGTTTTCGCAGGTGAAGGGATCCAGGTCCACCTTGCAAAAGGCTTTGTTTCCACGCCAATGGTATCCCTCGGGGTGGTCAAGCAGCAAGCCGATATGGGTATCGTGATCACAGCCTCGCACAATCCGCCTTCCTACAACGGATTCAAACTGAAATCTTCTTTTGGTGGCCCGACTATACCAAAGGATATCGCCGCTGTCGAAGCGCATATTCCCCGATCCCTGGATGACCACTATGCATCGTTGGACGCCCTTGTGGAGAAGGGATTGATCCGCTATGTGGATTTGGAAGAGATCTATTATCAGCATGTCCTGGAAGGCTTTGACATCCCCATGATCCAGGCCTCCGGCATTCGCCTGGCTTATGACGCGATGTATGGTGCCGGACAGCGCATCCTGCCGCGCATCCTTCCCGATGCGCACTGTTTACACTGTGATGATAACCCCGGCTTCCACGGACAGGCGCCGGAGCCGATTCATCGTAATCTCACAGAACTTTCAGAATTATTGGCCTCTTCCGGCCAGTTTGGTGCCGGACTGGCCAACGACGGGGATGCAGACCGCATCGGCATGTATGACAGCAAGGGCCGTTTTGTGGACAGCCATCATTTGTTGCTCCTGCTGCTGATCTATCTCCACGACTACAAAAACCTCCGGGGTAAAGTGGTGGTGACCTTCTCGGTCACCGACAAGATGGAGACCCTGGCGAAGCAGTATGGTCTGGACTTTGAAGTGACTCGGATCGGCTTTAAGTACATAGCCGAGATCATGATCGAGCAAGATGTCCTGGTGGGTGGTGAAGAGTCTGGCGGTCTGGCGGTGAAAGGGCATATCCCCGAGCGGGACGGCGTGTGGATGGGACTGATGATCCTCGAGTTCATGGCCCGCACGAACAAGACCCTCGATCAGCTGGTGGAAATGGTCCATGAAAAGGTCGGCTCTTTTGATTTTGATCGCTGGGATCTGCATGTGGAAGAAGCACACAAACAGGCGGTGATCGCCGCCTGCAAGAACGACACCATCGATCCGGACAATACACTGCGATCAAACCGCAAGGAGGACCTGGACGGCTTCAAATATTACCTGCCGGAAGGTTGGTTGATGTTCCGTCCCAGTGGCACGGAGCCTGTGCTGCGTGTCTATGCCCAGGGCGGCAATATGGAGGAGGTGCAGGATATTTTGAAGAGGGCGAAAACTCTGGTGGATCGGTTGGGGTGATAGTAAATCTATTATCCTAGGTGAGATTAAGTGATTGAAATCATTTTTTCCAAGGATTATTAGAAGGAGATGCCGTAAATTAAATCTTCCCTATTTATTTTTCTGCTATACTCTCGACCTGATCTTGCCTTTATCTTAATAAGATTGTCCTTTTCCCGAAACCATTGGCTTGGTATTTTCAATGAATAATTATTTATTTTTAATTCATGACCATTTATAAACAGGCTGTCAAAGAAAAGTAAATGATCTTTATTGTATAGAGCATAGCAAATTCTTGCACTTGAGTCTGAAAACGCAGATGAACTGTATTCGGTTATCAATTCAGAATTGTAGTATTCATTTTCAAATATTGATGATTGACGTTGGATGTCAGGAATTTTTTTTAAAATACTCAATAATGGCAGATACCGATAATTGCTTGTATCAATTACAGATCCTAATTTAAATGAATAGTTCTTTTCTTGAAATTGCTGATTCACTCCCAATTCATCATTTATCCTGATATAATCTGAAAGTGTTTGTTGATAGAGATTTTGAACAATACTATCCGTAGCTGTCCAATATCCTTGACTTTGTATAGAATTATCAACTATGTTTCTAATGAAATATTTATAAGGTGTTCCTTCATCGTATTTTGAATGAAGTGCAACCCTATTATAGAAGGCAAAATCATCAATAGTTGAAGCAGGAAACTGAGTTGCCAGACTCATAGCATGCCAAAGATTATTTTTGGCTAAATCTACATTTATTAATTCAACTTCATCTTCATGGATATCGAGATTTACATATGTAAATATTAGGGAAATAATAAGCAATATGTGAATCGCAACTCTACTCATATCCTTGAACTTGACTTAATAGGATCTCAGGGTAGGTTTGAAATTTATTTGATCAATGCATCGAACCCCTTTGGGGAATTCGGCCAATATGCTGACTCCTTTAATATTATTAAATATAATGTTTTCTGGCGCTTTGTAGTGCAGCCCAAGCATGTCCTTTGTTGCTGACAATTCTTCAAATTTTAGCATTATTGAATCAGGAAAAATGCTATTTTGGTAAAAATGAATTGATGCGATTGGAGGCCAACAGATTATCTCATCTTGTGTATAAAAATATCTTGATATTAATTGAAAGATTAGTGATATTTGCATAGACTGTAATAATTTAACTTCGGTTGAATTTAATTCAATTTTTTTTATCTCTTTTTGCAAGAAAACATAGGGATTGGAATTTAATAGAGTCTTCAAACTATTTAGTTCTTTAGAAAAGAATTCTGAATAATATGGCCCTCTCTCGTATCCGCCTATTGTTATTAGTTGGGATGCCCTTTCGATAAGATTAAAAGTTTCTCTTGGATTGACATTGCAATCATTATAAAGCGAGTCGAGATGTGCTGATATTTCATCAAGTATTGGTGGTATGAGTATGTCTCGTTTATTTGAAAGTCCTGTTTCCTCAATCCATTGATTCAGTGTTTGGTATAAGACCATGTAATTTGATTCTATCTCAAGGAGATTCTCGATTTTCTGATAGTTTTGATATGCAGTGACCAAACGCTGACCAATTGCAATGATCATTACGACGTAGAAGGCGTATAGAAGATATTTCAGGGCTCGATAATTGATTAATTTGGGCATTGAAGTTATTTGGTCATTCTGCAACGCTTTTCTTCTGCCCCTTCTTGTGCAGTCGATTTACCTCCATCAACGCCGCACTCCCATACCAGGGATGCAGTTCCATGACCAGACGGCCAGCCTGAATAGCCGGATCTGTTCGAGTTAATTCTTCCGCTTCTTCCACGGTAGTCACATTGAAGATGTAGATGCCGCGCACTTCCCCCTGATCCAGGAAAGGTCCGGCCAGCACCAGGGTGCCCTCTTCGGCCATCCGCATGATATTTTCCAGATGGGCCTTCTGAAGGGCGGCAGCAGTTTCCTTGTCCTGACTGCGTTCAGGGCCGGCTTTGAGGAAGGCCATGACAAAAGGTTTCATGCCGTAGTCGTCGGCGCCGAGTTGAGCGGCGTATGTGGAATCGTACTGAATTTCACTTGTTGCTTTTTCCTGAGCAGAAAGTGATTGACCATACAAGAAGATGGACAGTAAGAGCAGGAGGCGATAAAGCATCATTTCGAAGGTTGACCTGATTCGAAAATACAACATTCTAAACTTTGCTACCTATTTGGTTTCAACTTCTTGGTTGGAGTTGGGGGGTTCAGGAATTCAATCTTTGGTGCCTGCTGGTCTTTTAATAGAACAGTATTCCACGCCCGACCCTCTCCGCCAGCTGGCGGACCGGCGCCCCGATTACTCGGGGTTCTATTGACGTGCCAAAAGCATGCCTGCCGGCGTGCAGGTACCCAAAAGTGCTTGTCGCCAAAATGGGCCTTCTATTTCAGATTCAAGAGACCGCTCATTTCATTCCTTGATTCAGGACACATTTACATCAGGACCTGGCCGCTCGTATTTGATCGGTGGCTGGATTCATTTTTAGGGTACTGTCATTTCGCCAATGTATCAAGGATCGAATCACGAATCCGACCAAATAATGCGGCACTTTTTATGTTTTACCTCAATCTTCAAAATAAGAGGACTGCATTTAGTCTGTAAGAACAGGTCTCTGATGTATCAGTGAGGCCCTCCTTTGGCGACAGTCTTTTTTCTCCTCCCCTCCAAACTCCTCCACTTTCGTGCTCTGGTTAGAGCTGATTTGATAAGCCTCAGAGTTGGTCAGCAACAAGTTATTCATCCCAGGAGGCCGTAGCCATCTTCCGTATCCGGTCTTCCATGCTCTCCGAGCTCATCCGTTCGCGTGAGAGTGAATCGACGATGATCGGAAAGGCAAATGGGGTGAACTGACCGGGGGACATTACGTGGATGGTCTGTCCGTGGATGCGATGGAGGGCCTCCCGCAAGCGGCTTTCTTCCAGCTGAAAGGTGTGGACCTCCTCAAAGGCCTGAAGGTAGAGCAGATTGTCCGGATCATAGTCGGCAAAAACATCAAATAACAGGGAGGAAGAACTCTGGAGGTGGCGTTCCTTTTTCAAGCGACCGGGAAACCCTTTGAAGATCATCCCGGAAATGCTGGCAATATCCCGGAATCGACGGCGACCCATTTCGGCTTCATTGATGCTTCGGCGGATGTCTTCCATCAGATTGTCAGTGGTGTACAGCTCGGGATCGGTGAGCTGATCAAAGGGGATCTCATCTTCACTGAGCAATTCAAAACCATAATCGTTCATGGCCATACTGAAGCTGATCGGCTTTTTCCGGGACAATCGCCAGCCGATCAGTGCTGCCATGCCCTCATGGACAAAACGCCCCTCAAAGGGATAGAAAACCAGATGATGTCCCTCTTCGCTGTGGAAATACTCGATCAGAAAATCGGCATGGGAGGGGATCATGCTGGTGGCCATCTGCCGTTCCAGTAAAGGTCGAAGAACCTGGGTCTCGGCATCCGGACCGATGCCATCCCGATATTCGTTGAGCTTGTCTCGGAGGAGTTTGGTCAGGTTGGAAGTCAGGGGCATGCGCCCTCCCTGCCAGGAGGGAATTTTTCCGGTTCGCCTGCTGCTTTTACGCACCTGGACTTCCATGTCTCGGATGCGAACCAGCTCGAGCGACTGGCCGGCAAACCAGAAGATATCCCCGGGTTTGAGCGCAGAGATAAATCCCTCTTCGATGGTACCCAAACGTTTGCCGGTTACATACTTGATCACCATGGCCGTATCACTGACAATGGTCCCGATCGACAGGCGGTGGCGGAGGGCATTTCGACGGTCGATCACCACATGCCGGCCGTCGGGCTTAACCGTGATCTTGTGAAATTCATCGTAGGCTTCCATGCTGCCGCCCCGGGTGAGGAAGTTGATCAGCCAGGCCCATTCGGCATCGCTGACACTTTCGTAGGAGAAGGTATTCCGGATCTCTTCCAGGATCTCAGCCGGATAGAATCCATCCCCGACAGCCAGAGTCATGAGATACTGGACTAGCACATCAAAGGAGCGGATGTGTGGGAACCTGCTTTCCACCTCACCAGTGTGAATGGCACCGCGCAGGGCGGCGGCTTCGATCAGTTCGAGGGCATGGGTAGGCACAAAATAGATTCGGCTGGTCTTCCCCGGCTGGTGGCCACTGCGGCCAGCGCGTTGCATGAACCGGGCTACTCCTTTTGGACTGCCGATCTGGATGATCTGCTCCACCGGACGGAAGTCCACCCCCAGGTCCAGGCTGGAGGTGCAGACCACGGCCTTCAGCTTGCCCTCGTGCAGGGCCTCCTCGACCCAGTCCCGCAATTCCCGGCTGATGGACCCGTGATGCATGGCCATCTGTCCGGCCAGGTCAGGTGCCACATCCAGCAGGCGCTGGTACCAGATCTCACATTGGGAGCGGGTGTTGGTAAAGATGAGTGTACTGGGACTGTTTTCGAGGAGGGGAATGACCTTTTCGATCAAGCGGATACCCAGGTGGCCCGCCCAGGGCAATTCTTCGATCGAGTCCGGCAAGATGGAGATGAGTTCGATGTCTTTCACTTGATCGGCCACCACCAGCCGAGCCCCATGTGGTGCGCCCGGTGGTGTGCCCATGAGCACGCCGATGGCCTCTTCCAGATTGCCGATGGTGGCGGAGATACCCCAGGTCTTCAGTCCGGGACAGAGGCTGCGCAATCGGCTGAATCCCAGTTCGACTTGCACGCCGCGCTTGCTTCCCACGAGCTCATGCCATTCGTCGGCGACGATGCCCTGCAGGTTGGAGAAATACCGGGCGGCTTGCTTTTGGGCCAGGAGGATATGCAGACTTTCCGGGGTGGTGATGAGGATATGAGGTGGCGTTTTTCGTTGTCTATCCCGTTCAGAGGTGAGGGTATCTCCGGTGCGGATGGCGATGTCCCAATCGACGCCTAGTCCAGCAGCGGCTCGTTGTGCGGAGTACTGGATCTCGCGGGAGAGAGCCCGCAAGGGGGTAATCCACAAGAGGTAGGGACCCCAGCGTTTTTTGGGTTCGGGCAGGTCACGAGACTCCAGGATGGCCGGGATGATCAGGGAATAGGTCTTGCCACTGCCGGTAGGTGCATTGACCAAGCCACTCTCCCCATTCAGCCATGCCTCCCAGGTTTCCAGCTGAAAGGGGAATGGAAACCACCCCTGATCCTCGAACCAGGTGACGGCATCGGAGATGCCAGGATGGGGGGTGTTATGTGGTGATTTCGTGATGGAGTGATTTGTGGGTCAACGTCGCTACAAATATGCAGTTTAATCGGGGTGTGAATTGTTCCAAGTTCCTTCGTGTCCTCTTGGCGCGGACACTGTTTCAGGTTCCTGGTTTCCAAGGTTTAGCAGTATGCTAAATGTTTGGCTGTTCAATGTGTAAAGGATCCCGACAAGTCGGGACCCTGTTTAAGGTTCAATGTGATTTACGTTAAACTTTGAACCGTGCCAACGGCAGGCCGGCTATCAAGCGATTGAAAATGATTGTTGGTCCTGAAAACCAACTTGAAACCTGGAACCATCCCACACTCGTGCGGGATGCAGGAACACAGGAACCCTGCGGCAGGCAGGATTTACATTCAAGATTCAATGTGCCCCGACAAGTCGGGACCCAGTTCAGTTTTCAATAACTTCTGTGTTGGTTTGAGTGTCTTACTCGAACCCTCTATTGTGCGTTGTCTCACTGCATTCTGTCACACTATGTTTCACATTTAGCAATGAATTCAAGCCTAAAAGCTGAAAAGTGGCCGTTTAGGTTATGGCATGCTGACGGCGGTGAGACACCGCCAGAGCACCCGTTTTCATGGACAATATTATATGGAGAGTTCGTCTCTGCGCTGCCGGTGAGACACCGGCACCAACAATTCATTTTTTATCAATCATATTTGGCTCCTACAGTTCTAGTATTTCGCTAAACGATTTGTTGTTCAATGTTCAAGGAGTTCCGCTGGCACGGGACTCTGTTCAACGTTCAATGTATGTTACGTTGAACGTTGAACAAGGTCCCGACTTGTCGGGACCCTTTGAACCTTGAACAGCCAAGCGATTGAAAACGACTGTCGGGCCTGATAACCAACTTGGAACTTGGAACAATCCCGCACTTGTGCGGGATGAAGGAACCAGGAATTTACCAAACGAATCCCGTGCTACAAATCACTGAGCACAGCCTTCGGCTTGAGGATGAGGAAAGGCAACAGCACAATGGTAAACAGGACCACCAACATGATCTGTCCGGTGAGGAGGTACCAGGGCCAGTCGCCGAGATAGTCCAGCATGGAGGCGACAGGAGGTTTGGCCCGCACATACATGAAGTTGGTATCGAACAGCAGGTTGATCGGTGTGACGAAGACCATGTACAGGTTGGTCCAGAGAATGGCTTTCCAGAGGCTTTTCCAGGTGGGGCGAAACCCGTAGACGAAGACAGCATAGAAGGTGCTCATCATCAGACCGATGTGGACGACGAAATAGCGGATATTGATGAGGTCCGGAAATCCGTAGTGCAGATCCGGGGTCAGCAGGGCCTGGAGGGTACCAGCCATGGTGACAAAATAGGTGATCTCAAAGATGAAATAGGATTTTCTCCAGAGCATGAAGGGCATGACCAGATTGAGAAAATAACAGACATGAAATGGAAGTACCAGATTTTTGGGGATGGGGTCTTCATTCAGGATGAGCCAGATACTGCCACCGATCCACAGCATAGCCGGGATGAGGCTCATGATCAGGGCAAGTTGCCGTTGCCGCAGGTCGGATTGTGCCCTTTTACCCAACCTGATACCGGCTGTGACCCACAGAATAGAGGAGAGTACACCGGCAATGAGCCAGATCAGGTGCTCGGTTCCGAAGGAGATAAATTCCCGCATTGCATCTAATTAGATGCATAAGATAGTGTGTCTGATCAAAAGAAAAGGGCCACCCGCTGGTTTGCGGATGGCCCTTTGAAGTTCAAACGAAGGAAAGTGAATTAATACTTCACGTTCATTTCGTAATTGTCATCATTGTTCGTCGTCGTGTTGTTCAACTTGGCGACCTGAATGAGATAATATTTGCTGTTTGATAGAACAACAAACATATCACCGACGACAACGGGAGCTGAAACATCATTGACACTCACAGGAGTTGTACAATTGTCGGTCATTCCGCTACCTAGCACCGTTCCAGTGGTATAAGCTTCCAAAATAGCTTCTTTGGAAACCGTTGCAGCAAATGTAAACGCTGGCAAAACAGTCAAATCGACCTTCCGCATATCAGCAGAGTTTGCTGAACCGATCTGTTTGCGCCAGTTCGTCGCATCAGGCAACCCGCAATCGATACCCATATCACGAATTTCAACAGCTACGTTCGCTGAACCAAGTGATGTTCCATTATCCAGATCAAGCCCCCCTGTTCCAGTTGGACCTGCCTGATTGAAGAGTACACCCATGAGTGTCTTTTCCAGTGGAGTTGCAGTTGTCTTGGTGATGATATTGATCGTCACTGAATTGGTGAGACCGTTATCATCCAGGATCTCAAACTTATAATCGTGTGAACCATCGGTAGCTTCACCCAGGATGCCGATCTCCCAATTGAGGGAAGTCTTGTCTGTATTAAACAGAAGGGCAGGGTTGGATGTCGCGCCTGAACCATTGAAGGTCAGATCGTTGAAGTCCATCGCTACGTTGTCCTTGTAAACCGTGAGGGCTTTCATTGGATTGGTTCCGCTGGTTGCGATCACATTGACGTTAAAGGTGGAACCTGTTTCGATCTCAGCATTGCCACTAATGAAACCGGCACCTGTTCCCAGGCTAACGGTTGCGGCTGTAGGGGTTGGATCGGTCGTGTCATCTGTACAGCTGGTCAGGAAAAGACCGCCAGCAAGCAGGAACATACCGAAAAATTGCATAAATTTCTGGTTCTACTGTCATTTTAGTGGAAAATCATAACTTGTAAAGAAAAGCAATGATGACAGTAGAGTTCTTTGACAAGCTGCTTCAACTTGGAACGGAATGGCATGTATCAAGGGTAGAGACGAATGTTGAGACATCGGAA
>JAIPBE010000039.1 GCA_021738725.1 Saprospiraceae bacterium | reverse complement strand
AAGCTTTAATTGATACTCCGAAGGAGGACATTTCCTATTCACGGTCAAAGCCACAAAAGGAACACCCTGGTAGACAACCACTTCCAGATCATCTTCCCGTAGAAGAGGTCATTATTGAACCGGATGAAGATGTCAGTGGAATGACCAGAATCGGAGAGGAAGTGACCGATACACTGGATTACATAGCCGCTTCACTGACGATCATTCGTACTATTCGCCCTAAATATGCCCGACCATCGGGTGATGGAATTGTTATCGGTAAACTTCCTGTACGGCCTATTGAAAAAGGAATAGCTGAGGCGGGATTGTTGACGCATGTGATTATTGCAAAGTTTATTGATCACATGCCCTTTTATCGTCAGATCCAACGTTTTCTGCGCGATTTTAACCTGAAGGTGAGCGAATCAACGATCAATGACTGGTTTGTATCGGTATGCACATTAATGAAGCCGCTGCATGAAGAATTACTGAAGTCAGTATTTTCGAGTGACTATATTCAGGCAGACGAATCACCAATCAAGGTTTTAGATAAAGACAAATCGGGCAATACCCATCAGGGATACCAATGGGTGTACCATGCACCTGCATTGAAGCGAGTGGTATTTCAATACCGCAAAGGAAGAGGTATGCATGGTCCGAAAGAATGGCTGTCAACCTATCAGGGGTATATCCAGTGTGATGGATGGAAAGTGTATGACGGGATGGCGAAAAAGAATTCCTTGATTACACTGATGGGGTGCCTGGCACATACAAGAAGGAAATATTTTGATGCTGAGAAAATGGACAAAAGAGCCTGTGAACCCTTGAGACTGATCCAACAGATCTATGGCATTGAGCGGGAATTAAAATCCAATTACTCCGAAAATGGAGCATATACGCAAGAACGGCATAGTAAAATGAAGCCAGTATTTGCAGAATGGAAAATCTGGTTGGATGAGAACGAACAGAAAGTGTTGCCAAAAAATCCACTGGGAAAAGCAATAGTCTATACACGCAATCAGTGGGTCAAACTGGAAAAGATACTCGAGGATAGTCGGTTCCAGCTGGACAATAACCTAATTGAAAATATGATCCGCCCATTGGCTTTGGGCCGCAAGAATTATTTGTTTGCAGGATCACATGCAGCTGGAGAGCGTATCGCCATGATGTACTCCTTCTTCGGCACATGTAAGCTTTGTGGCATTAATCCAACAGACTGGCTCAAGGACACCTTGCTCAAACTGCCTGACTGGCCAATCAACCGCATCAATGAACTTCTGCCTCAACCAAAGGACGTAGCATAGATGTAGTTGGTCGGAGGGATACTAATGGAGTAATAGCACTATTTCCAATTTCTAACAACTTACCTAAGGCAATAATTCATTTTAACGATTTTCAAATTGGACGGAATGATACAATGGTATCTATCTATGGAAAAACGATTCAAATTTCTATGTTGGCATCATATGATATAGACTATTATAATACCAAATTGAAATATTTCTTCAGACAGATATTATCTGAAAGAGATTATTTGGAAAGGAGGAGTGTAATAATAAATGAGGCAAATGGTGAGTTTGAAATAGAGGATATGGATATTGGAGATTACCTTTTCGAATACTATGTATTTGACGGCATTGAGAAATCCTTACCCGATTCCTTAGTATTAAGAATAGTAGATGCACCCGAAATAAAATTTTCAAGTAAATATCTATTTTTTATGAATAGAATAAATAGACCTAGGTCGCGACTAAAAAAATTCAATAGGAGGAATTCGATTAACGACCTATCTCAAATACGAATAACTTTCCCCCAAAAAGATGTTAATACGTATGAATATGAAATAAAATATAATAACAAAAATTTTACAACTTCGAAAATAGAGAATAGGACTGATACTATGATTTTGACTGTAGTTCAAAATGAAATACCGGCCAATAAAGAGGTAAATTTTCTTACGGTGAATACATTGTATAATAATATGGTAATTGCAAAAAATGAATTACCTATTATATCAAGAGAATATGGCAGATTTTCTATGGGGGTAGCATTCGGGAATCCAGATTATTATTATTTAAAGCTTGCAGTTGGGAAGAAATTTAGCATAGATTATAAGTATTTTTGCACTGCTGAAGTAATAGATGTTGGCAATGATTTTTTAATTGATACTATTTTTAATAAATCAGTTTTCAGATTTCCAGTGTTAGGTGAAATGCGCTTAGGTCCTGTCGGGATTAATTATACATTTGCACCAAATCTCTTTAAGAAGAAGGAGTTAGGAAAAGTTTTATACCCTGTTGAAGTCACATTTGGTGTTGGGATATTGTTTCGATATTTTAGAGTTATTGATTCACTCCAGTTAGACTATAATTGCAGAGGCTGTGTAAGGGATAAAAATGGAGTTTATAATTCATCAAATAATATTGAGAATATTATTAATAATACAAATATTTATGGACTTGATTACTCGAACTACTATTTACGTGGAATATACCTTGTTTATGAATTTGGTGTTAGCAGAGCCATTAATCCTGTCCAATCGTCTTTGTGGATTGATTTTTACTATAGATTTGAGACTAAGAACTTAAAGTATACACGAGGTTATTTGAGTTTGGGATTGAGAATTGATGTTACTCAAACAATTGATATGTTTAGAGCGGGTGGATAATTAATGCATTTGTAAATTTAAAAAGTCTAGGCAAAATAATTATTTAGATTAGTCCGGTTTTAGGGGCAACCCCATTCAGACTTATAGCTCTTTCGACAACCCCAACTTCCTGACCACCGACTATTCCGACTTTTGTGAATACACCCGGCGTTGGTTTGACAAACTTCGCAAGGGATCTACCTATCTCTCCGTGGCAGGAAGCAGGCAGCGGGTGAAGTATTTTCGGGAATTGCGCCGCCGACTGGAGGAGGGGATGGTCGTTATCGGCTGCGCATGAATGCAAGGGTTGCTCTAGTCAAAGATGATTCCTGACCGCCTGGCGACTGGTCACGGGCCTGGACGTTGGCCCGGAGGCTTTATCGTGCCGCTTCGACAACGTTTTCGTATATTGGAGTGAACGCAACATCGTACCTCCAGCATGGAATACGTACGATAGTCGACCCTGGTCAATACTTCACCGATCTCCTGGATCCAATCCGGATGTCAACCAAACGGATCTGGTAACAGGGTATAAACCATTCACCTATGGCTTGCACCCAAACATTCATTGATTATATCGTCGAGCAGTTGGCCGGCATACCCCATCTCATTGCAAAACCGATGTTTGGCGAATTCGGCATCTGGGCCAATGGAAAGTTTTTTGCCCTGATCTGCAATGACCAGCTGTTTATCAAACCCACCGCTAATGGGCGACAGTATATAGGCAAGGTGACCGAAGCACCGCCCTATGACGGGGCCAAAGACTATTTCCTCATCGAAGAAAAGCTGGACAATAGTCATTGGCTCAGCCAGCTGGTCCGGGTGACCCTCGAAGAATTGCCGGCACCCAAACCGAAGAAAAAGAAGTCGTCCTCCACATCATAGAATGCATGACCAACGCGAAAAATAAATGCTTGTCGCGCAGCATTTTATCCTGGAATCATTGCATCATCGGGATGTTTTCGGTCGTGCTGATGATGGCCTGTCAGCCTCAGGAGGAAACGATGGCCTCCCTGCCGGAAGCTCCTGTCAAACGAACCATCAGTGGACTGGTAGGTGGTCCATTCGAGACCGGAGAATATTATCAGTTTGGCATGCCCGATCACATCGCGGCTATCGACACCAGTCCGGGATGGCACCAAGCGGGACAGAAACTGCTCATCCAGGGGACCATCTATCAACAGGATGGTAAAACACCGGCACCCGGCATCATCCTGTATTATTACCACACGGACATCCATGGGGTGTATGCCAGCCAGGAGAACCTAGATCCCCGAGTGACCCGGCACGGGTATATCCGCAGCTGGGTCCGGTCAGATGACCAGGGACAGTATGCCATTTACACCGTCCGTCCGGCCCCCTATCCGGATACCGATATGCTCGCCCACATTCACCCGTCGATCAAGGAACCAGATATCGACCATGCCTATTACATCGACGAGTTTGTCTTCGATGATGATCCTCTCCTTACACCTGAAAAGAGGGCAGAGATGGAAAATCGCGGAGGTAGCGGGATCCTGAAACCAGAACAGGCTGGCTCCTTGCAGGTTGCCAACCACGATATTATTCTGGGACAGAATATTCCGAATTATCCCACGGTCCCGCAGGACTGAAGTGGCACGGTCCACAACTAGAAAAACATTCTCCCCGCCCACCGGGTTTTATCCTTCACATGGACAGAAATATGACAAGGATACTGCCAGACGGCATGCCGGAGATTTTCGAAATGAAGACCATTACCTATCAGGGGAAGGTGGTTTTTGAAAAGGTGGTGTTGTCCTCCAGGTTCAAACGCTTTCCCAAATTTTTCCAGGAAGATGAAGCTTGCTTTCTGTTTCTGACGAAAGGTGCGTTCCAATTTCGAACACCCACCAACCTCTTGTCCTTCCAGGAAGGTGATGCTCTGTTATCTAAATGCGGTAACTATTTCTATGAAGAGGTTACCACCAATCCCAATGCTCCCGATTCGGTTATCTCTGCCGTAGGGGGATATTTCCATCCGGAGATCGTCAAGGAATTTTTCAATACGGACCTGTCCATTCAGACCTTCCAGCGCAATTTTGACACGACCAAGCTGGATGTGGGGCCCCTGATGAGATCCTTTGTGGACAGCATTGACTATTTGCTGGATCATCCCGCGCTGGCCGACCCCGACCTGGTCGCGAACAAGCAGAAAGAACTTCTGCTCTTATTGAGTAAGACCGAGCAGGCGGCCTCTATCAACGACTTTGTCGCCTCCCTCTTTGTCCCCTTTGAATATGATTTCAAGGAGATCATCCAGAAAAACCTCTACGCCAACCTAACCCTGGAAGAATTTGCTCGCCTCTGTAACTGTAGTGTGGCGACGTTCAAGCGGAAGTTTACCGAGCATTTTGAGGAAAGCCCTGCCCGATATTTTCTGAAAATGCGATTGGAAAAATCGGCCCAAATGCTCCGCATCGATGCGATGCCGATCGGTGTGATCGCTTATGAAAGCGGTTTCGATAATGTGTCCAATTTCAACAAAGCCTTCAAGAAACACTACCAACAAACCCCCTCAGAATACCGCTTGAGCTAAAAGGACAAGTCCTTGAGCTCTCAGGAAAAACAGACGGGAGTTGCACCCCTTCATCTTTGTGTGGTCATTTGAATTTGATCAAAAAAACAATAGAAGATGAAGACGACGCATAAAACCATCCTGATCACCGGTGCCAACAGCGGCCTTGGAAAAGAAGCAGCCCGGCAGTTGGCCGGCTTGAAAGAGACTGTGCGCATCTTTCTCGGTTGTCGCAATGAGGCCAAAGCCATTGCAGCGAAGGAAGACCTGGAGCGGACGACCGGTCGATCCATTTTCGAGATCGTGTTGATGGATGTGTCCAGTGTGCCATCAGTCCAGAAGGCAGTTGCCGGACTGGACCAGTCTGTCGATGCCCTGATCATGAATGCCGGCGGCATGGGCGGCAAAGCCCCGGGACAGTTGACCAGCGATGGGGTCACCCAGATGTTTGCGGCCAATGTACTCGGCCATGTGGCCTTGCTGGAGGAACTCCTGAAGGCGAAGAAACTGAACCATATCGCTGTATTTGCCGGCTCGGAAGCGACGCGAGGCGTGAAGAAAATGGGGATGAAACGGCCGAAATTGGAAACGGGTTCCGTCGAGGAACTGGCCTCTGTCATTGATGGTTCTTTCTTCGGAAACAAGTACGATCCCATGCAAGCCTACGGCTATATCAAGTATCTGGGCACATTGTGGATGTCGGCCCTGGCCAGAAAGCATAACGGGACGAACTTCATTACCGTCAGCCCGGGGAATACCAGTGGCACGGCTGTGATGGACGATCTGCCATTTCTAATGCGAGGCATCTTCAAGAACATCATGATCCCTTTTGTCATGCCGATGATGGGAATGGTGCACTCTGTAGAAAAGGGAGCCGCTCGGTATGTCACCGCGATCACGGATCCACAACTGAAAAGCGGCGTATTCTATGGCAGTCGACCCAATGCCCTGACCGGACCGATCATGGACCAATCCACCATCTTTCCCCAATTGAACGACCACAGGATCCAGGACAATGCCGTAGAGGCCATCCATCGATTTATCCGATAGATGATTCCTGTTTATCTTGGGAGGGACATCCGAGGGCACACCGGTGCGTTTGGATGTCCCTTATCTAATGACCGTTTGTACCGCATGTTACCCTTCGCCACCCTACCACCCGTCCCGGAAGAAGTGTCCACCACCAATGTCCTCTCGAGAGTGATCGACGGGCTGGGATTTCGCTATCGCTGGGCTACGGAGGATCTGACTGAAGATGATCTGCTGTTCCGACCTGTCGAAAGCAGCATGACCATACAGGAGGTGATGGTCCATATCTACGATCTGGCCTACAGCACCAACCGGGTGTTCGGTGGCGACGTAGAAAAGGATAACAGTCCGGATAACCAGCTGCGTGAACGGACCTTGCAGTTGTACGTGAGCCTCAGTCAGCGACTGCGAGAAATGGATGACCCGCAATTTGAAACACTGGTGACCACAGATGCTAAATACCCTTTCTGGTATTGGCTCAATGGTCCCATTGCCGACGCTCTCACCCATGTCGGTCAGATCACTTCCTGGCGCAGAATGGCCGGCAATCCTCAACCGGCCGGTGTGGATGTCTTTCGGGGTACCAAACAATAGAAAGAGTTTGGTTGCCAGAGATTGCCGATATTGAGGGAACGTACCCGCATCACAAACATGTTTGAAACCGTCAAAAAGCGAGATATTCTGCTGGGCGCTCAATTGACATCTGTCTTTGTCGCCGCTTTCGCCTTGACCACATATTTGCATGAAGGCACGCATGCACTGATCGCAAAATGGGCCGGTGTACATCCAGTATTATTCCACTCTTATGTTTCGTATTCAGAGGTAGGTGTACCGCCTATGGATCAATTGTGGATTGCGGCTGCCGGGCCGATCTGGTCGCTCTTCCAGGGTCTTTTCTTTTTGTGGATAGGCTGGCGTTTTGGAAAAAAGGACCTGACCCATTTGTTCTGGATCTGGCTGGGAATCATGGGAATGGTGGTTTTTCTGGGCTATATCATGATGGGCCCGTTTATGGAATATGGAGACACCGGAAAGATCTATGCGATCCTGGCCACTCCGCAGATTGTGACAATTGGGTTGGCTATCATTGGATTGGTAGGGATCGTTTTTATTTTTCGACGTATAACTCCGCAGTTGAGCCAGATAATTGAGCGATTCAGAACTGAAGTAAGTTCTCCGGTTTTTCAACTGTTTATCCTCCCCATTATCCTTGGAACAGGACTAAATGTACTGTTGTCCCTGCCGGCCCCCACACCCATGAGTCTGATGCTTCCATTTGTAATTTTCCTCACCCTTATCCCAAGCATGTTTCGGATGAAGGAATTCCTGGGGCCATCCGCTTCCGATGAGGCCAAGATCACAATTCCTGTCGATCAGAAATACTGGCCTATCGTCCTCATGGTCCTCTTGTTGATTTTGTCCAGGGTTCTGGCTGCGGGCATTTCCGTCTAATTTGAAGGAGATGCAGTAGCATCAGAGGAGAGCGATTTTCTAATCGGATCAGAGATGCCGTCTGATCAATGGACCGGACTATGTTGATTCTCTTCAATGTCAGACCATCCTCTGTATATTCCTTTCCTTTACCAGAAGGATTGCCCTTCGGGGCGGTTGGCCATACCAGTATAATTGCGGCATATGGAGCCCCTGATCAGGAAACCAATAACGAACACAATGAAAAAAATTGTACTCGCCAAACTCCAGGATCTTAAAGAAAAGGTCCCCTTCCACAGCCAGATCAACGGACTGGACCTGGTGATCATCCGGTACGGGGAGGAGGTCTCCGTACTCTATGGTCGGTGTCTGCACCGCGGAGCACTGATGGCGGATGGGCATGTGGATGGACACAACCTGATCTGCGGCGTCCACGGCTGGGATTACCGATATGACACCGGTGTCAGTGAGTATAATAATGACGAAGCTCTGCATAAATTCAAGGCGGAGATCAAGGACGGAATCATTTGGGGTGATGAAGATGAGATCAATGCATATTTGGTAAAATATCCACAGCCTTTCCAACGAGATCAATATTTGGGTCAATATGCTGATACCCATCCTGAATCAACGGAACCGTATACCAGCGCGATCCAGGAATTGGCCAGAAACGGTCTGAAAAATGTGGGCCACCATGGTCCATCCGCAGCCATGGGTGTAGATAGAGCCACATTGCCCAAATGGGAGGATATCCAGTTTCTCCCTGCTCAGGTAGCAACGCGACCCCTGCTGGATGAAGAACCAGTGCAGACCAAAGTCATCATTGGACCGGCAGCAAAACAGCCACTGGAGCTGGACATTCCGTTATTTGTATCGGATATGAGCTTTGGGGCATTGTCCCGGGAGGCAAAAATTGCCCTGTCGAAAGGAGCCCAACTGGCCGGTACCGGGATCTGTAGTGGAGAGGGTGGGATGTTGCTCGAAGAACAGGCCAATAATTCCCGATATTTCTACGAACTGGCTTCGGGGAAATTCGGCTTTTCCTGGGAAAAGGTAAAAAAGGCACAAGCCTTTCACTTCAAAGGCGGGCAGGGAGCAAAAACCGGCACAGGAGGTCATCTTCCGGGCAGTAAGGTCACCAGAGAAATTGCAGAAGTCCGCGGTCTGACCGAAGGACAAAACGCGATCTCTCCTGCAGCTTTTCCGGATCTGTTGAAGGCAAAGGATTTTAAAAATTTTGCTGAGGAGGTTCGTGAACGAACAGGCGGTATTCCCATTGGAATTAAATTGGCCGCCAGTCACATCGAAGCGGATATCGACTTTGCCCTGGAGGTGGGTGTAGACTATATTATCCTGGATGGTCGTGGTGGTGGTACCGGTTCTGCCCCAACCATTTTGCGCAACAATATCAATGTGCCGACCATCCCGGCATTGGCCCGGGCCAGAAAACATCTGGATAATATGGGCGCAAAAGATGTCACCCTGATCATTACCGGAGGCTTACGAGTGGCCGAAGACTTTGCCAAGGCCATGATGCTGGGCGCAGATGCCATCGCTGTGGCTAATTCGGCTTTGCAAGCTATTGGTTGCCTGGGTATGCGCGCTTGTCATAGCAATAATTGTCCGGTGGGCATCGCCACCCAAAAGGAGGGATTGCGAAAACGACTGATCATCGATTCATCTGCAGAACAATTAAATAATTTCTTCACCGCAACCAATGAATTGATCAAGGTGATCGCTCGTTCTTGCGGACATAAATCAGTCGGAGATTTCTCATTCTCTGACCTGTCTACAATGGATTATTCCATGCACAGATTAACAGGAATACCCTATGCCGGCGTATACAAAGATTGACCAGCTCATCCACCAGTTGTCACAAACAGTGGCAAAGGTGAATCGTACATTCGTCCCGAAAAAGGCGGATGACAGTCACACCAATTTATTTTTTGATCCCATCAGTCATCGCCTTTATGGACGCTGGATTCATGTGGAGAATAAGTCTCTGATTTTTTCATTGAATCTGAAGGCCTTCCAGTATGAATGGTTGAACGATCAACATCATGTCCTGCACGCATTTCTGATCGATGGTCTAACCATTACAGATCTGGAAAGGAGTATTGAAGCCATACTACCACTTCTTGGTTTGCAGCCGTCTGGGTTCAGGGATGATTTGCATTTCAAAATCCCCGATTATTCTTTCCGGCAGGAAGCCATCAGTCATCTTCCACGGGCCGCGTTGACACAGTGGGAACGAAATCGAACCTTGGCTAATCAGGCATGTCACCTCATGGTTGACCATTTACAGGTGCCGGCAGAAGTCCGTATTTGGCCTCACCATTTTGATACGGGCGTCTATCTGGAAGCCAATCCATATGTAGGGTTGGGTTTTGGTTTTGCTATGGAAGACAGTATGGTTGGTCAGCCCTATTTTTATTATTCAGGATACGGCTTGAATGATCATACCATTCCCTATCATCAGATCAAGGACCTTGAAGTCGGAAAATGGATCGTTGAAGATCATTGGAAGGGAGCCGTTTTACCCTTGTCGGATGTAGCGGAAGAAGGTCTGAGAAAAATGAACGCGTTTATTCGAGAAGTCAGTCATTGGTATTTGAGGTAGAAGGAGGTCAAGTTGAAAAGAAAAGACATAAAGTATTAGTCAACTGAAGTGGTGAAGAAAGTTGAATGCCCTATGTGCTCAAGCACCATACAGTTGATGACTGAAAGAATGGCCAGTTTGCAGTGGCACAGTGAAGGCATCTGGGGTTTGTATATAAAAATGGTAAATCGGAACAGTTGATCGTATCGCTTATGAGTATTGGAGACAAGCTTGACAGCATTCATCTGAGAGCAAGGAAAATCAAATGGCTGCACTACTTTGCCATTTTTTGTCGAATTTCTCTGGCTATCGGATTTATTCCTCCGGGCATACAGAAGATTCTAGGCCAACGATTTACGGAATTATCGGTTCATCATCCAATGGGAAATTTTTTGGAAGCCTTTCATCATACCGGCTATTATTATCCATTTGTGGGTTATATGCAAGTATTGGCAGGCATCCTTTTACTCATTCCACGGACAGTCACTCTTGGCGCATTTATATATCTGCCCATCATTCTGAATATTTGTGTTCTTTCATTTGCTGTTCGATTTGAAGGATCAATCGTTACTTCCCCACTGATGGTGTGTGCGGTTGTTTTTCTCCTTTGTTGGAACTTTCATCGATTCAAGAATATATTTCCGTTCAAATACTCAACTGCGAACACAGTTTTACCAGACAGAAGTGAATGGACCAATAAGTTTCCTACCGCATTTTTTGCGAGTGTTTTTGCGACTATTGTGCTGGTAATTTCTCATGCTACTGTCTTCTATGACATTATGCCCAGGAACACAAAAGCCGATTGTATGAGTCAATGTGATGGTGAAAATGACATCCATTGTTTGAATTTCTGTGACTGTATACACGAGCGTGGGAAACCCTTGAAGGATTGCCTGGAAGAGTATGAAAAAAATAAATAGCGATTAGATGAGCGATCCACGTCGCCAGAGTTCCTTATTATTGGATGAACATCGAAAACGACATCCGGGATGAGTCAAGAAAAATTGAAATACCCGATTGGTCGATTCAGACAACCGGAACCGATCACTCCTGAGATTCGGAGCAAGGCGATCACAGATATAGCGACATTGCCGGGGCGTATGCGAGTGGCGGTCAGTGACCTGACCGATAAACAGTTGGATACGCCTTATCGGCCTGACGGGTGGACCGTTAGACAGGTAGTCCATCATTGCGCGGACAGTCATATGAATGCCATGATCCGAATCAAACTGGCTCTGACCGAGGATCAACCCACTATCAAACCGTATGAAGAACCCCGGTGGGCTATGTTGCCGGATACGTCGATCATGCCGATTGAAGCAGCCCTCACCTTGCTGGACGGACTACATGCCCGATGGGCCTTTCTCCTCCAGCGACTGACAGCTGAAGATCTGGCAAGGTCCTTCATCCACCCTGACAGTGGTCGGGCATTCTCTGTGGATGAAGCGATTTGCCAATACGCCTGGCATAGTGATCACCACCTGTCTCATATCACCCACCTCAGGCAGCGAGAAGGCTGGGATGAGGATGAAACGAGACGGATACACACATAATCCACATACATGACCACACTTTATGATCGGATAGGCAAAGCATATGACCGGACACGGAGTGCCGATCCTGACCTGGTCGAACAGATGGTTGACCTCCTGGATATTCAGGATGACGGACGCTACCTGGATATCGGTTGTGGCACCGGGAATTATACGGTCGCTCTGTCCCGACGCGGTGGGAATTGGATCGGTATCGATCCATCAGAGGAAATGTTGGACAAAGCACGACAACGAAGTACTGATATAGACTGGAGGGTCGGCCATGTAGAAGCCACCGGATTGGATGATCGGTCTATGGACGGTATAGTGGGTAGTTTGACCATCCATCACTGGCCCGATCTGCCAAATGCGTTTGCAGAGTTGGCCCGAATCCTGCGACCTGAAGGTCGACTGGTGCTGTTCACCTCTACCCCCGAGCAGATGAAAGGCTACTGGCTGGGGCACTATTTTCCGCAAATGATGGCCGACTCCATGGAACGGATGCCCTCTTTGGATGCTGTGGAAATGGCAATGCAAGCGGCAGGCCTTTCCCTGGTCAAATTGGAACCCTATGAGGTCCTTCCAGAATTACAGGATCACTTCCTCTACTGCGGAAAGCATATGCCGGAAATGTATCTTGATCCCGATATTCGGGCAGGGATCTCCTCTTTCTCCACACTGGCACTTCAGTCAGAGGTAGTAAAGGGGTTAGAAACCCTTGAACAGGATTTGAAAAGTGGTCGGATATGGGAGATCATACCCGCCTATGTCCATGAGCTGGGCGATTACTTATTTCTTCAAGCCAAACATACCCCGTCATGACAAATGCAGGTTTTGCACGCACTCAATATGACCTGGTCCGAAGTGCCCGTCAGGTGCTCCTGGATTATTGCGCCACGCTGTCCCCGGAGGATTTTGTACGTCAAGCTCCTGGATTTGGGAAAGGGGGGAGCGTCCGGCATTTGCTGGTCCACAATATTCATTGTTACGAACACTGGATCGCTCGACGAGCCTTGCAATTGGATCGTTCTATTACCGTGGCAGACACGATCAAGTCCGTTGTGGATTGTCGAGTGGTCTATGCGGAAATGGATATCCTGATGGCTACCTTTCTGGATCAGCTGGAGGAAAAGGAGGATGGCCTGTTTACCATGACGATCCGGGATCGCTCGATGCGAGTAGATGGATTGAAACTCTTCACGCATACCATCACCCATGAATTTCATCACAAAGGTCAGATCCTGACGTTGAGCCGCCAACTGGGATATACACCGGTAGATACAGATATCATGCGATAGATCACTTCCTGATGCCGCATAACACCTTGCAGATCCGAGCTGTACAAATGACCGATGAACCGGCACTGGTTGCCCTCAACCAGCAGTTGGGATACACCCTGCCACCGGAACAGCTGGCCAGCCAACTGAAAGACCTGAACCATCGATCAGAACATCATGTACTGATCGCTGAATATAATGGACAATTGGTCGGCTATATTCATGGACAGATGAGCCACCGTTTGACATCCCCGCCTTTCCTGGAGATATGTGCGTTGGTCGTGGATGACCGTTTCCGCCGGAAAGGAATTGCCACGCAACTGGTCCATCAATTGAGCGAACTGGAGGATCCGGCGGTACGGATGCGGGTTCGGCACAATAGCCATCGTGAAGAAGCGGCCCTGTTCTACCAGAAAATGGAATTCAAACGGGTAAAGACTCAGCATGTTCTGGATCGATAGGAATGTTCATCAAAGATCAACAGCATGGAGGTCGGGTCACTAGCAGATGTAGATATTACCACCTTGGTCGACTGCTTCCTGCGCTCATTTGCTGGGTATTTTGTCCAGCTACCTACAGAAGTGACGTATTGGGAGGATCGGTTTGGAGACTCTGGCGTTGATTATGGTCTCTCATTCGGTGTCTTTGATACGAGTCAACTGGTCGGATTCATGATCCATTGCATCGGTCTCGAGAAGGGCCAGAAGGTGGCCTTCAATACAGGCACGGGTGTACTTCCTGCTTATCGTGGACAAGGCCTGGTGGATCAGATGATGGCAGCTGCCAAATTGAAATTCTTAGATGAGGGCATTGAGGTTTACCGTCTGGAAGTGATTGATCAGAACACCCGGGCCATTCGGGTGTATGAGCGGATCGGACTGCACATCAAACGGCGGCTCAAATGTTATCAGGGGCATTTAACCGAGGCTACAGAGAAGCAGATCAAACTGGTGGAAGTGCCACTGGCGTCCTTTAAAAAAGACGCCGATAATAGTGGTCCCTATGCCTGGGATATGTCCTTATCCAGCATCCTGCGGGCGGGAGATCGATACAGGGGATATCAAGTGTTTCGTCCAGGAGAAGAGAAGTCTCCGGGGTATTTTATCATCGACCGGGAGAAGGCCCACCTCGCCCAGATGGAAACGCCATCCGGCGATTGGGACGGCCTGTTCTCAGGTGTCTGGCAGCTGGTCCATTCCATCAAGATCAATAATATCGATGCTGGTAGAACGGACCTGATCCAATGGCTGGAGAGCGCGCATGTGCCGAATGTGATCGATCAGTTTGAGATGGAAATGCTGCTCTAGGTTGAGCTGATCACCGGCTATGTTGAACTCACGACAGGTGAATCGGGGTTGTATCTTTGCTCAGAGAACTTGATCATGCCCCCTATTGCCCCTGCAAAACCGAAGATCGTCGTTGTTCCCAGGGAACTGACAAAAACGGAAGAGGAACGTCAGACCATTGTACATTGCACTTTGACGGAGCCCATGGCGGGTGGGTTTATGTTGATCCGAATATGGCCGACCACTTTTCTGATCCAGTCGGATGGCACTCGTAAAAAGATGTTGTGGTTTGAGCAGATCGCGCCATTCCCTCATTGGTTGCCGGTGCTGGTGCCCCATACGTTCACGCTCATCTTTGAGGGCTTGGATCGGGATTGTAGCGTCTTTGATCTGGTCGAGGAGATCCCGCAGGAAGGCGGATTTGAGGTAATGGGAATCCAGAGGAATGAGCGGGATGTCTATCGGGTCCGCTTGTGATCGATCATTGTTCACAGAATGGTATTGGTGGGTATACCTCTATTTTTCGAGATAGTACTTGCGGTGAATAGAGGGAGGTACCCTCATGCTGCAAAATATGCAGTGCCGTGATTTCGCAAAAAAGCCCTTGCATCCAGATGAATGGATGCAAGGGCTTTTTGTGGTTTACTAGAGAAAGAATTAATTCTCTCCAGCCTTTCTGGAAACCTTTTGCTGGTTTGAAACAGGACTGTTTGATTTGACGGATTTGAAGTTCCAATGCGTCATGACGCCTGACTCCAATTCTGCTGAGTCCTGATTTTTGGCATTGACCTTCCGCATGACGATCTGGCTCGTTTGGATATTGGCAGCCAGGACATAATCTGGATGATTCTTGGGAGTGATCTTGTACCCGGTGATCTGACCATCTGCACCTACGGCAGTAGGTGTGATCGCCCACAGTGTACATTCATCAGGAGTGCGTGTATTTGATTTGCGTCCAATTTCCTGCCTTTTCATGGTCAGACCGGTAGCAGGAACAAAACACAAGGATGAACTCTTGTCATTGTCCGGTTGGAATGTATAGCTGTCGTTCGAAGCGGGGTTATTGTTGGTGACAACCCAGGTCGTTGGATTGGCGCACTGTTGGTTGCCATTATCCTTGCAGAGATCCAGAGGATTCTCTGATGCAGTTCCTCCATTGCCATTGAAGATCAGGGTGTTGGCACTACAAGACAACTGGACATTATCGTTGCCACGGAATGGACGGAATTTCGCCAAACCTGGAATTTTTGCAATATCCTCGGCTTTGACCGCCTTGGCTCCTTTGATTACTTTCATGTTGTTGCCAGCTTTGCCACCCTGGTTGACATAGTATGCGCTGCTGCCAACGACGGTAACGATACAATTGCCACAGCTGGCACAGTTTCCCATAACGGAGTTTACGCTTGCTGAGGTGTTGGTGGTGATCAGGCAGACATTACCTGGATTCGCCTTTTGGGCATTGACTTGTTCGACCTGGAAGGCAAAAACCAACAGGAAAGTAGCCAGAAGGCCAAGGATCGATTGAAGAGATTTTTTGCTAAAGGTTTTCATTGTGTTCGCATTAAGGATGGAAAGGATGTTGTCAATCAGGGCACCTTCACGTGTAAAGGTGATGTGATCTCATGACTGTTATGTTATGAGAAAGTTACAATTCATTCGGGAGTTTGTGGTCCGTATTGATAGAAAAGCATATAAACTTCTGTCAGATGTAGAGGTTTGTTTGGATCTGAGGAGGATCGAGCTGAACCAGATATAGACGATCGCTTCCTTTAAAATTTTCACAAAAAAGGTATTCAGGAAAAGATGGTCACAACCCCAGGTGCCGGACCAGAAGCCGATGAAAATGGAGGACACCATCCTCCCAGGCAGGCACGAGACGGCCGGGTTTATACAGGGAAGACCTCACACCTTTCTGGACGGATTCCACCACAGATTCGTCTTCGAGTTCGGTATCATGCAGAGCATGGGTGTGGGGTCCACCTTCCTGGCCTTCAAAACGATAGGTGAAAAACTGGATCCGGGTCTTTGTCGGACTGACGGGGAGAACCAGGTTTAATGAAAGTCCCCAGGGATAGAAATTGAGCATCAGATTGGGGAAGAGCCAGAAATACCAGGCATAGATCCTCTTCCCCTGATCCGGGTGACCGGCTGGAAGGTCAAATGCGGGTTGGTTTTCCTTAGCCAAACCGATTTGCAGGACAGTGTGCCCTTTGGTCTCCACGGGATACGCAGACAGATCCAGGGCCTCACGAAGAGCGGGATGTACAAAGGGAATATGCAAGCCTTCCAGATAATTCTCCACATACAGGGCCCAGTTTGCCTTGACCTTGTACGTATGTGACCGTTCCGGCATATGGACCAGGGTCTCCAGGGGTAAAAACCCGACGCGTTCAAGAAGGGGAGAGATCCAATCCTCAAACGAGATACCCGGGAGGACACGAGCGAAGGTCAAGCCGCCCCAGGAGGCTGTCTCCGGTCGATGGAGGTGGTCCTCCGCCCTGGGAAAGTCCGCTACAGCACCCAATCCAGGTTGGCTCTGGCATTGTCCTTCCAATGAAAAGCGACGGCCATGATAGGGACATACGATATGCCGGCAGGAACCGGCTTTTTGGACAAGCAGAGTGCCCCGGTGCGAACAGACATTGGCAAATAGATGTTCTACCCCTTCCGCATCGCATGTGTGTAGCATCGGTTCATCCAGGTAGTCAGCGAGCAGGGTGAACGGTCTCGTCTGAAGAGCTTTAAGCCGGGGTTCTGGACCATAGGCAAATTGCCAGAAAGGAAGGAAAATCTCTTCTTTCACTCGATGGAAGAGGTCTTCATCCCGATAAAAGGACCCGGGCAGAGGAGAACGAAGAGAAGAAGTCGCTGTGTTACGGATCATAGCCTGATGCTTCGGATGTGGTAAAATACATGCATTTTGTCATGTAAAACAGAAACAACCCATGGCACTGAGACGAAAGAAGCAGGTGGAACCAAACCGAGATGCCCCTGATCTTGGTTTTGGTACTCAATTGGGGGATGAGGTCAGTCGGTTTATCAACCGTGATGGTGGTTTCGATATCCGGAAGGAAGGCAACCGAGGGTATTACGCCTATGAACAGTTGGTGGAAATGTCCTGGACTCGTTTCTTCCTGGTGGTGGTCTCTTACTTTATCGGGATCAATCTCCTGTTTGCCTTGTTATTTGGCCTGGTCGGACTGGATCATATTGCAGGAATGTCATCCCTGAGTACGCTGGGGGGATTGGCGGAGGCCTTCTTTTTCAGCGTTCAGACCTTCACCTCGGTCGGCTATGGCGTCTTGCACCCGGTGGGTGGTGGGGCCAATATGCTAGCCTCCTTGGATGCCCTTGTGGGGTTGATGAGTTTTGCCTTGGCCACGGGATTGTTCTTCTCCCGGTTTGCGCGCCCCATCGCCAAGATCGCCTTTAGTAATATCGGGTTGATCACCCCTTTTCGGGATGGTCATAGCTTTCAGATGCGGATGGTCAACAAACGCAATAATCACCTGATCAATATGGAAGCCCGGATGATGGTGACCTGGGTGGGCACCGGAGCGGACGGCGTGCGGAAACGTCAGTTTTCTATGCTGGACCTGGACCTGAACAGGATCAGCTTGTTTCCGATGAACTGGACACTGGTGCATCCGATCACACAGGAAAGCCCCTTGTGGGAAAAAACGGCAGAGGATCTCCGGGATATGAATGTGGAGATCCTGGTCATGGTCCAGGGGTTTGATGAGACCTATCATCAGGAGATCCATGCGCGAGCGTCCTACGTCGGGGAGGAGATCAGATGGGGGGTCAAGTTCAGTCCCATGTTCCGCACCGAATCCGGACAGCCGACGATCGTTGATCTGTCCCGACTGGATACGACCCAACCGCTTGCAGTATGACGGCCAAAGAAACGAAGGCAGACAGTTTCACTTTTATTTCATATCTCATGCAACATGGATCAACACCCAACGTATAGGTAATTATCATATTCGATAATCGCCTTTCCAATGGAACAGTTGATCTCTACATTTTTACTTGTCTTCAGTCTGAGTACAGCCATGGCTCAAGAGGCAGAACTGGTTCGTACCAGGACATCTGCCGACGACTATATTCAAACCTATGCCACTCTGGCAGTCCAGGAGATGTATTATTCCGGGATTCCGGCCAGTATTACGCTGGCGCAGGGGTTGTTGGAATCCGGATGCGGCAATAGCCGGTTGTCAACAGAAGGCAACAACCACTTTGGCATCAAATGCAAGGATTACTGGACCAGCGATACCCTGATGGTCCTCGATGATGATTACAATGCAGACAAGGAGTTGATCGCTTCCTGTTTTCGGGCATATGCATCACCTTCTCTCTCCTATCGGGATCACAGTGATTTTTTGAGATCAAATGTGCGTTATGCCAACCTGTTCACTCTGGACCAGGAAGATTATTCCGGCTGGGCTCTGGGGCTGCAGCAATGCGGATATGCCACCAACCCACAATATGCAAATCTGCTGTCTGCTCTGATCGAGCGATATGCGCTGGATGTGTTCGATCGGGTTCCAGAACAGGAGATCGCCTCCTGCCTGGATTATTACGAAACACATAAATACATCGACAGCCACAAACGGGCCACGGCCGGAGAACTGGTATCCAACAATCAACCCAAAGCTGTCCGACTTCCTGGCTTCTACAAGGCGGGATGGCTGAAGGCCAATCGTCGACAGGCTTTGATCACTGGCCTGATCGATCAGGGCTCTGCAGATGTAGTGACAGCTTCGACGAATAAGGATGATAGTTTCCTCGAATTTGAGGTGACCACTGCTCCCAAATAAGGGCACTTCTATTAACCTCCGAAATAGACCAAGACCGAAGAAGACCAAGCGAGGCTAGGCGTTTTGAAGGAAAATAGCCAGAGCTATGGGACTGAGAAACAATCCCGAGTACTCGGGACGAAGGTATTCTTTGGTAAGATTATCGATTGGTCATTGAGTGGGGTTGATAGACGTGGCCAAAAGAACAACTGTATCGAATCGAATGTGATCCCCGGCTGTCTCAGGATGGTCGGGGATTTTTTCTTTCTGGTGACGTAGGTGAAAGGTTTGGCTGCCAGCCTGCCGGAGGAACGGTTCAAGGTTAACACGATTGAATATGAAGAATCTCGCATGACACAAATAGTCGGGCTCAAGACAAATGCAACGAAAAATCATTTGTTTCATGAAGACCTCAAAGAGTCTGAAAGGATATATAATTTGGCAAAAGCCTGGATACATCGATACAGGCAGTATAATATTTGCTTAACATGTAGTATTACGATCACATGACTTTATGGATGAATATTGAACCAATATAATTGGTTGACTGTATGATGATAAAGACCTATATTAGTTGGACATTCCTAACTATGTAATTAGAGAATCCATGAAAAATCCTCTCGCCCTCTTGAAAGTGAGCAGAATCAACAAAATGTTTGGAATTATGCTCTCTCTCTCTCTCTCTCTCTCTCTCTCTCTCTAGCCTGATAGGTCAAAGTATGCCTACGGGCATTTCAATTGCGGCTACGGCAGATTATTCCCCAAATGGAGAAGGGTTATCCAATGACTCAACATTCAATGAGATTCTTACGGGATTTGGAGTAATTCAATATGAGCTTGCCTATCCATTTGCAAATACTGAAGGAGCATTAAATTGTTTTCAGATTACTTTATCTGATAGTAGTAACTATACCAATTTGGGTCTTATATTGGATAGTCTGGAGCTTTTTGATGAGGTGTTAGTGGATACATTACCGAAGATAAGCTGTCAGAATCCTGTATCGTATGATGACCCTGAAGTACAAGGCCAATATGGGTACTATATTCCAATGGCGAATTTACCCTGCGCATGGGAACTAACTACTGGAGATCCTTCGATTTCTGTTGCTGTAGTTGATCAATACTTCGATTATACCCATGATGATTTACGCCATAAATTTGTAGATATAAAGTTTAACTGCAATCCTAATACAACTGCTCCTGGTCATGGGTTTGCATCAGCAGGTGCTGTAGCAGCAGTTGTCAATAATAATTTTTGTGTAGCAGGTTCAGGATATAATACTACTGTAGCAGGTTATTGCGTAGGTAATTCAGGAGAAGGTGTTGGTGATGGAATATGCCAAGCATGGATGGATGGTTATAAAATAATATCAGTTAGTTATAATGAGTCCGGATTATTAAAGCCAATGATCAAAGAAATAGTTGAAAGTGGTGTAACTATAGTTGGTGCAAGTCTTGTTACAACTCCTGGTGGAACTAGCTGGTCGCAGGAAAGCGAAGTTCCTGGAGTAATTATTGTTGGTCAAGTTGCTAGTGATTATAACTATTACCCATATGAATTTTGGAATCCTGGAATAAAGATTTATGCCCCATGTATAAATGTAAATCGATTAGAAAGTAATAATTCTTGTGGAGTTGGTACTGGTAACACTTCTTTTGGCACTCCATTAGTTGCAGGAATAATTGCTTTAATGAAATCAGTTAATAACGATCTCTGCCCAGCTGATTATGAGTATCTTCTTGATCTAACAAATCAAGGACTTCCTGCAAATAATGGTGATTGGCCTGAAATGACAGCCGGCATCGTTGATGCCGAAGCAGCCGTTCTGGCAGCTCAGTCGTACAGAAAGTATGTAATCTCATCTTACACAGAATGGGATGGAGATAAGATCGTCAATGAACTGATTATCGAACCTGGAGGTGAATTGGTCATCCAAGATGGAGCGGTCATCAAATTTGGAGCAAATGCGGAAGTGACCGTCAAACGTGGGGCTCGCTTGATTGTGGATGGCAGTACATTGACGGTAAACCCATGTAGTGGCAATTTCTGGAGGGGAATCAACATATGGGGAAACTCCAGCATGGACCAACCTGGTCCGAATGCAACATTGAATACCAGTCAAGCTGGCATTGTCATTGTCAGAAACAACAGTCTGATCGAAAAAGCCAAGAGTGCCTTGATGACCTCCAAAAAAGATGAAGAATGGGACACTCAATACTGGGGTGGCGTGATGTATTGTCAGAACAGCCAGTTCATCGGTAATACACGGGTAGCGGAATTTATGAAGTATGACTTCCCCAACAAGAGCAAATTTGACAATTGCACCTTGGACGGCATTGCCAAAGGAGTGACCATTTGGGATACCGATGGTGTGACTTTTAGAAATTGCAGGTTTTACAACATGACGCACCAGGGAATCCTGACCTACGATGCTCATGTAATCGTCAAAGATGCCAATGATTTTCTCTATAATCATTTTGGTATTTCTTCGCAAGCCACCTACCCTTTCAGTGGGTTTGGTGAGATCGGTGATGTCGATGGCCTCCTGGAGCGTAATTATTTTAACGACAATTTCAACCATATTTATTCCAATGCCTCATCGTTCGGGCCAGGCTTGTTTATTTACAACAATGACTTCTTCGATGCCAGCAATGTAGGGGTCAGTATTTCCGGACCTTCCCGTTTTCATATAGTGGGAAATTCATTTGATGGATTTCTGGGCGGTGTATATGGATGGCAGACGGGAGGATTGAATTGGAATCAACAGAATGTGGTTGAGGAAAATGCTTTTGCCGGGGCGGCCGGAATAGTAGCCGAAGGTCGTAACCGGGAGATGCAGTTTCGATGCAATCAGTTCCTTAGTACGATCCATGACTTCACCCTCCGTCAGGAAGGTGACATGATGAATGGTGACCAGGGAGAAATCAGACCAGATCAGGGTTCTTTTAAATTTGGAGCAGACAATTGCTTCACCGATCCGGGATCGATTGTGGACATTCAGACCCTTGGTCAGACCCTCCATTTTGATTACTACCGCTCCGGCACCCAGGTATGTCGGACACCTTTAGCTACCGGAAACTACAGCACAAAAGTTGCTTTTTCAAGTGGTTGTAATGAAGAGGAGCGTTTCAATCCACCTTCAGTCGCTGATTATTATGATATTCGCGACAGTATTGATCTGATCACCCAAACCAACCCTGGATCCGATACTCTTGGCTATTGGGAACGGATGAAGAACAAGGTGCTTATCCAGTTGGTCCAGACTATGGTGGAAGCCGATTGTGTTGACAGTGCCTATACCCTGCTGGACCTGGAAGCAACGCCATCTGCGGAGCTGATGAAGTACGGCATTGCCGTGAGGCAGGGGATGTATGATCTGGCGGATAGTCTGCTACAGGATTTCCCGGAAGATCAGGGCGAGATGACTGCCTTCAAGGTATTGCAGGCCATCAATCTGGCCTGGTTGGATGAAGGGCCACAACATGCGATCTCTGCTTCCGATTCCCTTTTCCTGGAGAGTCTGGCTGTCAGTTCCTACGGGATCAGAGCCTATGCCCGGGCCATATTGGGCCTGGTCTATGATCGTTGGTTCACGGACTATCCCATCATTGACACGGCATACCTGGCTGTACCTCGTTCGGCAGTCCCTGGGGGGGTGTCTACGAAAATTTCTCCTCGATTTAGGGTCTATCCCAATCCCGCACGAGATGCCATCACGATTCAATGCATAGAGAGTACTGCTTTTGACGAGATCCAGATCATGGATATCCTCGGCAGAGTTTTAGTCTATCGGGTTGTTGATCCGGGACAAAAACAGGTGAAGGTATTGGTTGGAGAACTACCTTCGGGATTTGGCATCCTCCGCTTGAAACATGGTGGGGTACAGATCTTTTCAGAAGTGATCAACATACAGCAATGATTGGGTTCAACCTGATTTGGCATCGTTTCTCTTTTGCAGGATTGATTTGTTTGTTGGCTATGTTGAATGGAGTTAGTCAGGAACTTTCTCGAAATATTCCAGTGATCATCGGGAACACTGATGCTGCTGTCCAAGCGATCGAAAAAAATGACACAGTATTTCTGCTTACAATTACATTTTGTCACCCTTTACAAGTAAACGGTGACTGTATGGGTATCATGGCCATTGACAGGTTGGGTAATCCCTTTTGGAACCAGATTATTGACTCCAGTCCTTACCTCTGGCTTTCACCCAACGGTCGCACCATGGACCTTCGGGGTGATTCCCTCTTCCTTGCCGGCATGATCTGGAAAGACAGCCTGTATGAGGTGCGGATGCTCTGCTATTTGACGGATGGCGACTCCTTGTACCACCGGGATTTTTCCTTTTCCTACACCAAACAGTTTTTCCTGCGAGGGGCCGGACTGTACGGTGATGAGTACATTCTTTTTGGCGAGATCGAGACGGAGGAGGGCAAGTTTGCCTTCTTGTGGCGCTTCGATCTGGCTTTCAACCTCATCGCCCAGCATCAGTATGGCGATCCGGATGGGGTCAAGAATGTGGTCAATCTGGTGTCTTCCGAAAAGGGTGGTTTCTTGTTGGTCTATGAAGAAGACCTCAAAGGGGTCTTCGACCAGGTGGTGATCAGCCGATTGGACGCTGATTTTCAGGTCGTGGATTCGTTCATCGGCTTTCCCCAAGAAAGACGTGGTGTTTACGGATTGAATGTGACGGAGACAATTGATAAAGGGTATTTGATATCCTGGCAGAAAGATGTGACCTATATCTACCCGCATGATACCTTTCCTTATCCTCCGGCAATTTACAAGCTGGACAGTACCTTTCAGTTGGACTGGGAGGTGTTTTTTGCCAGCAAAGAAGTAAAGGAACTATCCAAAACTTTTACTCATCCGGATGGCGGTTTGGTTGGGGTTGGTGTTTCCGACTATTGGTATCATCACGACAAGACCCCACCCTATCCTGGTCCCAATGCATGGTTTTTTCGTCTAGAAGAGAATGGCAATGTCCTATGGGAACGAGCTCTCATCGACACCACCAATGCCTATGGAGGCCGAATATGGGATGGCATCCTGGATGAAGAAAGCCTTATTCTGGTTGGAGATCTTTGGACCTGGAACCCAACTGGACAACCTTTTCTCGATGATCCGGATGTCTGGTTTCTCACCCTAGACAAGGACGGTTGCTGGAATGGGGATTGCGGCAATTATATCGTGATCAACACGGATACTACAACCGCCATTCATCCTCCGGTTGTTGGTGAGTTACTCGCCCTGCAGATCTATCCCAACCCCACCCGGGCCATGGTAACACTGGAATGGCCGAAAAATGCAGCCTCTGCGAATCGAATGGTCCGAATCTATGGTGTGACCGGACAACTGGTGTTGGAGCAAACACTGCACGCGCCCCGATCCGTTCTTTCCATCCAGGGCTATCCTCCGGGTACGTACTTTCTGCAGCATATCGTAGATGGTGCCATCATAGAGGTGCGATCTATTATCCTACAGCCGTAATCAATTTAACATGATCCGATCCATTCTTTTCATTCCGGTCTTGTTGGCACTGATGTCATCGCCCCTTGTTGCCCAGTGGGAGGTCAAGCATGTGGATAAAGGCGGACCAACAATTTATGATCTGCATATCCTTCAGGACGGGTCTGGATTCGCTGTTGGGACTGGTGGTTTCATTCTTCGCACCGAAGATTTCGGAGAGTCCTGGACTCCTGTCCCCGGAAACATCAATGAAGATTTGTTTCAGATCGCCCTGCTGGGGGTCGATACCATTGTTGTGCGTGGTGAAAATATGGAATATGACGGCACCCTGCATCGATCTGAGGATGGGGGATTGACCTGGGAGATGGTTTATTCCAATGAGGACAATGAGTTGTATTCACTACAATTTTTCAACGACTCTGTCGGATTGGCGTCGGGCTCGGACGTGATCATTCGAACCACAGATGGTGGAAAGAACTGGTCAACGGTTTATAACATTCCTGCCATGACCAACTTCAAAGTCGGGGTCATCTGGGTGGATGTTGCCTCCGATTCGGTAGCCTATGCAGGGGTGATCGCCTGGCAATCCGGTTTAGAGAATCTGACCAGATACCTGCTTAAATCAGTTGATCATGGCTTGACCTGGCAGGAGATCAAGGTATTGGGGAATGATTGTGTACACTGCAATTTGTTTTTCTACAATGAATTGATAGGATTTACTGATTGGGTACTCCTCCAGCGAACGCAAGATGGCGGGATGACCTGGGATACCACAAACAATGTGGGATATGTTGTTGACGTAAGTATGCCTTCACCAGAAAAAGTCTATACTGTCAACCATCCTGTTGCGTATATTTCTCTTCCGGATATTCTTACCGAGTTTGCTATCTGTTCATCCACAGATGGAGGCTTGACCTGGCAGGGCGAGATGACCTACGGGGCGCATCTGGAAACCATTCAATTCCTGAATGATTCAGTTGGTTTTGTGGCCGGCGATCACAGCCTGATCATGAAAACAGAGCATTGTGGTGGTCCCATTGTGGGTGACTATCCCTGGGACCTGTACACCAGCCTGACAGATGAAACGGGTAAACCCATCGGCATGACCCTGTATCCCAACCCGGCCCGTTCGGTGATCCACCTTCGTGTGGATGCACCCCAACCGTACTGGCCAGAAATAGAGGTGCACCTCTTTCGGCCAGATGGAGTGGTCCTCTTTTCTACTCCGTTTATCCTGGCAAATCAGACGCTTGATATCCCGGTGTCATCCTTCCCTTCCGGAATCTATTTCCTTCGGCTAACGGATCCGACAGGCCAGGTGCTCAGCGTAAAGAAGGTGGTGATTGAGTAAGGTGTGAAACCGTGTGAGGTCTGGGGATCAGCCTGGCTGTTCAAAGTTCAAGGATGACCTGGCGGTCATCTGTTCAACGTTCAAGGTGTCCCACAGCACTTGGGAAGAAAGGTCCTTGTTCCTGTGTTCCTTGTTCCAGGTTGATTTCATCAGGTTTAAGAGAAGGTTTCAACAGTTTGACTGCCAGCATGCCGGAGGCACGGTTCAATATTCAAAGATGACCTGTCAGTCATCCGGTTTAAGGTTCAACCCCGAGTCCTCGGTGGGACATTAAACGTTGAACTGGCTGGCGCACCAGCGCCACGCCTTGAACCTTGAACAGTGTAATCGGCAGACGTACGGCCCAACATACCCAAGCCATGCCAGGCGCGACGACCAACTTGGAACAAGGAACGCAGGAACGTGAAACCTTACATATACGTCTCCTCTACGTGGTCCATCTTTTCGGGGTAGTCGGTGGTAAAGTGCAGGCCACGACTTTCACGACGCATGGCAGCTGACCGGGTGACCAGGTAGGCGATGGTGATGAGGTTGCGCAATTCGCAAAGTTGCGGAGACATCGTGGTCTGGTTGTAGAGGTCTTCTGTTTCCTTATAGAGCAGATAGAGACGATCCATGGCCCGTTTGAGTCGGACATTGGAGCGGACGATCCCGACATAGCTGGTCATCACTTCCTTCAATTCTTTGGTACTCTGGGTGATGAGGACCATCTCCTTGGGGTCGGTGGTCCCTTCGGCATTCCAATCGGGTACATCACTGCGGATGTCCAGGTCATCGATGCGTGGCAGGAGGTCTTCGGCGGTGCGATGCGCGAAGACCAGGGCTTCCAGGAGAGAATTACTGGCAAGGCGATTGGCACCATGTAGACCAGTAGAGGTGCATTCTCCGATGGCATAGAGCCGGTCGATGGAAGAGCGCCCGTGGAGGTCCGTCATTACCCCTCCGCACATGTAGTGACAGGCGGGGACGACGGGGATCAGATCACGCATCGGATTTATACCCTCACTCATGCATTTGTCGAAGATGGTCGGGAAGTGTTCCCGGAATCCTTTTTCCTCCAGATGACGACAGTCGAGGTAGACATATTCATCACCACGGATCTTCATCTCATTATCTATGGCCCGGGCGACAATGTCTCTGGGTGCCAGTGACAGGCGATCGTCGTATCGATACATGAACTCTTTCCCATCCTTGGTCCGTAACACGCCACCGTACCCCCGGACCGCCTCAGAAATGAGGAAGGAGGGATTTTCAGCAGCCGGGTTGTACAGGCTGGTGGGGTGGAATTGGACAAACTCCATATCCCGAATGCGGCCTTTGGCTCGATAGACCATCGCGATCCCATCTCCAGTGGCGATCACCGGATTCGTCGTTTGTCGGTAGATCTGTCCGGCGCCGCCTGCTGCCAGGACGGTGGAACGTGCAAGCAGGGTTTCTATGGACCCTGTCTTTTTATTCAGGGCATAAGCCCCGTAACAGGCGATGCCCGGAGTGACCCGGGTGACATTATAGCCCAGGTGGTGCTGGGTGATCAGATCGATGGCAAAATAGTGTTCTAGGACAGTGATGTTGGCGTGGCGGGCAGCCTCTGCGAGCAAGGACCTTTGGATCTCCCACCCAGTGAGGTCCTTATAGTGCAGAATCCGGTTCTCTGTATGTCCGCCTTCGCGACCCAGATCATAGCCTTCCGTCCCATGCTGATCAAATCGGGTGCCCCATTCGATGATTTCGCGGACACGATCCGGGCCTTCATACACGACGGCTTTGACTGCATCCAGATTGCAAAGGCCATCACCGGCATCCAATGTATCGGCGATATGCTTTTCAAAAGAGTCTTTTTCGAAATTCCATACGGCGGCGACCCCACCTTGAGCATAACGGGTATTACTCTCATCATCAACGGTTTTGGAGAGTACAGTGATAGATAGATCGGGTCGCTGGCGGGCTATTTTTGTGGCCAGGGTGAGTCCGGCTACGCCGGAACCGATCACCAACAGGTCGGATTTGATCAAGGCTGGGTACTTTTGACGAAGGTAGAAAACACCATCGTACCAATGCGCATAGCCATCAATACAAGGATGCTCCTTCCCAACAGACTCGAAGGGATCGGATGGTATACCTATGAAGTGGTCCGGCGCATGGTAGATGCACATCCGGAACACCAGTTCATCTTCTTTTTCGATCGGGCCTATGATCCCGAATTTGTCTTTGCACCCAATGTCGAGCCGGTCGTCCTGCACCCGCCGGCTCGCCACCCCTTGCTGTTTATGGTTTGGTTTGATTGGGCTATTCCCCGTGCATTGCGAAAACATCGGGCAGATCTCTTTTTCTCGCCGGATGGTTTTCTCAGCTTGCGGACTTCAGTGCCGACGTTACTGACCGTGCATGATCTGGCGTACAAGCATTTTCCCGATCAGGTGGCAGGTATGGATCGCTGGTATTACCGCCGATTCATGCCCCGTTTTATGCAGCATGCAGATCGGATCGTAACCGTCAGTGAGGCCACCCGGATGGATGTGATTGAAAGCGGCATTTCCCCAGCAAAAGTTTCGGTCAGTTACAACGGGGCAAACCCGCGATTTACTGCCCAGCCAGTAGAAGAGGGGGAACGGATCCGGAACCAATACACTCAAGGGGAACCCTATTTTCTGTATGTCGGGGCGATCCACCCCCGCAAGAATGTCACCCGGCTGGTCCGGGCGTTTTCTTTGTTCAAGGAAGAAACAGGGTGCCCCCATCGTCTGGTTCTCCTCGGCCGGATGGCCTGGATGGCAGCGGATACCAAAGCAGCGATTGTGGAATCACCTTTTCGGGAGCACATCATTCAGGTCGGTTATCAGGGAGGAGATCTACCCGCGTTTTACAGTGGTGCGGAGGCATTGGTCTATGTGTCTCTGTTTGAGGGATTCGGGATCCCCATCGTCGAAGCAATGGGGTGTGAGACGGCGGTGATCACATCTGACCGGTCGTCCATGGCAGAAGTCGCCGCTGATGCAGCCATCCTGGTAAATCCTGAATCGGAGGCAGCCATCGCAGAAGGAATGGCCCGACTGGTCCGGGAACCTGGGTTGCGACAGGAATTGATCGAGAAGGGAACGGAAAGAAGAACACGGTTTGACTGGGACAGAACAGCCCGCGAGGTATGGTCTTTGCTGGAGGAGATGGATACGGCCCGAACAGAATGAAGCAGTTACCTTTGGGTCTGATCGACGAAACCAACTGAAACATGGGAAAAGCAGCGCGATATCGGTATGTGAGCCGACGTGAAAAGTGGAATCGCACCAAGCGGAATATCAATCTGGTATTGATCTTCGGCAGTCTATGGGCGTTGCTGTGGATGTTCATGAAGCGTCATGAGATCATCAGTTGGCTCAAGACGTATACGTATTGATCAAAATAGTTCTATGTGCTTATTTGAACCATTGGGGAATTCAAGCGCTGTCGCAGCATTTGAAACAACCGAACACGATAAGTATTCCCGTGAGTCGAGACCATTGGAGAACGACGTATCAGCTTTTCAAACCACTCCTGTGTATATTCGGTCAGTCTCTGGTCTGCGGTCTGCATAAAGTTGGGATTATCAAAACTGAAGTATAATGCCGCGAATTCTGGGGAAGTGATCAGAACTGTATTGTTGGTATGTGTAGTTTCGTTGTGATGAATTGTCAATATGGAACTCCATGCCTTTTCAGGCAAGCCAGGCACCCATTTTTTACCCTTCCTGGCAAAGGACTCCAAGAGATCTAACAATGCTTCGACAGATGACAACAGAGAAGTTTTCGTCTCCTCATCTTCGATCAATCCCTGATCAGAAAAATAGAGGATCTGATTGATAGTATTGTCAATTAGATGTGTATGCCATAGTTCAATGGATGGGATGCGCGTGTATTGACTCAGAATCGAATGCATAATTTGTTCTGTGTCCAATCTGGAAATGCCTCCCCAATCTTTTATTGAAAATGCCTGGTTTTCAACCGAAGGGTCATTCCAAATAGTGCGTCCCCACAGGTACAGCTTAAATGCAGCCAGCATTGGGAAATGGAAGTAGTAAAAAATGGGAATCTCCGACGATGCATACCGGATTTGAATTCCTTCCAGAGTAGTCAATTTTGTCAGGTCGTTATATAGATGGTGTAGATAATCCCTGATCAAGGGCTGATGGCCGTTGATAGGCTGGAATTTGAGACGAACTTCATCTGAATATTGAGAAACAGAACGATCTATACTGATCTGGAAGAATTGGCTTAGCAGAACAACTTCATCCAGGGTTAGTCTTGATTTTCCATTAAGTCTATTGTAAGCAGCAGGAAGGCTGATGTCCAGAAGTTCGGTCAGCAGCTCTGCAAAGGGTTTATTTTTTGGAGCCAAAGCTTGGGCATGTTGAAGAAATATTTCCTGTGTATTCATGCAATTCTATATTTATTAGAAAATATAACAAATTTATAATCAAATTTTCTAATAAACTTACTTTGATTAATTAAATATATAATAATTGATTGATTGTAAAAATAAAATTTGTGATATTAGACACCCATAAAGCCAGCAATCACTCAGTCCGTTGCAAATGAAAACGAATTTATTCCCCAATGCCCATAAACACACATAGCCCCTTTGGGGGCTATGGTGCGTGAACGAATTCACTTTAATTGAAGGATTCAAGTTAGTTAGAAAAGTGATGTGCCGCAAGCACAAGATCACTTCTCATTTATCATCACATAACTCGAAGAAAATGCAAGATATAAACAAAAGGAGAGTCACTGGCCTAATTTGGCCGATTCTTTTGTTGCTGGCAATGATGCTCAGCCATTCCGTTCGTGCTCAGGTTCCGGATTTCTCCAATGCCCTGATCAAAGTTCAATACAATGTATCCGTCACCGAAGTGGTGACCATCCCTGATTCAATCGGCTCGGCCCAAATCGATCCTCTGGATCGGGCCAAACTGGACCCGGCTGCCAAGAAGAGCACCATGAAGGAATATTTCCTCCCAGATAGTACAATAGCCGAAGTCGAAGAACTGGTTTCCCATGCCGGGTACTATAATCCCTGGATGGATCCATACCCGACTATTGTCTATCTACCAGAGGAAACGAAGGCTTATACTGCTCAGGGCAATCTGGCTTTTAGCTTACCCATGATGACCGATACCTCCGGCACCACAGACTCACTGTGGATGCCAGATCCGGATGATTTTGGTTATGCCTTCATTCCTCAGATGCCTTCGGCACAGGAGATCCAGGAGTTTAACAATAATGGCATTTCTGTGCTGTCAGGTACCAATGGTCAGTATACTATTGTAGATGGAGATATAGTGGCCGAATTTGATCCACAAGGGAGCCATATTTCCACGACAGTTTTCCAAAATGGTCTGATCAAAGAGGAAGAAGACGAATACTATCAATACCTAGGTGATGGCCATTACCGTCCTGTCCTGACACAGCAGATCAAATATGAGAACTGGCTGAACGGGATATGTGCCAAACGTTATCGCACCACGCGGTATACAGATTATACCCGTGAGGATTATCACGGGACACTGTTGCTATCTTCTGACGAATCGATCAGCCAACAGGATGACCAGCCGAGTCTGGTCATCAATCCATTCACTGATCAGTTGGAGATCAGAATGCCGCTTAGAGCGGATAAACCGCAACGAATTCTGGTGATAGACGCCTCGGGCAAACTGTTGATCGACCATCGTCCATCCAAAATCGACGGGATAGTTTCGCTCGACATGAGCAGCACCCCATCCGGGATGTACACCGTACTGATCTATGGCGAAGATGGACACCCTGTCCATCTCAAGGCATTGAAACTTTAACACCTCAAATGAATGTTATCATGAAAAATAATATACAAATGATCCTGTTCGGAGGCTTATTCCTGATGAGCACTGTACTGCACAGTCAGACAGTATGCCCCGAAAGTCAGCGATCCACGACATTTTCCACTCCTGAAGTGTCAGAATATCCACCTGAGTTTGGGCCACCTGTCAATCCACCAACACCGGGATTCTCGGCACCGGAGGATACCCTGCGACAGGTCTTTTTTCTACATGGTTTGGGCGGTAGCTCGGAATCATGGGCTAAAATACGTACCGCAACAGAGGCTGGGGCATCTGGATTTCCAGGCCGCAAGGTCATTGCCAACAACCTGGATTATAATGGCTATCTGGGGGATTTGGCAGGTGCCGCAACACATGTATACAATCTAGTGGACGATCTGGTAGAAGATCAGGACAGCTTCCAGCGCACACGTAATTACTTCATCGCTCACAGTCAGGGCGGCTTGGTGAGTAGAAGAACGGACAAGCGGATGGAGGACCTCGGTCATGCTTTTTCCAAAGACTTTGGCGGAATAGTCACTTTTGGTTCACCTCATCAGGGTGCCTATATCGGCAACAGTCTGATGGATGTGATCGAAGGGGATGAAACCAGAATCCAGAAGTGGTTGTATGATGGATGCCGCAAGGTCGGAGCCGCCGTGATCCATGACAAGATCGACATACCGATCAATTTACCCATCGTAGGGATTAATCTGGGTACGATCAAAGTAGAGCACCTAACGGATGTGAGTAATCTGACGGATAGCCTGTGTGGAGTGGTGGATCTGTTGTTCCAGATCGTGCCGAATTTTGCTGCATTGGCCAAGCCGATCCTGGACGACTATAAAGATGGAGGCAGCCAGATAAGTGTGCTGAACAGCCATGATGCCAATAGCCCCAATCCGGTGCAAAAGGTGGCATTTTACGGGATCAAAGGAGACAAGGACCAGAATGGCGATCCTCAGTCGATCTTTTGGCGTACAGCCCAGTGGTTTTTAGTGGATCCCAGTGATATACCTATATTTCAGGCCAACGCTGATCATCAGGTAGAGGCATCGATCAAGGATTGGATTACGAATTTTGAAGCCAATGCATATTTTGCAGGTTTTCTTTACGGGCATTACAAACAAAAGCATGAAAGCAGTTGGGGATTAAATCACAAAGCATGGCAGAATAAAGTGGCTTATCGCGATGTTAGGGACGACAGCCGAGCTGCCGCCAAGTGGTTGAAAGAAGCAGATCGGACCTGGAGTGAATTGATTGGAGCCAGAGTGATCGAAGATGGTATTGTTGAATCATGCTACTGCCGCTAATTGAAAAACGGCAACCCGATCACCAAATGGGTATTGGAGAGCTGGACGTCAGACTACAATGAGTGTGAATCGTTGGAGGATGACAATGACATCAGCCTGCAAAAGGAGTGTATGTTGAGGGATGTCATCAAACCACTGATCAAGGTCAAACCTTCCGACGGGGTCGTCCTGGTCGAAA
>JAIPBE010000038.1 GCA_021738725.1 Saprospiraceae bacterium | reverse complement strand
AAGCTTCGGCGGGCAGGCACCTGAGCTAATCCCCCTTGTCAAAAAAAGGATGGAGTTGAACCCAGTGACCTTCCCGCACCTTACGTGCGGGACGCTCTAGCCCCTCCTTCGCGAAGCTTCGGCGGGCAGGCACCTGAGCTAATCCCCCTTAGGGGCAGCAAATATACAGAGTTTTAAAAAATGACGTAGAAAAAAATCAGACCGGATCGACATCAGGTGACACGATCAAACCTGACATGCCTCGCGCAGTGCGCATAGCAGCTGCGATCTGCAATATCGACTCCTTGGCATATCGAAGCTTGGATGCATCCGAACTCAACTTCACCTGCACCGTCCGGAGATAGTAATTGTTGATGCGAGGCACGCCAGGTGTGGCAGGTCCCTGAACGGCATCCCCGAGAAATGGGGTCAACTGCTTGACCATATAATGTGCAGCCCACTCACACTTTTCTTCTCGTCTGTGTTTGATGGTGATCCGCACAATTCTGCCATAGGGCGGATAATGGAATGCTTTTCGTTCCTGTAATTCCCGGATGTAAAAGCCCTCCATGTTCAGGTGAAGCACATCTTGCAGGACTGCATTTGCCGGCTCGTAGGTCTGGATCAACACCAGGCTATGGCCTTCCCGACGCCCCGCCCGACCAGCCACCTGAACCATCATTTGAAACCCCCGTTCGGAAGCACGGAAGTCAGGGTAGGAAATCAATTGATCTGCCTGAAGAATTCCCACCAGCCCCAGATGTTCAAAGTCCAATCCCTTGGTGATCATTTGGGTGCCGACCAGAATATCCAGTTTCTTTTCACTGAAGTCATCCAGTATCCGAGTCAGAGACTGCCGACTACGAGCTGTATCCAGATCCAGGCGCCCGATGCGTGCTTCAGGGAAGAAGATCTTGAGATCATCCTCGATCCGTTGGGTCCCAAATCCTTTCAGTGTCAGTTGTCGATTGCCACATTGAGGGCAATGGATGGGAATGGCTGTCTGATAGCCACAATAATGACAATGCATCTTGTGACTGGGTTTGTGGTACGTCAACGACACATCACAGTGAATACACGGCTGTACCCATTGACAGGTACCACACTGGAGGTTGGGCGCATATCCCCGTCGATTTTGAAATAGGAGGATCTGTTCGCCTCGGGCGATCGTGTCTTTGATGGACTGAATCAATGTCTGGGAAAAAGGAGCCTGGTTGCCCTTGATAGTTTCCTGCTTGAGGTTGATCAGACGCAATTCCGGTAGTACAGCATTTCCATAGCGCTCCGTCAGGAGCACATATCCGTACTTGCCCTTTTTGGCGTGGTAATAGCTTTCCAGGGACGGGGTTGCGGATCCCAGAATTGTTTTGGCTTTGAAATGATGCCCGAGCATAATAGCCAGATCTCGTCCATGGTACCGAGGCGCCGGGTCGTGTTGCTTGTAAGAGCCGTCATGTTCTTCATCCACAATGATCAGACCCAAATTAAAAAAAGGGAGGAACAATCCGGACCGGGGCCCGAGAACGATCATATCCGGTTTGGTCAGCACAGCTCGCCAGATCTCTACCCGCTCCTGCTGATTGAGACGGGAGTGGTAGGTCAGCACTGTCCGGCCCGTGAGTTGCTCTACCCTGGAAACCAATTGTGTGGTCAAGGCTATTTCTGGAAGGAGGAAAAGGACCTGCTTGCCCTCCCTGATGACTTTCTCAATGGCTTTTGCATAAAGCAGGGTTTTTCCACTACCCGTCACCCCCTGCAGCAGAACAGTTTCCTTCTTTTGAAACTGATCCAGCATGGATTGCAGAGCCTTCTCCTGATGTGGGGACAAAACCCAATCGGCTGCATCTTCACCCGGGCCTGTTCCCAAGCGGGAGACTTCCTGCTGATACACTTCCAGAATCTCCTTCTTCACCAGGGATCGCAAGATGCCATCCTGGATCTCTGCACGAGCCATCCACTCAGATTTCCGGATCCACGGCCGTTCTTTTTCCATTTGAAGGAAGGCCATCAATGCCTCCAACTGGCGTTTGGACCGGTTCAATTCCTCCATGACCTGCGGCAGTGTTCCCTGCCTGTTTTCATGCAGTCGGGTATGCAGTTTTACAGCGGCCACCATCCGGGGCTTGAATCGCTCTTGAAGATCTTCCCGGAATGCAATGACTCCCTCCTGGACGAGGCTCATGAGCAGGGGGTAAACGGTCTTCCGGTCCAGGATCTTTTTGGCATCTTCTACAGTGATCTCTTGCCGGATGGACAATGCTTCAGCTATCAGGTAAGCATCATCATTCAATCGAGGGAATGCATCTTCCAGTTGAGGGCCGGGGATGATCCTCGTCTCACTGGAAAGTTTCAGATGGCTGGGGAGAGCGGCGATCATCACCTCACCCAGACTGCAACAATAGTATTCAGCGATCCAGGTCCAAAAAGTGAATTGTTGTTCATGAATCACAGGTCCTGTATCCAGAATTTCCAGGATGGGTTTGATCTTTTCCGGGTCAGATGGACTAGCCGGGAAGCCCACTACCAGACCTGAATAATGACGTGATCTGCCAAATTGTACCTCCACCCGCATGCCAAAGCTGATCCTGTTGCAAAGTTCCTCCGGGACGGAGTAGGTATAGGCCTTCTCAATAGCCAGGGGCAAGAGAACAGCGACAAATAATGCTGGTGTGGATTCGGTTTTCAAGTGGTCGACTTTCAAAAGAGAAGGAGATCAGCCTTAAAAGTAAAGCTCCTGCGCGACCCGATAGGTATTGGCATGTGCTTCGATCAAATCGGTCAAGCGTTCAGAATACCCCCCGCCCATGCTGACCGCCACCGGGATGTTGTAGGATTGACATGTCCGAAAGACCAATCGGTCGCGTTCTTTACAACCCTGCCGACTCAGCCCGAGACGCCCCAACTTGTCTGTCGCCAAAACGTCTACCCCGGCAAGATAGAAGACGATCTGGGGTTGCACGCGTTCGATCAGAGGCACCAGGTTTTTTTGTAACAATTCAAGATAGGGTTTGTCTGTGAGTCCGTCGGGCAATGCGAGATCAAGATCGGACGCTTCTTTGCGATGGGGATAGTTTTTGGCACCGTGCATACTGAACGTACATACCCGGGGATTATCCCTGAATATGCATGCCGTGCCATTTCCCTGATGGACGTCCAGATCAACGATGAGGATCTGGGAGACACTGCCCTCTGCCAAGAGGATATTGGCAGCGATGGCAAAATCATTGAACACGCAAAACCCTTCGCCATGATCAGCAAATGCATGATGGGTTCCACCGGCGATATTGATCGAAACGCCATGTTTCATCGCATGCCGGGCACAGAGAAGCGTACCCATGGAGATATGCCTGCCCCGATCGACCAGAGCCCGCGTCATGGGAAATCCAATCTTGCGGATCTCCTTTTGACTTAAGGTCTGATCCAGAAGGTTCGTCCAGTAAGTAGTCGTATGTGTGCGTTGGATAGACGCGGCATCCATCATTCCCGGCTCGAAGAAATGTTCCTGTTTCACGGTGCCTTCATAGAGCAGTTGCTCGGGCAACAGTTCATATTTGACCATCGGGAAACGATGGCCCTCAGGCAGGGCATACCGATAGACAGGAGACCAGGCGATGTGTAACATGACTAGCGCATCAACAGCACTTCACCCTGATATGTTCGCACAGTATTGGTCGGAAGATGTTGGATACGCAAGGAATAGACATACACACCAGGATCAAGAATCTTTCCCCTGGAAGTACCATCCCAACCCTGATCGGTTTCGCCAGGATGGAAATCGGTTCCTCGCCATAATGCACCGCCCCATCGATCATACACAGCCAATTCTTCGATGAGGATGTCCTGGGCGTTTCCTTCCGGGATGAACAGATCATTGATCCCGTCCAGGTTGGGACTGAAAGCAGTAGGAATGTAAAGCATCAGGTCTTCTCCTAGCACATCAATGGTCACCATCGCAATGTCTTCACATCCCTGGTCATCCACAACAATTACGGTGTAAGTGGTGGTCAATGTCGGTTTGGCGATCGGTTCTGGGCAATTGGTGCAGGAGAGAGCAATGGACGGGTTCCAGGAATAGCTGATTGCATTCCCCTGGATAGCAAGCACGATCTGGACAGGCTGCCCCGGGCCAATGAGCGTATCCGGGAATGCCTGAACATTCACCCCACCAGTTCCTTGCAGGATCTGAATGGTGGTATCCGTACTACAACCATTGGCATCTTCAAGACTGAACAGGAAGAAGCCGGCACCCTGTATGCCAAGATTGGGCGTAGGTCCGCTAACAGGTGCCCAGGTCAGGCCGTCGATCGACCACTGCCAGGGAGGGGTGCCTCCGGATAGTTGAAGTAGGTCAAGAATACTTAACCCGCAAGGGGAATCCGTCACGAGTAAAGAGGCGGATACTGGTGTTGGCTCATCCAGGAGGATCGTTGTGGTATTGGTACATCCGGTATTACTTGTGACTGTTACCGAATAGGATCCGGGGCCGAGATTTGACTGGACGGGACCGGAGCCCGGGATGTTCCATATATACAGGAAAGGTGGATCGTTGCTGGACACCGTAGCGGTCAATTGACCGTCATTCGCGCCGTGACAGCTGATCGCCGAGCCGTTATAATCACTGCTGGCCATCAGCACAACCTGAAGGTCCTCTACATCGATCTGTGCGCTACCTGATAACAGGATCGGACATTGATTGGCCGTAGAAGTTGCCTGCGTAATGGTGTAGGCTCCTGAAGATGTCGGAATAAATGTCACAGGTGTGCCAGGCGACCATCCATTAACAGGGATTTGTTGCCCATTGCTCCCAGTGATCATCAGATCATAAGTAGACATTGTCCCGGTGATCATCAACGTCGCATTGTCTCCCGGGCAATAGACAGTACTGCCGGAAAGGGTCAGGTTTTGAGCAGGATAGAAGGAGAGTGCAATTTGAACCACACTGTCACACCCCAGGTAGGATCCACCAACAAATGTTTCCATTCCATTTGGATTGGAGGCCGAATAAGGCTGGCCATTGACCCATACTGTATCTGTGGGACAAATAGTAGGGTTCAGGTCGAATTCTGTAAAGTCAGTAAATGTCAGGTCTACAGTGACCAAACTGTCACAACCGAATTGGCTTGCACCCAACAGCTGGACCTGGCCAGCAGGATGTGCATCATTGAAGATGCTGTCTCCTACCATGATCGTGGAACCGGAGCAGAGGGTTTGCTGGATGAGATGATTGGCGGGCTGTCGCAATGTGACTGCTACCTGGATCAGCGAGTCGCATCCCAGAGGTGTGCTGCTGGCCAGGGTGAACGTGTCCGCCAGGAAGGTACTGTGGTACCAGGTCCCCAGGATCCGTACTGAATCGTCAGGACAGATCACAGGTGTGTAGTCGATGACCGGTGGTTGCGGATGTTGGACTGTCCCGATTGAATTCAATGCGGTCGAGCAGTACATGTCACTGACACTGATCAACTGAAAAGATAAAGCTCCCGGGTTCAGGTTTCCGCACAAATTGACGGGATGAATTCCATTATTTGAGGTGGTCGTGAGGGTGTCCAGACTGCCAGGCGAGCCCCATGAATAGGTAATTGTGACAGGTGCATTTCCTGTGGAAGAGAGATTGAAAGCTGCACATTTTTCACCACAGATCTCAGCTGGAAGTTGGAAGATTGCCGTGGGTGCTGAATGAAAATAGACCTGAATGGGCATGGCAAAATCAACACAAGGGTCAGTCAGATCCAGGCCGGTGGGCGATTTGTCCGAGATACCAACTGTCAGATAAAGGACTTGATTCAGGGGCCATCCATTCTGCCATGTAAAGGCAGGCGTCCCGGAAGTGGCGAGAGAAGAGCCATATGGATCCAGGGGATTGGTATGAAGGAAATAGAGGAGGGTGTCACCTGGCTCTGTGATGGGTGGATCTTCGAAGGTGATAGAGGTGAACTCTCCCGGACAAAGGTGCAGAGTGTCGGTCAATATCTTTCCTGGCGAAGTGGCACAATCGCAATTTCGGACACCCGTCAGTGTGTCGGCAGGGCAGGGGCCAGCATCATCAAAGTAGATCGTATAGGGGGTCAGGCTTTTGATCGGATCACTGGTCCAGGTTCCACCATTCCACATCCCGCTATTGCCAGAAAGAGAATAGGTGCCCGATATACCACCTTGCAGCTCAAGGGTGATCTCATAAAGGGTATCACCGGGAAGACATACAATATCAAATTCCGCCAGGGTGGGAGGCGCAGTCACATTGACTGTTTGGGGGATGCCATTCAGGGTAACCATACATCCGTACGCATCGGTGATGTCCTGGATGACATACTGGATGGTGTCTGTGGGTGTCAAAGCGAAAGATCCATTGGCTCCAATTACTCCCGACTGCACCTGACCATTTGCCAGATAATTCAGGGACCACGGGGCATAACCGGAGATTTGGAAGTCGAGATGTGCGGTATCTCCCGGACAAAGAGAGGTGACATCCAGACTGTAGGTGGCCTGTGGCTCGTTGACCTCGACGGTGGCACCGCCCAGAAGTATGCCTTCACAACCGTGATCGTCGACCAGGATATTCATTGAATAAGTGGAGGTCGTCGAAGGTTTTACCCAGAAGGAATAAACGGAAAGCGGGGAGTTCAACAATGGGCCGGGAGTGCCGTTGGTGTTGATGACAAACTGGTAGGGACCGTCTCCGGATAGATTGACCGTTAGCAAAGCACTGTCTCCTGCACAGATTACAGCATCCGTTCCCAGATCAGCCATCACTGTCGGGTGGTATTTGAGATTCACTGTGATCGTACTGTCACAACCCGTATATGACTTCATGATTTCGACGCCATTTGGCTTCGACTGGTTGTAGACTTGATTATTGACAATGACGGAATCACCCGGGCAGAGCATATCCGATATGGTTGTCTGCGGACAATGAACGGAAAGAGCAAATGGACCCGCTGCGAGCCCTCCGGGGATAGCGGGGCAATGACCCGGATAATTGCTGATAACGGCCTTGAAATAGAGGGTCTGATTACACTGAGAGGCGGGGACGTTATAGGTCCACTGCAGCGGGAGGTTGACTGGTTGGTCTTTATTGCAGTAACCCCGTGAACCACATTTTTCCAACGACCAGTTACCGTTGAAGTCAGGCTCCCGCTCATAGGTGTACCCTTTTAACGGCAGAGTATTAAAATTGGTAAAGACGGGAAAACTGATGGGTATGGAGGCATTGCAGGGAGGCATACCCGATGTCGGGATCTCCCCCAGAGTGACCAGGTTGCCAAAGGGAGGGGAATTAGCCAGAGAGGGGTTGCCGTATCGGACGGCATCTACAAAGGAGAAGCCATTCCAGAGCACCAGCCATTCGCCCATATTGTGGAGGGTCAGCGTTTCATTGGGAAATGACTCAACAAAACAATTGCAGGTGTCTACACTCAGATCGACCGGTCCGTACTCATCATACCCAATGACAAAAAATCCGTCACTCGGCATAAAGGTGCCGGGTGGAATCGTAATACTCCAATCCCCGTCACTTAACACGTAACAGCCCAGATAGGCGCCGGGAGGGCCGATCAATTCAACCCACTCTCCAGTGGTCGGGTTGCCAAAATCATTATCTCCCTGGTCGGGAAACGGCTGAAATTCATTGATCTTGACCAGTGGCGAACTACAGCTGATCAGCGGGATCGTATGCTGATGCTCGAGAATCCCTTCCCCTGCATTTGGATCGAAGTTGGGATCTGTATCATAATACCAGCTGATAACGGTTCCGGGAACAAGCTGGTCCGCAATATTGATCGAGAACTGAACCTGACTGTTCGGGCAGATTTGACATTGTCCACTATCAACCAGGAGGCAATTACCTGTTTGAACAGTCGTATTGGTGATCGACGGGCATCCACATACCTGTGCCTGAAGGGTTGGATTCAGGAAGGTCAGGAAAAATACAAGCAAAGGCAAGGACAGGGATGCTGTCCGAAAGATTCGGTCCATTGGCCTCCAAAATTACGGGAATATCAGGGGAAATGCAGGTTCCCCACAGGGTTATTTTACCAGGGTTACATCCCCTCTGTAGAGGCGTTGCCCTCCATCCGGATATCTGATGAGAACTGTGTATATGTAAACACCTGGATTCAAATGCTTACCTCTGAATTTGCCGTTCCATCCGAGGTCTGCCTGGTTGGCGGGACCAGGTGTACTTATAAAGAGCGCATTGCCCCACCGGTCATAAATCCGAAGGTCTTCGACGATGACATCCGGGTCGGCAGACTGAATGTAGAACCAATCGTTGATTCCGTCATCGTTAGGGCTGAATGCCGTCGTCAAATAAATACGCGTATTCCCGACAACGATCACCGTGACCTCCCCCACAGCCTCGCATCCAGCGGGATCCGTGGCCGTGAGGACATAGGTAGTAGTGTTTTCAGGCCCGGCGACGGGTGTTGTACAGGTGGTGCAGGACAATGCTGTACCGGGTGCCCAATTGAAGATGCTGGGACTGAAATTAAAGACTGGCGTCAGGACCACTTCATCTCCTCTGATGAGGGTGATCTGGTTGGGGTTAAACAAAACCTCTGGCTCATCCAGGACGCCGATGAACAGGGATGCCGCAGAGGTGCATCCCTTCAGGTCCGTAGCGACCAGGTCATATCCGCCGGGGGAGAGATCTGAGACTTGAAATGGCAGATTGGCTAAAGTAGTGGGCGGAGCCATATTGATCGACAGTTCCACTGGCCCCACAGCAGTTCCCAATCCAAGTATCTGGATGGAACCGTTATCAATGCCTGGACAAGAGGCATCAGCAGTGTTGATGACGAGGTCAAATCCACCCGAGACAACCGTTTTTTGGGCCATACCTGAACAACCGTTGGCATCGGTTACCGTGACATGCAGCGTGCCAGGCGCATCAAGCAGGATGGTGTCTGTGACAAACGTTCCTGCAGGTGTTGCCCAGGAATAGCTGTAAGGCGTTGTGCCGCCCAGGACCTGCGCAAGTGCAGTGAATGTCTGGCCCATGCAAATGGTATCGGCACTTGTTTGCAGGGTCACCGTCAGGCCGGGAGCATCCTGAACGTTGAAGTCCAGATTGCCCGTACAGCCATCGATATCCGTTGCTACAACGGTATAAGCGCCACTTGTAGTCGCAATTGCCGGATTGAGGTTTGAGGTCCATCCTGGTCCGGTCCATTGATAGGTGTAAGGTCCGGTTCCTCCGGAAGCAGAAGCGGTGATGGCAACCTCACTTCCATTGCAAATGGACGGGGCTGGTGGATCAATCGCGACATTTATAGGAGGAGCCTGACTGATCTGACTGCTGATGGTATCCGTACATCCGTGATCATCCGTCAACATGACCAGGTAGCTCCCTGGTTGGCTGGCATCCAGAGTGTCGCCTGTAATCGTTCCGCCTGGCCCTGACCAGATAAAGGAGTAGGGCGCACTTCCACCGGAGCCGCTTGCTTTTAGTCCGACAACCTGCCCGGAGCAAAGGGTCGCGGATGAGGGTGTGATCATCACAGTTGGCGCGACATAAGCAGAGACTGTTGTAGTGGCCATTCCTGTGCATCCGGTTCCATCCACCACATTGACCGAATATCCGCCCCCGATCGACGCGATGAACTGGTCAGTGGATCCGGGACCAGAAGGTGTCGACCACAAATAGGTGATGGAGCCAACGCCCCCTGCAACAGTCGCTGTAAGAAGAATACTGTCACCCGGGCAAAAACCGGGTTGGATGGGAAGAATATTGACATTCAATTGGGTACTGATAACCAGCGTGGTGCTGGCCATGCCACTGCATCCATTCACATCAGTGACCATTACTTCGTACAATCCTGCCAGTGTAGCCGGAATCGTATCAAAGTTTGACATGCCTTGCGGTGTGGTCCAGGTATACATATAGGGTCCGGTTCCTCCGGAGATATTCGGACTGAGCATGATCGTCCCCCCTCCACAAATAGCAAAAGTATCGGAGAGGAAGGAAAGGGAGATCCCTGGCCCTGAGATGATGTGTACGGTATCTGTTGACGTGCATCCTGCAGCATTGGTGGCCACTACTATATACGTTCCGGCCAGACTGGCCTGGACCGTGGGGCCGCTGGCAGGCCCTTGTGGCGTAAGCCAATTGATTGCAGTTGGAGGGCCTCCAGCTGTGACATTTGCCGATAATGTGGTTGCACCTCCTGGGCAAATGGTTGGCATGGCGGGGCTGATCTGCACCGAGGGTGGTGTGAGCGGATTGATAAGGGTTTGTGCAGATCCTGAGCAGCCCAGAGGATCTGACAGGGTGACCTGGTACATCCCACTTGTGAGGGCGATCATTGGGTAGCTGGAGTTTGGTCCGGCGGGCGTTGTCCATTGAATGCTCCAGTTTGGGCCTGGGGTGGGTGTCGTGGTGAGGACCAGTGAGTCGCCGGCGCAAAGACCTGACGAGGCTCCGACGATAGAAACAGGGAAGGAAGTCGCCTGGATGACCACAGCTGAGTCCTGACCACTACATCCGGCTCCATCCACCACGGACAGGGTATAGGTGCCTTCTTGGTTGGTCATCAACGTATCCCCCATACTGGTCCCACCGGTAAATGACCAGGTATAGGTATAACTGCCATTCCCCCCATTGGCACTTCCGATCAACTGCGCCTGACCACCTGGGCAGAAGCTGACCGTGTCCTGAGCAAATGTGATCGTCAGGTTGGCCAATTCCTGGACGGTAACACTATCTATTCCCGAGCATCCGTTGGTCTCAGTTACGGTCACGACGTATGAACCGGCAATAGAAGCAGGCAGGGGTTGGCCTGTACCGGGACCTGAAGGTGTCGACCAGTTGTAGGCCAATGGATTGCCTTGATCACCAGTGACAGTAACGGACAGATTTACCATGCCCCCAGGGCAGAAAGAAGCTGGGTCAGGATTGATGGTGACGGCCAGAGGGCTTCCAGGCTGGAGGGTTATCGTATCCGCACCGGTGCAACCGGCGCCGTCCGTAAGCGTGACCGTATAAGTGCCGGTCTGGGTAGCTGAAATGGGATTGCCGGTGGTAGGCCCACCTGGTGTATTCCAGGCGAAGGTGTAGTTTCCCCCTCCGCCATTACCAGTAGCCGTTAAGGTGCTGCTGGCACCTGCACATAGCTGGAGCGGATCAGCAGCAATAGAAACCGTTGGATTAGGCTGGACCGTCAAAGTGGTGGACTGGGTGCCCGTACAGCCATCACTGTCGGTAACCGTAACCGAATAGCTTCCTGATTGAGAGGCTGTGATCACAGGTCCAGTAGGTTGATTCATGGCTGGATCCGTCCACACGTAAATATATCCCCCTCCAGATCCACCGATCGCACTTGCCGTCAGATCGATGCTGCCTCCCCCGCAGATGACGGCAGGATCAGGCGTAATGGTGACCACTGGGCCGGGAGCGGCCTGAACAATTCCTGATACTTCCACGGAACACCCGTTTCCATCCGTTACCGTCACCGAATAACTTCCCGTTTGAAAGACTTCAACACTTCCCGCATTTCCAGTTCCTCCGGGATATACCCAGTTATACGAGTAGGTGCCATTTCCTCCCAGTCCGTTGGCGGTGAGGATCACCGAGCCACCCGGGCAGAATGCAGGCAAGGCCGGGTCGACACTGGCCGAGATACCGGGAAAGACCAGAATACCTACACTGGCCTCATCCGAACATCCACTGGCATTGGTCACCGTCACAGAATAGGTGCCAGACTTGGCGCTGGTCAAAGGCCCCACCATAGGATTCTGATTGCTACTTGTAAACCCGTCCGGTCCGGACCAGTTGTAAGTACTTCCACCTGTGGCCATCAGTGTCACCGTATTGGTCTCACAGGTGATACCGGAGACAGATGCTGTGGCATCCGGACAGAGTACATTGAATGAAAACTCCTCAGTGAAGACCTGTGAGCATCCACCTGCCAACGGGCTGATAATCCCCACAACATAGTAGGGTCCGCCATTACACAAAGCGGAAGGAATGGTAAAGCTGACGTCAGCGACTGTGCTTATCGGCGCCATGATATCAGGCGCAGAGACGTCAGGGGCCTGCGGATTGCCGCAACCATCGTTCCCATACGTGACATTGCCATTGTCCACATAGGCATAATCTCCATCCCCGAGGAGGGCTGGGTTGTCCGTATCGTGTGTGATGGAATTGCTGCATCCACAATTGTTCAAACTGATGGTTGTCGTTCGAAGTCCGGAGCTGCTGGAGTTGGAAAATGCGCCGGCAGCGCGTACACAGCTACTCTGCATGACGTAGATCGTTTCTCCGGCGGCGCACAAATTTTCAAAGCTGTAAGCAGTGGACGCATTGGCACTGGTCCAGATGACCACCAATGCTCCCGGAGGGATGACCGTCCCTGGACCGGCTGGGATGACGTTGCTACCGTCACAGCTTGCAGAAGCTTGCATGTTGGATATGACAGTGGCACTGGGTACCATCCAGGAACATGAACCACCATTGACATTTACATCATCCGTTCCGGGAGGGACATTGTTGTTACTCGGGTCATAATCCAGACCCAGATTGTCCACATTGAACCCACTTCCTGAATGGATGATCATAAATTCGTTGGCGGATTCAGGCGACCCACACGCATCGATCCAGATCGCCAGGATCTCCGGGCAAACATCACAGGGTGGGGGCAAAGGTGAATCGATATCGCCGCAATCGATCAGCGTTCCTCCACCGAGATATGGGTTAAAACCCGGAGTAGTGCTGTAATACCAGTTCAGGCATCCGTTGTCCGGGAGGAATTGACCCTCTGCATGGAGCAGGATCATGTCACCAGGACAGAGATCGCAAGGAGTGGAGCCATTAAAACAGTCCGGTGATGTCAGGGTGGAAGAGGTGATCTCGGGACACTGTGCATTCAGGGTGCCAGTGATGGAAGTCAGAAGGAAGGTCGCGCAGGAAAGAAGCAATGGTCGCAGAGGGAGGAGCATGCAAAGTCAGTTTGGCCATTCGGGGTCGTAAAGGTAACCAAATGACAAGCTGTGATTATTAATTCTGTGAGAAGTCATTGAAAGGTATGATGCAGGCCAGTGTGCCAGAAAAGCCTAATTTTGCCCCGCAAAAGAATCACGATGCAAGGACATATGAGCGACCAGGAGATCGTCCGGAGGGAGGCACTGGGGAAATTACGTGAACTCGGAGTGGATCCATATCCCGCCGCGGCATTTCCGGTGACAACGAATTCGGCAGAGATCAAAGCGAAGTTTGATCCTGAAATCCATCCTATACCGGAGGTAACACTTGCAGGCAGATTGATGTCTGTTCGAGTGATGGGGAAGGCATCCTTTGCTGAGATCCAGGACAGCCAGGGGAGGATCCAGATCTATGTCAATCGGGATGAGATCTGTCCCGATGAGGATAAAACGATGTATAACGATGTCTTCAAGAAACTGCTGGACATCGGTGATTTCATTGGTGTGAAAGGTCATGTCTTTTTGACCCAGACCGGAGAGATCACGGTGCATGTCGTTTCGTTGACCTTGTTGTCGAAAACCTTGCATCCATTGCCCATTGTCAAAGTGGATGCCGACGGTGCTGTACATGATGCATTTACAGATCCTGAACTGAGATATCGCCAGCGTTATGTGGATCTCGTGGTGAATCCGGAAGTGCGTAAAACCTTTATCCAGCGATCAAAGATGATCCGGGTGATGCGCGAATTCATGGCTTCCCGAGGATACCTGGAGGTGGAGACACCCATTCTGCAGCCCATTTATGGGGGGGCCCTGGCCAAACCGTTCAAAACCCACCACAATACCCTGGACATGCCTCTGTTCCTGCGTATTGCCAATGAACTCTATCTCAAGCGGCTGATCGTTGGGGGTTTTGATGGGGTCTTCGAATTCGCCAAGAATTTTCGAAATGAAGGAATGAGTCGCTACCATAATCCGGAATTCACCGTCATGGAACTATACGTGGCTTATCAGGATTGCTTCTGGATGATGGACTTCTATGAGGAAATGATTGAACAGGTCGCGATTGAGCTTCATGGTTCTACTGAAGTAAAGGTGGGCGACAAAGTGATTGATTTCAAGCGGCCCTGGAAGCGCTATACCATGTTTGAAGCCATCAAAGAATACACCGGTGTGGATATTACCGGCATGAATGAGGACGAGTTGCGAAAGGTTGCCAGAGAACTGCACGTGCCGATCGATGAGACCATGGGGAAGGGAAAGTTGATCGACGAGATATTCGGAACGCATGCCGAACCCAAGTTGATCCAGCCAACCTTTATCACGGACTATCCTGTTGAGATGAGTCCATTGGCGAAAAAGCACCGGGATCATGATGGGTTGGTAGAGCGTTTTGAAGTGGTGTGCAATGCCAAGGAGATCGCTAATGCATTTACGGAGTTGAATGACCCGGTCGATCAGCGCCAGCGATTTGAAGAACAGTTGGCTCTGGGGAAGCGTGGAGATACAGAATCCATGGTGTTGGATGAGGACTTTCTGAGATCGTTGGAGTACGGGATGCCTCCCACTGCCGGTATCGGCGTGGGCATCGATCGGCTGGCCATGATCATGACAGACTCTGATTCGATCCAGGATGTGATCTTTTTCCCTCAAATGAGGCCAGAAAAAAAGAATGCAGCCGAATAATTTGGTGATATCCGAATTACATGCTTAACTTTGCCCTCCCGATCGAAAGACCGGAAACACATATCGCGGAGTGGAGCAGTTGGTAGCTCGTCGGGCTCATAACCCGAAGGTCGTAGGTTCAAGTCCTGCCTCCGCCACAAAGGAAAGGGATGCTTCGGCATCCCTTTCGTCGTTTAATGATATTGTTGGGGACCATCATCGGATGTGACAATACAAGTAATGGATTGGTTATGATCTCTTTAGCATCGGAGGAGTTTGTCGTCTATGTGATGCACTCCATGCATCACGGGAAAATCTACATTGGGCAAACGAGTCAATTGATCGCGCGATTTCATTCCCATAATGAGCTATCCAGAAAGGGCTGGTCGATTCGTTACCGCCCATGGGTAGTGATCCATGTGGAGTTTTTTGAAAGCAGAACAGAGGCATTACGGCGCGAAAAGGAATTGAAAAGCGCTCGCGGGCGAAAATACATAAGGGAAGAGATCATCGGAGCATCAGCATAGATGCTCGTCGTGCTCATATCCGCCAGCCGGCGGACGTAGGTTTCCGCCAGTTGGCGGACCTCCGCCACAAAGGAAAGGGATGCTTCAGCATCCCTTTCGTCGTTTAATATGCGTCCCTTCCTTGTAGATTTTGTAGGTAAGGATCAAAAAGATGGCTGCTGATCTTCAAGAATTCGTCGTTTTACGCAGTTTCATTCTTCAACTCGGGTGGTACTGGTGTCCCACCAGGACCTGCCTATCTGCCGTTGTCCCGCCGACATGTGAAAGCGAAAACCTGCACCTTGCGATGACCTGCAGTTTGGGCGGCCTCTCCGTTTTTGCCAGGGGTAATACTGCCCTTAGTAGTAGGAACGAGGGTGACACTCGTGGTTCTGGAAAAAACGAAATTCTAACAAATAAACTTATAACCGAATAAACGCAGAGATGGTAAATAGCCACCCGCTAAAGGGATAAAATAGGAACGCGATCTGGCTCCAGTCCCATGCTTGCCTGAACATTAACGAACAATCTCCTATATGTAATGAGACTCCGATGAGTTGAGGTGCCGGTGTAAGGATGTGGCATCCCGGATGATGCTGATTCTGATCCGCAGTCCTGAAACGGAGCTGTTTAAAAAAACTTCTCATGATCACCGATCCTTGAACGGTGTTTGTCGTTCGGATAGCCCTATTCTGCAATAAATCTCAACCAAGCGGAAATTCCCTCTCTTTCTAATGAGGGATTCTCCACGCAAGGCCTATCTTTGCCGAAAATCACCTGGCATGACCCCAACCCCTGCCCCCCGGGCCGTGCTTCTTCTGGAGGATGGAACTGTTTTTTACGGACGTCCTGCGGGAAAGATCGGAACGACACTCGGTGAAATCTGTTTCAATACAGGAATGACCGGGTACCAGGAAATTTTCACAGACCCATCTTATTTTGGTCAGATCATGGTCATGACCAATGTCCATGTAGGCAACTACGGGATCAAGCTCAATGAGGTTGAATCAAACGATATCAAGATCTCAGGCCTGGTGACACGAGAGTATACAGTGGAGTACTCCCGCCAGGTCGCCGATACCGATATTCAGAATTATCTGGAAACGGAGGGATTGGTGGCCATCACCGGAGTGGACACCCGGGCGCTTGTCCGTCATATTCGCAGCAAGGGAGCGATGAATGCGATCATCAGTAGCGAGATCACGGATCTGGAAATCCTGAAGGAACGATTGACCGGAGCGCCGTCCATGGAAGGTCTCGAGCTGGCATCTAAGGTCTGTACGACAGAACCGTATTACCTCGGAGACCCAAATGCTTCATTCAAAGTAGCCGTTCTGGACTTCGGCGTGAAGAAGAGCATTCTGTCGAATTTAACCACTCGGAACTGCTACCTCAAGGTGTTCCCCGCCAGGACCGCATTTTCAAAAATTGCTTCCTGGGACCCGGATGCGTTCTTCTTGTCCAACGGTCCTGGAGATCCGGCGGCGATGGATTATGCCACTGAACTGGCACGTGAGATCCTTAAAGATGGACGTCCTGTATTCGGGATCTGCCTGGGTCATCAGGTACTTGCCAGAGCATTGGGAGTCAACACCTACAAGATGCACCACGGTCATAGAGGTATCAACCATCCGGTGTTGAACCTGGAAACAGGCCTCTCAGAAATCACCAGTCAGAATCATGGTTTTGGCGTAGATCCGGAATCCATCAAAGCAAACAGTGAGTCGGTCATGGCGACCCATGTCAACTTGAACGACGGCACTGTTGAAGGACTGAAAGCATTACAGTATAACGCGTTTTCTGTGCAGTATCATCCCGAAGCATCACCTGGCCCACATGACTCGCGCTACCTGTTCGATCAGTTTTTAGAGAAGATCAAGGCCACGAAACAACAACAGGCCGCAGTATCCTGAACACATGAGTGAGATCATTGATATCATCGCCCGGGAGATCCTGGATTCCAGAGGAAACCCTACGGTAGAAGTAGAAGTATTAACCGATACAGGCGCGTTTGGACGCGCTGCTGTACCGTCAGGAGCATCAACAGGCAAACATGAGGCGGTTGAATTGCGGGACAAAGATGCATCTCGATTTCTGGGCAAGGGAGTCCTGCGCGCATGCCAGTTTGTAGAGGAGGAGATCTCCGAAGAGATCATCGGTATGGAGGTAGAAGATCAGATCGGCATCGATCGCGCTCTGATCGAACTGGACGGCACTCCCAATAAATCGCGTTTGGGTGCCAATGCCATGCTGGGTGTCTCCATGGCCGTGGCACATGCGGCGGCAGCAGAGTTTGAGCTCCCGTTATACCGTTATATAGGTGGTGTGCATGCACATACACTTCCGGTTCCGATGATGAACATCCTCAATGGTGGAAGCCACGCGGATAACGGTATCGATTTTCAGGAATTCATGATCATGCCACTTGGCGCACCGACATTCAAAGAGGCACTCCGAATGGGCGTTGAGACGTTTCATCACCTTCGGAACGTCCTTAAAAAGAAAGGATATACGACAAATGTCGGCGATGAAGGAGGATTTGCTCCGGGTATAAAGTCGAATGAGGAAGCCATTGAAATGGTCCTTTCAGCCATTGAAAAAGCAGGTTACCAACCCGGTACTGATATAATGATAGCCATGGATGCGGCCGCTTCAGAATTCTACGATGAAGAACTGAAGTGCTACCATTTTCACAAATCCGGAGGTCAACGATATAGCAGTGAAGAACTTGTGGATTACTGGGAGAACTGGTGCCGCAAGTATCCCATATTTTCCATTGAAGATGGGCTTCATGAGGATGATTGGAGTGGTTGGAAACTGTTGACGGAACGCCTGGGTGATAAGATCCAGATTGTGGGAGATGATCTGTTTGTGACCAATACGACACGATTGCAAAAAGGCATTGAAGAAGGCATTGCCAATTCCATTCTGATCAAGGTCAATCAGATCGGCACGTTGACCGAAACGATTGAGGCGGTGCGTATGGCGCAGACCAATGGCTATACAGCTGTCATGTCCCATCGATCTGGAGAGACAGAAGATACAACTATCGCAGACCTTTCTGTAGCATTGAATACAGGTCAGATCAAAACCGGTTCGGCCTCCCGCTCTGATCGTGTGGCCAAATACAATCAGTTGATCCGGATCGAGGAAGATCTAGATGACGCTGCAGCATATCCTGGCCCATCATTCCTGCCATAACCCACTACCCATGGACATCCTGAAATCATTCTATCTAACCCACAAGACCCGGATTCACAAGGTCGTTCGAAACCGCTATTTTCTGGTTGCTGTCGGGTTTTTGATCTATGTCATTTTCTTTGATCACAGCCGTTTGATCAGTCAATGGCAACTGGAGCGGGATATCCAGAAACTGGAACAGGATAAAACAAAATATCAAAGCCAGATTGAAGAGATCCGCGGTGAGCAGTTGGAGATCGGGAAGGATAAAGAACGATATGCGCGTGAACACTACTACATGAAGCGCGCAGACGAGGACGTTTACATTGTAGAGGATTGAGTTAACCAAAGTTGAAATATGTCAGTATTAGTGAATAGGGATTCACGGATCATTATCCAGGGATTCACAGGAAAGGAGGGAACCTTTCACGCAGAACAGATGATCGAATACGGCACAAATGTCGTTGGAGGTGTGACACCGGGGAAAGGAGGACAGACGCATATAGGTCGCCCTGTTTTCAATACGGTGTCAGATGCTGTCCAACAGGCGAAAGCTGATGTGAGTCTCATCTTCGTGCCACCCGGATTCGCCGCAGATGCCATAATGGAAGCCGCTGAAGCAGGCATCAAAGTAATCGTTTGTATCACAGAAGGTATACCGGTGCAGGACATGGTCAGAGCAAAGGCTTATATCGATCAGTTTGATTGCCGTTTGATCGGTCCGAACTGTCCAGGTGTCATTACACCAGGAGAGGCGAAGGTGGGCATCATGCCCGGATTTATCCATCGTCCAGGAAGGATCGGTATTGTTTCCAGGTCCGGTACACTGACCTACGAAGCCGTGGATCAGGTGACCAAGGCCGGGATGGGTCAAAGCACCTGTATCGGGATCGGCGGAGACCCGATCTGTGGGACGAGTACCCGTGATGCGGTTGAACTGCTCATGAATGATCCGGACACCGATGGCATCGTCATGATCGGTGAAATTGGTGGCAACATGGAAGCGGATGCCGCTCACTGGATCAAAGCTCACGGAACCAAGCCTGTGGTTGGATTTATTGCCGGCAAGACGGCACCTAAAGGGCGAAAAATGGGTCACGCCGGTGCCATCATCGGTGGTGAAGATGATACGGCTGAAGCCAAGATGCGCATCATGACAGAATGTGGCATTACGGTCGTCGACTCCCCCGCAGTCATCGGAGAAGCGATGGCAAAACTGATCAACGGATAATTCCTGGCAACGCCCTGCGGCCACGATCTACAGGTGATACTGAAAAACGTGCTCCGATCGTCAAGATCAGAGCACGTTTTTGATTGCGATGCGAATGGCTTCTGGTTCTTTTAGTCCAGGCTCAAATTTGATTCAGGCTTTGATTTTTGTTGTCTCATATGATGGGATCACACCTCATCCCTGATTCCTCATTCCTCGAAATAAAGCAATATCGAAATATCCCAATAGCAGAATACCCCCTGAAAACTACTGATCCTCCTCCAGAGGGAGCTCCACAAAAAATGTGCTCCCGCGGCCAGGCCGTGTTCTGAAGTAGAGCTTTCCACCGACCATATCCAGGATATTGCGGCAAATGGCCAGCCCCAGTCCGGTGCCGGAACTCTTGGTAGTAAAATTGGGCATGAAGACCTTCTCCTGCATTTCCTCCGGAATGCCAGTACCATTATCTTCCACTTCTATGACAGCTGCTCCGTCTTTCTTGTACAGGCGGATGTGGATCCGGCCGGCCCGATCTTCCGGGATGGCCTGAATGGCGTTCTTGATCAGGTTATTCAATACCCGGATCAACTGGTTCTTATCAGCATTTACCAGCAGGTCATCCTGGGGTAGGGAAGTGGTGATCTGGATCTGATCATCCTGATTTTCGCCGAACAGGTTGCGCACCGAACGGACCAGATCATTGATCACGAGATCTTCGGGGAATGCCTCCGGGATCTTGGCAAAATTGGAAAACTCCGACGCGATCTGGGACAGGTTCTCAATTTGTTCGATCAATGTAGCTGATACCCGATCCAGCAGGGCCTTGTCCTCTGCCTTGCTGGGTTTGAATGCCAGTTGCAAATGTTGCAAACTGAGCTTCATGGGCGTCAACGGATTTTTGATCTCATGGGCCACTTGCTTGGCCATTTCCCGCCACGCACCTTCCCGCTCAGAACGAGCGAGTAATTCAGCACTTTCCTGAAGCTTCAGGATCATTCGATTGTATTCAGAGATCAGGTCACCCAACTCATCCCGGCTGCTCCATTCCAAAGGTTGGTTGTCCTTTCCGAGTTTGAATTGCTTCAACTTTTGGCCGATCACTGAGATAGGAAGCGTAATGGAATTGGCGACCAGGATAGCCAGGGCCCCCGCGATAAATAACAGGAATACATAAACGTTTAGCAAAGCACTGATGAACTCCGAAATATCCTGTTGAAGGAAGGAACGATCTGTGTAATAGGGGATCGCCAGATATCCAGGAGGCATACCAGCCAGTCGGGGCAGAGGTGCATAAGCTGTCCGAAAGGCCAATTGACCGATGGTATTTTCACCGATAAACAGTGATTTGTCCTCCCAGATCATCGCCGCCAGTGCACGCCCGTCCATAAGTGGAGAGGTAAGCTGACTCTCATAGACCATGGGCTCCGAACTGTACATCAGCTGCCCCTGGTCACTGTACAGATCTATATCTGTTTGATGCACCTGGGAGATGGATCGCAAGATGCCTTCCATATCTGAAGGCATTGGATTGTTCAACTTGGAGATCTGGTTATCCAGATCCTTGGCGACACTCAACGCCTTGCGTTGCAGCCTTTCCTGGTGATATTGCTCCGTAGTGTTTTTAAAATAGAAGATCGTGATCGCGCCAATGATCAGGAAGGAAAGGACAATCAATGAGATCACGGAAAACTGAATCCGGTTACGGAGGGACAACCGATGGGACAGGGAGAAATTCAGGGTGTCCGGAAGGAAGGTAAAGATCGTATTGAGAACGGTGATCAGGAACAGCGTGATGGTCAACAAACAGAAAAGGTATGAAAAGAGGGACAGGAATTCTGCCCGACCTCCGGATTCAAAAGTGATCAACAGCTCAAATCCATTTTGCTTCAGTCGAAATCCCTGGTAGTTCTTGGTCCGAAACCAGAGTATGGGCATGTCAGGTTTCAGCTCATCCCGCAGGCTGAAGGCCAGGTCTTCAGAAAGAGTACTCTGAATGCGCTTCCCCTCCCTTGTAAGTTGGTACTGGAAGTTTTCCAGATCGGGAATGCTTTTGAATGGTGTTGCTTTGAGCAACTCCGCATAAACCTGCTTGGCATCACTTTCATCCCGTTGCAAGACAAGGGTGGTGCCGCACCCGTTGTAAACTTCATATTGGTAATTGGATGTATTGAACTGCCAATGCCACTGGTCTGGATCACCGTCCAGATTGGATTGATCCAGATTGCGTGTCCAGGTATAGTAATGTTTGATATAGGTCTGCGTGTTCAATGCGGCAGATATCCTGGGTTCAGATATTTCCCGGGACACAAAATTGTCCAGTTGTCGTTCCAGTTCCGCATCATGCGGATCGATCAGGATCTTGGCATACTGTTCTAGTTTTTCATCGACCTTTTGATTGTTGAAATGATACAGGAATCCGGAAGCAAGTCCGCTGAACAAGATCATCCATAGAATGATCCAGGTCAGATTCGAAGCTCGAACATCAGCGTAGTATTCAAACAACAGCAGATAAATGATGAGTAAGCCGATCATCCATCCTCCCGGAATAGGGAGACCTAGAAGAAATCCCGTCAGGATACCCAGGAGACTGGCAAGTCCTAGCGCGGTCAGCCTCTTGAGTCTAGGCAGGCGTGTCTGTTTGATGAATAACAGGATCCGATAGGAATACAGGAAAAGCGCGATCAGTAACAATTGAACGGCAAGTAGCGATAGAAAACTGTACGTGTTAAAGTTGAATATGTCATCAAAGCGAAACGTGATATCGCTGTCCATCACCAGAATATGGAACAGATGGATCATGGCCAGCAATCCACAGGCGATGGCCAGATAGTTCAGGAAGGCGATCATCCACTTGCGTCGTTCTGGATAACCGGAGAAGTCCGGCATCGGTAACTCTCGATAGAAGAAGATGATGATCCACAAAAGGAGTGTGATATTGATCAGCAGATCTCCGATTGAATGGCTGAGCAATGGATTATCCATCGATCGACGGAAAAGCTCCAATTGTTGAAAGTGGCCCGTAAAGTCAAGCGCAAGGGAAAGGAAGCGCAAACCGAATAAGGTGCCCAGAAAGAGGATAGGCCCAAACGGATTGCGATTCTGGCGGATCATCCAGGAGGCGATCATATGGGCCAGAGATGCTGTGATCAATGCGGCCAATAGGAAGAGAATGAGCGAGATATATTCCCTGGGGAGAGAATGCTTTGCTTTGCTGAAATCCAGATAGCCCAGGATTGTTCCATCCCTCATTTGGATAGAATGCGCGGTCGGTTGTCGCACCACATCTACTTCTCCTGGAATATCCGGATCTGCAGGGAATCCGGGATGGAGCAGGGGCCCAGGAGTAGAATAAGAGTGTTTGACCGGAATCAATGCATATAGATTGATCGAATCCGATATGGAGCGATGCTCGGGCAAATACCACCCATCTGCCAGCGGTACCAACTGATGGATATCGGTTAGTTGGGGAAGGGCGGAAGCATCCACACCGGGAATACCCCGATTCCAATAGATCAGTGAATCGTGCTGCGTATAGAAGAGGGAGAACGGCAGGTCTGCCATGCGGACCATTCGCTCAGTGAATGCCGCAAAGATGGGGGCCGGCATTTGTTGTTTGTCCAGGAGATAGGTCTTGATGATCAACTCCTCATTGGCGAGTTGATCGATTTGGCCTTCCTGTACCTGGATCCATGTTTCCAGGCTTTCCCGCATATTCGAGCGGGCATGATGATGTTGATACCAGTCAAACCAACTGGCTGTCACCCAAACACCGACACACAGCGCTATCCACCACCAAAACCGGCGCGGCCATCTGCTCTGGTCAGGGTTTTCGATGGTATTGGTTTGCTCTTCCGTCATGATCAGTTTCCGATGCATGAATGTACGCAGGACTGGCACTTTGGTTCCTTTGCAGCCGAGAGAATCATGAAATCACGGTATCTTTGAAGCAAAGCCGACTGCATGCACTATTATTCTCTCGGACAGATCCCGCCAAAGCGGCACACCCAGTTTCGCAAACCGGATGGTTCGCTCTATCACGAACAGTTGTTTTCTACAGAGGGATTCAGCGATCTTTACTCTCTCCTCTACCATACCCATCCACCTACGCAGATCGTTCAGGTGGGCGATCCAGTCGATATCAAACCGGAAGTGGTAGAAGACAGGCAATTGAAGCACCGGTGTTTGATGGGTTTCCAGGTAGCGCCACGTGATCATTATCTGGAGAGCAGAGTGCCCGTGTTGGTGAATGCCGACTGCAAGATCATTCTGGCGGCCCCTCGCCAATCCATGACAGATACCTTTTTTAAAAATGCAGATGCAGATGAGGTCATCTTCATTCATGAGGGAGAAGGCGTTTTGCATACCATGTACGGCAAACTCCCCTTTGGATATGGCGATTACCTGGTCATTCCACGTGGGACGATCTATCAGATCAAATTCAGTTCTGAAGCCAATCGGTTGTTTATTGTCGAATCATCCGGTCCGATCACCCCTCCCAAGAGATACCGCAACCAGTTCGGCCAATTGCTCGAACACTCCCCTTATTGTGAACGGGATATTCGAAAGCCAATTGAACTGGAGACGTATGACCAGCAGGGAGATTTCCTGCTGACCATCAAAAAGCAGGACAAATTGTACCCCTATCATTATCTCAGCCATCCATTTGATGTGATCGGTTGGGATGGATATGTCTATCCCTACGCTTTTTCCATCCACAATTTTGAGCCGATCACCGGGCGGGTGCATCAACCACCACCTGTCCATCAGACGTTTGACGGACATCAGTTCGTGATCTGTTCCTTCGTGCCTCGCATCTATGATTACCATCCCTTGGCGATCCCGGCACCCTATAACCACAGCAATATTGACAGCGATGAGGTCTTGTACTATGTGGATGGTGACTTTATGAGCCGGGCCCATGTAGAGAAAGGCATGATCACCCTTCATCCTGGAGGTATCCCGCACGGCCCCCATCCCGGCACCGTTGAAAAGAGCATCGGAGCAAAAGAAACCGGAGAACTGGCCGTTATGGTAGATACCTTCAAACCTCTGCTGATGACACGACAAGCTGCAGGGATCGAAGATCCCGACTATTATCTCAGCTGGCTGAAACGATAATTTATTCCAGGATAAACCTAACAGACCTATACCATGCAAACTCAGGTTCAACAGACCGCTACATCCTCCACGGATACATTTCCGATAAAAGGAACAGATTATATCGAATTCTATGTCGGAAATGCCAAACAGGCCGCTATCTATTACCAAGCGACCTTTGGATTCAAATGGACGGCCTATCGCGGCCCGGAAACAGGTCATAAGGACACGGTATCTTATGTCCTCGAACAGGGCAAGGTCCGCTTTGTGCTGACCAGTGCCCTTCGGCCCGAACATGAAGTCGCCAAGCATGTTGCTCTTCATGGTGACGGGGTCAGAGTGCTGGCCCTCTGGGTTGACGACGCCAGGAGCTCCTATGCATTAGCGGTGGAAAGAGGAGCTAAACCCGCTGCTGAGCCACATACACTTCAGGATGAATATGGTGAGGTTTGCATGTCTGCAATACACACGTACGGTGAGACCATACACATGCTGGTTGAACGCTCGGGTTATCAAGGCGTGTTTCTTCCCGGCTACGAAGCCCGTTCAAATGAGTTCCCCATTCAGCCGGTGGGGTTGAAGTATGTAGATCATTGTGTGGGGAATGTCGAACTGGGGGATATGAATCGATGGGTGAAGTTCTACCAGGATGTCCTGGGCTTCAAATTGCTCATCACCTTTGACGACAAGGATATCGCTACTGAATATACGGCTTTGATGAGTAAGGTGGTGTCCAATGGCAACGGGTATATCAAGTTTCCGATCAACGAACCGGCGAAAGGATTGAAGAAGTCCCAGATCGAAGAGTACCTCGATTTCTACCGGTGTGCCGGCGTTCAGCATATTGCGCTAGCCACGGATGATATCTTGTTCACGGTGGACACTTTGCGCAAAAAGGGCGTCGATTTCCTGTATGTACCAGAAACCTATTATGAGGATGTGCTGGACAGAGTAGGCCAGATCGATGAGGATATTAAAGACTTGCAGCGACTGAATATTCTGGTGGATCGGGATGAGGATGGATATCTTCTGCAGATCTTTACCAAACCCGTTCAGGATCGGCCAACCGTATTCTACGAAATCATCCAGCGCAAAGGAGCCAAGTCGTTTGGCAAGGGTAATTTCAAAGCACTTTTTGAAGCGATCGAGCGCGAGCAGGAGGTCAGAGGAACCCTTTGACCAGGATCACACATAAAATCAGAAAAGGGGCTACTCGACAGAGTAGCCCCTTTTTGATCAAGATCTGGTTCTGACCCGGATCATCGCTGGAACACCTGAACAGGTCCATTTTTATTACCGGCTAGCAGGATCTGTTTGCCTTTTGGTCCGCGCAACAGGGCCAGATCACGAGCTTCTCCGGATATCCAGATGCCGGTCTTGGTATTGTTGACCCATTTGAACCCTCCCTTTCCATCACCGGCTAGAAATGCTCCATTGGATGCATTACACGGATTTGTTTCCACTTCCATTCCGTAACGGTTTCCGGCGAGCAAGATGTCCTGAAAACCATCTTCGTTCAAATCTGCCACTACGATGCCCTGAACAGGGGCCACCTGTGCCTGGATGGGTAGTGAATGTTGAGTAAAGGACCCGTTATTATTCTCCCACCAGCATGTTTCCAGGGTGTGAATGAACAGGTTGAGGGATGCATCCAGATCAGCCTGCGGCCAAACCTTGTCCATGGTCGCAATAGCGTAATCCTTGGCATACAAGAGTCTTTTTTTCAACACGGGCATATGCTTGTGCAGAACCTCTTTCTGGACAAGTGGGTAGAGCTTTCCATCTTCATAATAAGCCATAATCGGGTCCAGTGTATTATTCTTGTCAAAGTCCGCAGCAAAACATCGCAATGGTTCCTGTGCGGTTGCTGTCAACCGGGTGTTCAAACCCAGATTGCCGGTAACGATGTCCAAATCACCATCCTGGTCCAGATCAGCCAGGGCAAATCTGTACCAATAGCCATTGCGATCCTCGGGCATTCGCTTTTCCGTTATGTTGACCAGTTTGCCGTTCTGGAGTTTGAAAATCGTGACAGGCATCCACTCACCTACAGCGATCAATTCAGGGGTGTCGTCATCATCAATGTTAGCCCATTGCAGATCGGTGATCATGCCGCAATGTGCGAATTCTGAACCAACCTGTGCCGTGACATCTGTAAAGTGATCCTGGTCATTCCGCAGGATCACACTACCGGGCGTTAAGGGCCAGTTGCCAGGGGTCAGACGACCACCAACGAACAGATCAATGTCCCCGTCGCCATCATAATCAAAGGGGGCAACGCGCTGAGCCACGGATGGTAATTCCGGAATGACACCTCTGGGGCGCATATAAGTTCCCTTCCCATCAGTATTGATGTACAGACGGTTTTCCCAGGCCATTTTTGAGATCTCCGGCTTTGCCTCCCATCCACCACTGATGACATAAAGATCAAGATCGCCATCGCCGTCAGCGTCGAAAAAGGTAGCGCCATGGTCTTGATAAATTTTTTCCTGATCCCAGAATGCTGGTGTGGCACGTGTAAAGCCGCCGGTCGCCTTCTGGATCATAATACCTCCCGGTTGATCAAAAGAGTTTCCGATAAAGAAGTCATCCAATCCATCACCATTCACATCTCCTACGGCAATCAGGGGTCCCTGATCGCTTTCGGTCCAGGGGATCAGCGGATATTCTTCAAAGTCATTGAAAGCGTTCTCCTTGTGCATATAGCCGGCTACCGTCGATACACTAAACATCGGTTTCCCCATCTCGACGGGTGCAATACTCTTGGCATATCCTTTTCCGTCTTGATATCTGGCAATCAGGCGCTGATTGGTTGGGAGGTTGATCCATTCCTGGGTCTGCCCGTTGGGCCATCGAATGATCAGCTTGTCTACTTTTTGATGGTTGCCTACTCCGAAATGGACCAGGGGTTCAACACTGGAAAAGATGCCGCGGATGGGAAGATTCTCCGCATATTGTTGTTCATTGTCTCCATAGTAGATCGTTGCCGAAGCCCCCACCCCGAGTGGATTTTTGGCAGGACCGGCAAATTTGATTTGCAAGTAACGAGCATCCTCCCCACCAGCTGATTGATTTTCATAGACAAATGCAGGGTCTTCGAGATTATTTGTGACCAGGTCGAGGTCTCCATCGGCGTCCAGATCACTCCAGACAGCACCACAAGACCAGGCGGCAGGGATGGTCATCCATTGTCCACTTACATCGTTGAACTGCCAGTTCCCATCATTCTGATAGCAAAAATTGCGGAGTTTGTACGTCGGGATGATATCCAGGAATTCCTGGAAGTTGGGATAGATATCCCGTAGGCGCTTTCCGGATCCTGCTGCTTTTGTCGTTTGGGGGAGGGTGAAATCGATGAAGTCCCGATTGGTCACTTCTCGCCGATATCCATTGGTGACATGCAGGTCTTTGAGGCCATTATTGTCCATGTCGAAGATCAATCCACTCCAGGACCAGTCTGTATTGTATACACCAGCCAGGCAGCCGATATCACTGAATGTTCCATTCCCATTATTTCGTTGGAGGACATTGCGGATGACGGGAGGGAAATATCCGTTTTGAGTCAATGCCGTGTATTTACTCTGCGTATTGGTAGCAAAGAAGGCTTTCTGGCGCTCATTTTTGGCTGGCAGCATATCCACAGCGTACAGATCTACCCAACCGTCATTGTCGAAATCGGTGAGATCCGTTCCCATAGTATGCTGGGTCGTATGGTGGAAGTATTGAGCTAGCTGATCGGTGAATGTGCCATTCTTGTTGTTGATGTACAGCAGATCAGGTTGGATAAAGTCATTACCAACATAGATGTCCAGCCAACCGTCATGGTTGAAGTCCGAAACAGAGACGCTGAGGCCGTAGGCAAGATTCCAGATCCCACTTTCTTTGGAGACATCTGTGAATTTTCCTCCGTCATTCCGGTAAAATCGGTCTGTATCGAATTCGGCCCTGGGGAATAGTACCGGTTTGTATTTTCCGTCATCTCCCAGTTTAGCCTCGATCTTGTTTGTCCAGATACTTTCCGTAGGATAATTGAGGACATACAGATCCAGGTCGCCATCCTGATCATAATCAAAGAAATTGGCGCCTGTACTAGCACTTTTATCGTCCAATCCATATTCAGCGGCTTTCTCTGAGAATGTCAGATTGCCATTGTTCACATAAAGCTTGTTTCGACGCAGATCATTTTTTTCCACTCCGGCCCTGCAAATGTAAAAGTCAAGGAATCCGTCCGCATTAATGTCGACCACAGAAACAGCTGTTTCAAACCCTTCTTCAGAAGCCAGACCAGAGGTGGCAGTGATGTCTTCAAAGGTCATATTCCCTTTGTTGAGGTACATCCCATTGGGTCCATTACTGCCAATAAAATAGAGATCAGGCAGATCGTCATTATTGATATCCGCTACCGCCATTCCGCCACCATTGTACATATTGATATTGGTAGTGATGTTGTTCTCGTACGTTTCAATGATATGATTCTGGAAGGTGATGCCCGTTTTTTCGCCGGAAAGCAGAACCATAAAAGGAGATTTGGCTTCTAAGGTCGGTTCTACCTGATGGAGCACCTCAGTGGAGGCTGATTCCTTGTCTTTTGAACAGGACGAGGCCCCCAGGATGAGGGTAACCACGATCAAGACAATTCTGGAAAGGTTTGATGGCAACATATTCGGTTATTCTTATGGGTACAATATGAGCAGGTGCTGCTTCCCAACGAGGCAGTCTGCACCATCTTTCATACGGAAGACATGGGATAAAAGGTTCCAGAACGCGAGGTTTTTTTAATCCTTCGCTGAATCCAGAGGCAGAAACAGACATCCTGTATGGATGAATACAGGCAAATGGGTCCGGATTTGGGTATGCTGCTCATCTTTCAGGAGAGCATACCAGAGGAGGTCAAAAACAGAAGGCACCGAATTTCGGTGCCTTCTGTAGATCCATTAAACAGTCGGGCTATGATCAGATCATGGGACTGTTGACCATCAGCCATGAAGCACCTGATTGCAAGGTCTCTTCTGACATCAGCAAGTTGATCGTCTCCCTTTGGGCATCCGTGAATTTGACTTCCAGTGCGTCGATCTTGCCCTGAAGGGCTTTGATTTGGTCAGGGATCAAGCCAAAAGCAGTTTTTGTCTCTGCGGTGACAGCATCGGCTTTCAATTCCTCTTGTGCGTCATAAAGCAACTTTTGAAGAGCTACCACTTCATCAATGATGGTTTGATGTTCACCCTGAACGCTGTCAAGACCTTTGCGAACCTTGTTGAAATTTTCCTTGAATGCCATCAGGCGATCTTCCGACAAATCTGCCAGCGGGTTTTTTGGTGCAACAGGAACCTCACCGTTTGCCTCTTGCTCACTTGACAGGAAGGGGCGTTCCAGAGCCTTTCCATTAATTTCGATCGCGCTTTGCAAGGTCATCAAACGGCTCGCCTGGATATTGAGCAGACTATCCTGCGCCTGAACGCGTCCAACAGACAGGCTGCCACCATCAGATCCGCAAGAAAAGACGGTAAGCGCGATGCTGCCCAGGAGAAGTATCCGGAAAAGAAATGTATTCATGTTATCAGTTTGAGATTGATTCGGCTGCAAAAGTACATGCATTGTCAAGTGTTGGCAAATTCTGGTCCATTTTTCAATGATGCATCACCAGTGGGGAATGCTCTTAGGAAGGTAGAAGGGTAGTTGGGAAAAAAAATTCCCCACATCGAATATCTCTTGATTTTCATCAGGGCATGATTGTCAGGAGTTAAAAAATGATGATATTTTATATATGCGTGTTTGATGTCTTAATAAGGCGTTGTTTCCACTGAAAAAATTGGACTTCGTCCGTGAAACCCATAAATTTGCTCAAGGAATTGCGTTTTCGAATTGAATGGAACCACATCCATTTTGGTTAAATACGCAAGATTCCTTGTATATTTACTGGTCTTCCTGAAGTGGGAGACTAATTTTTATTTAGAGAAGTCGAGGAAACATCCCAAAACCATCCTCATCCCAGAGACTGATCATCCCAGATCCCACCCAAAACCGATCAGCCGACTTCTCCGCGTATTTCTGTCCTGAACAGGTTCATCCCGGATGAACCCTGTTGAAGGGGCGAAGTATGTGTAACGCATAGAGGATGATTCAAATGAATCGAATGCATGATCTCTTTCAAAGCGAAGAGATCCAACATAGTGTTTTGCCTTTTAGGGAAAACATTGTGTCAGTCTTGTCATTTTGCTCAAAGCGTCACGATCGTGATCACGCTTTGACTGATCATATTATGTCTGCCTCAACCCTGTACAGGCGTCCGGAGATGATTCAACAACGTGTAACGTTAAAATTTCAATTGATGAAACAGTTGCTATTGCGTTATCGGGCATCCATCCTGGTAGGATGTGGTATTGCCTTTTTCGTTGTTTGCTTTTCACCGGTCATTGTGGTAGCACAATCAGACAATCTATCCAATGTACCTGTTGGGAAGCAATGGGTAGATAGCCCAACAGCAGAAGTGGTGGCGAATACACAGTTGCAGACCCTACAAATGGAGTTGGCTGATCTGCAGAAAAACGGGGTCCAGGGAGTTCAGACGGAATTGGTGAAAGCCTGGATCCAGTTTTACTCCGATCTACTTCAAAACCTGAAGGCAGGCCAGCCTGTCTATCAGGCTTTTGCCATTTCATATGCCAACAATGAAAGCACCTTTTTGGGCGACCATCTGGATGTCAAGGTCCTGAATGAAGCCCAACTCATTCAATTGAGAGAAGACGCCAGAAAGAAACTAACGATATAAACACTTTTTTTAACCTCAATTATTTACCCATGAAGCAGTTTTTTGCAAAAACACGTGTCCTATTGGTGGCACTGGTGTTGGGTGGATTGATGATGATCTCTTCCGAGGCTTCTGCCCAGACGAACGGATCATTGATCGCTCCTCCACAGCCAAACAAGAACTGGGTCTCTCCAGCGCAAGCAGGACAGAGCATTCAGGCTGAGATCACCGCGTTGACTCAGCAACTGAATGTTTTGATCCAGCAACAGGCGCCAGATGCCCAGATCAAGGAAGTCAAATACTTGCTGCAGTTCTATATGTTCATCCAGGATGGATTGAACAGTGGAATGCACATCTCACAGGCTTTGCTGATGGCCAAATCGAACTTTCTGCAAGAAGACAGTACGTTGGACATTTCAGCGAAGAAGAAAGAGAAAGTTATTGAGTGGTATAACGAGGCGGTTGCCTTGCTTTCTGTTTAATCTTTTTCTTTCACGAAAATTTAAATATCCAAAACTTCAAATTGATCCCATGATGAACAAGAAACTCAATCATCTCCTAGCGCTGGTGATGGTTCTGCTTTGTACAGTTGGTATGTTGTCTGCTCAGCAGATTGTGAACATGCCAGCAGTCGGTAATGCAGGAACCTTCAGCCAGTTCAATGGGCCTAACACTTTCTACAGCTTCTACGACAGTGGAGGTTCAGGAGGTAACTACAGCTCTAACAATAACGGTAGAGTGACTTTTGCTCCGCAGACAGCGGGTGCGAAGGTTCAGGCCGTTTTCTCAGCATTCAACACCGAGACGAACTTCGATGCATTGTATGTATTCGATGGAACGACGACTGGCTCACCCAAGATCGTTGGCCCTGCCGGCGCTCCTTTGGGTAACAACGTGTATGGAACGGGTGGATTCTGGGGCACCACTGCACCAAACAACATAGCGCCAAACACCATTCGTGCGACGGCCGCTAACGCTTCTGGTGCGTTGACCTTTGCGTTTACCTCAGATGGATCTGTTCAGCCTCTGGGTTGGGCAGCTACAGTAACGCAGTTCATTCCTTGTAACCCTGTTCCAGGTGGACCCCTCTCTGTAGGGCTGAGCCCTGGTGTTTGCGTTGCAAATCTGGATGTGACATTGCCTGCATCATACAACCCAGCAGGTTGTATCAACGATGTAGCTAACAATCTGCGTTATATTCTGGATGCAAATCCACCTGTGAACATTCCGAAGCCATTGCCGGCTTCGATTTTGATCAGCAATATTCCTTCCGGATCACATGTGATCACCTGGCAGGTATACACTGGTACAGGTTCAGTGGTTGGAGAAGCTACCCAGAATCTGGAGGTGAACGATACAGAGCCACCAACTCTGAATTGCCCATCCGATATCATCATCAACCTGGATCCAGGACTGTGCTGTGCATATGTCAGCTGGGGTGAGGTGACCGCTACGGACAACTGTCCGTTTGTTGGTCCGGTTATGACCCACTCTCAAATACCTCAGGTGAATGCAGGATGGTACGGTTTTGCTACGAATCTTGAAAACCTGTCCGCTGATGATATGATCATCAGTCAAGTGACTGTACGTGCTTCAGCTACGCCAGCAGGTAACTACAATTTCAAGGTCTTCATGATCGATGGCACCTTCCAGCCGAATATGAATAGCAATGTAGGTTGGACAGCATGTGCTGACGCTTCCTTCTTTGTCAACGGTACATTTACCACTGGTGGTGGTTCAGATGTTGTCATTCCTTTGACAACACCTTATACCATTCCTGCCGGTCAGACTGCCGGTATCTATTATGTACATGACAACGGTACAACTTTGAACCGTCGGATCATGTACAATGGTGCAGCTACTACTTCAAACGATGGTAACATTCGTATCTATGACGGTGCGGGTATCAATGCAGGTATCTTCAATGGTATCGCATTCCAGCCTCGTGGCGCTCACATCCATGTAGACTATCAGTTAGGTGGAGAAGCTATGGTCATGAAAGACTTCGGTCCGGATAGCGGCGATGAGCTTTGTAAGGATGACAGCCCCTGGATTGTACAATATTCAGCCGAAGACGTAGCCGGCAATATCGGTACCTGTTCTTTCGAGATCCAGGTACTGGAGTATGCCAATCCAACCACGAAGTTGGCTTGTAATGACAACGTGCAGATCTCTCTGGATGAGGATTGTGTCACGGAAGTCGGAGCTGACGATGTATTGGAAGGTGGTCCTTATGGATGTTATGACGATTATGACGTCACCATCTTTAACGCCAACAACACACCATTGGCATCCAGCCCATTCGTGGGTCGCCAGCAGATCGGTGGAACATGGAAAGTAAAAGTCACAGATCCTGAGACTGGCAACAGCTGCTGGGGTCTACTGACAGTTGAAGACAAGTTGGCTCCTGT
>JAIPBE010000037.1 GCA_021738725.1 Saprospiraceae bacterium | reverse complement strand
CAACTTCCGTGGACGGGAAGTGGATCGCAGTAGGATTGGCTAAATGCCATGTTGTTAAATAACAATACATAGCCGAGAGCTAATCCAACTAGTTTGATGATACTGGGGCGATGCCTCCAGCGAGGGGGGGGGGGGGGGGGTAGGTGTACATCATGTTTTGGTTTAGAGATGAGCACCGAATTTGAAAGAAAGTTTTGATACTGTCAATAGCTCTTGTGTTAAATAATGGAGTATTTAACATTTGTAGAATATTAATCAGTCACTTTGTCCTCAATAATGAGGATAAAAAGTATAAATCATCCATTCTAATCTGATATGCCCGAAGTCAATACGCTTGAAGCTACAACTGAACTTACATGATTGTTTAAAGTGCCTGAGAGCTCTCTCCAACTAGCACAGAATTCCTGAAGTTTGCGGTGGGACACCGCACAATAACAGGTACGAGTGAGACACTCGTACCAACACATTACTTTATGAATAATTGTCCTGTTTTGTTGGTACTGGTGTCTCACCAGTACCCCCCTGTCGGTGTCTCACCGGAACCTGAAAACGAACTCTCTACCTTTTCACGATCCAGATCGGCTACAACGATACTTCCATGATTGTTGAAAGTACCTGAGAGCACACTTCAACTATCACAGACTTCCTTATGGTTGCGGTGGGACACCGCACAATGCCGAGCAATCCCATATAATTCCACTTTTCTGTGGTTGAGAATGATACTTGCCTACCTCCCCACCACCACCAGTTTTTCAGTCCGAACTACCAGTCCATCTACCACCAGATGAACAGTATACATCCCTGATCCAAAACGGGAAATATCAAGGGTATGCCGATAACTAAACGGTGGAAAAGTATGGCTGGACACTTGTACGCCAAAGGCATTGAAAACATCACACTGTACCTGGTGACCTTGGTATTCCGGTAAGGTGATCTCGACATCAACAGGACCAGCCGACGGATTTGGTGAAAGCTTCAAATCATAGATTTCATTTCCATCAGGAACTTTTACAGCAGTGGTGACCGTATCGCATTCACTGCCCACCAGTGGACCCAGGCGATAGTTTGGGAAGCGGGGGGTAGATGATGTCCTGAACCCAGATGGGAATGGTTTTCCGGGTACCTCCAAACCACATCCATCCATCAAGTCGTCAGGTCGATGAATGATGGATAGAAAGTTCAGTTTACCAGTTTCATCCAAATGTTTGGAATAAATTTTTCCATCAGGACCAAGCTCTGGATAGCCGAAAGCATAACTTAATATTTCTTTGTGCGTCAGAAATTGAAATACGGGTAAACTTGAATCCAGATTAGCTTGCATCAATCTGAACCGACTGACCATTTTATTGTCTTTTTTTATCTGATCTCGGAACATGGAGTACATCAACTTACCTGAGGGTGATGAAATCGGAAATGCCATGCCATAATTAAAGGGATTTGGTAAATCAACACTATCCGGAACCGCCACTTCAGTTTTAAATTCGAGCACACCTTGACACCGGTCAAAGTTGAATAAATACCCTGCATGAATGGCAAACTGAAGATAGATCCAGTCACCCTTTTCGGAAGAAATGACCGGTGATCGGTTGTAGTTGTAGTCATATACCGGCATATCAAAGTGCTGTGTGGACATGTACTGAAACCCTTCTGTGGTCAACAGATAAATTTCAAAGTCTACCTTATTGTATTTGTGGCCTACGATCCACCAATCCAGTCCATTGCCATGTTGGATACAGGTATATTGATAAACACTATCCATCAACAGGTTTTGCTTGCTGAGCACCTTCCCCTTCCCCAGGTCGGCTTCTAGATCAACAATTGAATAACATAAACCAATATCTTGGTCGTCAATACTATGATGATTGACTACTGTCTGGAGATAAACTGCCCATTTATCCCGCATATTTGGAAAAGGAAGAAATACTCCGGTATAAAAATCAATGGATATTCCCTTGGGTGGCTTTACCCACGCATCAATATAATCCAGTGAATCTCCATTCTGGATCACTTTAAAATCTTTTGCATACATCTTTCTACCATCGGAATAACATTGAAGAGTTCCATTATTAAAACTATAGCTAGCTGAAGAACTAGCCAAGATAGGACCGGAAATTAAATTGTATGTTAATACGCTATCATTGAAGCCTAAGGTACATATCAAACTATCATCGGGGTTGGAACTTGAATATACCCAATTTGCATCATGTTTTTGTGCCAAAAGGAAAAATGGTAAATGCAGTAGCCAGAGCAGATATAGTCGTTTCATGAGAGTTGGGTTATAGAAAGTAGGGGTTGGCCGAATGACCAACCCCTAAAGATGTGATTCAATTACTTTTTTACCCAGATGAGTGAAGCTCCTCTTCCGAATTCCCCAGATGAAAGCCGGATAATGTAGGTTCCTGAATGCCAGGTCCGGGTGTCGATCCGTGTTCCTATTTTGGCAATGTCACCCGTGAACACCAAACGGCCATAGATGTCAGCCACCTCGATTGTTCCTTCATCAGCATTCCGGATGTCAAACCAGTCACCACCGGGATTCGGAGCAATGGCCAAATTGGAATTTGAAACGGGTGCTCTATTGGGCTTCCATTCTCTTGCAGCAGGAGGTACTGAGCAGGTATCATGTGCCCATGTATTGTCATTTGTCAGGTAGCGAAGCAATCCCGCTGCCATGATCACTCCAAATCCGCCAATTTCCGGGCACTCATTGATTAACAATTCCAAACTATCCACATGTGTAGTTGTGTACACGCCAAATGAAGAATGCTTGGGCATTGCATCTGACGACAATGGGTAGGAGTACATCATTTATAAGCTTTGAAAGGATATCACAATTTGGAATAAAATTTCAATCTAATCAAGCTTTCACATGTTAAATATTGAAGATTAAGGATTGGGTGGAATATTAGTTAGAACGTTCATCCCCAAAGATATGGGGACTTCTTTTGTCCATTCCAGCCTATTTCTCCTTTTACCACTAAAAGCTGGAACGAATGGAATTGGACTTGAAATCACCCATTATCAAATTACATTTGAAAAAGAATAAATTGTTGGTACTGGTGTCTCACCAGTACCCTCTATCCGCCGGTGTCCCACCGAATGCCGAAGACGCGCCCTTCTAATGAGCAGGATCATCGTCGTTGTCCGACGCTCCCTTTACCTTTGTAATGATGCCTGACAATCCCTACCTGCCCATCCTCGCTGATTTTGAGATCGTCCCTCAAGGTAAAGAGCAGTTTGATGAGGCTGAGGTCCTGGAGATGCTCACAAAGCAGATCGCCTGGATGCTGGAGACAAAAACCGAATTCCTCTTCTCCCTGCTCTACCGTTTGGATGTTGACGAACGTCTGGTCCGCCGGGCTATGGACCCCTCCGAAGAGACGCCGGCCGCGGCTGGCCTGGCACGTCTGGTCTTCGATCGTCAAATGGCTCGCATGCAGACCAAACGAGACATACGTGTCGACGACATTGATCCAGATCTGGCCTGGTAGGCAAACGGGTAAAATTTACCACAGAGTAACACGGAGTTTCACAGAGTTTTCACCAATCAATACCCTCCACTCCCTACCCCCTTTCGGTCATTCGAATTTGAGTTTTGGAATTTATTTGTGATTTGACATTTGTGATTTGGTGCTTCCTCCCTGGAGCTTCTCATCTTTGCTCCCTGTGAAAAACAACTGGCTCGCCCATCTGGCCCTCTTCGCCGTGGCTGTCATTTATGGCGCCAACTATTCCATTGCCAAAGTGGTCCTGGCCGGAGAGTACATCGGTCCCCTCGGATTTATTCTGGTCCGGGTATTGACGGCGACAGCCTTGTTCTGGATGACAGGGCTGGGACGGCCTACTCCTGCCATTCCCCGTCCGGATATGATCCGATTGCTGTTTTGCGGATTGTTTGGCGTGGCTGCCAATCAGATGCTCTTTTTCAGTGGACTGGATCGGACGACACCCATCCATGCCTCTCTTATCATGGTATTGACGCCGGTGCTCGTACTCCTCCTCTCGGCCCTGATCGAGCGACGGGGCATTCGCCGGCAACGGGCTTTTGGTGTGCTGGTGGCCGGAGCAGGAGCGGCCTTGCTGATCCTGCAGAGTCGGCAGACCGGCCTTGCAGATGGTGATGTCCTGGGCGATCTGATGGTCGCCGGTAATGCCACCAGCTATGCCTTGTACCTCATCCTGGTGCGCCCGCTGATGGCGAAGTATTCGCCCAACCTGGTATTGAAATGGGTTTTCCTGTTCGGGTCGATGTTCGTTCTGTTCTTCGGATGGCCGCAGGCCACTGCTGCCCGATGGCACGACTTCACCCCGGTGATCATCGTCTGTTTTATCTATGTGTTGGTGTTCACCACCTTTTTCGCCTATGGCCTCAACGCCTTCGCCCTGCAGCGTGTTGCGCCGGTCACCGTGAGTGCCTATATCTATTTACAACCGCTGATCGCTGCTCTGATCGCGCTGATGATGGGGCAGGAATACCTGACGCTTTCCAAGGTCCTGGCCGCATTACTGATCTTTACCGGGGTCTTTCTGGTCAGTCGCGAACGGGCTGTAAAACCGGTTTGACAAATATTTATTCTTTCCATAAAATATGAGTGCCACATATAAGGTTGTTCATGGCAAACGTTTTAAGGATGTACAAACCGTAGATAGGTAGAATCCAGTCCCATGTAATTCTCTTATTATCAATCACTTGATGACCTTATTCTGAATTCCGGCAATGCTGCACTTTGACACGTTGACCGGCAGCATCAAATAGTCGTATATTTACCTCAAACAGCCCACCTTGCATGCCTGATTGGACATCCGACTTTGAAGCCCGCCTGGCAGAAGGCAATAGCGGTTACCTGGATGAACAAGTTTTCCTCGACCTCATCGAACAGTACCTGACCGGAGGTAAAGCCGACCTGGCCTACACCGCCAGCTGCGAAGCCCTCCTGCAACACCCGTTCTCTGTTGACCTGATGTGTAGTCAGGCCGCCGTTCTTCTCGAACTGGAAAAACCCGACCAGGCTCTGGACGTATTGCGTCATGCCTCCGGTATTTCTCCCGGAGAACTGGATATCCAACTCCTGCAAGTGGAGACCTTGATCGAGTTGGGCCGCTCGAATGAAGCAGAGATCATCCTCTCCCCCTTCCTCGAAGAAGGAAGCAAGGAAGATCTGGCCGACGCCTGGTATTTCAAGGCTATGATCGAAGAACAACGCGACCAGTGGTTGCAGATGCACCACAGTCTGGAACGTGCTGTTCGATACAACCCCCGCTTTCAGGAAGCCCTCGAACGACTTTGGCTCAGTACAGAAATGCTGGGCAACTATACAGAGAGTGCCACCTTTTATGAGGAGATCATCGAACAAGACCCGTATGCCTGGCAGGTGTGGTACAATCTCGGGCATGCCCACTCTTGTCTCGAAAACTATAAATCAGCAGCCGAGGCCTTTGACTATGCCTGCGTGATCAACGAAGAATTTGAACATGCCTGGCGCGATCTGGGAGAGATGTACCTCCAATTAGGCAAATTCCAGAAGGCTGTTGAAAGCTTTCTCACCTCCCTGGAAAAGTCCGAATCACAGGATCCTGACCTCCTCGTCAAACTGGGTGAAGCCTACGAAAAGAATGGCGAGCGAGAACAAGCCGTAACCACCTTCAAGACAGCTTTGGTCCTGGATGACAAACACGACGAAGCCCTGTTTCGATTGGGTTGTATCCGTGTCCTTGAAAACAGCTATGACGAAGCGGTCTTTCATCTTGAATCCGCGATCAGTCTGAACGGAGATCGCGAGGAGTATTATGTTGCCTTGGCAGAAGCCTACTTTCAAAAAGGCAACCTCCCACAGGCCGAATTTTGCCTGAATCGCGCTCTGGAACTAGCGCCCGAACAAAGCAGTTACTGGCTGCAATATGCATCCTTCCTGCTTCAGCATGGATCCCTGACGGAAGCCCTCGATATTCTGGAAACAGCGATCGGACAACAATTCTCGCCCCAATTGGACTATGCGCGTATCGCTTGTCTGTTCAAACTGGGGAAACGGCAGGAGGCCTGTCAATCCCTGTGTCTGCAGCTGGCCGAAGATTTCGATGCACACCAAACACTATTTGATGTCGCCCCGGAGCTCAGTGCAGATCCAGATGTGATCAGCCTGGTCAGAGCTTTCCGGAGCACCGATGCCTAACCTGCCTTCCAGGTAGGGCCCCCAAATCGTAAGAACAGATCTATTTTGACTGAAGTCCCAGAAAACCTCCCACTCACCACCGCTGAAAAGCATGCCATCTTCGAGGAAGAATTTCTCCCTCATATTGATGCGCTGCACACCTTTGCTTTCCACCTCACGCTGGACGATGATGCCGCCAACGATCTGGTGCAGGACGCCTATATGAAGGCATACCGGTTTATCCGGCAATATGACCGGGGCACCAATGCCAAAGCCTGGTTGTTCAAGATCCTCAAAAACGCCTTTATCAATGAATACCGGCGCAAGAAGCGTCAGCCGGTGCAGGTGGACTACGAAGAGATCCGCAAGGTCCACGAAAAAGAGGAGCCCGGAGGACCAGATGCCTATTTTGATCTGCGGGAGGAGATGTTCAATTACCTCATTGGCGATGAGGTAACCCATGCCATCAATGCGATGCCCGTCGACTTCAGAACAGTCATCCTGCTCTGCGATGTCGAAGACTTCACATATGAAGAGATCGCGCTCATCCTGGATATCCCGATCGGTACCGTTCGTTCTCGATTGCATCGTGCCCGAAACCTCCTCAAGGAGAAGTTGAAGGATTATGCACGATCCCTTGGTTATGAGGACAAACGGAGAAAAATGACCAAACAGGAGGATGACCCAACCACAGATTAATGTCCACATGTTGGGAACTATGCCCCCCTTTTCTTTGGTTATATCTTTCTCAAGCGTTACCTTGACTAGGCTTAGGTTCTTCCTTTGATCCACTATGGGGAAAACAGGGGACGGAGGAACTCCGATTGTTTTACACAAACCAACAGGCTATGAAGAACGATGAGTTAATCCATCGGGTGTCCCTCTTTCTGGACAACGAACTGAATCAGGATGAGGCCCGAAATCTGATGGATGAGATCCGGGAAAACAAACAATATCAGTCATTACTGCATCAGGAGCAGTCATTTAAGACCTTCGTCAAGACTCATGTGAGCCGACGAAATGTCTCTCCCGCCCTGATCCAATCTATCAAGGAGAAGATTCGCGTTTCTCCTTCCTAGCAGGACAATTTCTCGATCCTGTCTTTTTCAAAACACCACCACAGACATACCGGCCTATCGCCGTACTTTTGCTGCCCTTGACCTCAACGCAGCATGGAACAGCTATTGCAACAACTGGAGGGATTCGTCCACCGATATCAGGACCTTGAGCTTCAAATGTCCGACCCGGACGTGATCTCTGACCCGACTCGGTTCACGAAGATCAACAAGACCTATAAAAGTCTGGAGGCCATCGTCCTGAAATACAAGGAGTACGCCCAGCTATTGGGCAACCTCGACACCGCCCGGTCCCTGCTCAAAGAATCGGATCCCGAAATGCGGGAAATGGCCCAGGGAGAGATCCTCGAACTGGAACCGCGACAGATCGAACTGGAGGAGGAGATCCGTGTACTCCTCATTCCCAAGGATCCGGAGGATGAAAAAGATGTCATCGTAGAGATCCGCGCCGGTACGGGCGGTGACGAGGCCAGCATTTTCGCAGGCGACCTCTTTCGCATGTACACCCGCTTTTTCGACACCCGGGGATGGAAGCAGGAGGTCCTCTCCCAAAACGATGGCAGCTCCGGCGGGTACAAGGAGATCGTCATTGAGGTCAAAGGCACCGATGTCTATGCCCAGCTGAAATTCGAATCCGGCGCTCATCGGGTACAGCGCGTACCAAAAACAGAATCCCAGGGCCGGATCCATACCTCCGCAGCGACAGTGGCGGTCATCCCCGTCTTCGAATTCGAAGATGTGGACATCCTCAAATCAGATCTGAAGACGGATACCTTTCGTGCCAGTGGCGCTGGCGGACAGCACGTGAACAAAACGGAATCAGGGGTACGATTCACCCACCTGCCCACCGGGATCGTAGCGGAAAGTACAGAAGCACGGTCGCAGATCAAGAACCGGGAGATCGCCATGCACCGCCTCATCCAGAAGATCCAGGATACCCGACGGGCAGAACACGATTCAGCCATGGCTTCGCAACGAAAATCTCTCGTCGGCACCGGCGACCGGTCCGACAAGATCCGCACCTACAACTACCCCCAAAACCGGGTCACCGATCATCGCATCAACTTGACCCTGTACAATCTGGACCAGATCATGGAGGGTCAGATCCAGGATATCATCCAGGCATTGCAGACCGCAGAGAATGCCTCCAAACTGGCGGAACAGGCAAATGGATAACACTTCTGGTCTTTCAACGGCCTTTCCCCTACTTTTGCCTTAGAAATCTGTCCTCATGACCACCTTAGCAAAAGATCTTCCCGCAATGACCTTTGATCGCAAGGGAATGGAAGATGATGCATTGCTCCGCCTGTATCGTCATCTGATCCTGCCCCGCCTGATCGAAGAGAAGATGCTGATCCTCCTGCGTCAGGGACGGATCAGTAAATGGTTTAGTGGCATCGGACAGGAAGCCATCGCTGTCGGCACCACCGCCGCCCTGGAAGCAGATGAGCTGATGTTTACCATGCATCGCAATCTCGGGGTGTTTACCACCCGCGAGATGCCCCTCGACAAACTGGTGGCACAATGGCAGGGCAAAAAGACCGGATTTTCAAAAGGCCGTGAACGCTCCTTCCATTTTGGCGCTCTGGAATATGGCATCGTCGGCATGATCTCCCACCTGGGCCCCCAGCTTTCCCTGGCGTCCGGCGTGGCCCTGGCCCATAAGTTGCGAGCAGAGGGAAAGGTTTCGCTGGCCTTCACCGGTGAGGGCGGCACCAGTCAGGGTGAATTCCATGAAGCGCTCAATGTGGCAGCTGTTTGGGACCTGCCCGTCATTTTCGTCATCGAGAATAACGGATACGGACTGAGCACCCCGATCAATGAACAGTTTCGTTGCGCCAGCCTGGCCTCACGGGGTGCTGGCTACGGGATGGAAGCCCACACCATCGATGGCAATAATATTCTCGAAGTCTACCAGACCGTTAAGGATCTGGCCACTTCCATGCGGAAGCAACCGCGACCCGTCCTCCTGGAATGTATGACCTTCCGCATGCGCGGCCATGAAGAAGCATCGGGTACGAAATATGTCCCTCAGGAACTTTTTACACAATGGGAGACCAGGGATCCCGTCAAATCCTTTGAGCAGTGGCTCCTGGCAGAAGGGCTTCTGGATGAAGAGGCGACCACCGCCATCCGGGGCAGCTTTAAACAATTTATCAACGATGCAGTGGAGCGGGCTTTCGCAGAGCCAGACCCTGTTCCGGACATCCAGGAAGAATTGCAGGATGTCTATGCCCCCTATACGCCCGCCACGCTGCCCGCTATTTCGTCCGAACGCAAGGACATGCGACTGGTCGACGCGATTTCCGATGGGTTGCGTCAGGGGATGGAGATCCACGACAATCTGATCCTGATGGGTCAGGATATCGCAGAATATGGGGGGGTGTTCAAGATCACTGATGGATTTGTCCAGCAATTCGGCAAGGACCGGGTCCGCAATACGCCACTCTGCGAAAGCGCTATCGTCGGGATCAGTCAGGGATTGAGCTTTAAAGGCTTCAAGTCCATGGTCGAGATGCAGTTTGCCGACTTCGTCACCTGCGGATTCAACCAGATCATCAACAACCTGGCAAAGGCCCACTATCGCTGGGGTGCCAGTGCCGATGTGGTGATCCGCATGCCGGCCGGAGCTGGAGTGGGCGCAGGCCCCTTTCACTCCCAGAGTAACGAAGCGTGGTTTGCCCACACACCCGGACTGAAGGTGGTCTTCCCCGCCACACCCATTGATGCCAAAGGACTCCTGCTATCAGCTTTGGATGATCCCAATCCGGTCCTGTTCTTTGAACACAAAGCCCTGTACAGAGCCGTTTCAGAGGAGGTACCGGTCGATCCCTATCGCATTCCGATCGGTGTGGCAAAACTGGTCCGCCAGGGCACGGATGTCTCTATCATCACCTACGGAATGGGCGTCCATTGGGCCACCAAGGCCGTCACAGAATTGGATATTGACGCCGACATCCTGGACCTGCGATCCCTGATGCCGCTCGATTATGATGCCATTGCGGGGACGGTCAAAAAAACTAATCGGGTCATCCTGCTCCATGAAGACACCCTGTTCCTGGGGATTGGTGGAGAGATCAGTGCCTGGATCAATGAACATCTATTTGAATATTTGGATGCGCCGGTGATGCGGAGTGCCAGTCTGGACACCCCGATACCGTTTGCCATCCCCCTGGAGCAGCAATTTCTGCCGCCCAATCGTTTTCGTGAACAACTACAAAACCTGTTGGTCTACTAATGGAAAAGGACTTTTCAACACTCGTATCGGTCAGCGGTCTGCCCGGTTTGTATCGCGTCGTTGCCAATCGCCACAATGGCCTGATCGTAGAGGATCTGACCAATGGTCAGAAACGATTTGCGCCGGTACGATCACACCAATTTTCCTTGCTGGCATCCATTGGGATCTATACCGAAGAAGGCACGGAAGACCTGCAAAACGTGTTTCTCGCGATGGACGCGCACAGTACACCCGTCCCGGATATAGCCCTGGCCAAGGACGAAGAACTGCGCTTGTATTTCAAAGAGATCCTGCCGACCTATGACGAAGAGATGGTCCGCATGAGTGATATCCGGAAGGTGATCAAGTGGTTTCACTTCATCAAAGAGAATGACCTGATGCCGGAGGCCAGCGAACCAGCGGCTAACGAACCAGCGGCTAACTCCACCTCAACCGAATCCAAACAGGAAGAGGAATAAAGCTGACGCAGGAACTTACCGGGACAACAAACCTGTCAGACTGAGGATCTCCACCTCATGGACCCGAAGTTGATACACCGTAGTGATCCGGCGAAGAGTAGCTTGTGCATAAGATAATTGCACAGTCCGCACATCAAAAATTGAGAGTTGACCCAAGCGAAACTTGTCTTCTGCCATGGATAGGTTCTGACGAGCATTTTCGACTTGTTCCTCCTGAATTGACAGATTTTGAAGGAGTGCCGTATACCCCACCAGCAGATCATCCAGTTGGCTGAGAAGCTGATCAGTTAAGGCCTGTCGGTTCATATGAGCAATACGCTCCTGCAGTCGGTTAACCGACACCTCACGGCGGCGAATACCCGCATCAAATATTGGCCAGCTGCCACTGACCCCGAAATAGAGATTTCGATTGGATCCGATCTGCGTGCCAAATGGCTCACCGGTAAACGGATTATTTCCATCTACTTCAGTGATCGAACCAGATAGCACCGCACCTGTGCTGACAACGAATCGGGGTGAGAAGTCTGCTCGGGTTATTCTCGTTTGGTGGGAGGCGATCTGTTCGCCCAAAACAGCTTCCTGGATCTGCGGATTCTGAGCCAGCATGGTTTGTCGCAATATCGCTTTTTCCCACACCTGCGTTGGCATGGTCAACGCACCAGTTACTATAAACTCAGGCCTGTCAGGATCCCCCATTGCCAAATTCAAAGCATGCTGGGCCAAAAATCGGTTCAAGATCGCCATGCCCAATCCCGCGCTATCAGCTAAAACAGCATCCTTGCTTTGCAAGACCTGTTGCGTGAGTGCTTGCCCGTACTCGCGACGAAGGAGTTGATCCTCCAGAAGGCCCTCACTCAATTGCAGCACCTCTCTGGCCAGATCCACCTGCTCCTGAAGCCATTCTACTTGCAGGTATGCCAAGGTGGTCTGGCGCACTGTCTGAATGCCCGCCTGATCCAACCGCGCTCTGGCCTGCTCTTCCAATGCCCCCAGCCGCTTCAGATTGTACTTGACTCTGAATCCATCAAATACCAACCAGGTCGCATCCAGGGATATATTGGTATTTCCGGAACGGATCAGTCCGTTGAGAAAACTGGCGGGATTATCCTGGTCATTCAGATTTCCCTGACTGAATGTATTTATACTGACATTCGGATAACGCCCGGCAACAGCCCCATGGTTATTGATATCCGTTATTTCTAATTGAAGGCCTGCGATCTGTCTTTGCAAATCCTTTTCAAGGGCAATGCGGACACATTGATCCAGCGTTAAAACCTCCTGGGCGGAAATGCCGGTAGTGCTCCCAAGTACGCCGAGCAGCAAAAAGGTAAATTGAGAAATGAAGTGCTTCATGAAGGAATCAGTATATCAGAAAGGCGTATGGAAAAATAGATCAAAGCAAGAAAGAGGAATACAATCATTGTTGCAAAGAAAAGCCAGAGCCAGATATAATTCTTTCGACCTTCAATAGCTGGTTCGATGGATCGGGGATCCGGACGAAAACCTTCCCACTGAGTTACCGCAAACAATTTGACGCGGTTGATGATCATTAAGAATGCGGGTAACAAAGTTAAAGTCAGAAATGTAGCGAGGATCAAACCGAAGGCGACCGATACAGCCATTGGAATTAGGAATTTAGCTTGAAAACTCTTTTCTAAAAGGAGCGGTCCCAATCCCGCAACTGTCGTCAGAGAAGTTAATAGAATAGGCCTGAACCGGGATAGTGCGGCTGTGTAAATCGAGCGCATAACCCTGTTCCCTTTTCGGATGAGGTCATTGTACGTGGTGATCAATACCAGGCCATCATTGACCTGTATTCCGACCAGTGCCATGATCCCCAGAAATGAAAACAAACTGATGGGCAGATCCATGACCCAATGGCCCAATCCCACACCTGCCAAGCCAAATGGGATCAGTGCGAAAACGGCCAGTGTTTGTCCGATACTTCGGAATGTCACGGCTACCGTAAAAAACATCAGCAACAACATTACCGGTAATACCATCCTGGCCGAATGAGCCGTCTTCATCTGTTCCCGATTCTGTCCTTCAAACGAGGCACTGACCGTTGGATAGTTCGCGAGGACTTGGGGTACAATGTTCGATCTGATAGATTCATTCAAGTCAGTCACTGAAACATTGTCCTGAGCCACATCTGCTTCGACTTTGATCTCGCGCTGCCCGTCCAGATGGTTGATCGCTATGATTCCTCTTTTGACCTCCAGATCAACGATCTCACGCAGAGGGAACGCCCGGCCATCCGGAAAACGAATCCTCATTTCCTTTAATTGACTGAGGTCATCACGATCCTCTTCGCCATAGCGCACCCAAACGCGCACTTCATCTTCACCGCGCTGCAGGCGCTGCACTTCTACGCCAAAATAACCCTGGCGTACTTGAGTGATCACATCCCGTAATTGCAATCCAAGGCCTTTTGCTTTTTCCTTCAATGTAATATTGATCTCGCGCAGTCCTTCCTGATTGTTATTGGTCACATCCCGCAATTCCGACAACGACTCCAATTCGGTTTGCAAGTCAGTAACAGCCGAACGGAGTGATCCAAAATCATTTCCCAGCAGAGACACCGAGATCGGTTTGCCAAATGGCGATGGTTGCCCGAATGTCAGCACTTCCGCCTCTGGAACCTCGCCGACCAGTTCTCGAATGGCATTGGTGATCACAGTAGCCGTGAGTGAGTCACGAATTTCCCCATCCAATAGTGAGATATCCACACTGCCCTGATAAGTGGTCGGTCCAATTTTCAACTCGATATGGTTGATGGGTTGGTTGGCCCCTTGAAAATAGGAAGCTGCAAATCGGTTATTTACCTCTTCAGCAGCAAGCTGGATACGGTGCAAAACATCTCTAGTCACATATTCCCGGGTACCTGCTGGCATCTTGAGCGTCACACTAATATTATCTCTGGGGATCACCGGGAAGAAGGTGGTCTTCACCAAACCCCCTCGAATCATGCCTACGGTTAAAATGAGCAACACCGTATAAACAATGATCGTACTTGCAGGATATCGGAGAGAAAATCGAAGAAAAGGGGCGTACAACCGATTCCGTAACCACAACATCAATCCCTCAAATACTTTTTGGACTTTATTCTTCTTTTGATTCGGCTGCAGAGCTACTGAGTGGGCCACATGTCCGGGCAAGATGAAGATCCCTTCCACCAGACTGAAGAACAGAGAGAGGATGACCACGACACCCAATACTGTAAAAATATCGCCAATGCGTCCATCCAGAAATGCAAAAGAAGAGAAGGCAATAATAGTGGTCAGCACAGAGGTAAATACAGCTGGAATGACCTTTAGTGATCCTTCCAGTGCGGCCTTATATCGGGGCACACCTCGTTCATATAATTGATAGATATTTTCGGCTATGACGATCCCATCGTCGACCAGAATACCCACTACAACAATCATCCCGAAAAGGGAGATTACATTGATGGTGATATCCATTAAATAGGCAACCAGAAACATACCGGCAAAGGAAATGGGAATGGACAGTGCGACCCAAAATGCCAGACGCCAATTGAGAAACATGGACAGTAATCCCAGGACCAGTATAAATCCGATCATGCCATTGTTGGCCAACAGGTCGATTCGTTGTTGCAGGACGACCGAACCGTCACGGATAATATCCGCATGGACAAGGGATTGCTGATCATTAAAAGAAAGAATATATGCACGGACCTTTTCGGAAATATCCAAAATATCTTCTTCCAGCGTATTGGACACCGTGACAACTACACTCGGTTTGTCATTAATCCAGCTCCGATCGGGATTGTCCGACCATTTATCCTGGATGTCTGCGATCTGATACAGGCGGATTATATTTCCATCTGTAGTCACCACGATGGGAATATCCCGCAACTCATCAGCATAATAGCGCTTGTTCCGAGCCCGAATCAGCAATTCTTCCTGTTTGCCCTTTACTGTGCCACCTGTCAATTCAAGGTTGCTTCCACGGATGGCCTGTTCCGCCTCGGCAAAAGTCAATTGATACGCCAGAAGGTCTTTTTCACGAAATGCGATCTCAATTTCCTCATCCGGAAAACCGTTCAGTGTAATCTTGGAGATTCCATCGATGGCAAGCAGCTCTGTTTCTGCCTGACGGGCAAATTGTTTGAGTGTCTGCAGATCGACATTCCCACTGATGGCAAAATTGATGGCAAATCCCAAATTCTCCTGACGAAAAACAACCGCCGGCTCCATACCAACTGGAAAAGAGGGAATTCGGTCCACCGCATTACGGACATCATCCAGTACCTTTTCCGGATCATATCCCTGCAAGGCTTCCACTGTGATCACTCCGCTATTTTCCGTACTGACAGAGGAGACACGCTCTACTCCGGATACCCCCTTGAGATTTTCTTCGATCTTGAGAATGATGCCTTCCTCGATCTCCTCCGGCGAAGCTCCTGGATAGATCGTTTGGATGGTAATGATGCGGGACTCCACCTCTGGAAAAAAGGTGGACTTCAAGTTGGTCAGTCCGAACGCTCCTGCCAACAGAAAGAGAACCATGAGCAGATCACCGGCAATCGGATAGCGAATGAAAAAGCGAACGAGTGCATGCATGGTTTCGGGCTTAATCGATGATCCAGTTGACCTTCTGGCCTTCGACCATACCCTGCTTGTGATCGCGAACCACCAAAGTGCCATCTTCCAGTCCATCAACAATGGCAAGGGTACGTCCGGTCCGGATAATATGCACCTGGACTTTGACCAGGCTACTGTCCTGGATTCGCCAGATCTCCCGCCCATTCATGAGCAACTCCTTCGGAAGTGCCACGACCTGTTCAGAGATTCCGCCCTGGATCTCTCCAGACAGGAACATTCCCTCTCTGAGACCCTGGCCCCCAACCTCAATAAAGATGGGGACCATTTGCGTCGAGGCTTCGACCTGGTCCCCGATTCGCCGAACGAGGCCGGAATAGACCTTTCCGTTATCCTCACTCACCAGAGATACCTTTTGCCCGATCCGAATGAATGCCAGATCTCCAATGGAGGTAGAAGACTCCAATTCATACGCTCCAGAACGTAGAAATTGTCCAATGCGCTGACCGGGACGAACCAGCGTACCACGCTGAATATCCACGGCAGTGAGCATCCCGTCAAATGGGGCGATCAAGCGATATTTAGTCAACCGCTCTTCTGCGCTCCGAATACTGTAAAATTGGGACTGGATTCCCCGACCTGCCAGGAAGAGTTTTTCCCGAGTAGTTGTCGACGTCGGCAGATCAGCAATGCGCTTTTCCGGATCCAACTGTTCGACATATGTCTGCCATGCAGGAAAACGATCTGGAAACTCGATCTTAATGTCTGGTAATACCTGGGCGACAAGGGTGAGCAATGCTGCTCGTTGTCCCATTAAAGCCAATCGCGCTTCTCGATCATCCAACTGGACTAGAACCTCACCTTTTTGAAAACGAACGCCCTCTTTCAACGCATGTGCCCCTTCCATCGCTTGCCCATTGACCTCGGCAAACAGATCCACCCGATCAAAGGCGACCAACCTTCCCTGTAGTGGAATCGGCATACTCGCCGAACCATTCGTCACGGATAAAGCCCTTACGGTCAGAAGAGATCGTGTTATCGGAGATTTACGGGGAGGGTCAGATTTTTGTCGGCTGAGGATCTGGAATCCGATGATACCGCCAAAGAACAGCAAAGCCGTCAGGAGGATGACGACTCGTCGCCAGGATGTATTCATGCTTTTGCTTTAAACGTCAATCTCAAGGTAAAACTCAAGGAAGATGGGGAAGGGTTTCGAAGACGAAATCCCATCCGCAGGTTCATAGCACTCTGGGTGAGTAAAGGCTTGAAATCCGCCAACGTACCAACCAGAACCACGCGGGTTCCTGTGTTCAAAGGCACACTCGGAGTGTAAAAACATTCCAACCGGCTCTGGCCATCCATAATTTCTACAAAGATCTCCTGGAAATAAGCCAGGTCCACAGGTGCCAAAATCACTTCCAACTGACCATCGTAGGGTTCGATGCGGGCGACATCCGCCTCGGTCAATCCATGATCGACGAGGATAGATTCGATGTTGGTCGGCACCTTGTTAAACTCGACAAAATGGGTCTGGATGGTATTCAGAGCAGCGGGCATGTCCACATTCAACACATAGACCATGTCAAAAAGCGTGGGAGTCTCATCCTTATTGCACCCGGAATTTCCTCCAAAGATCAGGAAAGAAAGAAGCAATAAAGTAAATGCGGGTCGGCCCATAGTGGTAGATGGTTTACTGGATATCCGTGGAGATCAGTACTTGCCGATCTATCTCCTGAAGAACGCTTAAGATATCGTCCAGATTTTTCATGACACGAATATCGGGACCGGTAGCAATGCCCTGCACCAAAACCTGATACCCGGTGATCAACACTTTTTTGCCGGAACAAACCTTCCTCAGGTTCTCCAAATACTGATGGACACTCTGGCGGGTAAACGCCTCGGAGATGATCGTGACAACATAATCCGTTTTATAGATCTTGCATGCTTCAGCCAGATCGACCAGACTGGTATTCTGGCCCAGATACAAAACCTTGTGCCCCCGGTTGCGGATCAGATATTGTAAAAAAAGGAGACTCAGCTCCTGTGATTCCCCTTCCGGCAAGTAGAGGATGAAGGACCTCTCCGCATTCGGAGAAAACGGGATCTCATCCAGGGCGGCAATGAGTTTCTGACGGACCAGGTTGGAGATAAAACTCTCCTGCACCGCATGAATGGAGCCCGTCAGCCAGAGCAGAGAGAGTTTATCCAGAAAGGGATAGATCACTTCCAGCATGGTGCGCTCAAATCCAAGCGCCCGGATATTGGAGGAGAGAATAGTCTCGAACTTACCTTCATCCAGTTCCATCATGGAAATGGTCAGGGCATCCACCTGAACGGAATCTTCAAAGGTCCCGCTGGAGAGATCATTCACTGCTTTCTTGATCTCCTCTTCATTCATCGAGGCGATCCGGGAGATCTTGAACCCGTTCCGGTTCAGAATGGAAATATTCAGCAGTTGACGCAGGTCCCGGTCCTCATAGTACCGGATATTCGTGGGTGTCCGCTTGGGGTGGATGATATTATAGCGTTGCTCCCATATCCGAATGGTATGGGCCTTAATACCGGATAACATCTCCAGATCCTTGATCGAATAGACAGCCACTGAGTTTGTTTGGTGGAAAAAAGAAACAGTCAGACAGGAAAAATGGTTCTCGAAGGGGTCATCCTCGTATTGTCGCGCACCGGATTCAAATCCGTAGTTTTAAGCCTTCAATCCATCAGAATGCGGCAAAGCCTACTCCTTTTCCTCACGAGTATCTTTTTGATCCATCTCGTTCCTGCTCAAAATACAACCTTTCCGGTACAGGGGATCCCGGATCCCCGGCTGGACTGGTATGCGTTCACCCATGCCAACATCCATATCAATAGCAGCCAGAGCTTACGTGATGCTACTCTGGTTATTCGCGAAGGGAGAATTACCGCCATGGGCACAGGTATACAGCCGCCTGCCGGTGCCGTTGTCGTCGATCTCCAGGGACGGTCGATCTACCCCGGGTTTATCGATCTTTCATCGGATTACGGGTTGACAGCCGCCAAAGAAGAAAGTCGGGCAGAGCGAAGATCTCGTCGCGACCGTAGTGATCAGTGGATCTCTGAACGGCCGGGTGCCTATGCCTGGAATGATGCCCTCAAAAGTGATTACAATGCTGGTGCAGCCTTTCAACCTGATCCAAAACAGGCAGAGGATTATCGCAAAGCCGGATTTTCCTGGGTGCTCACCCATCAACATGATGGATTGTCGAGGGGCACCTCTGCATTGGTCAACCTGCGCGATGGAGAGGCCGGTCAATCCCTGATACGCGACCGTGTAGGCAACCATCTTTCGTTTAAAAAAGGAACTTCTCCCATGTCCTACCCCGGGTCGTTGATGGGTTGTATCGCCCTGTTGCGGCAAACCTATCTGGATGGCGACTGGCTGAAGCGTACCGGGGCTGTGGAAGAACGCAACCTCACCCTCCAGGCCTGGAATCAGGCCCAGGATCTGCCCCAATTCTTTGAGGTACGCGACTGGCAGGAAGTGCTCCGTGCCCAGAAGATCGCCCGGGAGTTTGGCAAAACCTATATCTACCGCGGTGCCGGAGACGAATATCGCCGCATCGATGACATCAAGCGTACAGGTGCTTCTTTTATCCTCCCCCTGACTTTTCCCGAAGCCTTCCAGATCGATGATCCCTATGATGCTCTGCAGGTATCCCTGGAGGATATGATGCATTGGGAATGGGCACCCGCCAACCCGGGCGCCTTGTCGCGTGCAGGCATTCCCTTTGCCCTCACCATGGAAGGCCTCAAAAAACCGGAAGACTTCTTTACAGCCATACGGAAAGCCATTGCCAATGGCCTGGACCCGGCTCAGGCCCTGGAAGCCCTGACGCGTGTCCCCGCTGCGATGATCGGGATGAGCAGTGAATTAGGTACCGTTGAAGTCGGAAAACGTGCCTCATTTCTGATCACCTCCGGAGCCATTTTTGATGAGGAGACCATTCTGTTCGAAAACTGGGTGGATGGGAAACCTTACGTCTTGCAGGCCGCTGATGAACCCGACCTTGACGGAAAATATGACCTCCAGGCAGGGACGGCCTCCTACCGTTTTGAAGTGCGTGGAGGAAAGAAAAAGAATACCTTTCAACTGTTCCTGAACGACACCGCCAAGGTGGACATGAAGGCAAAATGGGACCGCGGTCGGATAGACCTCCAGTTCCAACTGTCGGATTCTACAGGCACCTGGCTACTCAGCGGATATCAGCAGGACAAGGTGTGGAACGGTCGAGGAACAGACGAAAATGGCGATTGGGTTTCCTGGCGAGCTGTGTATCAAGATACAACCCAAAGCAAGACTAAACCGGAAAAGCCGGAGCAGCCATTTGACCAGAACAGCCTGAGCCCCATCAGATACCCCTTCCTGCCTTATGGTTGGACTGAAAAGCCTCAACAAGGGACCTTTCTGATCAAGAATGCAACCATCTGGACCAATACCGATCAGGGAATCCTCCAGGGATCCGATATTTTGATCCGGGATGGTAAAGTAAAAAAGATAGGGCAAAATCTAAATGTTCCGAGTGCCCGGATCCTGGATGTAGAAGGCAAACATGTAACACCGGGAATGATCGACGAACATTCGCATATTGCCATTTCCAGAGGTGTCAATGAGTGTACTCAGGAGAATACGGCCGAGGTGCGTATAGGAGATGTAGTCAACAGTGAGGACATTAATATCTACCGGCAGTTGGCCAGTGGGGTGACCACCTCGCAACTCTTGCATGGCTCCTGCAATCCGGTGGGTGGACAGAGTGCCATCATCAAGTTGCGCTGGGGTTCCACACCAGAACAAATGAAGCTGGAAGGAGCTCCAGGCTTTATCAAATTCGCCCTCGGTGAAAACGTCAAACGATCCAATGGTGGGAATGATAATACGCGATATCCCAATACCCGAATGGGTGTAGAACAGGTCTATGTCAATGCGTTTCAACGCGCCCGGGAGTACGAACAGCAGAATAAGAATCCGTTAAAAGCCGGAAAGGTGAGGCGAGATCTGGAACTGGAGACCATGGTTGAGATCCTCAACAAAGAACGGTTTATCACCTGCCACTCCTATATTCAGTCGGAGATCAACATGCTGATGCATGTGGCGGAGTCCTTTGATTTTCGGATCAACACCTTTACCCACATTCTGGAAGGGTATAAAGTCGCGGACAAGATGGCCAAACACGGAGCGGGAGGCTCCTCCTTCTCTGACTGGTGGGCATACAAGTTCGAGGTCTATGATGCCATCCCCTACAACGGCGCTCTGATGCATCAGGAAGGTGTTGTAACCGCATTTAACTCCGATGATCCAGAGATGGCTCGTCGATTGAACCAGGAGGCTGCCAAGGCCGTGCGTTATGGTGGCGTCTCTGAAGAAGAGGCCTTGAAATTTGTGACCCTCAATCCTGCCAAACTCCTGCATATCGATGATCGGGTGGGCAGTATCAAACCTGGCATGGATGCCGATCTGGTGATCTGGTCCGATCATCCCTTATCCATCTATGCCCACGCAACAGTCACCTTCGTCGATGGCATCAAAATGGTGGATGAAGAAATGGACCGTCAATCCCGCCAGAATATTCAGCAGGAACGCCAACGACTGATCCAAAAAATGAAAGCAGAAGGAGGCAAGAACAAGAAACCCCCGGGTCGAAGAGCTCAGCGTCTGTATCATTGCGACTCCAATTTCGATGAGATCTCTGAATGACTCCCAAATGCCTCTAATGCAACACATCATGCATCATACATATCTGTTTTGCCTGCTCCTGGTCCTGCCTGGCTTTCTTTTCGCACAACCGGCGCCCGCTCCGCCCCAACAGGAACCGATCGCCATCGTAGGAGCTACGATCCACATCGGTAATGGTCAGATTCTGGAGAACGGGGTTATTCTCTTTGAAGGAGGCCGAATCACTAGTGTGGATCTGATGACCCGCAATACGGAATGGCAGAAGGACCGGTATCGTCAGATCCGGGCAGAAGGCAAACATGTCTATCCCGGACTGATCGCACTGAATACCTCCCTCGGATTGAATGAGATCGGCGCTATCCCGGCGACTCAGGACGTGAATGAGTTCGGCCCGGACAATTCCAATGCCCGAACCATCGTGGCGTATGACGCCGATTCCAGGGTCATTCCTACTGTTCGAACCAATGGCATCCTTATGGCCCAGATCGTGCCGGGTAGCGGTCGATGGTCGGGCCTGAGCAGTGTTGTCCAGCTGGATGCCTGGAATTGGGAGGATGCTGCGTATGCCACCGATGAGGGCACTTTCCTGCGATGGCCTGCACCGTATGCCCGCAGCGGATGGTGGGCCGAGCCAGGGGTGACCACTCGGAACAAGGACTACCAGAAACAGATCGATGAGATCGACGTTTTCATGCGGGAAGCCGCAGCTTATGCGCAGATGGCCACTCTGGAGGAGAAGAATCTTCGATTTGAGGGGCTGCGTCCTGTGTTTTCCGGCCAACGCCATCTCTACATCGACGTTGATGATGCCCTGGCTATTCAGGATGCCGTACTGTGGGCCGACAAATACAAGGTCTCCCCGGTGATCGTCGGAGCACGCGACAGTTGGATGATCACCGACTTCCTGAAGGAACACCAGATCTCCGTGGTCCTGTCCCAAACCCATAAACTTCCTGCTCAGCCCGAAGATGATATCCTCCTGCCTTATAAGACGCCTTCTTTGCTCGCATCAGCTGGGGTGTCTTACGCATTCTCCGTAGACGGCTACTGGCAGCAGCGCAATCTCGCCTATCAAGCCGGCCAGGCCGCCGGCTGGATGCCCAAAGAAGAGGCCCTGAAAGCGATCACCCTTTCTCCGGCCCGCATCCTGGGTTTGGATGACCGGATCGGGTCCCTCGAAAAAGGAAAGGATGCCACCTTGTTCATCTGCCCGGGCGATGTGCTGGATATGCGGAGTAGCGAGGTGGAGCAAGCCTTCATCCAGGGGCGGGAGATCGATCTGGACAACAAGCAGAAGCAACTTTATCGGATGTACAAAGAAAAATACGATCGGGAATAGTACCACAAGGGATCGATTCCACTCTGAAAAAGGTGGATTGCGGGGGACACTTACATAGATCCATCATCTGTTCAAATTTCTTGAGCAACGTCTGGAAAACACAACACAATCCATTCATATTTGTACCGGTCTGGCATAAAACTGCTTACAGTAGAAAGACAGAAATCACTGCCAGACCAACCCCGGGAAAATGCCTGAGAACCGAATTTTCACAAGACTTTTGCTTGCATCTGGCCCCAATAAACCCGAACTTTAAAGGACCGAACCGGACCTTGATGAAAGCCATTACCCCTCTTTGCTTCCTCACGGTCCTCATGGCCCTGTCTTCCTGTGCCAAAGAGGACCTGAATACATCAATTGATACCTTTATTTTCGGACACTTCTACGGGAAGTGTGTCGGAGAACGATGTATCGAAACCTACAAACTCGAGGGTGATAAACTCTACGAGGATGTCCTGGACCAATACGCTGGTGGAGACCACCAGAATTTCGGATTCCAGCAATTGCCCGACAACCTGAAAAAGAAACTGCCCGATCTGGTCAGTCTGCTACCTTCCCAACTCTATCAGCAACCATCTACTATCGGCATGCCCGATGCGGGCGATTGGGGAGGCATCTATATCCAGGTGCGGAAGCAAGGTGTATCCTACTGGTGGCTCATCGATAAGGCAGAAGACAACCTGCCCACATGGATTCTTCCATTCAAAAAAGAGGTGGAGAATGCGATTGAGTTGCTCCCCTGATGCCGGGCAAATCAACACCACCTAAAAGGGGCTTGTCGCGATGATGCGGCAAGCCCCTTTTTCTAGGTCGTTTAAGGTTATTGACAGTTCTTGCTTGTCATATAGACATGCTCTTCAAAATCGGACCAGGAGGGCTTGTCTCCGACCGATTGACGAACAGCCGGGCACTGGTTGTACAGTACATCAATGCTTTCCCGGTAATCTTTCTTTTTCAATTTGAATGCCGGCTCATCGCCCACTCGGACATAATAGGATTTTTCATCCCCACCTGCAACGGTCAACGGACCTACACCCAATGACATGGTCTCTCCGGCAAAAGGATCCTGGAAGACCTTGATTTTGCTGGAAAATGAGGGATTGAGTAACTGCATCAACATCGGGCGCTTCTTCTTCTTGAGCATGACTTCAGACTGTTCAAAGAAGGCATATCCATCAGCAATATGGGCTTGATCATACGTGTCGTTGTCCCAATTGCTGACATCCGTCAGAAAGGCATAATTGCTGAAAAATGAACTGATCCCATTGGGAGGAAGATACATATGACTGATCTGCTCGGGCTTCAGTTTGTGCTTTTTCTTGGATTCATCCTTGATCGTAATCTCTTCGATCAATCCTTTCTTCCGGTCAATATCCTTGATCTCACCAATGAGCTCGGTTCCGTCTATCAACGTAATATAACTCGGCTTGTTGTCAGAGAACCGGTCAAAAGACACCAGAAATCGCTGGGCTGAAAGCTGGATGGTCATGACCATCAACAGCGCTAAGATGAGGATGTGTTTCATACGTTTAAGAGGGGTGTTAGATGAGTTCCAAATGTAGGTTATTCGATCAACACTCGTACTTTCTCTTAAAGTTTGAATGGAAAATTAATCCAATCGAAGCGAATGCATCATCGCCTCTGCATCTCCAGCACCCAGCACATAGGTCTCCGGATACATGACCATCACCTGGTACACCTCCTGACCCCGTTGAACCAACGTATTACACCAGTAGTGGATTAATCCATCCCGGAATAACCGGCCATCCTGACGAATACCCTGCAGACCGGACACAGTGATGGGTGTCTCCGTCGATTCGAAATGTGAAACGGCGACATCACTACGGATCTGATCGGCAGCACTGGCGGCGATCGCATTCAGATCGACAGGTACGGTGCTGACATATTCGATCGTGTTCACGATCATTTGAAAGTCATCGCCATGAATCCCGGAAAAAGTCTCATTGCGCAGCACAAATTTCTTGGCTGATTCCGGCACCTGGTCGCCCATACCGACAAGCGGTTTGGGCACGGCGATAGAGATAGGATGAGTGCCATACCCCTTGACCACCCAGCCGGTACGATCCAATGAATCTTTGATGGCGGGTCGGATATCTTTGACAGCGGCTTCTGCAGGATGCTCCTGCTCGTCTGCAACAGGGGAAGATTCCGTTTGTCCACAGGCCATCATTCCAGCGGCGATCAGGGCCAGCAACAGCGGGAGGAATCGAATGGAAAAGGTCATGTTATTCTGGTTTGCGTGTCCGATGGAAGCAGAACGTTGATTCACCAGGAACTGTTGTGGTTTTTCTCGGTATTTCCGTTGTGCTGTACTGATAGATAGCAATCAAAATGAATGCCAGGCAGAAGGATGCGGACGATTGGGAGGAGAAGAAGAAGTAGTGACCCCGACAGGACTCGAACCTGTAACCTTCAGAACCGGAATCTGACGTTCTATCCAATTGAACTACGGGGCCTAAAAGGACGTCAAAAGTAACAACTTCCCTGGATTGAAGCGGTATCCGTTCTCCATAGGACAAAAAAATTCCCCGGACTGTGGCGTACAGACCGGGGATCGGTTCGGGAACGAAAGTCTTCGGATCATGCTTGTACCGGACAACCCAGGCTGTATGCCAGAATATCGGCCAGTGTTTTATCCGTCGGACTGAAGGTTACTTGAGGCAAGGCCTTTTTTGCAATAACCATAGAATCAAACTCTTCGGAAAGCAACGCATTGATCGCGAGTTCTTGTTGAAGTGCCCGTGTGTTCTCAGGAGGTAGCTCCCGATACAAATAGGCAATTAATGAAACTGGAGTAGACATTGTCGTCATAGGCATCAAAAAAGATTGTAGTGACGTAATTGGAATCCGCGTTAATAACATCCTGAAGGGGTCGCATATTGTTTGATAACATCAAAATAGTGCTGCAGCCACATCCGATCTCCCCATAAAAAATCCCCGTCCGGAAAAGACGGGGACCACAAAACGAAAAACCAACTATAAAACAACCAAACCGTGTTGGTCAATATGTTATCGCATTCGGATGGTATACCGGGCATACTTCCCTTCCCGCAGGACATTCATCTGGATCGATTCCCCTGGTTTTGTCCGACCGACTTGTTCCATCAGATCCGGAGCATTACGCACGGGTTGGCCATTCGCCTCGACGATCACATCAAAGGGTTTCAATCCAGCCATTTCCGCGGCACCCCCTTCTTCCAGTTCTTTGACGATCAGCCCCTGGGAAACAGGAATCTCCAATTCGTGAGCCAGGTCCCCGTCCAATTCGACAAGGCTCAGTCCCATTTTGCCTCTCTGGTAGTAGCCAAAACTGATGATATCCTCTGCGATCCGGCGCACCATATTCACAGGAATGGCAAAAGAATACCCGGAGAAATAACCCGTTTTGGTTGCTATAGCGGTATTGATCCCCAGGAGCTCACCATCAATATTGACCAGGGCGCCACCACTGTTGCCCGGATTGACGGCAGCATCCGTCTGGATGAAGGCCTCCATGGCATCCTTGGTTTGAATGATATCAATGTCCCGACCTTTCGCACTGATGATCCCGGCAGTGACAGTGGAGGTCAGATCAAAGGGATTGCCTACAGCCATCACCCACTCGCCGATCTGGGCTTTATCAGAATCGCCAAAGGTCAGGAGAGGCAACCGGTCAGCGTCGATCTTCAGCACAGCCAGGTCCGTTTTCGGATCGGTCCCGATCAGGTTGGCTTTGAAGGTCCGTTTGTCATACAGGGTCACATCAAACCGGTCGGCAAATGACACCACATGGTTGTTGGTGACGATATAGCCATCTTGGGAAAATATGACTCCGGAACCACTCCCTTCCAGGCGTTGGATACGTTGTCTCTGCTGCGGAAATCCAAAAAAGAAATCCTCATCCATAAACCCCCAGGGGTTGCGCTGCTGTTCCTGATGAATGCGTTTTTTCGCCATCTCATCCGACTCCGAGACCTTGATATGGACCACCGTCGGCATGGACACGCTCGCGGCATGGACAAAATCCTGGGATGCAGCGTTTCGTCCCGATGAAGCGTTCACTAATTGTGCCGGAGGTTCAGCTGGCAGATGGACAGGACCAGCTGCCCGGACCAGACCAAAGGTGATCAAACCACCCGCGGCTCCAGCCAGAATAAAGGGAAAGATAGTGGTGAGGCGTTTGAACATAGTGTATGCGTCTTTCCTACAAATAACGAGAATAAAACGCCTGTTACGGGAGTCACTTTCAAGGCTCTTTGTTTTTAACAGGAAATTAACAGCCATGACCCAAAAGCCCGCTTTTCACTTGTTGCGCCCTGAAACCCAACTGGAATCCGACCTGTTACGAACCCCTGAATTCGAAGAGGGTATGATGTGGGGCGTACCTCGCCCGGGACACCCGGAGGGCATGGTCCTCCTGCATGTCCGGGAGGTGTTGGATAATATTGAAGCGCAAGATCTATCTCCTATAGATCGCCGGGATCTGCGACTGGTCGCCATCGCCCATGATACCTTCAAATACCAGCAAGAAGCGTTGAGCCATCAAGGGCGATCCATCGATCACGGTCATCTGGCTTCTTCATTTCTGACGCAATGGGAGGTACCATCACGTGTCCGTGAGATCGTCCAGTGGCACGATGAGGCTTACTATAGCTGGAGAATGTACAAGATGGGAATGGCAGAGGACAGTGTGGTACGACTGACCAGGCTGGTTGAACGGATCCACCCCTGGTGGTCATTCTTTGAACGCTTTTTTCAGGCGGATACCTTGACAGGTGACAAAGACCCCACGCCTCTGGATTGGGTAAACAAGTGGCTTCCCCAGGTGGGGAAATGCCACCAGTTGATCCACTAGATTTCTTCTGCACAATCCCACCATCTTGTGAACCCTGAAACTGACATTTGGCAGGGTTGATTTCATACTCCTATCGACGGTCAGGATTGGGGAGTAGAAAAATTATTGGGTTATTTCGACGAATAAAACTCATCATCTAAGTACAATTGGCGAAAAGCCAAATGCAAGGGACCCTTAACCTTCGCCTTTTACCTTTTACCTGCCTACACGGAGTCCACTGCCCAGGTGGCGACAGCCACAAATGTCTCATGCGAACGGCGAATAGCGAATAGCGAACAGCCCCGAGTACTCGCGGGGCACAAATTACGTTGGACCCTTTGCCCCGTTTTAGGGATGAGGGATGAGGGCCGAGGAATGAAGGGCTATTGCGTTATGTCGACGAATAAAACTCATCATCTAAGTACAATTGGCGAAAAGCCAAATGCCAGAGGCCCTTTACCCTTCGCCTTTTACCTTTTACCTCCGAAACGAACAACCTTCATCCGCGTGGCGTAAGCCACAAACGTCTCATGCGAACGGCGAAAAGCGAATGGCGAACAGCGCAGACATCTGAACCACCGATGAACACCGGCCAGAAAACAACCAATACCCTATTCCCCGGTGACATCCACCTGGATGCGCTCATCCCGATTGGCCAGCTCCCAGGTGGTGTAAAAAACCAGTCGACCGATCTTGGCCATGATGTCAAAATCGATCTTTTCGATGGTATCGGATGGCCGGTGATAATCCTCATGCGAGCCATTGAAGTAGAAGATGACCGGGATCCCTCTTTCAGCAAAATTATAATGATCCGATCGCTGATAATACCGATTGGGATCATCCGGGGCATTGTATGTATAGTCCAATTCGAGATGAGAATGCTTCGCATTCATCTCTTCATTGATCCGGTGGAGGTCTGAGCTCAACCGATCGGACCCGATCACATAGATGTAATCCGGATTGTTCTCATGTTTTTTGTCGATGCGCCCGACCATATCGACATTGACGTCAACGACCGTATTCTCCAGAGGGAACACCGGGTTCTGCACATAGTATTTCGAGCCTAGAAGTCCCTTTTCCTCTCCAGTGACCAACATGGTCAACACACTGCGTCGGGGGCCCATCCCTTTTTGCTTGGCCAGTGAAAAGGCTTGCGCGATCTCCAATACGGTACTGGTCCCCGAACCATTGTCATTGGCCCCGTTGAAGATGTCGTCTCCGCGTTTCCCCAAATGATCAAAGTGGGCCGTCACCACGACCAATTCGTCCTTGAGCTGGGGATCGCTTCCCTCGTTATATCCCAAAACATTTGTTCCCGTGATCGTATTCAGATCCAGACGACAGGTGAATGTAAAGGGCGTTTTGATCGTGACCGATTGGGGTCGTTTTCCCTTGTTGATCCTGTTCCGAGCATCAATGACTTCATCCACCTGGGCACCCATCAATTCGCGGGCCATGGATGACGAAATAATGGCCAGAGCCGGACCATCCGTTTTCTGAATGACCTCACCCAATGAAATACTGGGACCCACCATGAACCGCCGGGTTTGACCAGCCAGTTTCTGGAAGTCGCTGGCGATCATGATCACCACGGCTGCACCATGATCTTTGGCGGCCTGCATCTTCATGCGCCAGTCTTGACTCCACTGGCTGGGATCCTTAGTTCCGCTGACACAATACCTTCCCTTTTTATCCATTGGCTCACCTTCATAGATCAAGATGGCTTTCCCCTGCACATCCAGACCGGCATAGTCCCGGTGCTTGGGATCATCGACACCATATCCGGCAAAGACAATATCCTCCATCATAAAGACCTCTTGCCTGGTGGCATATTGCTTCAAGCACAGGAAGTCCCAGCGGTGCTTGTATTCCTTTTCTGGAGTGGTCAGTTTGACCTCCCCCCAATCCGTGCGGGTAAAGATCACATCCTGATAGTAGGACCCATCCTGGCGATAACCTGGAATCCCGAAGCTTTTGAATTGTGACGCCAGAAACTGGGCCGCCTTTTCATTGCCTTCAGTACCGGTTTCGCGGCCTTCCAACTGGTCACTGGCTAGTACGCTGAGATACATACGCAAATCCTGCGGGTTGATCGATTCTGCGAAATCATCTACCGTATATGCAGGTGCCTGACCCTGTGCCATTCTCGTCAGAGAAAAAATGGACAGGAAGAGCACCAAAAATCTGAGGTTTTTCATCTTCTGAATTAACAAGCGATCTTATCGGCACGTCGGGCATGACGTCCGCCTTCAAACGGAGTAGACAAGAAGGTGCGCACCATGGCGCGGGCTCTGCGCAAAGAGATGAACCGGGCTGGTACCGCCAGCACATTGGCATTGTTATGTGCACGGCCCAGGCGAGCGATCTCTTCCGTCCAGGCCAGAGCCGCCCGTATGCCAGCATGTTTATTGGCACTCATGGCCACCCCATTTCCACTCCCGCAGATGACGATGCCCCATTCCGCTTGTTGCGTCTCCACTGATCGGGCGACCGCATGGGCAAAGTCGGGATAATCCACGGAGTCCGGACCATTGGTGCCGTGATCCAGCACCTGATGACCTGCCTTGATCAACATTTGTTTGATAGAGTCCTTATACGTGTAACCGGCATGGTCACACCCGATGGCAATGATCATTGAACAGATGGTTTAGCATATGGAGCAAACATGCGGATCAGCTCTGTTTCGAACTCGGTATCCTTTGCCTGTTTGGCGATGTTGATTAGGTCGTCCTTGGTTCGATCGGTCATGGCAAACTCCTGTTGGAAGCCGCCTTCCATATCATCCATGTCCAGAGAGTAGTAGAACTTCAGCCAATCCAGCGTCTCCCTGGCCAGGATCTCCAGATGAGGCTTGGCCTCTTCATATGCATCGGCCTGGATATAGACCATGATCAGCGGCATGATGTTGTAATCATACGGGAAGTTCATGTGCGGGAAAGCTTTGAAGTAGGTGTTCATAAGATCCACCGCCTTTTCGTTCTTCCTTTCTTTTACGAACTCCCGCGCTGCCCGCAGGATCACATAGCGTTGCGACTGGATACTGGGCTGGTAGCTCTGATCCACAAAGAGGTGTTCCGTGTCAAAATTGCCCCAGCGCCATTTGGTCGTGACATTTTCAAACAGTTTGTCCGCATCCACCCGGCCACTGCCAATGATGCCGAAACTGGGTTCTCCCTGACTTTGGACCGGTGTGATCCGCAATGCCAGACCTTCCAGAGACATGTATGGCTGGAGCCCCAGCAACTTGTCCTGTTGGCAGGTTACGGCAAAATAGATCGGACGCTCATTGATATTGGATGCGATGATGTCCATCACCGCCAGTTCATCCTTGATGATGCTGTTGCCTTCGAGTTTGAATGGCAACTTGGTCAGCACGTTCCCTGTATCCGATGTTCCCAGAGCCCCATTGGCTGCCATCAGGCTGGGGTTGAGACTGATGTAAAGATTTCGGGCTGGAACATAGGAATCCAGATTCCGGCCACCTCCGATAGGGAAGGGATGATCTTCCGCAATGAACTTCAACGCATCCAGGGCGTCCATTTCCCGACTATCCGCCTGTTGTGGGATGGGTAGCTGGATCCGTTTCATGCCGCGTAAGGCTTCATTCGGCACGGTCATTTTAATCGGTGCTGAATCGTTGATCTTTCTTCTCAGATTGCTGATATACCAATCTACAGCAATGAGGCTGAGGTTGACGACTCGGACATCCGTACGAATATTTTCTACCTCCTGGGCGTACCAGAGCGGATAGGTATCATTGTCTCCATAGGTGAAGATGATGGAGTTGGGTTCGCAGGAATTCAGGAAGTTGCTCGCATAATCCCGTGACGCCTTGTGATCGCGGCGACCCAGGTCATCAAAATTCTGGAATCCCATCAGGATTGGAGCGATCATGACCAGTGCCGTAGCAATAGCGGCGGCAGGCATTTTGGGGATATTGATCTTATCCCGCAAGATCTTGAAAAGAGCCAGCACGCCCATGCCGATCCAGATCGTATAGGTAAAGATCGAACCGGCCAGCACATAGTCGCGTTCTCGCGGTTCTCGCGGCGGTTGGTTCGAATACAGAATGATCCCCAGACCGGTCATCAGGAAGAGGATGAGGATGGCATTGAACTCATGCGTCGATTTTCGGGCATGGAAGAACAAGCCCAGCAGTCCGAAGATGAGTGGGAGGAAGAAGTAGGTATTGCGGGCCAGATCATTTTTGACCACTTCTGGAAGTTGAGACTGATTGTACAGTCGGGCTTCATCGATGAAGGTGATCCCGCTGAGCCAGTTACCGCTTCGAGTATCCCAGGAATAAATGCCCTGTTCACCGTTCTGACGACCGACAAAATTCCAGAAGAAATAGCGCCAGTACATCCAGTTGATCTGGTAGTTGACAAAGAACTTGAGGTTGTCCGCCATCGTAGGCGTTCCTTTCTTTCCACCCAGCCACTGCCGGTATAGATCCGGCCGCGGAGCATTGTAATCTCCGATCCTCGGAAACAGCATTTTGTCCGCATCACGGAACTTGTAGCTGACTTTTTGATCCACCACTTCATAGTGATCATCGACTCGGCCATATCGGTCCTCTGTCTCCGAACCGACCACCTTGGCATCAAAGTGAGGTCCACGGACCAGGGCGCGTTCGCCATATTGTTCCCGGTTGAGATAGGGCACCAGACGCATAGCATCATAGGGTGCATTCATATTGACTGGTGGATTGGCATTGGCCCGGATCACCACCATCCCCAGGATGGAATATCCGATGAGGATCAGGGAAGCTGCGACAAAGATGTTCTGGATGAGTTGGTCCTTCTTGCGATGCGTCCAGCGCAATCCAAGGAAGAGACCTCCACCTAGCACTAAGAACAAGGGTATCAGGCCGGTATGAAAGGGAAGGCCAAAGCTGTTGACCATCACCAATTCGAAAAATGCCCAAAGGGATGGAATACCCGGAATGACTAAGGCCAGCATAAAGCCGATGAAGAGCAGTCCGGCGCCCGCGGCGATAATGGCCCCACGCAAATTGGGGGTGGCGACCTTTTTGTAATAATACAATACCCCCAGAGCGGGAAAGGTCAGCAAGCTGAGCAGGTGAACACCTACGGACAGGGAAGCTGCAAAAATGCAGAAGATCAGCCAGCGATCGCTCTCCTTGTTGTCGGGTAGATTATACCATTTGACGCCGGCCCAGAACACCAGGGTGGTGAAGAAGGTGGACATGGCATAGACCTCCCCTTCGACGGCGGAAAACCAGATGGAGGTCGCAAAAGCTGTGGACAGTCCCGCAGCGATACCCGCACCCGCCAACGCCAGCTCGGTTGCTTGATCCGGTTCGGTATCCCGACCGACCAAAGCGATGCGACCGAGGATCATGGTGATCCAGCAGACAAACATGGCGGCAAAGGCCGTACAAAGACCGGACATCATGTTTACCGCAAAGGCAATGTCTTCCGGATTGTCAGAGAGCATCAACGCCATCTGCGTGAACATCCGCCCGACCAGCAGAAAGATCGGAGCTCCGGGAGGGTGCACTACCTGAAGTTTGTAGGCACCCAGGATAAACTCACCGCAGTCCCATAGACTGCCAGTTCGCTCCACAGAGTAAAAATAGACGATTGCCGCAATGGCAAATACGAGCCAACCGGACAGGTTATTCCAACGCTTAAAGGTCATCTTCGAGGGGAAATTTGTGATTTCACAAGGGCTGTAAAAGTACGTAAATATCCTATGAGGGATGCTTTCATACGCGCAGTTCAAGGTAATTGATACTTTTGGACAAACGCAGGAAGCATGTTCAAATTATTGTTGATGGTTTTGGTTGGCTATTTTGCCTATCGTACGTTCTTTAAGCCCAAGCCACCATTACCTCCAAACGGAGGCCAGAATACAGCTGATCAGACCCCGGGCGAATACACAGATTATGAAGAAATCGAGTGAAGAAGAAGCGGTAGAGAAGCGGCCCAGTGAGTATGTATTGTACAAATGCAATGCCTTCTGGATCTGCATCAAACCGGCGGGAATGCCCATTGTGCCTGATAAAACGGGTGATCCATCCCTGATGGATCTCATGTCCAAATACGCCCATCACAAGTTTTTCGCTGTCCATCGTCTGGACCGGCCGGTCAGTGGTTTGGTGATCCTGGCTTGCAATAAACCGGTTGCTGCCACCTTCTCCAAAATGTTCAAGGCGGGCAAGATGAGCAAGACCTATCTGGCCGTAACAGCTGAGAAGCCGGAACCTTTGGAAGGTGTTTTGGAGGATACCCTGATCACTGCCGAGAAAGTCCATAAAGCCTTCATTGCCGAAAAAGATGATGAAAAGGGCTTGAAAGCCTCTTTGAGTTATGCCTACCTCGGCAGCAGTGACCGCTATCATTTATTGCAAGTGCAGACTCATAGTGGCCGTTTTCACCAGATCCGGGCCCAACTCGCAGCTGCCGGATGGCCCATCAAAGGGGATGTCAAATATGGCTCACGCCGAGGCAATCGGGATCGGAGTATCCATCTTCATGCCTGGAAATTGTCGTTTGCCCATCCGGTGAGCGGGGAGGCTTGCAGCTATGTCACCCCGATCCCGGATCAGGATCCGGTTTGGTCTGCCCTGGCCACTTTTGTGCCTGCTGCCTGAAAACCGCCCGGTCCACCCATCCGCCCGGCCAAATACGTACCCCCGGCGGCGAAAAGAGCAATGCCTCCAATCAAGGTCCACAACACCTTAAAGCCATATCGGTCTGCGACTTGTAGTCCGATCAATGGCGCCAGTATGGTCGTAATGGCAAAGCCCATGGTGTAGAAAGCCATGTATTGACCTCGGGTCTTGCCTGTGGCCCGGCCCATGGCATAGCTGTTGGCGAAGGGAAAATTGAGCATTTCTCCAATGGTAAGCAGAGACATACAGACAACGGCAACTCCTGCCCAGCTAGGGTGAAGGTTCAGACTGAAAAAAGCCAGGGCAATCACGACAGCTCCGATACACATCAGCCATACCTTGTGAAAACGGCCTTCCAGGATGTAAACAAGCGTAACCTCTGAAAGGCCGATCACCAAACCGTTTAACGCCAGCAGAAGTCCGATCTGGTCCTCACTCATGCCCAGATGCGTTTTACAATAGACGGGAAGGGTGTGGATGAACTGCATAAAACAAAGGGCGACCAGGATCATCATGCTCAGAAAGAACAGGTAGGGATAGTCCTTGTGCGGGGGCGTGTGCACCGCATCAGGTGGGTCTTCTATGGCCGGATTATTATTGGCTTTTCGGGGAGGGAGGAAGATGCGCATGACCAGAGCGGCCAGGATACAGGTGAGTCCATCTGCCAAAAACAGCAGAGAGTAGCCCATACTGGCTGCCAAAAAACCACCAATGGCCGGGCCGACTGACCAGCCCAGGTTGATCGCCATCCTGACCAGAGCTAATGAGCGAGTGATATTTTCCGGTTTGCTGTAGGCACCAACGGCGACGAAGTTGGCCGGGCGAAAAGCGTCCGCTACTGTGCTCAAAATAAAAACACCCACACTGAGCGCCCAGAGGGATTGCAGATACATTAACCCCACAAAGACAAATCCACTTAAAAACAAGGACCAGAACTGCACTTTATAAAAACCGATCGAATCAGTCAGCTTTCCACCGATCCAGGCACCAAGCAGCGATCCCAGGCCAAAAGAACCCATCACCCATCCGGCTTGTTCCAGTGTGAACTGACGGTCGACGGTCAGGTAAACCGTCATAAATGGAATGACCATGGTGCCACTCCGGTTGATGAAGGTCACCAGCGCCAGGAGCCAGACGTTCGCCGACAATCCGCGAAAGGCATTGTAAAAGACTCGAAGGGGCGTGCGTTGAAGGAGACCGAACATGGACGGCAAAGGTAGCCGAAGAGAAGGAAAAGGAAAGCGCCATTCGCTGTTCGCTGTTCGCCATTCGCAGATTCCGTTAGTGGCTGGCGCCACATGAAGAGGTATTGGGTGTTGGCTATCCACTGCGATAAAAAGGGGGTTATTGCGTTAAGGCGTGATTGCGTTATTTCGAGGGATGCTTGTCCGTCGTGGCGGGAGGGATCAGGAATGAGGAATGAGGAATCAGGAATGACTGCCCGCAGGAGGAAGGAAGTTGGGAGACGGAAATGGGAAGAAAAATTGTGACGGTGAGGCCTAGATCATAGTGACAAAGTATTGTGAAGTCTACTTCTGGTTTAGGTCATTCTGA
>JAIPBE010000036.1 GCA_021738725.1 Saprospiraceae bacterium | reverse complement strand
GTTTATTCCGGACGCACATGTCCTGAAATCAGACTTTTTTTGCTTCTGGGACACCCAATTGGGGAATAAAAAAATTGCAAATGATTAATATTCAATTGATTATAAAATTAGCTCAAATTTTTTGCGGAAGTCAGGAAAGAGAAGCACCAAATCCCAAAAATCAAATAAATTCAAAATTCCAATATGTAATGTTCAAAACAAAATCCGTTTCGGTCATTGGAATTTGATCATTCGAATTTATTTGTGTTTTGTCATTTGGAATTTGGTATTTTCACTTAAATGGATCTGACCATTTTTCTTCACTTCCAATAGTGTCGTCGGTCAGCGTTTTCAAGAATGCGATCAAACCATTTCGTTGTTCCTGACTGAAGTTAAAAAAATTGGGCAGTCCATTCGGACGGACTAGTGGAGGGTCAAGTGCCGGGTGACTTTGAATTCCTTCGGAATAATGGCCGATCACCTTTTCCAACGTGGCAAAGCGCCCATCATGCATATAAGGTGCAGTCAAGGCAATATTTCGCAAGCTCGGCACTTTGAATTTTGCCTCCAAAGCGGAAATCCCTGTAAACCCACCAACTCCCAGATCTGTCGGATCAGAATCCAATCCATTATTCCGCGGACCAGGTGCGACAAAATTATCCGTTCCGTGACAGGCAGCACATCCGGCACCGTCCGGTGATGGTGTGAAAAAGATCTGTTTGCCCAGGTTTTCTTCGGCGGTAAAGTTGGCAAATGGGGTATTCCCCTGCCCATTGAATACTGCCGGAAAAGCCGATCGCCCCTCATCGTATTTACTTTGGTAGGATATGATCGAACGGACAAATTGTGACAGACTTCGTGAAATGCGACTAGCAGTAATGTCTGCATCTCCGTACGCTCGTTTGAAGAGAATAGGATAATAGTCTGTGGATGACAATCGAGCTACCAGCGTATCCAGGTTCATCCCCATTTCCACCCCATCCTGAATGGGCATCAGCACCTGATCCTCCAGAGTGGCCGCGCGTTCATCCCAGAAAAAATGTCTATTCTGATAATAGCCTGCCTGGACAAGAGACATACTGTGACGACCCGTCTTCCCTCCTTCAAATCCTTCCGAAAGGACCCGATCATCAGAAAAACTGGATTCCTGCTTGTGGCAGGATGAGCAGGAAATGGAATGGTTGATCGACAACTGGGTATCATAAAAGAGGACTCGACCCAGAGTGGCTCCCCAATCAGTTATGGTATTATTGGCCGGTGTATTATCCTGCGCATTAATCGGTGGTACCATCAAATAGTTGGGCAAAGATGGAGCCGCATATATGAATGGGTTCGTGGGCAATAAAAGGGAGTTGGCCAGTACCTGATCATCTACCTGATCCTGGTCCGGAGCTTTCTCCTTGGCACAAGACATCATGCCAGACAAACAGATCATACACACATAAGCCAATTTTGATTTCAGCCTCATCATGATGTTGTTGGATGGTCAGGAAGGGATATTCGTTCAGTTCTTGGACGAGATCCGATCCGAAAGGTTAATCAGGGTTCTGAAGAAAGATCAGGATTCCAGAACTTCTTCCCGTGGTGCCTCTTGTTTGTCTTTCTTTTTTTGACGCTGTGTAGAACGCCGGGGGATTCCTGCTTTTCCGCCCAGGATAGCATCCAGTGCCAGGATGACAAAAGCCGCATACCAGATGCGTAATCCCCAATCCGGAGAAACGCCAATCAGCTCTTCTGTCCCTTCCTGTGGCAGGAAATGAATACCCCACACCAGGGATGCCATGGCCAGGGAGACCAGGATAACGATGGTCCGCGGCAATCCGCCATGTTGTCGAAAGGCAAGGATGAATCCCAAATTAGCGAGCCAGGGCAATCCCAGTATCCACTGCAGGTCTACGAATGCGATGACGCCGATGAGGATGACGTGGTATCCTTTCAGGTCACTGCCGATAAAAACCGGAAGAAACAGGGCGAGGACATATGTCCAGAAAGCGATCCAACGAAGAGGGTGCCGCATATCACGAAGATAATGGAAATTGCAGCGATTTTAACATTTCAGCTACCGAACCGTCTGACTTCGATTTTGCTTTTTCCCCATTCATCAACGGATACTTGAAGAGACACTTGACGAAGGTCAGCCATCATGTCGCATCCCCTGAGCCACTCTGAAAATGTGCAGGACATAAGGGAACAAGGCATCCATGGTCTCTCGTGCACCATTGGTGGATCCCGGCAATGTCAGTATAAGAGTCTTTCCCTTCATGCCGGCTACGCCGCGACTGAGCATGGCAAAGGGGGTTCGATCCTGTCCGTAGTGCCGGGCTGCCTCCATCACCCCGGGAATCTCTCGGTCCAACAGAGGTTGAATGGTTTCCGGTGTCACATCGCGAGGGGATAAGCCAGTACCACCTGTAAAGAGCAACAAGTCCACACCATCCGGACCGGTAAACTCCTGAACTGCCTGGCGAATGGCCGCCGGCTCATCCGGAATCACAGTATAATGAGACACTTCGACCTCCCACTGGTCCAGTTTTTCCCGAATAGCCAAACCCGCCTTATCGGACTTGTTACCGGCAGAAACACTATCCGAGCAAACGACTACAGCCGCTCGCACGCCTAACCCCACGTGATCCTTGAATTGGGATTTTCCGCCTTTCTTCCTGATCAGCCGGATCGTACCGATCTCTATACCCTTGTCAATAGGCTTCAACATATCATACATGGTCAAGGCTGTCACGGCTGCACCATGCATCGCTTCCACCTCCACACCGGTCCGGTAGATGGCATGCACCTCCACTTTAATATGGATCCTGTCATCTTTGATCTCACTGTGGATGGCTGCATATTCGATAGGCAACGGATGGCAGTCCGGTATGACGTCGGATGTCTTCTTGATCGCCAACAGTCCCGCCGCCCGACTCATTTCAAATACATTTCCCTTAGGCACCTGACCTTGTCGGATCGCCTCCAGTGTGGCTGGATCGCTGACGGTGATGGTTGCTTCTGCGACCGCCTGCCTTAAGGTGTGGATCTTATGTGTGATATTGTTCATACGCCTATTGATTCACTTTCCAGGTTCCATCTGATTCCCCAAACATCTCCTTCCCCCAGATGGGCACATCCGCTTTGATCTTCTCGACGATCTCACGTAAGGCAGTAAAAGCAGCATCCCGATGGGCAGCGCTCACAAAGACAAAAAGGCTGATCTCGCCTGACCGGACAGTACCCAGACTATGATAAATATGCATACAGGACAAGGGATATGCAGCAAATGCGGATTCTCGGATCGCATGCACCTTTTGAAGCGCCATTTCTTCATATGCCGTATAGTCGATATGGGTCACTGATCGTCCTTCTTTTTCATCAGCTCGTACCTGGCCTAGAAAAATGGCGTGAGCGCCTATATCGGTTTTGGATTGATGTTTGGCGATAGAATCCCCGATAAATCCAGCCGAGATCGGCCCTTCGATAAAAATGGATTTTGCCTTTTTTTCACTCATAATTTGTTCTTTCTCAGTTGGATCAACCGCCGGAATAGGGTGGCAATAAAGCGACTGTGACTCCTGGCACAATCAGTTGATTTCCCTGGATAACTTCCATATCTACAGCCAGTATAAATGGCAGGTCATTCAATTCCGGATACGCCTTTATCAAGGTGGCTTTCAATCGGTCGGTATCCGGCACCCAAGGCCAGGAACGCTCCGGACTCTCCAGCAATTCTGCGATCATCCCAAAGGCGACCAGGTGAATCTTTTCTTCGTCAGTTATCATCAGATCAGGATCAATTTTACAGCAGCGATCAACAGGACAGTCGCCAGAAAATAACGCAACCAGGTGTGGCCCATCCAGCGGGCACCAAGATAGCTCCCCACCATACCTCCTCCAAATGCTGCCAGGATCATATACGAAATGTGCGGATCAAGATGAAGTCCTCTTACCATCAAGCCCGCCAAACCGGCCAGCGAATTGACCAGAATAAATAGAGCAGATACCGCGGCAGTCTCCTTCATACTGGCCCAGTGCAGCAAAATGATCAGTGGTGATAAGATGATCCCCCCGCCGATTCCGATCATTCCGGAGAACAGACCAATACCTGCCCCTGCCAGAACAGCCCAGATCCATCGGACTCCATGGAAAGGAGTCTCTTTCTGGCGAATTTGCCACAACATACGCAGGACAGCAAATACCAGCAATACACCCAGGATCCGCTTGTAGATCATCGGGTCGACCTGGATCATGCCCCCGATGAAAGAGGCAGGTATGGACCCTAAAGCAAAAGGAAGAAACAAGGAGATCTTGAAATACCCCTGCCGCCAATAATGATAGAAGGCCATAGTGGCCACAATGACATTCAGGACCAGTGCCGAGGGCCGCATGATCTCCGGAGCCAGGCTAAACAAAGCCATCACTGCCAGATAACCACTGGCGCCACCATGGCCGACACTGGCATAGAAGAATGCCACGAGTAAAAGGATGACGTAAAAGCTAAAACCGGGGTCCATGATGGCAGGTATTGGTCATATCGCTACAGCGAAATCTAGGTGTGCAGGAAATGCTGAAAACGATCTGCTTCTTTCTGAAACGTTGCCAGCACCTCTAGACCCACAGGAGAGAGAAGGGTGCCACCCCCGTCTTTACCGCCTGCGTGTCGTTCAACTAATGGATGTTGTGCTGAATCATTCATCGCCTTCACTCTTCCCCAGGCCTGCCGATAGGTCAACCCCAAAGCATCTGCGGCTTTGCTTATGGAGCCCAACTCATGGATACTGGCCAGAAGCGCTGCTCTGCCTGGTCCGATCTCCAATCCGCTGGGACACACCAGCCAGATATGACCATGAACCACATATTCAAGCTTGCCCATAACCCAAAAGATGAACGTCAACGATCTCTCCTTCCTGGTATTCTGCCCGATCTTCCTCCAGCATGATCACCGCATTTGCCGGGGCAAATGAACGCATGATATAGGATAGCTGACCTGACAGCGGCAGTACGCTCCCATCCGTGACCAGCGCTTTGAGGAAAAAGGTCAGCCCGGTTTTTTTGGTGAAGCCGGCTTTGAGGGGCAGCCTGACCTTTTCCAGAAAGACGGAATGGAAACCCTGCATCTTTCGCAGACCTGGATAGACATATTGATAGAAACAGCTGGTTACTGAAGCCGGATTACCCGGCAGGGCAAAAACCAGCGTTGAGTCGATCTGACCAAAAAAGAGGGGCTTCCCCGGACGTTGTCTGACCTTGTAGAAATAAGCGTGTACCCCACCCTCTTCAAAGACCTGGCGGACAATATCATGATCGCCGACAGATATCCCGCCCGTGATCAGGACCATATCGGCACCTTTGGCAGCCTCTTGGAACCGGTCTCTGAATGTATCCAGTTCATCGCGGACATGGCTGACTTGACGAGGGGTGATCCCTTCGGCGAGTAACGCAGCGATCAGGGTGTGTGAATTGGACTCATAGATATGTCCGGGAGGCAGGTCCTGTCCGGGTTTGACCAATTCCGAACCGGTTACCAGAATGTCCACCACAGGACGTCGGTATACTGGCACGGCTGCCAGTCCTAGATTGGCCAGAAAACCAATGGCACCCGGAGTCAGGAGAGTTCCTTCCGTCAATGCTTCCTCCCCTTGCCGAATCTGAGTGGCTTTACCTCTGATATGGGCGCCTTGCTTCAAGACACCGCTGGTCATCCGGATCGTATCGCCATCTGCTTCGATCCATTCTTGCTGAATGACCGTGTCCGCACCAGGAGGGATGGGTGCACCAGTGAATATCCGCATCACCTGACCGGATCCGACCGTCTGCGAAGGCCAGGCGCCAGCCGGGATCTCTCCGATCAGCTTCCACGAAGCGGGAAGAGGATCCGACCACGAAAGCGCGTACCCGTCCATAGCAGAGTTGTCAAAAGGAGGCATATCCACGGGTGAGTCCAGTGATTGACTGAGTATCCGTCCTCCGGCCAACTCGACAGGCACAAGCTCCTCAGGTAAAAGAGATGTGTTTTCCAACACCCGTTGCTGCGCTTCAGACCAGGATATAAAGTGGGCTTGCATCATGGCTGCAAGATCGCAAATCGTTATGACAATTTTGACATAACGCTCAGGGACACCTACAGTAATATGCGTATTTTCTCTCCCGCCTCCTGCAACCAGGATAGGTATTCCTCTCTTAATGGAAAACTCTCCTCCTGTAGGGTCTCTCCGGCCGCACTGCTGATGTGGCGGACATAGGACAGATAATGGGATCGGGCACGTTCTTCTCCAAAATGATCGACCGCGTGCAGGTATCGATTGACATTGTATGTGCCCTTGTCCTCTTCCTGATCTTCCAAATCATCCTGGACCTCCGTCATCCAGTCATAGTATCGCCAGATGGATTCCGGGATCTCCTGTTCCAACCGCGGATCCGCCTGGTAGATCAAATGCCGGATAAGACGCACATCACAAGTCTTGAAATGATAAAATTCGGTGATCGGAATATTCATCGGACTCCCGCCTGTTCGGGTCACCATTTCATGTGACTGATATACGCGAACATCCCGCAGCATTCGCTCGCGGTCCTCATAGTTGAGATGGAACGACGCCAGGCTGGCATGTATCTGTTCCCAGTACTTGTTGAGTTCCTCCAGTGGAATGATCCAGGAACTTTCCAGAAAAGCATCCAGGTCATAAATACTGGATTGCAGGTGAACCAGGCGATCATAATAGGTCTGGTCATGCATGAGAGGAGACATCGCGTACAGCTTGTCGATCTGTCGTCCCTGGAAGAGGTTCCGGGACTTCTTATTCTCGTGTAGTGGTAGAGTCAAGATGACAAAAATAGACTAAACCAACAATGAGCAAAATCAAGACGGTCAACGAAGATGATGATATTGATCACCATCCAGAGACCGGGCCCAGAAGAACTGACAAAATTGAAATGAGAATCTACTAGCCTCCAATGGAGATCATCGCCCGGTTGTTCAACAATTCCGGATCTGTATCGAGGTAATTATCAGATAGTTGACCACCGAGACGTGCGTGTTTTGCCAGGAGGGTATCCCGGATCAGCGGCTCAACATCTTCTCCTGCTCGGAGCGCGGAGAGCAGGTCTGTCTCCCCCTGAGAAAAGAGACAATTTTTCAATTTTCCATCCGCAGTCAGCCGAATGCGGTTGCAAGTCTCGCAAAATGGCTGGCTCATCGTGCTGATCACGGCAAATGTTCCGGTATAACCTTCGACCTGATAGGCACGAGCGGTGTCATTCGGGCCATCCGTCAGCTTGTGAAAAGCAAATCGATCCCGAAGCATTTCCAGAATCTGTTGGTGGGTAGTGACCTGGGCGGACGACCAACCATTTCCATCGAAAGGCATGTATTCGATGAACCGGATATGGAGGGGCAAGTCTTTGGACCAGGCGACAAAATTGCCGACCTCAAACTCATTGACCCCTTTCATCACCACCATATTAACCTTGACCCGATATCCGGTCCGAGCCAGCTTTTCAATGTTTCTGACCACCAGATCCAGGTGATCGCGTTGGGTAATGGAGCGATTGACAACCGGATCCAGGGAATCCAGGCTTACATTGATCGAGCGCAATCCGGCATTCTGGAATACGTCCAGAAACTGATCAACCAGGACACCATTGGTGGTAATGGCTAATTCGATCGGATATTTCCCCAGTAGAGCGATAATCTCAGCAGCCTCTTTTCGGACCAATGGCTCTCCACCTGTCAACCGGATCTTCTTCACCCCATGTTGCACAAACAGCCCTGCCAGGGTATCCAGCTCATCGGCGGACATCAGATGCGAACGCTTCATAAAGCGCATATTCTCCTCCGGCATGCAATACTGGCATCGCAGATTACACGCATCTGTCAAGGAGATGCGCAGGTAGTCGTGGAAACGCCCGTGCCGGTCAGTCAGTATGGAGGACATTTTTCAAAGATACAGGGAATCATGGAGGAATATGTGAAGGCCAAAGCGGGACAAGCCGTATGGATGACCTCTTCCGAACCAGAATCCGGCATGGATCGTTCTCTGGGAGATAGCTCCACCGGAATCACCCATCCTCATAAGGGTAGCGGTCAAGTGCAGGAATCCCTGTATTCAAAGTCCCTGGACCACACCTTTCAGCGAGGTTGCCACCTGGCTCGCCAGGGCCAGTAATTCCGGATTGTCAATGGCCGACATAGACGCAACGGGATCCACTGCCGCCACTTCCACATGACCATCAGCCAATTGCTGAACAATCACGTTACAAGGCAACATGGCGCCGACCTTATTTTCCTTTTGGAGCGCTTCAAATGCATAATTCGGATTGCACGCTCCCAGGATCAGATAGGGCAGAATCTCCTTTCCGATCTTTTGCTGAAAGGTCTCCTTCATATCGATTCGAGTGATGATACCAAAACCATTGTCTTTCAATGCAGCAATCGTCTGCTCGACCACATCTCGAAAGTCTCCTGAAATCGTCTTTGAAAAGTAATAAGCCATAATGCAATGTATTTCCTGCAAAATTGAGTCGCTGAATCCACTTGGTTGGTAATCCTTGTCACAGTATAACTTCTGTTCGCCTCTGGAATATATCCGCTTCCAGAACCGCTCGCCATGTGTGATCTCATAGAGAAGACCGATATTGGCCCTTTCCAGCTGAGTGTATGATGAACATGTTCCAAAGTCGTATCCTACCGTTTAGCCTGTTGTTGTGGGGTTGGACCTTCAATCTTTGTGGACAGGCCATGCCCGTGGTGCCGCAACCTATGATCGCACCTGTCTGGACCAGGATCCAGTTAGGTCATGTACAACCCATGGGGTGGCTGAAAGCACAAATGGATCAGGATCTGCAGGGCCCGATCGGCAAATCGGACCAATTGGTACCGGCGTTGTATGCCATTCCGTCTCTCTTCATTCTGAACAAGCTATCCCATCCGGCAACAGCCGGTGAGGCAGCAACTGGTCAGGCACAAATAACCTGGTGGGATGGCCTCATCCGATATGCCATTCTGACCAAAGACAAGGACCTTCTTGCCCGGTCTGAACCCTTCATCTCCACCGTTCTCACTCATCAGGAGGAGGATGGCTATCTGGGGATGTATGCACCTGAAATTCGATTTGATTCCCTGTGCCTCCACGCGGATCTCCATTATCAGGCAACCGTCTTGCGGATTTTACTGAACTGGTACGCTTATATTCAGGATCCTGGCATTCTTCGAAGCATAGAGCTTGCTGTCCAGCAGATCTATATCCACCATCCTCTCCGAAACCTGACGAATGCACCCCTCAACGACCAAGCATTGCCACGCAGCACAGCCGGACTGATATTATGTGATGTCTTGTTCGAACTATATCGTACAACAGGGCAGCAGATCAACAAGGATCTCCTCAGTCTCTTCGTCAAGTCTGCTTTTCCACAAATGGAATCCCCTTCAATTCTATCGACAGACTGGTCGGACATGTCGGCTGAGTCTTTCCAAAATGCCGCTCCCCGATGGTTGGCTGCAGCCTGGTCACTCACCTCGGATCTGCTCCTCAAAGAACAATTAGACCGACGGATCAACGATCTTCGGGCTCGGATCCTACCATCCGCGGCGTCCTCGGATGAACCGGATCTGGACACACCCGTTGAATACCAATTGGCAGCCCTTCAGGAGCTTTTTTCCACATATTCGTTTTTGTTGACCCTCACCGCAGACCCCTCCTTTGCGGAAGCTCAGGAACAATTATACATGAATGCCCTTTCTGGAATGTGGTGTCCGAAACAGCCTGCCATCAGCTGCACCCAAATGGATTATACCGGGCGCTATCCTCATGGATTGGTCTACCATACTGGATCTGATTCTTCAAGTTCATTCTGCATTGCCTCGGCTGGTCGGGTCACCCCGGAATATGTCCAATCCCTTTGGTACGAGGATGAGCACGGATTTATCAGTTCACTGTTTGCTCCCAGCGAAATGCATGCCCGGTTCAAAGACCGTCAGATCAGGATCCAGGAGAACACCGAATTCCCTGGAGATCACCGCATTCGATACATCGTTCAGACAGATTCTGCCTGCACGTTCATATTGAAGATCAGAAAGCCAAAATGGGCCCGGGCCATCACGACCAACCAACCCTATACCTTGACAGGTGAATTCGTACTGATCGAGAAGGAGTGGACAGGATTTGACGAAATCGAGGTGGTCTTTGCGCCGGGAATATCCAGTTATCGAACGGCTCGGGGTGCTCGTTGGTATACCTTCGGACCACTTGTGCTGGTGCATGCCATCCGTCCGGTCGAATCAGAAATGAATCCAGGTTCTGAAGCTGGCATTCAGGACCAGTATTTCCAGAATGTCAACCCTGTTACCTATTCGGTATTAACCGCTACAAAACCAACCAGGACCTTTGCATCAGACCCTGAAGATCTGCGGTTTTCACTCAAAGCCAGGCGCTCGGATACGGGGATCGAAGAAACCATCCAGCTGGTTCCTTTGCGGGCAGCAGCACTGCGGCAAACCATCTTTCCCGAATACAAACCGTGATCAAACTCGCCTGCTGAACACCAGGCAGCACCATGCGCACATCACCCCTTATCGCTCAACATCTTTTAGTCCAGTTTGGCACATTGATCGAGTTCGCCCGGTTCCCTTCCCGACTTATAGATCCCCGATCAGTAGTGGTCTGGCTTCCGGATGGATACACCGATCAAAAGCAATATGCGGTGCTCTACATGCATGATGGACAGATGCTCTTCTCGTCTACTGTCACGAAAAATCAAGACCATTGGGGTGTAGACAGCGTTCTCCAACCAATGCTGGAACAAGGGATTCTCCGAGATGTGATCGTCGTGGGCATCTTCAATCACGATCAATGGCGGTCCATGGAATACCTTCCACAGCGTCCCTTGCAAGACCTGACTCTGCCAGACACGGCTATCCTTAAAGACCATCCAGACCCCCAACTGCCCGACATCCTGAACGCTGGCTTTCGCGCAGACAGTTATCTGCAGTTTCTGGTCTCAGAATTGAAACCATTCATAGATACCACCTACTCGACAGACCCGGCATGCAATTATATTGGTGGCTCCAGTATGGGTGGACTCATCTCCTGGTACGCCCTATGTGAATATCCCGACATTTTTACTGGAACAGCATGTCTGTCCACCCATTGGACTGGCCTGTTTCGCCAGGATCACAACCCTCTTCCTGCGCGTTTTCAAGCCTATCTGGACAATCATCTGCCCAAACCGGAAAAACATCGATTCTATTTTGACCACGGGACTGAGGATCTGGATCGATTGTATGGCCCTTTTCAAGAGCAGATCGATCAACTTGCTCAAAAAAAAGGATATACCGAATCACTGTGGCAGAGTCAGTTCTTTCCGGGCACCGGACATGCCGAATCTGACTGGCGAGATCGACTCCATATTCCGTTGACTTTTTTACTAGGCAAATAGGATATCTCACTTATCCAACATGGATCACAGATCGATCTATTTCCTTCAGGTAAATTTGTGTTCAATTCGAATCCATGATCAAATTGACATTTGTCCAACTCCTCAGTCTCACTCTGCTTACATCTTTGAGCTTCCTTCATTCTGGTTGTTCGCAAACAGACCTGTCACAACCTGCTGTCATTGAAGGCAAGGTTACCCTTCATCCTGACTGGTCGACTGATCTGTACCTCCTGAAACCGGCTTCATTTACCAAAATCCTGGCCTCTTATGAAATGCCAGTAACAGATACCATTCCACTATCTGCCGACGGGACATTTCATTTCGAGACAGTGCTCGGACCCAAAGATGCCGGCCTCTACATATTAGTGTCGCAACCCAAAGGAAGTCGCTTCTCCAATGCGCTTGCACCACTTCCCTTTCAGGAAAACTATATTCTCCTGGATCTGACCCCCGGAAGACACATTGAATTGACAGCGCATGTGGACCGCCTCAGTCACTCGGTTTCGTTTACAAATGCCGATCCCTCCACTCGGGAAATGAATGCCTTGCAATCCTGTCGAAAACCGTTGATCGAAGAGATCGAAGAACAGTGGGAAAATAATCCCGATCCGGCGCAATTTCAATGGAATACGCATGGAAATGAAGACATCATGAACGATGTCCATCGTGCTCTAGATGCCTATCTGGACACGGCCACTTTATTTTACCCATTGATGACTGCCCTCCGCCTCCGCGTGCCTGATCATGACTATCGGGATCGTCCGGAATTCTATATTCAGATAGCAAAAAAAATGGTACGTCTTTATCCTGGCCATCCCTGGCTGAACGAATTGAGAGCTCATCTGGATCCGGCAAACCTCCCAGTTTTACAAGGTGATGCTATGCCGGATTTCCGACTCACCACACCTGATGGGGACACTCTGGAATCGAAGGATATTAAGGGAAAATTGATCCTGGTGGATTTTTGGGCATCCTGGTGTGCCCCCTGCCGGAAAGAGATCCGAACCACCCTCCGCCCGCTGTATGACATCTACCATTCAAAGGGGTTTGAGATCCTCGGTATCTCCATCGATAGTGATAAATCTTCCTGGATAAATGCCATTGCCAGAGATGGGGCAACCTGGTATCAGGCCAGTGACCTAATGGGTGATGCAAGCCCCGTCCGGCAAACACTTAAATTCGACACCATCCCCGCGTGCTATCTCCTGGATGAAGATGGCAGACTACTGGCCCGCAACCTGCATGGAGAACATCTCCAGTTATTTGTAGAGAACTATTTCAGCACGCAGCAGGAGTAGTGCAGTCCGAAATAAATACGACCGACTGCATAGACATGATAAAGCACTGAGGAATCCGAATAAAAATCCTGACCGGGGTCACATTCAAGTTCGGTGAAGTAGAAGATGTTTCCCTGTTCGGAGGGACCGTAAAAGTGCCATTGATCTATCCCGCTGTCGTGGCCAGTTTCCGATAGTAACCGGTTTTGAGTTTGGCGGCCACTTCCGTGAACGCATCCAGGGAGATTGCGATATCTTCTTCTGTATGGACTGCCGTCGGGATCAGTCGGAGAATAATCATGCCTTTCGGAATAACGGGATATACGACCATGGAACAGAATATGCGATAATTCTCACGCAAGTCTCGAACGATAGTCATCGCTTCTTCTGTATCACCTTCCAAATAAACTGGGGTAACGCATGAGTTGGTCTCACCGATCTCCAGGCCCCTGGCTTTCAAACCATTTTGAAGAGCCGTAACATTCTCCCACAGCCTTTCCTTTAAAGCAGGTTGCGTCTGCAAGAGGTTTAATCTCACCTGGGCACCTTTTACAAAAGCCATAGGCAAGGATTTGGCAAATATCTGCGAACGCATATTGTACCGGAGAAAATCTATGACCTTTTTCTCTGCTGCAAAGAAGGCGCCGATGCTCGCCATTGATTTTGCAAAGGTGGAGAAGTAAATGTCAATTTCATCTTGCACACCCTGTTCTTCTCCTGCTCCTGCACCTGTGGCTCCAAGGGTCCCGAAACCGTGGGCATCATCCACTAGAAGACGAAACTGATACTGCGACTTTAATGCAACTATTTCCTTTAATCTTCCCTGATCACCACGCATCCCGAAAACGCCTTCACTGATCACCAGAATGGCTCCGCCGGATTTCGAGGTGATGGCCGTCGCTCGCTCCAGACAAACACACAAGCTGGGCATATCGTTGTGCTTGAAGGCAAATCGTTTACCTTGATGAAGCCGGACACCGTCCACAATACAGGCATGACTCTCTGCATCATACACGACGACGTCATGTCTTGCTACAAGAGCATCAATGGCCGAAACCATTCCCTGATATCCGAAATTCAGAAGGTAGGCGGCCGGTTTCTGGACAAAAGCAGCCAGGTCTTTTTCCAATGCTTCATGTTCACTCGTTTGACCAGACATCATACGAGCACCCATCGGGTAGGCCATGCCATAATCAGCTGCTGCCTGAGCATCTGCACGACGTACCTCTGGATGATTCGCAAGTCCCAGATAGTTATTCAGGCTCCAGCAAATATGCTCTTTGCCCTTGAAGTTCATCCGGCTGCTGATCTCCCCTTCCAGTTTTGGAAATGCAAAATATCCATCCGCTTGATCCATATAGCTACCGAGCGGTCCCATGCGATCATTGAGTCTATCAAATAAATCCATAGATTTTGATTTTCGTGTGCCTAGGGCAGGATATTGGCAGATTCGACCAGATCGCGAAAGTACGTCAATACTCGCCGACGGACTGAAGAGGTCGCCTTTGAAATTCCCCGGGTATCTAATTCATTTTCATCCACCTCATTCGGATCGATAAATCCCTGGGCTTGCATCCATTCATCATCAAAGATCTTACTCAGATAACGGCTGCCGTGGTCCGAAAATAAAAGTACGACCCGATCCTCCGGACGGAAAATATGCATCAATTTGTAGAGCCCCGCGGCAACAGCACCACTGGAATAACCCACCAGAATGCCTTCATCACGTGCAAGCTGTCTGGCCATTAGAGCACTTTCACGATCACTTACTTTGATATATTGATCGATGAGATCAAAGGCCGTATTTCCCGGAATAATGCTTTTACCAACTCCTTCCAGGGTGTTGGAATAGATCTCAACCGGGTCAAATTCGTTGGTCTCGTGATATTTTTTTAACACAGATCCATATGCATCAATGCCGATGATCTGAATATCTGGATTCATCTCTTTCAGAAAACGAGCGGTACCGCTTATAGTTCCCCCTGTCCCAGAGGCACAGAGAAAGTGCGTGATCCGGCCTTCCGTTTGCTTCCAGATCTCAGGACCTGTGGTCCGGTAATGTGCTTCGGCATTGGTGGGGTGATGGTTCTGATTGAGATAACAAGCATTCCGAATCTCCTTACTTAAGGAAATAGCCCTTGAATAATAGGATCTGGGATCTTCTGGAGGTGCCTCTTTCGGGCAGATCACAACTTTGGCGCCCATGGCCTTCAACAGGTTGAGCTTTTCTTTGGAGATCTTGTCCGGGACAGTGATGATCGTCTTATATCCTTTCAAGGCAGCTACCATGGCCAGACTATACCCGGTGTTTCCACTGGACGCTTCGATCAATGTTCCACCCGGCTTCAGTCGACCTTCCTTCTCAGCTGCTTCAATCATGAACATGGCAATCCTGTCCTTGGCTGAATGTCCAGGATTAAATGCTTCTACTTTGGCAAAAACGGGAATTCCAACTTCCTTTGAAATGGTCCCCAATTGAATTAATGGCGTTTGGCCAATTGTACCCAATACATTGGGATAAGCGTTCAAACAGCCACCATGATTATGATTTTCTGTGATCAACGATGCTAATTAATATCTGTTAAAATCATGTCAATGGTAGGAAATCCGGCACTTCCAAGGCATGATAAAGGTCATTTTACAGAATTTTTCAAACAGATTTGACAGGATTTCAACTGTAAACTCCTCGATTTCAAAGAGTTTGAGATTATGCTCACTTCTTCATTCCAATCAATTTCTTAAATTTTGGACTTGAGTGATTTTCATCACTGTAAAGGTAAAGCTTTCTCTGCTACCTTTCTATCTAGTCACCAACTACCCATGTGTCGATACCTATACGTATTCTTTTTTCTCTTCGCTGCGTCAGGCATGAAAGCCCAGGAGCATCCGGAAATGAAGGCCCTCCGAATCACGGAACAACACCATGCCCAACAATCCGCCCAGTTTCGCTCCAACCCACTGACCCAGGATTATGATGTGATCTACCATCGTCTGTCCCTGGAAGTGGACCCTGCGATTAGCTATATCAAAGGAAGTGTCACCACCCGGTTTCGGCCGCAATCTCTTGGAATGGATGTCCTCCATTTTGACATGTATGATGGTTTACTAATCGACAGTATTACCTGGCATAATGCACTGTGTACCTACACCCTTTCGGATAACACATTGGCCATCAACTTACCCGAATTCCTGACTGGTGGCATTTTGGACAGTGTGACCATTTGGTATCAAGGTGAACCCAGTGCCACCGGGTTTGGGTCCTTCAATCAAAGTACGCATAACAACACCCCTGTTCTGTGGACCTTATCAGAACCTTATGGCGCACGGGATTGGTGGCCTTGCAAACAGGATCTGACAGATAAAGCAGATAGTATTGATGTCATCATCACCACACCCGGGGTCTATCGAGCGGCCAGTAACGGCCTGTTGGTGGAGGAATTCGCCTCAGGAGATCAAAAGGTCTACCATTGGCAGCACCGCTATCCGATAGCCGCTTATCTGGTTGCATTTGCCGTGACAGACTATGCCGTTTACTCCGACTTTGTCCCTACATCCAATGAACCGGTAGAAGTCCTCAATTATGTATATCCGGAAAATCTGGCAGCTTCTCAGACTGCTACTCAGGCCATTGTGCCAATCATGCAGTTGTACAATGATCTGTTCGGCCTGTACCCGTTTGCGGATGAGAAATATGGCCATGCCCAATTTGGATGGGGAGGAGGCATGGAACATCAGACCATGAGTTTTATGGTTGGATTTTCCCATTTGTTGATGGCTCATGAACTGGCCCATCAATGGTTTGGAGACAAAGTCACCTGTGCTTCCTGGGAAGACATTTGGCTCAATGAAGGATTTGCTACCTACCTCGAGGGATTGAACTATGAACATGGAATCGGCCCCACAGATTGGATGAATTGGAAAAAGGGCAAGATCGATCATGTGATCAGTGCTCCTGGTGGTTCCGTCTGGGTAAATGACACCACTTCTGTTGGTCGAATATTCAACAGTCGGCTGTCCTATTCCAAAGGGGCCATGGTGTTGCATATGTTGCGTTGGGAAATGGGCGATGATGCATTTTTCCAGGGGGTTCGCAACTACCTGAATGACCCTCTGAATGCCTATGCATATGGTCAAACAGAGGAGCTGATTACACATCTGGAGGCAACCAGTGGGTTGGACCTTACACTCTTCTTCCAAAACTGGTTTTATGGTGAAGGATTCCCCACTTATTCTCTCAACTGGTCTGCCATTGATGGTCAGGTCATCCTTCAAGTAGACCAAATCACCTCCCACCCATCTGTTTCATTTTTTCCAATGACCCTGCCCATATACCTAACAGGGACGGGAGGGCAGGACACCCTTCTTCGCATCCCTCATGCATATTCAGGCGAGACGTTTGTTTTGAATGTGCCCTGGCCAGTGGCTGAAATCCAACTGGACCCTCAACTGTGGATCGTCAAAGGACCTACCCAGATCACCGTGAGCGTTGAAGATCCCTCTTGGGCAAGCCGTTTCATCTGTTTTCCCAACCCGATTGGAGGAGGGCCTTTAAACCTCCTTTCTCCGGATCACCCCATTCAACGATTGACTATGGTGGACCAATTGGGCCGGACCCAAATCTTCGACTATCCGGAGGGGCGAACCAGCCTTCAACTTCCGGCTTTGGCACTACAATCGGGGTTGACCTACCTGATCATCACCACCAGCAAAGGAACACTGTTCCGAAAAATCATGAAATAAGTCGGAGCTTTCAGGAGTTATTCCGTTAATTCAGCCCATCAACCGCACACATCCTGTACAAAATGAACGCTCACGCTATGCGCACCAACCTTCTTCTCGCCCTCTTCAGTGCACTCTATCTCACAGCGTGCACATTTACCCTCCCGACAAGTACGACCGACGGTGACAATCAATCGCCATCCAACCCGAATGCAGATGCGGGCCTGGAAGAAAAACAACGGGGAGCCGGAACAGATAAAATCGCTCTTGAATTGGGCCTCAGCGCTGAACAACAAATCAAATATAATCGGATCATTTCCGATTATCAGAGCAAAATCGCAGGTATCCAGGCTAATAATTCACTGAGTGACAACGCCAAAAAAGTACAACTCGACGCTCAGGAAAATAGAAAACATGAGTCGATCAAGGCCATTCTGACGCCTCAGCAATCCGCTAAATATGATCAGCTCACGTCCGAAAACACAAAACCGGATCCCATCGTGCTCCCCGGTAAAAAATAAGCTTTAGACAAATCATAGATAGTTGTCGCTTCAGAAACACAAAATCTCCTGCATTTTGTGAAGCTTTCTCCGATCTTTTACTCTGAACAGGTCTAAACCGGACTTGCTGATCAATGCCAGCACCCTTCTACATGCTGCGGGAGGTCTGCCCATTCTTGCAGATACCTGCATTCCAACTATCTGAGGCCATAATTCAGCAATAAATTTCTACGTCATCTCTTGTAATGATCAGGATCAACTTATAAAAAGTCGCTCTTGTGATCAGGGTTACAAAAGGCCCTGTCAACCGACCTCAACTTCGTGGTGATCATTTTATTCTTTCGAATGATGATCGTTTCCCTGCTCAAACCAGGGGCATTGCTGATTAAATCAACCACGATGAAATACTTTCACCTTTTCCTAATACTGGGATTCACCATTCACCTGTACGGCCAAACGGGCCACGTACTTCAGGGCTCGGGTCCCGTTAACTTTTCCATGGGTGGAGCGGCAACCGCTCTTCCTCTAGATGTGACTGGCGCGTTGCAATGGAACCCGGCATCAATTACCGCCTTTCATGCCACCGAGATAGCCGCCAGCGCTGCGTATTTTACGGCTGCCCCATCTGTTTATTCCAAAGCCAATATTCCAGATGGCCAAGGTGGCTTCTTCCCTGTCGAAGGCATGACAGAAGATGAACGAGGTGCCTCCATTCTTCCCACCCTGGCTGTCGTGTTTGGCAATGAGGACAACAAATTTTCCTGGGGTATTTCCGCACTTGGGATCAGTGGATTTGGCGTGGATTATCCTGCTACTACTAACCTGCCAGGCAATTCCGACTTTGATCCCCAGCATTCCAACCCATTGCTCTACCCTCAGAATTTCATGGGGTTTGGCGATCTGTATTCTGATTACCAATTGCTACAGGTGGGTCTGACCGGTGCATACCAGATCACGGATGCCTTCTCCATTGGTCTAGCTCCAACCTTCAACTATGCCTCCTTGCAGGTTGAACCAAATCCGGTGGCTGATCCAGATCCTCAAAAAGGCTACCCTAACGGTGACAAAACCAGCTCTCTTGGATTCGGAGGTCAGATCGGTTTGTTTTATACTCTGGAAAATGGCTTCCAATTTGGAGCAACCTATAAATCCACGCAATTCATGGGCGACATGGAAATCGACGGCACCTACCTGGATGGCAGTGAAGCTCCCGTGACAACGTTCAATATGGACTACCCGTCTATTTTGTCACTAGGAGCTGCTTATACCAATGACCAGATCGATATTGCTGTGGACTATCGGTATATTGACTATTCCAATACAGACGGATTTACCGAGACCGGTTGGCGTATTGGTGACAATGGTTTCCCAACAGGTGCGGTTGCCGGATTTGGATGGGAAAGCACTCACGTCCTCGCTGCAGGGCTGCAGTACAAAGGAATAGAAAACATTCCATTACGAATCGGGTACACGTTCAACACCAATCCGATCACAGAAGACAACGTATTCTTGTCATCTTCCGCACCAGCTGTGATTGCCAATGCTGTACAAATCGGTGCCAGCTACTTATTCCTGGATCACTGGAGCATACACGCCACCTATCATCATGGGTTTAACACTGAAGTGAGTGGCCAACTCCTCAATCCGATGTTGATCGCAGATGATAATCCTCTCGGCAAAGTACCTGGAAGTAAGGTGACCAGTGATATGAGCACAGATGTGGTCCTCCTTGGTTTGAGTTACCGATTCTGATGGACTCGTTCAATTGTATCTCCCTGCTATCGACTGGTGGCAGGGAGATACTGCATCCGTGCCTGTTCTTCCGGCGTCCCTCATTCAAGACACGTGTGGAAATTGATTTACAGGCTCTTACGTGCAACACGATCTCTCCCCCCCTTCAGGTGCATCTCTCTGCAAGCTATTCGTGACCCCTGCTTCTTTCGGGCTGCCACCATTCAGGAATTCTTTCTGTTCTGATGCGTAGATCGACTGCTGCAACGAACAACCCGCCGCTTTTTTCATTTCCTTTATCTGGAAACGGCATACCCGTTGTTTTCGATTTCTAACTTACGTCGTCTAATATTCTTCGCATTTGGCACAACCCCGTCACGGTGAACGCTTTGCACCACCGAACCTAGAACGTCCTTTTCGTGAACAGTTTGCCGCGCTGCGGCACCTGCCCCCCTTCCTGGCACTGGTGTGGCGGACCCATCCCCCACTAGCATTGGCCAATCTTCTGCTGCGACTGGTCAAGTCCATTCTTCCGCTGGCCATCCTGTATGTAGGCAAATTGATCCTGGATCAGGTGGTGGGCATGATCGAGACTCCCGGTCTGGATGCCACCATCCTGTGGCAATGGGTCGGACTGGAATTAATCCTGGTCTTTTTATCCGATATGCTCAACCGGGCGATCAACCTGGTGGACAGTCTGCTGGGCGATCTGGTCAGTAATCAGACCAGCTACGAATTGATCCGACATGCTGCCACCCTCGATCTGTTCCAATTTGAAAACCCGGAGTTTTACGATAAACTCGAACGGGCCAGACGGCAGACCACCGGACGAACAGTCCTCATTTCCCAGATCCTGACCCAGGTCCAGGATGTGATCTCCATCCTGGCGCTCGGCGCTGGATTGCTCTTTTTCAATCCCTGGCTCATCCTGATCCTGATCGTCGCCGTGCTTCCCGCTTTTCTGGGGGAAAGTTATTTCAATCAACAGTCCTATTCCCTGACCCGATCCTGGACACCTGAACGACGGGAACTGGATTATCTGCGCTTTATCGGGGCGAGCGATCAGACAGCAAAAGAGGTCAAGATCTTCGGGCTGGCAGATTTTCTGGCCAACAGATTCAAGGTCCTCGCTCACCGATACTTTCTGGCCAACCGCAGGATCGCCATTCGAAGAGCAGGATGGGGTGCTGCACTGGGACTGATCAGTACAGCGGCCTATTACGGCGCGTATGTACTGATCATCCAGGAAACAATAGCGGGTCTCATCACTATTGGTACGCTGACCTTCCTGGCTGGTTCCTTTGATCGAATGCGGGGCTTGCTCCAGGGGCTAATGAGCCGGTTTTCTACCATTGCTGAAGCCTCTTTATACTTACAGGACCTCTTTGATTTCTTTGCCATCGAGCCGGAGATCAGTTCACCCACCGACCCCATCCCTTTCCCGCATCCTATTCAGAAAGGATTCACTTTTGAGGGGGTCAGTTTCAAATACCCCGGGACTGACAAATGGGTGCTCCGCGATTTGACATTCACTCTGACCGCCGGAGAAAAACTTGCCCTGGTCGGCGAGAACGGTGCTGGAAAAACGACACTTGTCAAATTGCTGGCCAGATTGTATGAACCCACAGAAGGACGAATTCTCCTCGACGTCCATGATTTGCGGTCTTATGACCTGGCCACCTTGCGGGATAATGTGGGCATTATATTTCAAGATTTTCAAAAGTTCTCCCTGCCTGCCGGAGAGAATATCGCGGTCGGACATATCGACCAAATACACGATCAGGCTCGCATCGAAAGTTCCGCGGCCAAGAGCCTGGCAGATGAGGTGATCCGCGAACTCCCAAACGGTTATGATCAGGTCCTGGGACGGCGATTTGCAGATTCGGTTGATCTCTCCGGAGGCCAGTGGCAAAAAATCGCCCTAGCGCGGGCATATATGCGTGATGCACAGTTGCTCATCCTGGATGAACCCACCTCCGCTTTGGATGCACGTGCCGAACACGAAGTGTTCGTACGATTTGCAGAATTGATATCAGGGCGAAGTGCGGTGTTGATCTCCCACCGATTTTCCACAGTTCGAATGGCCGATCGAATTATTGTGCTTCAATCCGGCAGGATCGTAGAAATGGGCAGTCATGAAGAATTGATGCAAAAGGAAGGTCTCTATGCAGAGCTCTTCCGCCTCCAGGCACAGGGTTATCAATAATCCGCTACTCCATCCAGAGCAATGAATTTATCCATGAATGGTTGGATCGGATATTATCATTTATTAAACGTTCCTGACATCTCACCAGACTGAGCATTTCACGGTAAATAACACTCCTTTCATACCATAAAAAAAACATGCGACTCGAGGTGACTCGAAGCCGCATGTGATCAATTGCTCAAGAATAATTTTTTATGATTTGAGCCAGGCATTTCGGTTCATCGTTTGCCGTTTGGATGCCCGGTCCCGAAATGACACTTCCGGTGTTAACACCTGGCGCACCCGACGAATGGGTGCGACTAAACGGACTTCCTGCGCACTACCTCCCTGCTTACGCAGAACCGCCACTTCAAACCGTTCGCCCTCCTTCACCTGTGCAAAAATACCTTTAAAATAGGGACCGAATGAACTACTGGGCACTGGTTGACCCTGAATACTGACCAGCTCGTCACCTTCTTTATATCCCAAAGCCCTTCCGAATTCATTGAGCTGATAAACACCATTCACAACCAGGCGTCCCGTCTCCTGGTTCATGCCCAACTGCACATCTCCAAGGCTATAGACCATGGTATCCGAAGGCGGCGTATATGCCACCCCGGCCAGATTGAAAAAATAGGCATAATCCAGAGGGGTATGACCGGTGACAAATTGATTAAAAAATGCCTGGAAACGAGCATCTGTCAGATGGACAATATCACCGATGAGATCGCGATCCCGAAACGGTCGTTGCGGACCATACATGTTAGCCAGATCTCCTAGAAGGTCGATCAATCTGTACTCCCCGTCTGACCAATTGATCAATTCAAGATCCAGACACATGGCAATTAATGCACCTTTTTGGTACACATTCCCATATTCATGGGCATATTTTCCCAGACATTCTTCACTGAGCTTTGTAAAAGGCAAATCATCCTGATAACGAGTCTTCGAATCCTGGATCTTACCGGCCATTCGTTTGAGAAATTCCGTTTCGCTGATCAGCCCGGAGCGCACTTGATTGTGATGGGCAAAATATTCGGTCACCCCTTCATACAACCAAAGGTGGCGGGACATGTCCGGGTCATGAAAATCGAAATTGTGTATCTCCCGGGAATGCAGTTGTAAGGGTGTCAGAATATGAAAGAACTCATGTGCGGCTATATTGACCAGAAACGGTGACAGGATTTCCTGATCCATTTCTGGCAAACAATACACGGATGAATAATTGTGTTCAAGGGCACCCGTCCCGATAGGCAATGACTCGGACATAAAATACATAAGAAATGCATACCGCTCAACCGGCAGCTCGCCACCCAAATAGGCGGATTGGGACTGCAACAACCGGCCATAGACTTCCTTGAGATAATCGGCTTGCACCAGATGATTCGGTGAATGGACTGAGATCAACACATCCGTATTACCAATACGAATCGTCGCTGTATCCGGTTGATTGTACATTATGGGCATATCGACGACATAGTTGTAACGCGGTGCTTGATAGCGATCTCGATTTCCCAATGTCTCCACCTTGGGGTATGCGGACGAACCATAAAAAGTTTCTGGTCGAAGCACATCGATCTGGACAGGCCATTCTTCGCAACCGTCCAAATAACCGAAAAACCCGTGGCCATTCAGCAGGAAATTCTCCCCTTCTTCAATGTTGGTGCCGGACATACCCGAAACAGCCTTGCCCTCTGTAAGATCGTACGTATCATCTACCCAATACTGGATGGAATGCAATTTCTTTGCATCTTTTATTTTCCAGGTATTCACATCCTTTCTGATAACATCCAGGTCCCTGCCCTCTTCATCCATTGCCCGGAGATCCTGCACAACCCGTCCGAAATCATAGGTGGTGTAAGTTCCTGGAATGACCTTTGGAAATCGAAAACAAATGGTTGATTGGTCCATTTTCGGTACTGTCAGCGTGACCTGCACACGGTCATGTACAACATTCGTCAGATCTACACTGTATTGATATCCTGGATCTGCCAGGAGAGAAATACCAAACAGACTAAGGAAGGCGCAGGTGAGAAAGATGGGTTTTTGTGGCATGGTTCATACATTTAGTTATCCTTTAATAATGGAGAGCAATACTTGTTAAAAACCTGAATTATTCTTGGGATGTTCGAGATATTTTTTCCTCTCTCAAAGTTGTACGTCTTTTCTTGGATTGTATATGACAAATGCGACAAATCATTTGTGATCCCATCACGAGGCTAATCTCTGACGGATAATGTGTTGAAAGATTGGCCGCATCTGGCTTTGTTCTGCCTGGAAAACAATCTGCGGACGTTGACCACAAATTTTCAATGATTCTCGATGCATATGAATTGTATTGAAATAACCCGATGCATTGGATATTTCGTACAGTGAAATATCGGGATAGTCTGCCGCCTCGAGAATGGCCAGATTAAATCGAGCAATACAAGCAAATGTTTTGGGCGCCAACCCGACATATGTTTTGAAATATCGCTCCACTTGTCTGGTAGACATTCTGAACTGGCCGGCCAACTGTTGAATGGGCATCGGAAACCGTTGCAGAGCAGAGGTCATATAGGACGTAACCAGCAAAGGGGTCTGATGAGAGATCAATTTGCTCAGGAAAAACTGATTCAATGCCGAGAGGATCACCATGGGCGATGTCTCTTCCATGATCTTCAGCATGATTTCTTCTACATCGTTTGAAAACACGCAGGTGGCATCCAACAGTTGATCGGTGCATTGGTGCATCGGAAGTGACGAGAATGCTCCTACTCCCGATGAATGGAAGCGAACACCCCAGGTGAGCACCGGCTGGTCTGTCGGAAAGGAATACTGAACAGATTTACTTTTTTGGCCGACAAAGACCGCCCGGTTGGAAAGATCTGTCCAATCGGGATGCCTGTCGCATGACCTCTGAATCGAATTGCGAGAAAACATCAAGCTTGCATTGCCATCAGGAAGGATCTGCTCGATCCGAGGTAGCCCTGCACATGACTCTACCTCCATCAGCCAGAAATTGGCAATGTATGGGCGCAATGAGGGATGGGGTAGATATTCCTGGTATCTCATCAAAACTGACTCGGATATGCGTTCGAATCATTGAATGTAGAAGAGCAGCATCATTGGTCTACCAAAGAATCGACAAAGACAGTCATTCGGCCGACAAAATGACCAAATACCCTCTCCGATTGGGGTCCAAACATACGGACGATCTATCCGAACGATATGGAAATATTGTAAAGCATTCGTTAATTTGCAATCTTTCTTGCATCAAAACCGTTGTTAAAGGGTCTTCTGGAGACAAGCGTGCATGCGCTCATAAACTACTTATATGCGTTCGATAGCCTTTGGCCTATTCCTTTTCCTGATACTTGTGCCTGTCTGCAGTCAGGCTCAGACGAAACGTACTGGAGATCGGCCGAAGAAAGAAGTACTCTATCCACGCGGGATACCCGCAAAACGCGACCACATCACCAGACAACAAGTCACCAGCTACCTGGACGATCGCCTGATGGAATTCGACCAGATCGAAGATGAACGGAAAGCCATACTACTGGAACTCAGTAAATATATTCGGGAAAAGCGTAACAAAAATCAGCCGGTGAAACTCACCTTTATTTGCACCGGTAACAGTCGCCGTAGCCAACTGGGGCAGATCTGGGCCGCGACTTCTGCTGCCTATTTTAACATTGAAGACATCTCGGTATTCTCTGGTGGAACGATCACAACGGCTTTTAATCGTAGGATCGCCCGCTCACTGATGCGGTCCGGTTTTATGGCTGAAACTGTTTCCGGCAACAATTCTGATTATAAGGTCCATTATAGTGAAATTCGCCCGCCACTGGTCTGCTTCAGTAAGAAATACGATGATCCGTCCAATCCAACATCCCATTTCGCAGCAGTCATGGTGTGTGCCGATGCGGATGAGCATTGCCCGGTGGTGCCCGGTGCGGAATTTCGCATAGCTATCCCCTACATCGACCCACGGCTTTCAGATCATTCGGATTGGGAAGACGAAACATATGACGAGCGGAACGCTCAGATCGCAAGAGAAATGCTCTTTGTGATGTCAAATGTTCGATAATCCACTCCTGTGAAGTGACGAAATAATTGTTCCTGAATGGAAGGCAGACCATTGACAGACCGTCCGTTCTCCTTCAGCGTAACCAATAGAAAAAGGCCATGCGCCAGTTGGCGAATGGCCTTTACACTTCAAATGATATGATCCCGTTAATTCAATGCTTTTTGTTTGGGTTGCAAGACAGTATCTGTCTGCAGGAAGACATCCAACCGGATCGGAAAATCCGGCTTGTCCAACAAGGTGAACACCAGTGAACTCGTTTCCATTTTTGTTACTTGCCAATTGAAGGCCAGCTTTACGTCTGTGGCCGACTCAACTGATGGTGGCGTCAATGTATAGGTTCCATCCTTCTCGGTTGTCATCACTTCATCATTACAAATCACTGAGACCCCTTTGAAGGGTATGAAATTGTTAGCTCTAGCCTGGCCGGAAAGAGACAGGCCTTCAGCCGGTGCCTGGTCACTCCACATATAAAAGATAATGCGAGTCAACCGATCTACGCCATCCACCTTAAAAGCGATATCTCGATATCCGGGTGCGCGGAGTTTATACGTCGGTCCGGATTCAAAATTCATCTGACCTTCGCCATTTGAAAATTGGTACACGGTGCCACTCGCCAGGCTTGCCGCTTCAAAAAATTTGACATTGTGCACGATCTGACCTTCGGCATTCATGACCTGAAATCCTGTTTCAGGACCCGTTTTTTGCAATTTTGGAGGAGCTTCCGTGACGGTTGTTTCATCAGAAGTCTCAACAACGTCCTGCTGACAAGACGTCAGAACGGAGCAGAACAGGACAGATGCAAAAATCAAAAACCTCGTCTGTATGGTCATATTCACTGATTATTGAAAGCCCTTCGACTGTAAGTCCCTAAGGGTAATCTGATCATACGCAGGAGCCTGTTATGGGGTTTCCTTTCCCATTGATTTTTTTCTGTTTTCTTCAGAGTGGGAAAGCAACCTACCTTTAGGACTGTATGTCACTCTCTGGAAATCGCTTTATCGAACCTGTGCTGGAGATCCTCACCAGGTGGGTCGGGGCACTGGGCTTAAACAGATGGCTCGATCAACGCCGGTTGCGGTACCTGATCCGGATGCTCCCCCTTCGCGCCATCCCCTTCTGGATAGCAGCCCTGCTCACAGGACTGGTGGCCGTTGGATATGAACGTCTTTTTCGGGTCTTCGAAGATTGGGGGCAATGGGTTATCAACCAGCACTCGGCCTGGGTCTTTTTGTTGACACCAATTGCCTTTGTCATCTCTCTGTGGCTGGTTGAACGATTTGCGCCAGGGGCCCGGGGATCGGGCATCCCTCACCTGATGGCGGCGGTCGAAATCCCCTCTCCACAAAAGGGGTTGATCAAACGACTGCTCAGCCTGCGCATCGCATTTGTCAAGATCCTTTCCAGCCTGGTCTTGTTGCTGGGTGGTGGGGTCATTGGCCGTGAAGGACCAACCCTCCAGATCTCTGGATCCATTTTCCAATGGGTGTACACCAAGCTCCCACATTTCTGGCCCCGTGTTTCGCAGCGGGTAATGCTGATCACCGGGGGTGCAGCAGGTCTGGCGGCCGCATTCAACACACCACTGGGAGGGATCGTCTTTGCCGTGGAGGAACTCACCCGTACCCACATCACCTACTTCCGGACCTCGGTTCTCGCGGCGGTCATCATTGCCGGAATGGCTGCCCAGACCCTGCTGGGGCCCTATCTCTATTTCGGGTTTCCCAAAATCGGAAATCCCGGATTGGATCACATGTTCTGGGTCATCCTGTTTGCAGGCATCGCCGGCTTCGGCGGAGCCGCAGTGGCTTCACTTCTCTGGCGAATTTCGATCTGGAAACGGAAGCACTGGAAGGCAAAACGACAATATTTATGGGCACTGATGCTCGGAATCCTGTTTGCAACCATGCTGTTCTTTTTTGGAGCTGATGCTGCCGGAACTGGAAAACCACTGGTCAATCGGCTCCTCTTTGAAACGGACACACAATTGTCCTGGACCATTCTGCCTGTGCGCATGCTGGGAATGATCCTCAGTTATAGCGTTGGTGCTGCTGGCGGAGTTTTTGCCACGGCCCTGAGTACAGGAGCCGTCCTCGGAGAAACCCTTCTCCAGTTGTTTACTCTGGGGGACCTTTCTCACAATCTGTTGCTGCTGTCCTGTATGATCGGCTTTCTGACTGGTGTCACGCGCTCGCCCTTTACTGCTGCCATCCTCGTATTGGAAATGACAGACCGACATTCGGCTATTTTCTATTTCCTGCTGGCGGGGATCGCGGCCAGCTCCGCCGCCCGCCTGATCGACAGGCAGTCCTTTTATGATCAAAGCAAAGAAGGCATTCTTCACACTTTAGGAGTCGAGATTCAACCAAAACCCGATACGGAAGAGTAGGAAGCCTCCATCGTCCGAATATCAACATCCAGAAGACCTATGTTCATCTTCAAAAAGGTATATTAGTCGATCCATTGATTCCTCAACAGGTACGTCTATGTCAAGACCAAATCTATACCTTCTTCTTGGGGCAATCCTTGCGGTTCACGCGGGTTTCTGGTTTCTTTCCGGAGTATATGGGAACCATTCCAACATGCGGAATTTCCTGGTCATCATCCAGGCAATGGCCGGTTTGGGACTGATGTACTGGGCCGTTAAAAACAAACCCGTTAACCCATAAGGGGAATTCAAAATCGCCAGCTCACTGGTCATTTCCCGTAAAAAACCCGAAATTGGTGCATCATCAACTCCGTCGGTAGTGCTATGAGCAGTCTCCAACCCCTTCAGGATGAAGAAGGTAACCCATTAAGTCCCGGACTTCCGGATCACATTAAAAACTTCCTGATCGATATCGACGGCACCATTTGTGATGATATTCCCAATGAAGAAGCGGAACGGATGGCTACGGCCAAATTATACCCGGACGCATTAAAAACCATCAACAAATGGTATGATGAAGGCCATGTGATCACCTTCTTCACCTCACGGACAGAAGATCACCGTGCGGTCACGGAGGAATGGCTGAAACGGCACAAATTCCGATACCATGGCCTGCTGATGAATAAACCACGTGGGGGGAATTACCATTGGATCGACAACCATATTGTCAATGCCACCCGTTACCTGGGGAAATTTACTGACCTCGTCGATGCGGAACGAACCATCCAGGTCTTTCGCGAATAGTCTGTAAGACGCTGGGACATTATCCTGCTTCTTTACACCCGGATGTTGAACAGAACGTGAATCGGAATTGTTCCTTCAACCAAACCATTGGCCCCATATGAAATTCCTGATGACACTCCTCCCTCTGGTCAGTTGGTTGATCAGCTCTGGCTTCATCCTCCAATCAGACCAAACAGCCAGTGGCACTCCTGAAGTTCTGGGTACATTCTACGATCTGACGGTGGAAGACATTGACGGTGGGATCATGGAAATGGACAATTTCAAAGGCAAATACATCTTGTGTGTCAATGTGGCCTCCAAGTGCGGTTTTACCCCACAATACAAAGACCTCCAGGCGTTGTACGAGCAGCATGCCGACCGCCTGGTTGTGATTGGTTTTCCCTGTAATCAATTCCTCGTGCAGGAACCGGGTGCCCCTTCTGAGATCAAAGCTTTCTGTGAAAAAAACTACGGGGTAACCTTTCCCCTGACGTCAAAAATAATGGTCAAAGGAAAAGAACAGCATCCCGTCTACCAATGGCTGACCTCCCAGGATCTGGCAGGATCGTCCGATCATGAAGTAAAATGGAATTTTCACAAATTTCTGGTCTCACCAGAAGGAAAACTGATTGGTTCATTTCCGAGTAAGGTCAATCCACTGAGCACAGAGATTCTGACGAGCTTGGAATCATACTAGGACCGGCTCCACTGTCATTTCTCGACATCCCCAATTATCTCCTCCGGAATGCCAGAAGGATTTCGCCTGTCTTTCGGCTACTGGGCAAACGCTTCTTCCATCAGTTCCTTTTGCTGTCGATCGTGAATCTTATAATAGCCCGTGGCGGGTGAAGCCGCCGGCTTTCGTGCGATCGGATGGAACGTCTGGCATCCGGCATGCAACATCAGGAAACTCCAGGATCCCATATTGAGTGGTTCCTCCTGGACCCAACATATGCTGGCACCTTTATACTTGCTGATCAAGTCGTTCACTTGATCTTTGGGATAGGGATATAGCTGTTCGATCCGACAGATAGCGACATCGTCATGCTTCTGGTCTGTTTTTTCCTGGAGCAGATCATAATATACCTTGCCCGAACAGAAGATCACCCGGCGCACTTTGGCCGACTTCTTTCCAGCAAATGCTGGATCATCATACGTTTCTTGGAAACGGGTGCCCGGGCCCATTTCCTCTACTCCGGATACACATAACGGATGTCGAAGGAGGGATTTGGGAGACATGATGATCATCGGTTTACGGAAAGGCCGGTGCAATTGCCTCCGCATTATATGAAAGAAATTCGCCGGGTTGCTGATGTTGGCCACGGTCACATTTTTCTCAGCACATCCCTGAAGGAACCGTTCTAATCGCGCACTGGAATGTTCAGGACCCTGCCCTTCATAGCCGTGGGGTAACAACATGACCAAACCATTCATCCGTTGCCATTTGGATTCGCCGGCATAGATAAACTGATCAATGATGGATTGCGCCCCATTGCTGAAATCACCAAATTGAGCTTCCCAGATCACCAGAGTATGAGGCGTTGCCTGCGCATATCCATATTCAAATCCCAAAACGCCGAATTCGGAGAGCAGCGAATTGTAAATGAAGAATCGCCCTTGATGATCACCCAGTTTAGCCAGTCGATTATACTCCTGATAGTTTTGATCGTCATACATGACCGCATGCCGATGGGAGAAGGTCCCTCGCTTGGCATCCTGACCTGAAAACCGCACATTGAACCCCTCTAACAGAAGAGAGCCATAGGCGCTCAATTCGCAAAGGGACCAGTCCAACTTATTCTCCTTGATGGCCTTATCCATGTTGCGGATGAGGCGGCTGACCTTGCTCAATGGCTTGAAGCCCTCGGGGATGGTATGCAGATGGTTGAGGACTTGCTTGATCTTCTTCAGTTCTACACCTGTTTCCGGCGAAAGGATATAATCCTCATCGGTCGTCTTTTTCTTGAGGGCGCGCCAGGCTTCTTCCGGTTCCTGGTAGATGTAGGGCAGGGGTTTTTCCTTGACCTCATCTAACCGACTCTGGAGGAAGTCCCAGTACGCCTGCTCCATCTCCTCTGCCAGCTTGGCACTGAGCTTTCCATGGTCCAGGAGCTGTTTGACATAGATCTCTCGGGGATTGGGGTGATCCTTGATGATCCGATACATCTCCGGCTGGGTGAACTGGGGATCATCCCCTTCATTGTGGCCATGTCGGCGGTAGCAGACCATATCGATGAACACATCGGCATTGAACCGCTGGCGGTACTCTGTGGCCAGTTCCACTGCCCAGATCACAGCCTCTGGATCATCGCCATTGACATGAAATACCGGTGCCTGGATCATATTCGCCGCTGATGTGCAGTAGGTGGACGTCCGTGCATCATCAAAATCAGTGGTGAATCCGATCTGATTGTTGATCACGAAATGGAGGGTGCCGCCTACCCGATATCCGGACAGCTGACTCATCTGGGCTGTCTCATATACAATGCCCTGGCCGGCCACTGCTGCGTCTCCATGAATGAGAATGGGAAGAATAGCGTCGTATTCACTGTTGTAGAGGATATCTGCCTTGGCCCGCGCGAATCCCATCACGACGGGATTGACCGCCTCCAGATGAGATGGATTGGGGGCCAATTTCAACTGCATGATCTTGCCGTCGGCATATGGCACTTGTGAACTGTATCCCAGATGGTATTTGACATCCCCGTCACCGAAGCTCAGGTCGGGTACAGCCGTCCCCTCGAATTCGGAGAAGATCTGTTCATAGGTCTTGCCCATGATATTGGCCAGGATGTTCAGGCGACCCCGGTGAGCCATCCCGATGACTACTTCTTCTACTTTGCCTTCGGACGCTTTCTGGATGATCGCATCCAGGGCGGCGATGGTCGTTTCTCCCCCTTCCAGGGAGAATCGTTTCTGACCGACATATTTGGTGTGCAGAAATCGTTCAAAACCGACTGCTCCATTCAGTTTCTCCAGGATGCGGCGCTTCTTGTCCAGTGAAAAGCCATAATCATTCGGATCCCTGGATTCGATTCTTTCCTTGAGCCAGATGCGGCGTTCACGATCCATGATATGCGTAAACTCAAACCCGATATTACTGGCATACAAGTCGTGCAACCGATCCAGGATCTCCCGCAGACTGGCCTTTTCTCCCAGACCGATCTCCCTGCCCGCCGTGAATGACCTGGTCAGGTCTGCTTCCTCCAGACCATAATCCGACAGATCCAGGTGTGGTTTGCGATCCCGACGCTGTCGGATCGGGTTGGTTGTCGACAACAGATGCCCTCGATCGCGAAAACCATATATAATGGCCATCACGCCAAACTCCTTGGGTTCCATTGCTGCAGAGGACCCATTTCGTTGGCCATTGCCAACCTTGCCTTCCCCGAAGTCAAACCCGCGAAAGAATGCCTGCCAGCCATCCTCCACGGAGTTCGGATCCTGCATGTATCGTTTGTACATGTCATCGATGAACGAAGGATGAGCATTAAAAACAGAAGAATAATCACGCATGATCGCGTACTTTACAGGGTCAAACAAGAACGAAAGATCGATTTGCGCGGCAAAGATCGCTGCCTTTCCGGGATGGTGGCAATGATTTACCGAGTTTCTTTCGTGAAAAATAATGCCAAAAGGCCTTTTAAAGTTGTGAAACAACAACTATCTTTGCCCTCCGTTAAGAAAAAAGAATATGGCAAACCATCAATCCGCCAAGAAGCGCATGCGTCAGATTGCTGTTCAGCGTCTACGCAACCGATTTTATAAGAAGAGCGCTCGTACGGCGATCAAGAACCTGCGTGCAATGACCGTAAAGAGTGAGGCTGAGACCTTCCTCCCCAAGGTGATTTCCATGGTTGATCGTCTGGCTAAGAAGAACAACATTCACCAGAATAAGGCCGCAAACCTCAAGAGCAGCCTGATGAAACACGTCGGTCGACTGGCTTAATTCCAGTCTCGACCTGACCTAAAGCGTGTCTTTCCCATTGGAAGGACACGCTTTTTTTGTGCCCTATACACACTGAGAACCTGCATGCGATCGAGGTAGCATTACCCATTTGATGCTGAGCCCGCCCGCCATTGACCGATAGCGTCGATCTATCGTGATCACGTTATCATCGGCTTGTCCTGTATGATCGTGGATCATTGTTGAAGAACCACGCTCCTCTTCTTTTCACACGGTTCAAAGCGTTAATTTTTTCTTAAAATACGAAATCATTCGTAGTTGCGTTTTGAAGTACGAAAGACTTCGTATATACTTGTGACAGAAACCGCACATATGTCCCTTTACCAACATCCTCTGCCAACAGACGGCGAACTTGAGATCCTCCAGATCCTCTGGGAAAAAGGTCCCGTCACCGTTCGCCAGGTCAATGAAGAGATGAACCTACTACGACCCGTCGGCTATACGACCACCCTGAAACTGCTCCAGATCATGGACAGCAAGGGACTGGTCAGTCGGAACAGCACCCAGAAGGTGCACGTCTATGCGGCAGCACTGCCCCCCGACCAGACCCGAAAAGCACTCCTGGACCGTTTCCTCGAAACCACCTTCCAGGGCGCGGCCGGTGAAATGGTGCTCCAACTACTAGGAGGACACAGGACAACAGAGGACGAATTATCCAGGATCAGGCAGATGCTGGAAGATCAGGACAATCAAAACGGTCAATAGCTATGGTCTCCCTACAATCACTCCCCCCGATCGCCGAAATCATGGGCTGGACCCTGATCCATTCGCTATGGCAAGGAGCGTTGATCGCCATTCTGGTCGAGATCATCCGCCGGCGACTTCCCGCCCGGGCGAGCAAATCCCGATATGCCCTGGCCTTTTCTGCCCTTAATCTGCTCCTCCTCCTGGCCATCACTACATTTATCATTCAAGACTGGCCTGATCAGGGCACAGCTCTTGTATCCGACGACGCTTCTGGATCCACTCTCCTGATCACGGAGTCAACCACGATACATCCGGTTGCAGCATCCGGCTTTGAATTGCAGGAATGGGTGCCCTTTCTCGCTCCTTTGTGGTTGTTGGGGTATCTACTTTTATTGATCCGATTCTTCATCGGTCGCTTCAGTTTGTGGGGACTGCGGATACAGGGAACGGATATTCTGGACCCCCAATGGACAAATCGTTTTGCCCATCTGTCTCACCGGTTGGCCATTCGACGTCGGGTGCGCCTGATGACCTCCTCTTTCACTTCTGTCCCCATTACATTCGGGTGGATCAAACCGGTCATCCTCCTCCCCATCGGGATGATCAATCACCTGGACCCACAAGAAGTTGAAGCGATCCTTATTCATGAACTGGCACATATCCAACGTCAGGATTATTTGTGGAATACCTGGCAGCAATGCCTGGAGTGTCTGTTCTATTACCATCCGCTGACCTGGTGGCTCACCCGTCAGATCACAGATGAACGGGAGCATCTCTGCGATGAGATCACCCTCCAGCAGGATGCCAATGCCCTGACCTATGCCAAGGCACTGCTTCACATTCAGGAGTGGCACACACTCCCCCGCCATGCCGCATTGGCGGCTACTGGTAGAAAAGATGCCCTCCTCCATCGGATACAACGCATTATTGATCACTCTGTAAACCCTGATACCATGCAACGAAAATGGATCTTTCCCATGCTTATGACCCTTCCCGCTCTGGCCATCGCGCTGATGGCCTGGATACCTTCAGCAGAAGGTAATGCTGACCTGCCTGCCGATGCTCCTATCGAGCTATTGCGGGATAGTGTTCCCGAAAAAAAGGTGATCCGCAAAGAGATCCACAATGATGTGCAGAAGATCGTCGAAGAGAAGGACGGCGTCCGTGAAGAAGCAACGTTCGAGAATGGCAAGCTTACAGAACTGAATCTGAATGGCAAGGTCATTCCTCCCAGCCAATATGAGAAGCATCAGGAGCTGATCAATCGCATGTCAGAGAATATGGCCACACTCGCTCCCCCTAATCCACCGACTCCTCCCACCCCTCCGACGCCTCCCGGCGCACCTGCCGCGCCCGTTTTGGAGAATGAAGAAGTGATGGAATGGACCTCGGATGAGGGAGGTGAAAACAAGATCATTATCCGGAAAAGAGGCCCACGACAGACTGATGAGAGACGGATCAAAACCATCGTCATTGATGGCGATGATGAACCGATGATCTGGATCGATAAGGACGACGAAGGTCGCAGTGAAAAACGGATCGAGATCATCCGCGAGGAAGAGGTCGGGGAAGGAAGTGCCCCTAATGTCTTCCGGTTCAAGAGCGATGGCGATGGCCAACGTCACAAGGAGATTCGCATCCAACGCGAACTGGCCGAGCGTGATCGGGCAAGAGCTCTTGATGATCGGGTCATCTTTTTCAATGACAACAAAGACAATATGGAACGCCATCTGGAAGTGGTAATGGACGCATCTGCACCCCATCTGATCAAAGACTTCCAGTTCTTTGGTGGACAAGGTGGATCTGTACATGAACGACTGACCACAAAAATGCTCCAGGAAGGGTTGATCCAGAGTCGGAATGAATACAAGTATGACCTCAGTACAAAGCGACTGAAAATCGACGGCCACCGGATGCCAGACGCTGTGCATCAGCGATACTTGAAATTGGTGGAGTCCTCAACAGGCAAACAAATGACATCCAAGGATCGGTATCGAGCCGATATCGATAACGACTGATTGTTTACGTTTTCTGGAATTCGCCGGCCGTGACCGTTTCATGGCCGGCTTTTTTATTGCATTTCGATTATGTGATGCTTGCTCGCCGAAACAGAGAACCGATTCCCTTAAGGTGTTGGGTGTTGGGCAGTGAGATATTTCGATATTGAGTTATTGAGTTATTGAGTTATTGAGTTATTTCGAAAAATCATGTAGTCAACACTCATCAAGCAAGGTCACGGCATTCGGCATTCGGTATTTGGTATTCGGTCCAATATACTGGGCCCTTTACCATTTACCCTGGGAAAGGAATGAGGGATGAGGGATGAGGAATGAGGGGTGAAGAATGCGCTTGTCCAGACTGACGAAGGAACGTCTGGGGACCTGGGACCAATGGCGTTATTGGGTTATTTCGATATTGAGTTATTTCGAAAAAACAATCGGTCAACACTAATCAGGGATAGACCATAGACATACCAGGAACAAGGAATCAGGAACGCAG
>JAIPBE010000035.1 GCA_021738725.1 Saprospiraceae bacterium | reverse complement strand
CCAAGCGAGGCGAGGCGTTTCAAAGGAGAATAGCCATAGCTATGTGACTGAGAAACAACGAAGTATCGCGAAGGTCTTATTTGGTAAGAATATCAAAGATTTTCGTTTGGTCATTGAGTGGGGTTGATAGAGGTGCCCTATACAAGACAAAATGCAACTACTGACATAAATACTTCAATATAATCGATATTTTATACTTCGAGGAAATATCATTTTTGCATGAATAAAAGTAAATTTATCACACTTAGATAAGGAAATCCAATAACAATAAATATTAAATATTCTCTCAAATTATTTAGGTCAAAATAACGTTGTCGGCAACGGATGAACTCCTTAGTAAAGGAGTATGGCGAAAGGGTTATTCGTTTATGAGTTTATTCGTTTATTTAGATTCGTCGCTAAAAGAGGACCTTTATTAGTAGAGGAGTGGAGGAGAAAAATCAGGAGAGGTCGTCGCCAAAGGAGGGCCCGGACGCTGAAGGTCCGGATCCAGACATCCGCCAGCTGGCGGATCGTCTGGGCCTCCCAGAAATATCATGGCCGACCTAACTGTTTAAGTGTTTTCCATTATTCCATTGATGCTCAAAAAGAACGGCATGCCGTATTGTTCGAAATCCCCGAGAACTCGGGGATGTCGTCCCGGACATCATCCGGGGGATGATGAGCGGGATTGCCGATTGTGTATGAATAAATACAGGAACGGCCGGGCCATGATACAAACGGGGCAACGACAAAAGACGAGATTTGCGTATCCCCAAACAATAAATGAGGGCCCATTTTGGCGACAAGCGCTTTCGACAAAATGCCCCGCATTTTTTCGTCCCGGACATCATCCTGGGGATGATGAGCGGGATATCTCCTTTGGCGCGTCAAAAGGAGAAGCCGCGCCGGCGAGCCTGTCCGCCCCCTGGCGGAAGGCGTGCCAGGCATGAAAATTATTCGATTCAATAATTGACTCCGAACCATAACATGAAAAACTAACCCAAAAACTATGCAGTAGTGATGCACTACGCCCTTTTTTTGCGCCGTGCCGGCGCAAAAAAAGGGCGCACCTCCGTGCGCCCCCAACAGGCTTGCGTATGAGAATCTGTTTGCTCTTGGTCAATACCGATTCCGGTGATTGTGCTTTTTCCTTGCAATATTGCGATTGGCCTTTTTCTGCGCGTGGCGAATCCGAGCCTTTTCGTCGAAACTCATATGACCATCTTTCCGGGCCTGATGCTTCATCTTATGAATGTGCATCTGCTGGCCTTTCAATTGGCGGGCTTCCTGCCGGGTCAGATCTCCCTGATGGATGCCCTGGTGGATGCGCTGACGTTGACGGAACTGGGCCTGATCGATTGATGGGGCACAGGTCTGAGCGGTGACTGAAACAGTCGAAAAACCGAATCCGATCAGGAGGAGGAATATGTGTTTCGTTTTCATAACTGTAGATTTTATACTTCATAGACTGCCCGGATCCATGGCGGTTATACCCGGTTCTGTTCTTTAACGCCGCTTTAACCCCGTGCGAATTGTAATTTTGACCCAAATCCGACCCTGACATGCTCAAACAAGTGGAACATATCGGCCTGGCCGTCAAGGACCTGGCCAAAGCAAACGACCTGTATACCAAACTGTTGGGCACAGAACCCTACAAGATGGAGGAAGTCGAAAGTGAGGGCGTGATGACCTCCTTTTTTCAAACCGGGCAAACCAAGATCGAATTACTGGTGGCGACACACGATCAGTCGCCCATCGCCCATTTCATCGAAAAACGGGGGGAGGGGATCCATCATATCGCCTTCGAAGTGGCCGATATCCACCAGGAGATGACACGACTGAAAGAAGAAGGATTCATCCTGCTCAACGAACAACCCAAGCGAGGGGCAGACAACAAACTGATCTGCTTTGTACATCCCAAAAGTGCCAACGGCGTACTGATCGAACTTTGCCAATCCATCCCGGACGATCAAATCATCTGATGGACTGGCCCCTACTTTTCATTGCGGTAACAGGTGGCTTTCTGGCGGGCATGATCAACACCCTGGCCGGAAATGGCTCCGCCATCACCCTGACCATCATGACCGAGATGATGGGGATGCCCGGCAATCTGGCCAACGGAACCAACCGCCTGGGGGTCTTCTCCCAATCTGCCCTCGGGTCATGGGCCTTCTATCGGGAAGGCAAGCTGGATGTCCAGCGGGCCAAACCCTATATCGCCCTTACCCTCCTGGGCGCTATTCCCGGTGTCTGGATGGCGCTCCGGGTCAGCAATGAAGAATTCCGATCGGTCTTCGGTTACATGCTGATCGTCATGCTGCTGGTCATTCTGGTCAAACCCGAGCGCTGGCTGCGCGATGGTGTGATGAAGGAGAAACCCAACTACTTGTTCACTGCGCCCATCTTTCTGGCGTTGGGCTTTTATGGCGGGTTCATTCAGATGGGTATGGGCATCTTCTTCCTGGCAGCCATGGTGCTCGGAGCGGGATACGACATGATCCGGGCCAATGCCATCAAAGTGCTGGTGGTGGCCATCTTCACCCTGATGATCATCATCGTGTTTCAATGGTCGGGGCGTATTGACTGGCCTACCGGCCTTTTGATCGCCAGCGGGCAGTCAGCTGGTGGATATTTCACAGCCAAATACGCCTCACGCTATCCCGCCGCACGGGTGTGGGCCTACCGTTTGCTTATTTTTGTGGTCATTGGGTCGATCGTGAAAATCTTCTTTTTATAACCGGGCTGGATACACCATTTCCGCCCTGACCAGCATCCTTTTGAAGAATGGCTACTTTTGTCCAACACATGACCATGCAAGCTTCGCTTTTTCGCTTTTTCCTCCTGTTCCTCATCCCCGTCGCGATCTGGACGGGAAGTTGCGGTCCGGATGGCTTTTCCAATCGGGCAGGCATCCTGCCCAGCGCTTTTGGTAAGGCGAACAAACTGACGGTCATTGCCGACAGCACCTGGTGGGAGACCGGCCTTGGCGATAGTGTGGACTACACCTTCGGAGCACCCTTCCTCATCCTGCCTCGCCCAGAACCCCTCTATGATCTGCAACATTTTGATTTTAAGGAACTGGAATACAAACCCGCCCGAAAGGAACTACGCAGCTATCTGATCATCAGTCACGAAGGATTGAGAGGTTCCCGCCTGGATGACATGATGCGCAAGGACCTGGGCGACAGCCTGCTGCCAGCAGACAAACCCTATTCCGTGAAATTAGTCCAGAATCGATGGGCCACCGGCCAACTGGTGTTCTATCTCTATGGGCGTGATCCAGCGGCCATCTATCAGGCCATTCAGGAGCGAGGCCCGGCGATGCTGGCCAAATTGAAGACCCATGATCTGCCCATCCTGGAAAGCCAGGCGTATGCAGCCCGAGAAGATGCCGCACTCGCAAATGAAGTACAACGCCTCACAGGCGCCAGCATTCGCATTCCCGGCGAATATGTCAAAGCCCTGGATCAGGATAGTACCATCTGGTTGCGCAAGGATGCCGGCGAGATGATCATCGGTCTGCTCTTTAAAAAGATCCCCTACGTCAGTCAGGACCAGTTTGGCCGGGAGGGATTTCGCGAACTGCATGACCAGATGACCCGTATCGTGACCAGCAACGCCACGCAGGAAACCTATATGCGGGTCGACGATCGGGAACTTCCGCTCTTCTTTTCGGCGCAGACCCTGGATGGACAGTATGCCATGGAAGTTCGAGGCATCTGGTCGATGAAAAACGATTTCATGGGTGGCCCCTTCATCAGTTATATCATCCAAAGTCCGGACCAGCAATCGCTGATCATCGCCACCGGTTTTATCTACGGACCTGGCAAATCCAAACGGGAATGGATGCAGCAGCTGGAAACGGTATTGCGCACCATTCATTTTTCTTGATCCCTTCATTCTGTTGCCCGAATTTGCAGGTTCTGAAGGAATTCTCGACCTTTAATACAGAAATCTGGTTGCGCATCGGCCCGCGACCGTGACAACCCTCACCTGATCTCCACCCTGTGTCCCGAAAGAACCTGTTTCGACTGGCAATCCTCGTCACCCTCATCGGTGGGGTTGGCTATGCCTGGTGGTTTGCCCGGACACATGAGCAGGATGCACTTTTCTCTGCATCCGGACCAGCCCCCCCTTCTGTCGGGCAATCATCATTCTATCAAGAGGCCCTGGATGACTACCAATCCGGCTTGTACGCGGAGGCCATCAATGGTTTTGAAGCCCACCTGGCTGTCCATCCCGATGACACCGAGGCCACCTTCCTGATGGGGCTGTGTTGTCTGGAAACCGGTGAGGAAGATCGGGCTATTGCGCTGATGGATGAGGTGAGGATCAATGATCCGGGCTATTATCAGGATGCTACCTGGTATATGGGTCTCGCCTGTCTGAAAGAAGATCAAACGGACATGGCCAGAAGGCTGATGGAGGAGCTGTCATCCGGTGAAGACTCCTTCTATCGCGCCAAGGCGCATGTCATCCTCGAACGCTTTCTGTAACATCCCGGAAAGACAAAGGCCGCCCACCGATTGATCGGAGGGCGGCCTTTGTGCAAAAATGTGACGAAAGGTCCTACAGGTGGTAGGTCTCCGTATCTTCTTTGATCATCTCCTGATGATTCATTTGCCGGATCTGCAGCTCCTCTGTATCGGATGAAGGCGCATCATGCTGCTCTCCATTGCCATAGATCTCACCCAGGATGGGTGCAATGGCCAATCCGACGAGGCAGGACAACTTAATCAGGATGTTCATGGATGGTCCGGACGTGTCTTTGAACGGATCACCTACGGTATCGCCGGTGACGGCTGCCTTGTGGGCCTCAGAGCCCTTGTAGTGCATAACACCATCGATGCTGACACCTGACTCGAAGGACTTCTTCGCATTGTCCCAGGCACCTCCGGCATTGTTCTGGAAGATCGCCCAGAGCACACCTGAAACAGTGACACCAGCCATATACGCTCCTAAAGCTTCCGGGCCCATAAAGAAGCCGACCAGGATAGGCGATACGATCGCGATCAGTCCAGGCAACATCATTTCACGCAAGGCAGCCTTGGTGGAGATCTCCACACATTTGCCATACTCCGGCGTAGCTGTCCCTTCCATGATGCCAGGGATCTCCTTGAATTGACGGCGAACTTCTTTGACCATCTCCATAGCCGCCTTACCGACGGAGTTCATGGCCAGGGCACTGAAAACAACTGGAATCATTCCACCCAGGAAGAGGGCTGCCAGTACATCCGCCTTAAAAATGTTAATCCCGTCGATCCCCGTAAAGGTGACGTATGCCGCAAACAGTCCCAGGGCGGTCAATGCTGCAGAAGCAATCGCGAAACCCTTTCCAATAGCCGCAGTGGTATTTCCAACAGAATCGAGGATATCCGTCCGGGTCCGCACTTCTTTAGGTAATTCACTCATTTCGGCGATGCCACCGGCATTATCCGCAATCGGACCAAAGGCATCGATTGCCAACTGCATGGCTGTCGTGGCCATCATCGCCGAAGCGGCAATGGACACCCCATAGAAACCGGCGAATGAATAAGCCGCCCAGATCGCACCTGCAAACAGGATGATCGGACCGGCGGTGGAGATCATCCCTACGCCCAGACCACCGATGATATTGGTCGCTGCGCCAGTAGCCGATTTGGCTACGATATCCATCACCGGCTTTTTACCAATGGCGGTGTAGTATTCTGTCATGTAGGAAATAGCCCCTCCAACAAAAAGGCCAACCAGGACCGCATAAAAGACATCGTTAGGGGCAATGCTCCGATCACCGATGCTGAAGAAGTGCATGGTCATCATTTCGGGCAACAACCAGTGGATGGCGAAATAGGATGCTACACCTGTCAATAGCAGTGCGATCCAGTTGCCCATATTCAGTGCCCGGGAAACGGCTGATTCGGTAGGTGTAGCGTCAGAAACACGCACAAACCATGTACCGATGATGGAAAAGATGATACCGATACCGGCGATGAAGATCGGCAGGAGGATGGGGCCGATACCGCCAAATACATCCTGCACATTTCCGCCCATGTCCCGGATCACATAGTTGCCCAGAACCATGGCGGCGAGCACGGTCGCGACGTAAGACCCAAAGAGGTCAGCGCCCATACCTGCGACATCACCCACGTTATCTCCGACATTGTCGGCAATGGTTGCCGGGTTGCGTGGATCATCTTCGGGAATACCGACTTCTACCTTACCAACCAGGTCGGCACCGACGTCGGCAGCTTTGGTATAGATACCGCCACCGACACGCGCAAACAAGGCAATGGATTCAGCACCCAGTGAGAAACCGGCCAGTGCTTCCAGGACAATGGTCATGTCGTGAACGCTGGTCCAGACACCACCCAACTGCCAGGAGAAGAGAAAGGCAAACAAGGAAGCCAGACCGAAAACGGCCAATCCGGCAACACCCAGTCCCATGACCGTTCCGCCTCGAAATGCCACCTGCAGGGCCTTGGATAAACTGGTCCGCGCGGCCTGAGTGGTGCGCACATTCGCCTTGGTAGCGATCCGCATGCCAATGAATCCGGCGACCACAGAGAAAATGGCTCCGATGACAAATGCCACGACAATGAACCAATGAGTTGTTTCCACCCGCGTGGACAGGAATCCCAACAATGCCCCGGCGATGACGACATAGATCGCCAGAACGCGATACTCCGCTTTGAGGAAGGACATGGCCCCGTCTGCGATATAACCGGCGATTTTCCGCATCCGGTCATCGCCATCATCTTGTTTGCCCACCCAGTTAAAGAGAAAGGCCATATAGATCAGCCCCAAAATGCCAAACAGGGGCAATAGGTACACGAGGTTTTCCATTCAGTTTGTCGTTTTGTGTGAATGCTAAGTGAAAAAGACCGACAAAGGTAAAAAAAGCACGTCAACCATGCTTGAATAGGGTGAAATGCGCTCGGGTTAATCTTCCACCCATTTGATCTTCTCGGCTACCGGACCTCTTTGTCCGGGTATCTGTGGCATCTCATAATGCCCCAGGTAGAAGATGCCCATGCATCGTTGGCCCTCGGGCAGGTCCAGCCAATCCGTCAGTGCAGGCAGGGTGGACGGTGTGCTCCAATACCCACCCAGACCGTATGCGGTGGTGGAAAGCCACAGATTCTGAACGGCTGCGGCGACGGCAGCGATCTCCTCCCATTCCGGTACTTTTTCCTCGGGGTCATGTTGAAGGATGATCACGATGACCGTATCCGAACGAAGGATATTCTTTCTGGTCTTCAGCTCTTTTGTCTCTGAATAGGACGTCTCCGTGGCCTTATCCCGATAGGCTTTTGCCATAAAATCAGCCAGGCGAAGCAGGGCCTGACCGCGGAATACCTGAAAACGCCAGGGTTCGGTCCTACGGTGATTGGGTGCCCAATTGGCATTCTCCAGGAGCTGCACGATGATTTCTTTCTCAATCGGTTGATCTGTGAAAACTGGCGGAAAAACGGACCGTCTTCGGGCGATCAGATTATTGAGTAGTTGGGTGTCCATGATCGAAAATTTGAGCCCTGAAGGTACAATTGCCACCGCCTTTCCGGCAACCCTTTTGGCCTTCGAGTGTTACAGATAGCGAAGGCCCATCCAGGGCTTCCCTTCTTAATCACCATTACCGGACTCTACAAAGCATGTGGCAAAAGGTCAGACAATTTCTTCATCAATGGCTACCGATTTCATCGGATCAGCAGTCTGAACCTGGCCGGGAAATTCATGAATTGCTGGTCCGATCTCCAGAGGATATGCAGGCACATCAGCAATGGAAACACCAGGGCGGAGAAGAGGATTTTACAGACCGGTTGCGGCATGCATATAATGTATATCGGGCCGGGATGGATCCGGAAGACACGGAATTGGACTTTATGGAGTTTAGAACTTCCTCCGGATTCATTATCCATTTGAAAGATGATGAATCGGCTGGGAAAGAGGCCCCCTTTATCATGGATGGACTGAGGGATAAGATATTGGCATCCGGATATCGTCAGACCATTTCTGAGCGGCGGATCATCCAGCGTAAGAATCGCAAGGAGATCTTGGAACGATATTATCTCAAACCCCCGATGGATCATCAACCTGGAGGTGCCGCGGACCAACGCTTTGGCAACATTACCATCGAGCTCCTCTCCTGTGGCCAGTATCCCTGCAATTTAAAATTCATCACCACTGCCTATCCGGGGCGTGCGCACAAACCTGCCTGTTCCTTCGGAGAATTGATGGAATTATTGATCGCCTGATTGGCATCAATCCTGGATGGTGACCTTCAAGTTGAGCTTGATCGTGATCTCATCATTCGTTTTGATCATCCCCATCAAAGCAGTAGGGGGCGTAATATCAAAATCAGACATTCTCAGGGCCTTTTCTGCCTGGATCTGGATCTGATTAGCGGATAGCCTCCGCACTCTGGCCTCAATGGGCACAGATTTTCGGGCACCGGCTATAGTGATCCTGGTTTGCGTGAGAAAGGTCGTCCAGAAAGTACCGATCGGCCTGATCTCATCGATTGTTTCCAGTTCGATCCACATGGTAGGATGGGTTTTGGATTTCAGCGCATTGTAGAAATCCTTGTTCATCACCTTGTTCCCGCAATCGAAAAGCTGGGTTTGCAACCGCAGTTGCGTGTTTTGGAATATCCAGGTATTCCGTTCCAAATGATTCCCTCCCACCACTTGAAAGGGCAACCGCACGAATGTCTGGCGACAGGTACAGACAAACTCATTGATATTCGAAGAGCCATGAATTTCCAACCTTGAGGAAGGGTCAATCAGAAAGGTTGGCCCTGATTGAAGGGGAGAGAAGATCGTGCTCCAAAAACCGAGTAAGATCGGAATCATCATGTTGTTGACTATGTAAAGGAACAACTCAGCCGAATTTGGATGATAAAAATCTTGTTAAGAAAAAGGGACTGCCTCGTTACTGGCAGCCCCTTTTTCATCACTAACTTATATTCATTAGAAACCGATCACAGCTTCCAGCATCACGCCACTAAATTCACCTCCCTGGAATCCAGTACCAAGGTAATAGTCACCATCATACTTCTGCATGACATATTCCAATTTGGCCAATGTATTTGGCGTCAGGAACCAACCAGCACCTAAGTTGATCCGGTTGATTTTCAAGTCAGCAGCAGCATCTGTCTGATTTCCGGTAATCGCATTGTAACGGCCACCCACGTAAAGTTGCTCACGACCACCGAACCGATACAGCAGTTCTGCTCCCAGTTGGGTGAATGAACCACCAGCATCGCTATCTCCATTGTTCACCATCTCGTATATTCCGAAGAATTCCAAGCCTTTGTACTTGACGAATGGGTTCACCTGGAAAGCGGTTTGGGTTTTATACCCAGGGTTATAACGACCACTGAAGTCACTGTCAGCAGCTTCTGAATTCAACCACATCACATTGTAATAACGGGCACCCGCGCGGTCTCCACCATAGAGGTAGTCACGCGTTCCATCACCTGAACTGTTGTAGATAGATCCTGTCAAGCGAAGACGAAGATCGTCGCTCAGCTGCTTGTCGTATCCCAGTTTAGCATAGATCACAATGCCCTGGTCGCCAACGGTAGGTGATTGGTTCAAGCGACCATTCGTAGCTCCCAATACACCTAAAATTCCATTTGTTTGGATCGTCACTTCTGCAAATGGCTCAGTCGTGAATGCATCAAAGATGTAGTTTCCTACAAATGGATTGTAAATAGCACATGCATTGTCGCTTCTGCGGAAGTGGGCATCCCCGTAATTGATGTCATCCATTCCAAAACGAATAGTGGCTACATTCATAAAGTTCTGCAGGAATCCTTCAGAAACAAAATTCAAATTGTCCACCTGAATATAACCCCCTTTTACATAAGACTCCGTGTGGTGACGGCTGGACAGATATGTACGAAGATGTACCCGCAAACCATCCGCCAATTGGGCGTCTACATTCAGGTTGGCAGTTGGGAGATTAAAGTTTTTTCCGAGCTCCCTTACGCCCATACCCAGGGTATCTGCAAAATCATTGGAGTGGGAGAGACCCTGGAATTGAATCGCAAAATCCCCTCCTACACGAACTTTCAATCCTTGATACTCAACGTCATTTGTTTTTGGTGTTTCGAAGACATTCAGACCCTTTTGACCAGGTGTCCTGAAGTATTGGAGATCTGTTTGCTGAGCCTGCAGCACTTGAACGAGAGCCAAGGCAAATACGACTCCAGCGAGTTTGATAAGAGTTTTCATTTTTAGGTAATTTAAGGTCATTGATAAGGTTAATGATGAAGCGGATGTTACCTTTTCAGGCGAACCGCGAAGTTGATCTTGATATCATCCGTTGTGGAAACTGTGCCCAGCAACGCCGTTGGGCGTTCGATACTGTATTCCGACATCTTCAGATCGTAGCTTCCAGAAATTTCATAACCTCCGGAAACTGTTTTTCCTTTTGCCAGGATAGTGACTGTCCGGTATCTCCCGGCGATCGTCAACGTTCCAGTTGCTTTGATCTGATCCCCGTTCACATCTACTTTTGTGGCTTTGAAAGTGATGTTTGGAAACTTGGAAGCAAGTAAGGCATCATAGGTCTTGTTGTCCATCATGCTGCCTTTGGTGCTTTTGATCTTCTTCACGGGAATTCGCACATTGAGTTGGTCGATCGCTGTCAGCGTGCCTCCAGAAGTTTGGAATTGCCCGGTAACGAAGACTTCCTCAGCGGTAGACGTCCAGTCATGAACATTGGAGGATCCATCGATGGTCAACGTAACAGATGAGGCCGACATCAGATCTTGAGCCGATAACGAAATCGACAAGAGCAGTATAAAGGTAGTGGTGATAATAGTTTTCATCTTTCTAAATTTTATTCAAACCTACGAGGGTTCTCACCCCCTCTAATTGATGCGGCTCATTCACCCCCGTGATTTGAATCACATCGGATAATGAACCATCATATAATTGGCTATCAAAGAGTTATGAAAGCCGCTAAGTTGCCTGAAGCAGAAGTTCTCCATAATTCGTTTGTGCATCATCCGTTCTGACCTGAAATCCCTTGGCTCGGAACAAGCGATCCATAGCTGTATTCGACCGCAGGAAGGAGGCATACAGCCGGTTGAAACCACGTTCCCGGGCGATCTGGATGATATAGTCCGCCATGGCGGAACCCAATCCCTGGTGTTGCCAGGCATCTGCCACCACAATAGCAAACTCCGCCCCGTCATTCCAGTTGTCGCCCACCACCCTAACCACGCCTATAATAGTGCGCTGACCATTGACCTCTGTCTCGGCAACGATCGCCATTTCACGGTCGTAGTCGATCTGCGTGAATCGGGAAAGGAACTCATGGTCCACCTCCGGGATATAGCCGAAGAACCGGAAGTAGATGGTCTCCTTGGAGAGGTAGTCAAACAGTCGCGCCTCCAGCGGTTCATCCTCGGGTTTGATGGGACGCAACTTCACTTCTCCACCGTCTTTCAGGGTGAAGATCTTGCAATATTGTGATGGATAGGGAGAGATAACCAGATGTTCATAGGGCCGGGTCGGCGCCGCCACTCGAGAGATCATCATACGGGCATCCAGAACAACCCCTCCATGTTCATCCACAGCAAACGGGTTGAGATCCATTTCCTGGATCTCCGGGAAATCCATTACCAGATAGGCAAACCGGATCAGGAGAAAGTAGATGGCGTCCAGGTCTACACCAGGCATATTTCGATATCCTGCAAGCAATTTGAATATTTTGGTGCCCTGCACCAGATGGCGTGCCAGGGACATATTCAACGGTGGAAGCGCCATTTGCAGATCCTTGAAGACTTCCACCGCCACGCCACCCATACCGAACACGATCACCGGTCCAAACACCGGATCCTGTTTGGCACCGATCATCAGCTCATATCGTTTGGTGGCCATGGCTTCCACGGTCACTCCGAGTAGCCGGCCTTCGGGAAGGGCCTGTTTAGCACTGGCCATGATCCGGTCAAATGTGACCTTGACAACGTCCGGATGGTGGATATCCAGGACGACACCCCCCACATCCGTTTTATGCGACACATCTGGCGAATCGATCTTCAGGGCTACGGGATAGCCAAGTGTTTCCGCCGCTGCAACCGCTTTCTCCGCCGTCGAAGCATGCACCACTCGGGTCACTGGTATCTCATACGCATCCAGAATCTCGGTCATGGCCTCACGGCCCAGTTGAGATCGCCCTTCATCCAGGGCACGGTCAATCACGGTTCGGACCTTGGCCCGATCCGGCGTAAATGCTTCCGGGATCTCATCTGGAGTTTCATAGAGGATCTCCAGGTTGCGGGCATAGTCATTCATCAGGAGAAAGACATCCACCGCACTCTCTGGAAAGCGGTAGGCCGGGACACTACCCTCTTCGAGGATATCCCAGGCTTTGGTCACATCGGCCTCCCCCATCCAGGAGGCAAAGACAGGTTTGTCCGTATGCTGGCTCTCACGGACCACGGCCCAGGCCACTGTATCGGGTGGGGTGATGGCCTGTGGAACAAAGATCACCAAAACAGCATCTACACCCGGGTCATCCAGACACAGACGAAGGGATCGACCAAATTGATCAGCCGTGCCATCCCCCAAAATATCGACTGGGTTATTGTGACTCCAGTTGGCGCTGAGCAGTTCGTTGAGGTTCTTCATGGTACCCGGGCTGAGAGCAGCGATCTTGCCTCCTTTCCGGATCAGATAGTCAGTGGTCAATACCGCCGGACCACCGGCATTGGTGACAATCGCCAGGCGTGGACCAGTCGGTCGTGGTTGCATGGCCAGTGCCTGGGCACAATAGAAGAGGTCTGCCATTTTCTCCACCCGCAACATACCAGCACGCTTGAATGCAGCATCAAAAACGAGGTCGTTTCCGGCCAGCGATCCGGTATGCGAGAGGGCGGCTTTGGCCCCTTCCTCACTCGATCCTGACTTCAGGACCAGAATGGGCTTGGTTCGGGCATAAGCCCTGGCAGCACTCATGAATTTGCGGGCATCCGTCAGGCTCTCCATATAGATGAGGATGCTGGACGTCTGAGGGTCCGTACTCATATACTCGATCAGGTCGTGGAATCCGACATCTGTCATGGAGCCGATCGAAACGAAATAGGAAAAACCCACGTTTTGCTCGGTGGCCCAGTCCAGAATACTGGCGCACAATGCACCACTCTGGGAGATAAATGCAATACGTCCGGGCAGGGCACCACGACTGGCGAAGGTGGCATTCATGCCGATCGCCGGGTTCATGATCCCCAGGCAGTTCGGACCGAGGATGCGAATATCATATTGACGGGCAATGGTCAGTACTTCTTCTAACAGCGCATGCCCTTTTTCACCGGCTTCCTTGAACCCGGCCGAGAGGATGAGCAACGCCTTGACCCCAGCCTTCCCGCATTCGTCTACAATGCCGGGAACCAGCTTTGCCGGGATCTGGATCACGGCCAGTTCGATCTGTACCGGGGAGTCCAGGACAGATTTGTAGCATTTCAAACCCATCACCTCCCGGTACTTCGGGTTGATCGGAATGAGGTCGCCTTTATATCCCGCTTCCTTCATGTTCGACATGACCGCATGGCCCAGAGAGATCGGGTTTTCGGAAGCTCCGATGACCGCTATGGAGGCGGGACGGAAGAAGGGTTCTAATTGTGCTTTCATGATCGTATTAACTGATATTCCAATAGGGAGCGAGGAAATGCAAACCGGCGTAAAGATTGGTTTCAAAGGCATCCCAGATGCTCCGGCCGGTATCGGTAGGCTTATCCTCGAAAGGGGCTGGTAAATGATTCATGCCAGCGGTGAAATTGTAAATGCACTTGGGCAATGCTTGCAGGTTGTATCCGCCTTCCAGGGTAGCGAAATGATCGGGGAATACCTCAGCCAGTCGGACTCCCAATTGGTGGTACAAATGTAGACTAAATCGAAGGTCCAGCAGGGGTTCATATTGATACCCGTCAAAACCGGCTGAAATGGCGACGATATCCGGTTGGAATTGTTCTGCGAGGGGCAGTATTCGGTCAAAAGCGGCCCAGAAAATATCGTCACCACTGCCTGGAGGCAAGGGCGAGTTGATGGTGAATCCCTTTCCTGCACCCAACCCGATCTCATCGATCCATCCATGGCCCGGGAAGGCCGGGTATTGATGGATGGACCAGTACATGACCTGAGTAGAGGTTTCAAAAATACGGGCAGTGCCATCCCCCAGGTGACTGTCAAAGTCGAAGATCAGCACTTTCTTGCCTTGTGCAGCAAGATGAGTGGCGGCGATCGCTACATTGTTGAAGATGCAAAATCCGCTGCAATGTTCGGGATAGGCATGATGACCGGGCGGACGGACGAGAGCAAATCCACCCGTTTCCAGGGCCAGCCGGGTAGCGGCCACGGCTGATACGGATGCTCTCCAGCTGCCCGTCGAAACAGGGGTTTCCGGATCCAGCCAATGATTGTTGGCCGCTGCTTCCCGCACCTGATCGATATACGCTTCTGAATGGACCAGTGAAAGCCAGGATTCCGCCTCTGGTAGAACTGCATTGGGTAGCTCTGTGAAGGCCGATAGGCGTTCCCCACATTCGGGGTGGCCGCCTGTTCGATGTTCCAGAAAATCAGAATGATAGATCAGTTGCATAAACGTTCGGATGTACTCATTCTTTCTGAGGCAAAGAAACGGCATCCCTGGATCACGCACGGTGATCCTCCTCATGAATGATCCTGCTGAAGGTCAGTTCATGTGAGACAATAAAAAAAGAGCCGGGCAGTAGAACCGCCCGACTCGTCACATTGTGTGAATATAGATTCGTCTTCAGGGTCATTCTTTCAACTCCCCTCCATGACCAAACGAAAATCTTTGATATGCTAGCTAAAAGATGCAATCGCGAATCTTCGTTGTCTCGGAGGTGAATAGACTGACCTTTATTTCTTCCGGCCAAACAGTCGGCCGAGAAAGCTCATGCCCATTCCGGCAACGTCATCCACAATGCTTCCGTCACCATCCTTATCCAGGAAGGCTTCCAGCATGGCCATTTTCGGATCTTTTTTAGCACCGCCTTTCATACCGCCCAGAATACCACCGAGCATGCCGGCCACACCAGAAGCATCCAGGTCGTTCTCCTTTTTGGCTTTTCCCAGGGCACCCATGATCATCGGGGCCAGGGTAACCATCAGGGATCCCACCTGACTCTTATCCAGTCCGGACATTTTTGACACTGTCTCTGTAGCGCTTTCCTGCCGACCACCCAGGATGTGCCCCAGAATACCTTCGCCATTGACAGCTTTGGCATTGGCAGGCTTTGACTGGCCGGTAAACATGCCCATCACGTCATCCAGAACGGAGCCATCATGGTCGCGATCCAAAGCGTTGGACAAGGCAGAGGCACCAGAGGGCGTCGCCGCGTTCTTGGCCATAGCGCCCAGCAGGATGTTCATAATACCAGAGGTAGCCACCTGGGTCTTTTGCGTATCCGCACCACCGATCTGTTTGCTGAGGGTCTCCATGACACCACCTGATAGCTGGCTCTGGAGAAGGTCCGTAATATCCATTCTATAACGTTTGTTAAGCCAAAGATACACCTGTTCTGAATGAAGGGCTCCCTGCAGATAATTTTCATTCGATAAAACCGGGTTTGCACCGTCCGGGACCGATGGCCTTTCCTATCTTGTGCCAGGTAAATCTGCAAACGCGAGTGAAACTAGTGCGAGAACCGGGCACCCCTGCCCGGAAGAGCCTGCAACCGATCGATGCACCGACCAAGATCCTGGATCGTGCCCGGCGATGGGTCCTCGACCTTTTCAATGACCATGCTGACAATCGGTTGTTGTGGCACAACTTTGCCCAGACCAGTCAACTGGTCAGCACCTGTAGCCGACTCAGTGCTAGCGAAGACCTCTCGGAAGATGATCTGGCAGCCCTCTATTTTGCGGCATGGTTTGCCTTCTCTGGTTGGTTGTTCGATTCATCGGAGCCGACGGTCGCCAGTCGCCAGTTGGTCAGCCAGTTTCTCACTGTGGAAAAACAAAAAGATGCACTGGTCAAACAAGTGCACCACCTGATCGGTGTAGCCACCCTGGAAGAACGCCCTATGGACACGACCGGACAGGTGATGTGGGATGCTGCCGTCGCCATCCACTTTGGCGAAAACTACGCCGAGCAGAGCCTCCTGCGAAGATCCGAGGAAGAGCAATTACGCCATCAAGCCTGGGATGAATCCGCCTGGCGCAAGAAGGAGATCAAGTTCATCCGCCAAACCCAATGTTATACCCTCATCGGCAAGGCAGAGATCGAACCCGGACTGGCCAGTCAACTCCAGGCCCTGGAAAAGAAGGAACAGAAGGAGCTGGCCAAAACCCAAAGCGCCACACCGGCAAAGGCGTTGAACAACGGGGCGATCCAAACGTATTTTCGTTCCAATTATCGCAATCATATCAATCTGAGCGCGATCGCCGACCGGAAAGCCCAGATGCTGATCAGTGTCAATGCCATCCTCATTTCTGTGCTGATCTCTGTGTTGAGCTACAGCAATCTGGCAGAGACAAAAACGCCACTTTTAATTCCGATCACCCTCTTTCTCGTTCTTGGTCTGGCCTCCCTGATCTTCTCGGTGATCAGCGCCCGGCCTTCCGTCACCACCCGGCAATTAAACGGACTTTCGGATGAAGAACGCCGGCGCAATCTGATCTTCTTTGGCAATTTCATCCAACTGGATGTGGCGGATTATGAAGCGGACATGCGCGCACTCTTCCAGGATGATCAGGAGCTCTTCAACGCGATGAACCGTGATCTCTATTTCCTCGGAAAGGTGCTCGATAAAAAATACCGGCTCCTGCATCTTGCCTACAACCTGTTTCTCTTTGGATTTATCGGAGCTGTGGTCAGCTTTCTGATCGTGCAGTATGTGTGGTTGTAATTATTGTCGAATTACTTTCATTCGTCGAACGGTGCCATTTTGCCCTCGAGCAACAAGAAAATAAACACCTGGAAGATCAGGCAATTCAATTTCCCCACGGCTCACTCCTGCATCTATTATCCAACGATTCAAATATTGCCCCTGCAGGGAATACAATTCTAACGACTCCGTAGGATTGATGGATGACCAGCTCATCAAACCACTCGTCGGGTTGGGACTGATCACAAATCCAGATAATGATTCATTTTCCAAGTCCAATCCAGTAGCCAGGCCAAAAGGCACATGGACCGAATTACTTCCAATTTCTAATAATGTCCCATCCGCTAGATAGGCCTTTACATACCGGATGACGATTGCAGTTGTATCCGGATATTGGTCCTGAGGCGCATCTTGTTTGATGGTGAACCTCAGCTTCCCCAACTCGAATGGCGTAAATTGTACATTCACATGGTCCGTCCGGGTGATCCCCACATTCACTCTTCCTGCAGATGAACGCACAAAAACCTCACTGCTATCGACAAAAAATGAACTCTTTGGAATATAATTAAACCCTGGATCCAAGCTAACTACTGCAGGATCATAAGTGACGGAGTAACCTAAATTGTAAATCGAATCCACAGGCCATTCACTGACATCGAATTGAAGCATAAACTTTTTACCTGGTGCTAATAGTTCATCCGGACTGGTCAATGGATTGAATATTCTGGTCAATTTTATTTCTGGCCCTGTCAGCGTCATGCCTCCCCAATCTGATATCTCTCCTGCAGTTTTGCTAAAATTCTCATTCAGAGCAAATAGATCTAGTGGATCAATTGCACCATCCCCATTGGCGTCCTGATGACGCGCATCCGGATCAAGATATCCGGTCTTTCCCCAGGCCAATCCATCTTGGGGCAACCACCCTGTAAATACCTGTCCGCGTGGACTTCCTGTCCGATCCAGACTGACACCCCATTCCAGAAGATCCAGATTATTGCACATCCCGTTGGCGTCCATATCCCCTGGCCAGACACAATCTGTCAGGCAAGGGTGGGGATTACCTAATGGAAGTTTAAATGAAGCATTGTAAAATGATATCAATTCAAGCAATCGAGACAATGCAAAATCAACTTGATCCACAGGAGTCAATCCTAAGGCTCGATGAACAGAATAAGCAGCATAATGAATTTTAGATTGCTGTGGAGCCAGATCAAACGGAGTGACTACACCAAATATTCGTCGATCTCCTTCCTCAAACTCAGGCACATTGCTATGTGCCCAAGAAGCGGGATCTGAAGGGATACCTGAGAATAGAAATGTTGTGGTATCCATTGAAGTACCTTCACCAATGCCTCCAACTGTGATTGGCGAACCATTTGGCCAAAGCCCATGGAAGACATTCTCGAAAGACTTTTCGGCAGATATCGTATCATTTAAATCATCTGGCGTATTCCGGCTCCAACTTCCAAATGAAGCTAATTGATCAGATAATAACGTAACTGTCAGAACGGGTGGATCAAATTCATATCCAGGAACTCCTCCAGGACATGTTTTGGCATCGGGTCCATCATTATACGCATAAAATGTATTTAATGATGGTTGACAACCAACCAGGTCATCCCATGAACACCCAATATCTGCATTCAGATATTGGCCAATACGAACATCAAACAGAGAGTCCTGACCAATATTTCTAATATTGTATCTGGTGAAAATCGTTTCGCTTAGTACCGAAGTTACCGAGGGAAAGTCAACAGCAAAGACAGTAACACCAACTTCAACCCCCAATGGAGGCCCCAATTGCATTGTCGTTGGTGCTAGAATATCGTTATAGATAGTCCAAGCTATCAACGTCGGGACAAGATCTGGACAATCTTCGCCTACTATTGGATAATCGCCTTGCCAAGGATCATACAAACCATCCAGGTCAGCATCAAAGAAAGGCGCCATATCCTGATCTGGAAGCTGTATACCCATGAGATTCATAATATATGGATTGCCTTTCCCTGGCCACGTAAGCAGGTCTAAAGCCGGCATTTGATCAATTTGGCCATCCTGATAGTCGATCTTTAAATTCGCTATGTCTGTGCCATTGACCAGCCACACATGCCCCCAATCTTTACACTCAGGTATAGAAAGGGTTGCAGGCCCATTCACAAATCCCCAATTTTCACCAAAAGGAGCCGTGGCTAGATATGAATCTTTCCATTTACCGTCAGGACCTAGACCTCCTATCAAAAATCGTTGCGTCGCAATCAAGTCAGGCACTTCTTGACCAGGGCCATTCAGATGGGCGGGAAAGCCAAACCCTTTATTTAATCCTGAAAATAACTCACTGTTATTCTGAATTGATGCCCGAATTGTATTGGCATAAAATTCTTCAGAACTGTATGGAGGATGACAAATGGACTGTGTATACAACCATGGTCCAGAAAAGAAATACAAAACACCTAAAATGGACAGAGAGCGCATTTTTTCTTTAAACATATTCCATTCCTCAGAATAATTGCGCTAAAAACATCATTAGTTATGCCATTTCAGGTCATATCTCACTATTACCACCCTTCCAACACCTTAATCCGCTCCTCGATCGGCGGGTGTGTCGCAAATACCCGGGTCAGAAAATCGGGTTTGGGTTGGACCACTCTCGGGTGTTGAATAAACAGTTGGGCCACGTCATCCCGGGTCACGGCTTCGATATAGGGATCCTCCGCCACTTTGCGCAACGCACTGGCCATGGCTGGTGCATTTTTGGTCAGCTCCACCGCCCCCGCATCCGCCAGGAATTCTCGTTTTCTGGAAATGGCAAAACGCAACACCATGGAGATCAGATAGGCGATGAAAATGACTAGTATGATGACCAGCCCTGCCCCTTTTCCATCTTTACTCCTTCCAGAACTTCTCGATCCGGTCCGAGCGGCCATCTCGGCCAGAAAGGCGAAAATGCCTACAAAAATGATGGAGATCATCATCAACCGCACATCTCGATTCCGAATATGCGAAAGCTCATGTGCCAGGACAGCCTCCAACTCAGGATCATCCAATCGATCGATCAAACCTCTCGACACGGTGATGGTAAAACTCTTCTCGCTCAAACCGCTGGCATAGGCATTCAACGAATCATCCTCGATCATCTGCAGGGAAGGCATGGGGATGCCCCTGGACATGCACAGGTTCTCCAGTAAATTGTAGACCCGAGGATCTTCCTTGCGATTCAAAGCGCGGGCTGATGTCGCCCGGCGCAGGATCCCACCATAGGACCACCAGGCGATCAAAAACCAGATCAACACGATCCCGGCCACTACGGGTGCCACCTGGAGCCATACCTGGTTGGTCTGTTGGAGCTCCAACGCATCGTCACCGGAGCGAATGGAAAAGAACAACACGACCCAAACCAGGCCCAATAAGAGTGCCGGAAAGGCGGCGAGCAAGAACAGGGATGTCCGGTTGTTTCGCCAGATCTGTGATTGCAGTCCGATATCGGCCATGCCTATTTAAAGGAGATGTCCGGGCGTTGCTCCATCGTTTCCCGCTCGGTATAATTGAGCTCAAACATCTCTTCTCGAAAAAATCCGAAGGAACTGGCCAGGAGGTTGGATGGAAAGGTCTCCACCGCATTATTCAACTCTTTGGTCGCATTGTTGAAATACCGTCGTACAGCCGCCAGTTTGTTTTCCACATCAGAGATCTCCGACTGTAATTGCAAAAAGTTTGTATTCGCTTTCAGATCCGGATAGGCTTCCACTGCGACCTTCAATCCTTGAAGGGCGCTGCCAAGGCGATTCTCCGCTTCGATCTTTTCATGGATGGTACCCGCTTGCATAGCAGCCGATCGTGCCCGGGTAATCTCCTCCAGCACCTCTCGCTCATGAGTCATGTATCCCTTCACGCTATCCACGAGTTGGGGGATCAGATCGTGACGCTGGCGAAGCTGGACATCAATATCGGCAAAGGCATTTTCGCGGTTGTTCCGCAATTTGACCAGGCGGTTGTAAAGTGATACTGCCAGCAGAGCAATGGCAGCCACGAGGACAATCAGGATAATCATAGTCTGGATTTTCGCCTAAGGTAGGGACCATTCCCAGAATTTGATCCTCCCTAATTCAAATTCCATCGCAGCCCGACCAATAGATTCGCCTGGTTGTATTTTAGTGAATATGTGTTGCCTTCCTGACGGTCATCTGGATAAAACGTAAAGGACGGTTGGATGAAACCATGCAACCTGTTCTGGAACTGGTAGGAAAGCTGGACATGACCATAAGCTCCAATCCCTAAGCTGGTTTTCAGATTTGGCCCAAACGTCTCTCCCCAATATACGGGCCATTGGCCAGGATGGATACTTCTGCCACTGGCCGACTGACGCAGGTTGATCAACGCACCAACACTGGCCCGGGCAGACCATCTGCCCCGGCTGATCTGATAACCGACACCCACAGGGATCTCAAGGGTAGATATCCGATTGTAATGTCGGACGGTTCGGGTCAGGGAATAGAAACTCCAGGTACTGTCCGCCCAGGGTTGGGTCCCTCCATTCGGATCGACCAGAAATCCTTCTCCAAGGCCCCAAGCCCAATTCATCGAATCGCGACTCCAGTCCAATCGCTCGTTCTGATGGGTCCATTGCAGCCCGATCTCCAGGAGCCACCCATTTGGATGGACCACTTCGACCATCCCTCGGATCTGCCATGATTCTAACACGCTTTCCTCCTGATTCCGTTGACTGATCCAGGATGCATTGGCGGGACCGGAACTGGTCAGCTGACGGAATCCAACTCCCGGACCGGCGGCAAGACCGATGGCCCAGGTCCAGGCTTGTGGGCCAGGCTGCGGATTCATCTCTACGAAATCGGGTGCGTAGGAGACGGGTTGGATGTCCAACAGGTCGATCGTGTTTTGGGACAGAAGGGCCACCTCTGACTCGCTCCCGTGGATGTCCCCATTCATTTTCATCTCTTCTGTCACTTTATTTGTGATCAGGGAGCTGACTCCTTGATCTTGCGGCTTATCCTGGATATTTTCTGCGACAGAATTCCTTCCTACAGTTTTCTTTACACGTAGCTGATCATGATTTGTTTGCGTATGACCGGTAGACCTGGCATGCGTCCGGACAGGGATGGCTTCCTGTGCTGGGGCTGAGATGACATTCTTGGCCTCTTCTTGATCAGAGTTAAAAACCTCTCCATGGCGTTCGTTGCCTATGGTTGATAATTCGGTATGAATTTCCTGGTGTTCAGGTGCATGCTCTACTATTGGATTCGTCTCCTGAATGTTCTTTTCTGTCCTGAGTGATTCGCCTTCATGTATGGCTATCTGACCATCGCTCAAATAGAATGCAGTCGCCATTCCAATACCGATCAACAGTGCTGCAGGCCAGATCCACCAGGCTATTCCCCTCCGCTTTTTCTGAAGAGGCAACTGGGGTTCCAGATTGTTCCAGAACTGCTGGACATCCAGGGGAGCTTCACGCTCACTCAGCTTTTTTTGCCAATCCTTTTTTTGTTGTTCCTGGCTCATACTCTTGTCGTTTCCATTTGGCTGATCATCTCCTGCAATCGCTTTCTCGCCCGGGTGAGGTAAGCTCTGGACGTCCCGGTGGCCATGCCCAGCATATCGGCACACTCATCATGAGAATACCCTTCTACTCCTACCAGATTAAAGACTTCCCGCTGTCCTTCTGGAAGTTGATGGATCAGGGATTCGATCTCTTCTGTTTCCAGACGATTCAGATCCTGATCCAGCCCGGCAATGCCATTCAATTCTTCCGTCCCCACGCTGTTCAAATGCCAGCGCCCCACCAGCCGGTGCTTCTTTAATGCACTGTTGATGGTCACCTGTCGCAACCACCCCCACAAGGAGCCCTTCTCCGGATCATATTGTTCGAGCTTGGCAAAGATCTGAATGAAGGCATCCTGGAGGGTGTCTTCCCCTTCCAGACCGGACGGAACATACCGGTTACACACCGCCAGCAGGCGGGGCGCAAACAGGCGAACCAGCTCGAATTGGGCTTCTCGCTGGTTATCCTGACAAGCGTTGATCAGTTCCTTTTCGGTCATACTTGTGGTAAAAAAGCACCCGACTGATCTGTCAGCCGGGTGCCTCCATTTAATCGATCAATTATCTCGTATCACTTTAAATGACCCGGTTAATGGAACAACCATCGGGTTGCCTGGGTTACCATTCAAAGTACCTGTGAACGTACCAATAATGGGTTCACCAATATTGCCTACAGTGGTCAAGGTGACTTGCATATCCATACATCCCTGACAAGACCCGAAATAGTAGATACCACTGCCAGAGTCAAACGACAAGGCCGACAATGTAGTTGGATTGTATGTCCCTGGTAGAATTTGATCCAGGGTCATATAGTAATAGGTACTGTCTTGAGAGTTATTCCCGCCATTGATAGTCAGGAAATTACCCTGGATCCCTGCGCCCGGATCCGTTGCCAGTGTGCTCACACCATCCAGTGTATAATGAATATACTCTTCCAGCACATCACAAGCGGCCAAAGTGCCCAAGGCCACTTCATTCAATCCGGTAATGGTATAGGTCTGCGATGGGCTGACTTTCAGATTGGCCACATCATATCCGGTAGCGGTCAACTCATCAGCATCACAGGTGGAAACCACGGCATCTACTGTACCATCGGCAGCGGTTGGCAAGAGCACCGTTTTTCCTTCAACCTGGATCTTGATATATCCATCGGAAACCGGATTGTCATCACAATCGACCAATGTTCCAGTCACCGCAATAGCTTTATCCGACAGATCCACGACCAGGTCACCCATATCCAGGTCGACATTGAGCGGTCCGATTTCCTGACTGAAGACCACATTATCACATTGGTCCAGAACTTCGATCAATAGCGTCTCACCAGCCGGAACTTTTCCAGAGAATTCGCCTTTATCATTGGTCCAGGCACTTGCACTGGCCGAAATACTTGGATTGCTGTTTACCATTGTCGCCCGAACGCGAATGCCGATTATGGGGGCGCCGTTCAGATTGACCACTCTGCCACTCAGGGTGACATTCTCGAAGAAGACGTCGCAATTCCAGAAGGAGAAATGACTGACTGTACCGACATATTGATTGCCTACTTTTTCGGCAAATCCGTCTTCCAGCCATTTTCCCTTGACAACATCAAAATGCCAAAGCGGAATGGTGGCCGGAGCAGAGGACAAGACAGCATCCGGTATGGTCAATTCAATTCTAGCCTCGGCTCCTGCAGCAATCTGAAGAGGCGCACCCGAAGGCGATTCCAATTCAACACCGATCATGCCATACGTGGCCAGTGAGCCTGACTCATTATTTGTATTGATGGCCGTCAGGTTGCCGGGCATCCGTGCCAGTGTATGCGCACCTGTTGGATCCAACCAGGTAGCATAAACCTGAACGGCACCGGTATAGGGCACATTTCCAGAACCGACAATACCCCCAGCTGGCAGGGTCACCGATGCCCCGGAGATGGTCACAGTGCCACCGGCACTGGCCTGCACGGAGCCACTCAAGACCTTAGGAGTCAACATGGCTTCCGTCCAGGTGCGTCCATTGGGAATGGGTACCACCGTTTTAGTCAGATCAAAATACCCATTGGCTGTGATCTGCAATATGGTCCCTTCCCGATCGGCAGCAGCCGAAGAAAAGGTGTAGAAACCATTTTCATCCGTGGTAGTGAGTTGTTGGCCCCAGCGGAGACCCACACCTTCGAGGCCGATCCCATTTTCGTCATTGATCACACCCATGAGTTGGGTCTGGACGTAGATCACAGGGTCTGGACCACCGGTAATGATATCATCATTCTTGCGGCAGGACGTGCCGATCAATCCGACGACGAGGAATAGGAAGAACAGGGTCTTTTTCATGTTTATCATCTTAATAGTTATGAGCATTTGAAATACGGAGGATCCTCTCTACTCCTATATCCACATGAACCCTGATGCGCTGCACGGATTCCGAATTTTATTCAAAAAATTTCAGATTCCAATCTCCATTTCGGAGAGATCGTCCCTACTTTCGGTTGCGCATTGAATGCTTCAGACACATCCTGTCCGTATGAGAAAACCTCTTCTTTCCCTGTTGATCCAGCATCTGGCTGTCCTGGCCATGGGCATCAGCATCTTTCTGATCGACAAATTCGAGCAGTTTTCAGATCACACCAATTACATGATCCTGATGACCCTTGCCGTTGGTAAAAGCATTTATTTTCTGGCCCATAATTTTCGAAGTGTCCGCCTTATCAAGGGTATCAAACAAACCTACAATACCTTTTTGACAGTGATGTCGATCAATATCCTGCTCATTCTGGTCTCGTTTGCTATCGATTATTACACATTGTATCAGATTTACCCGCAAACCTTTTCCGGGATATTGGCAGCCAGCTCAGAGGATACTTTTGTCGAGTTTCTCTATTTCAGCCTGGTGACCTTCACCACCACCGGATTCGGGGATATTGTCCCGAGGACCAATGAGGCCCGCATCCTGATCAGCATGGAAATCATCCTGGCCTTTATCTCCATTATCTTTATCATCTCCAACTTCGGCAGTCTGGCCGAACACGTTCAGGATGAGTCCCTGGATGACACTGACTGAATCACTTCAGTGATCATTCGCTTTGTCTCGGTGGATGGCCCATCAAAGGGGTGGCGCGTCCCGAAGGTGTGTCCAGCGCCCGGTATCAGACTGAGTGTGGAGGAGTGTCCAGAGTCTTTCACCCAATCAGCGATCGCTCGCCCATGGTCGGGAGATACCGCCTCATCTTCAGCACCATGTATGACTGTTACCGGGCACGTCAAGCGCTTGAACGCCCGCTCCATATTCCATGTGGTAGCGGCATCCTGGATTTCGCTCAACCATTCCGGGCCGTGGGGCAGGTCCTGACCAGTTCGGCGATTGAACATGGTGATCGTCCCGGTCGTCGCCCATCTTTCGATCAACTCTGCCGGCCAGAAGTCGACACAACTGACCGGTGCTAGAAGGATCATCCCAGCCATCGGAATATGCATCTGTCCCAATTCATTCGCGCCAAACACAGTGGGGATGGACCCCATGCTGTGAGCGAGCAACCAGATCCGTTTCCCGGAAGATCGATCCAACATTCGTTGCACAACACCCACCAGATCTGCTGTTTCCAGCCGCAGGCAGTTTTTCTCATATGCCTCCAGATCTGTGAAGACATCGCCGTCACCTTCTGTACCACCATGACTGAAATTGTAACTGAAGCTGGCGATCCCGGCATCTGCCAGTTGTTGTTGGATCCAGGGAAACATGCCATAGTTGTAAAATCCATTATGGCCATTGGTGATCACCACCAGGTCGTTGGCATCTTCAGGGCCGCACCATAGGCCTTCGACCTGGCCGTGTGCAAACGAAAATGTGATGGTCTGAGTCGGATGTGTCATGGTTGGATCGGATATGCTGTGATCAATGCCAGCCAGACCAACAGAAAGGCCAGAAATGAAGTCGACTTCATGGACATCAAAATTGGACATTCCCGGCGCAGTCCTTCCACAACATACGGGTTTCCCTGGTGATGGTGGTGGATGAACTGCTTCAAATGTTGCCTATTCAGGCACGTATTCAAAGGTCAGGCCCCATTGCACCGGCTTCTCATCTTCGACCATAACGATCAGCGCATATTGGTTCCTACCCAACAACTTCCCGGTTGCTGGATCCGCATAATCGGCTTGAAAAAGCGGATAGAAATACAACTCCCCTCTGGCAAAAGGCAGCGTGTGTTTGGGTATACCATACTGGCTTTCGAGCTGATCTGCATCCAGGTTAGAGAGCTTTTCCCGACAGGGCAGCAATTCTTTGCTACCGCGCGGGGCCCACATCACTTCGAACTGGTAGGTTTTATCCTTGGAATCTGTCCAGAAACTATTGTATACCAGAATATCAGCTTTCTGTTTTGAATAGCCAAATTCAAAAGTCCTCATCGTGTAGGGGCGTTCGCCCGGTTCCATGGTATGATACTCAATACTGCTTTCGACGTAGTTGAAATAGTCATGGACCGTTTTTACAGTTGTGTTGTCCAAACTGGCGGGACTGAAAGCAGGCGGCTTTGATTCATCACAAGATCCCTTTGCTGGAGGAGGTACCCTGAATTTCGGGTTTTGCATGACCTTAATATTGGTCTCAATGCGTTTGTCATTCGGAGCTTGCCCTTTCAGTTCATTGAGCATGTCTAAGGCTCGTTCTTTTTCATTGTCGCTAAACAAACAGATCGCTTGCAAGATCCGAGCAGATCGGATGGTCCGTTTCTGACCAGCCCAGGTATCCATAGTGCGCGTCAGGCGTTCGGTTTGAAGTGCCAGTCCTTTTGCTTTGGCCAGATATTCCGCCGCTTGGTTTGCATCCCGTACCCATGAACACGAATGCAGCCACTGCGCACACCCTTCATTCAATAAAGCAAGCGGATATTCACCGTCCAGTTCAGAAGCTTTTTGAAAATAGGAGATTGCGAGCAGCAGCAAACTGTCCCGTTTCATCTTAATATCAGCTGCATCTCTGGAGGCATCGGTCAGCCGGGTATCCACATCCAGCGAGTAGGGGATCACAAATGAAGGACGTTCATTATTAGTAAACAGATCATCTGCCAGGAGCATATAGATCACACCCATATTATTGTAGATCTCCCGCCCCTGGAACTCTCCCAGGAGGCGCTTGTATATGGCGATCGCATTATCGTATTTTCCAGATACGATCAAGAGATTGGCTGCTTCATACCAGTATTGGAGGTCTTTCAGCTTTTCGGCTGTCCGAACAGCTATGTCACGGCGTTCAGCCAGGGTGGGGTAGGTTTCTAATACGGCGGGAATGCCATAAAACGAGTAGATCTTGTCCATCAATTTGGGACCGACATCACCGATCGGGTAGCCCGCCAGATAAGACAGGAATCCACCTTCGAGATCGGCTTCAGCCTCTTGCTTTTTGGTATCAAACGCCTTTAGCAGGGATTCCACCTTCGTCAGAAATCCGGATGCAGCCTCGTCTTCAGGCAGTGAACTGCTCAGGGCAAGAATGATGGCCGAATCCTGGGTGAATTTTGTATCAAACTGCCAGGCAAAGTGATTTTTCACTCCATGTTTTCGCATAAAGTGGACTAGTTCATGGGCCAGGATCACGGACATTGCTTTGAGTGAATCCGCTCCGAACTCCCGCACGCACAGATCATAGGCACTTTCCTCAAAATAGATCTCACCATATGAAGGATAGGCCATGGCCACTTTGAAATTCTTACTTGGAAGGGAGTCAACGACAAAGAAGTATGGCTTTTCACCCGGCAGAATACCTCGCGCCTCTTTCAGGGCGTTCATCAGGTCGGTGGCCACTTTTACTTTATACTGAGGAATCGTATTGGCGTTCAGATGTGTGGTATAGAAACCAAAAATCAGAGCAATCAGGAAGAAAGAGCGTAAATTTAGATGCATCAATCGGAGTATTTAACATGACACTATTGAGAGGGGAACAAGTTACACCTGTTCCCGTGTTTGTTAAATCTACTACATTTAGCTTGGAATGAATTGTTCACAACACATTATGGGATTCTGGATTCGAAGTGCAAGGCAAATTCTTGTATGCATTTCAGTGGCCCTTCTATTGCCCGGATCCGTTCAGGGTCAATTCGGGCCAAAGGGCACCTGTCGCGCGGTTGTCGTAGGTATATCCGAATACCAGGACCCGGATATACCGGATCTTCGTTATGCTAATCGTGATGCCGAGGCGTTTGCGAAGTATCTTCAAGAGAGGCCTGTAGACAAAGTAATTGCAGACAACCTCAAATTGCTGACCAATGAACATGCCACCGGTGGCAATGTGTACAGTGCTCTTCGTTCATTGATCAAAGACAGTAAAGCGGGCGACAAGGTGGTGATCTATTTTGCTGGTCACGGGGATGTGGAAACGCTTTTTCCGGATGAACCCGGCCACTTGCTGGTATATGATACACCCGCCAACAATTATTCTTCGAATTCATTGCGACTGGATGAAATTCGCAGGACCGTCAATGCCCTGATCACTCGAGAAGTTCAGGTCCTGATCGTCACAGACGCGTGTCATGCTGGCAAACTGGCCGGAAGCAATGTTAATGGTTCGCAGGCAGCCACATCTGCGATGGCCGAACAATTTAATTCTGAGATCAAGATCATGTCTTGCCAATCCAATGAATATTCACAGGAAGGTGAACAGTGGGGCGGTGGACGAGGCGTGTTCTCCTGGTATCTTATCCAGGGCCTGACCGGCATGGCAGATGTGGATCATGACCTCCAGGTCACCATGAAAGAATTATCCCGATACCTTGAGGATATGATCGAACCGGATGTCGCTCCCCTCCATCAAACCCCCAATCTGATCGGAGACCGAAATGCCCGGGTAGCGGTGATCGATGAAGATCAATTACTAGCTATGCGAAAGGAGATCGACCCCAATTTCACTGAACAGGAAGAGGCCCTGGCGTCTCGTGAGCCAGTCATCAAAGAGTCTATTGATACAGTTTGGGTGGCCATGTCTACCGCCTATCAAGCCGCTTTGGATCAGGGTAAATTATTGGAAATTGATCTCGGATCGGAGGGTCGAAAAGGCACATCCGCCTATATGCAATTGGGGCAACTGAGAAAGGTCTATCCGGACAAGAAGGAAGTTAGTGAATTGGAAAACAAGTTGATCGCCAACCTGCAGGAAGTCGCCCAACAGGCGATCAACGCCTATTTGAAAAATGACCAGAAGGAATTGATCGCCCGTTGGAATGGAACGACCTCTTCATATCAAAAATACCCCATTTACCTTGAGACCGCTGCAACTATGCTTAGCGAAGATCCATATATGCGAAATCGATTGCTGGCATTAGCCCATTACTTTAAAGCCATCAGTCTCCGCATCAAATTTGATACATATCTGGAGCCCGACATCAGCCTTCTAATAAAAGCGAAGATGCAGGCTGATTCAGCTAAGTTATTGGAACCAAGATCAGCGTTTATTCCAAATGAATTGGGACTGATTGAATTTCGAATGCATCACCGGCCTGAAGCGATATTGCATTATAAGGATGCGATCACTGTAGCGCCAACATGGGCCATGCCCTATAACAATCTGGCGATCACATATGCTGAACTTGGCCAAATGGAAGATGCGGGAAAGTGGGCGAATGAGGCTCTGCAACGCGATTCCTCACTTTTCGGCAGCTACAACGTCCGAGCCAAATATCATCTATACAAGGGTGAGAATTTTCTTGCAGAAGTAGCCTATCTGGAAGCTATCCGCCAAAATCCGACCCTACCTCAGCCCCTGATGAACTATGGACTTTACTGGGAAAATCAGGGCCGACCAGAAATGGCGGAGATCTGGTATCAACAGGTGCTGACCAAAACACCTGTCATCACAAATGACCTCGCGCAGATCGCTGAATTCTACAACAAGAAATCAGATCTCAATCGTGCTCTGTACTATTTTCAACAAGTCATTCAGAGAGATTCTTCGTCCATCTCCGTCTGGAATGGACTTGGCCGAGTGTATGCTGGCCTGGATAAAAAGAAGGAGGCGGATCAAACATTTCATTATGCATTAACCTTATCCCCAAATAATCAGATTACATTCTCCAATCTGGGATGGTTTGAATATAACAGAGGAGATATGGCAAAAAGTCTGGAGTATTACCAAAAGGCTATTGCTGTTCAATCAGATTCTGTATTCTGTCCTGCCTATAATGGTGCCGGAGCAACGCTTTTAGCACTGGGCCGGCTTTCCGAGTCCCGGCAAGTGTTAGCAAGATTTATCTCCGCATGTGCAGGCCATTCCGATCTGGCAACAGCTTACTATAATCTGGCTTGTGTTGAATCTCTCTCGGGACATATAGGCATCTCTTTGGAGGCACTGGAATTATCCATTCAATCGGGTTTTACCAACTTTTCACATATTCGTTCAGATTCTGACCTGAAAGCCCTTCAGGACCTGCCGGAATTTGATGCCCTGTTGAAGAAATACGAATAACGTTGGATATGCCTGAAAAAGGGAAGGGATCTGTCAGACAGATCCCTTCCCTTTATTAATGAAACTCTGATCGTTATTCTTTCTCGATCAGTCCATGTTGCATCTTAAAGTTATAAATCATCGCATTGACCAGATCACTGTTCGGATCCAGTTCATACGCACGTTGATATTGTACAGTCGCTGCCGTATTCAATTTGGCCTTTTCCAATTCCATCGCATTCAAAATCGCACGGTGTGCCGGTGAAGCGATCGGATAGAGTCCATTGGCCTTGGCCTGCTGAAAGGCCTTCAGTTGAATTTCGGGTCCGACAACAGTAAAATTGACCGTTCCCCGTGCTGTCGCACTCCCTGAAGCCAGACTGATGGTGGCGACATAGTTTTCACCATTTTTGAGATTCAGATCGCGCAAATCCAGGATTATTCCAGATCTGGAAGTATTGACTTGATACAATGGCTTTTGCGGTGTGTTCTTATTCCAGATCTTGAATTGACAGGTCTGGTTTTCACCGGGTGGTGTCCAGATGAAGTCCACGGGGCCCAGAGTTACATTTCCGGCAAATTCGCCCAGGAAAGCCACATTTGTAACTGCTACTGTTTTCATTTTTGTATCCCTGTTTTGACTCAATCCTCCACTGGACTGTGGGGCCGTGGTGATTCCATCTCCAAATCCGGAACCATCATCTCCGCGTCCGGCAAGTCCGCCACCAGTAGGGGACGGGGCCGTTCCATCACTGAATCCGGAGCCTTCATCTCCTCTGCCTCTTTCTGCACCACCAGTTGGAGCAGGGGCCGCGCCCTGACCGAAACCGGAACCTTCATCGCCTCTTCCTCTTTCTGCACCACCGGTTGGAGCAGGAGCTGCGCCCTGGCCAAAGCCGGAGCCTTCATCGCCGCGTCCTCTCTCTGTGCCCCCGGTCGGAGCAGGGGCTGCGCCCTGGCCAAAGCCGGAGCCGTCGTCTCCTCGTCCGCTAATGCCACCACTAGTTGGGGGCGGAGCCGCTCCATCACTGAAGCCAGAACCCGCTTCACGGTGCCTGCTGATCCAATTCAGGAAGTCCAAACTGGGGTTGGGTACCAGACCATCTCCAGAAGGACGGTGAACAGTTGAATGGATGTCATCATCTTCTACAGGTGCTGGAGGAGTACCACCTGGAGCATCCTGACCAAAGCCGGAGCCATCATTTCCGCGACTATCTTGTTCACTACCGGCTGGAGGTGGGGGTGCGCCCTGACCAAATCCGGAGCCGTCATCGCCATGTCCACTGACACCTCCGCCGGTCGGGGAGGGAGCTGCGCCCTGGCTAAAACCAGAGGCCACTTTGCCGGACGTAGTCATGATCAGATCATGGACACTATGTGCCCCTTTCCCCAAAGCCGTACTGGTACCATTGTACAAAAGCACCACCTGACCATTATCGGAGACCCATATGTCCGCATCTTTTGACAACAATGTACCTTCGCTGAGCGGGCGGGCCATTTTGTAACCCGGCTCCTGATAGGTTGATTGCCCCTGGATACTCCACACCCAGATCGACACCGTAGGCTCCTGTGTAGATGGCGTGGTGCGACGTGTAGGTTGTGTGCTTGCAACTGAGATTATCAGTGCAAACAACAGTGTAAACAATGTCGTTTTCATAGTTGGTTGCTTATAATAATTATGTTCCTTTTGTGAGTTGTCTGCTCCAAGTTACTCAAAACCTGCTATTTATCGTCACCTGGCCAAACAGCTTTAGCTCGTTTGACATCATTTTGTCGGGTGAGGAACAGGCTGTAAAGATTTCGAATGTAACCATCATCCGGATAATCCTCCAACAAAGCTGCAAAGGTTATTTGCGCCTCGTACATATACCCTTCCATTTCCAGGATGGTCGCCTTCATCCATCTTTTCTCCTTTTCATCTGCAAGGTGATAGTCTTTCAGGTTATCCAGATTCCGTGAAACAGCGGCTTCTGAAGGATCGGCAAACTCAAAACTGAGTTCAGCTTTCAGCATTGCACCTTCCCCTTCTGTAGCAACCTGCCAGCGGTAGGTCGTTTCTTTCTGCAGGCCCAGTTGCACCAGATTGACAGATAGTACGGAATCTGCCACTTCGGCCTGATAGACGGTCTTACCGGATTCGGCTTCGATCAGGGTGAAGCGGTAGACACCGGGGTGTGCCTGTCGTTCCCATCGGAAGGCTACTCGTTCAAGACCGATCTTGCCGGGCAGCGGGGCGAGGAGGATCAACCCCTGATCACCAGGGCCATACCCTTTCACTCCGCCAGATACAGCCATAAAATTTTGATGGTATTTCTCCAGATCGCGAACGGTATCCGCTGCGCGCAACCCGTTGTTGACATAATTCCAGAATCTATTTGTAAAACTGAGACTCTGCTCCTTGCGGATATTGTAGAATTTTTCCAGGTCATAAACCCCCATATCCTTCAATCGGTGCAAGGTGTTGCCATCCAACAGGTTGACACCTGCCCCTTCCGGCACATTGACCATCCCGAAGACGGGCAGCTTTCCTCCAGGCCAGACACGTTGGGGTGTACTGAGTTTCGTTTCCTGATAGGTGACCATACCATGCACATCCGTCACCCGGAAGGTTGCGTCTTGAGCGGTCAGCTGGAGCCAGGAAAAGGCTATCAGCAGGCTTACATACAGCTTGGTTTTCATCATTTCGAATTAATCGTTCATTCAATATTTCGCCCTGCCGGCAGTTCAGGCAAATAGACCTGAAAGCGCGCAAAGAACCGGGTGAGCGGTTCTCGTAGCAGAGATTCATAGATCATTACAAAATCATAGGCCAGTGCCAATCCCAATATCCCGGAACCGAGATCTACCCGGACCTGAAAGTAATGGAACAGATAGGCTGTCATAAAGAAGAGTATTGAAAACTCCAAAAGTTGAATCGTTCGGGTAATTGGATGAAAAGCGACATGAAAACGACGATAGATCCAGTGGATCATCGCTACATTCACATAGGTGAAGAGGATCTCCAGCAGGATGACCAGCCAGGCCGGAAAGTCGTAGATATAATCTCCGTTCAAGATCATCGCAATGATATTGGCGTGGATCACAACCCCGTACATATCCGGCAACGCCCGGCCGGTATATTTTGGATTCAACGGTGTGTAGAACTTGTCATTGATCGATTCGGCCCAGCTTTCCTCCCCGATATATCCCATCAGAACGATCTTGTTGCGAAAGAGGTCAGCCCCATTGAAATTGGAATCCAGGAGCACCTCAGCGGATACCTTGGTAAAGTTTTCACTGCCGATATAGTTGATCCGCTCGATCTGATTGTGCCGGTCGGCCAATCGTCGGACGGCTTCGGGGTTGGCCTCCCGGGCTACCGCCACCGCGAAAGCGTCTACAGGGCCGGATACAAACTGCTCAAATGGACTGAACATGCGGACCGTCATGTTGTCAGCCGACAGGAAGTTGGTATATCCAGTGAGGTTGTCACGGAGAAAAAACGGATTACCTTCCTCCGATTCTGCAAAATATTCCCGATCGGGAATGTATTCTCCCAATTGGGTGCCCAGCACGAGGTTGGGAATGGATGCCATGGTATTGCGCAAGGCGGTGTCCACGACCGGGTCCATATTCTTCCCTAACAGGACATCCATCCCGATCGCCCGGGGACGATACGTGTGGAGTTTCTGGAGCATTTGGTTCAACGTCTCCCGGTTTGGCTGACCGGTATTGACCAGGATGATTTCATCATTTATACTGACCCGATCTCGGTCTTCCAGACGTGAGTAGACGATATCTGTGACCTCGTAATCCTTCAATCCATTGTTAAACGGATCGAGAAAGTGAAGGTTGAAACGGATCATGTCCAACACCCCAATGAACAAAAAGAGGACAATTGTCACCAGGATGCTGTGTGGCTTGATGATCCAATGGACAAATTGTCGAAAAAAGGTACGCATGGTTGGTAACTTTATAGGAAGGATATGAATCTAAAGAAAAGATACCGTTCACAAAGCAAATTGAGGTCTGTGGACCACAATCCTCTGCGAATAGGTATTTTTACCACAACCCTAAGCTAGAATTCTCATGATGAAGTCATCTTCAAGTGTACAAACCATTATCCGTGGGCTCGTTCTGACCTTCCTGTTCGCCCTCGGTATCAGCCCAGGTCAGGCCCAACAGGACTTGCACATCTATTACGATGCATTCCACGAAACCTTTCGTGCCATGCGGGGTGATAAGGAGGTGGAGGAATATTCAGTCCGGAAAGGCAACCAGATCTTCCTGCACACGGAAAACTATAACAATTTCATCTATGAGCTAGAGGTCCTCCAACGGAACAAACCGACAGCCAACAAAACCAATATGGGCTTCACCAGCCTGATGTCCATGTTATCGCCCACAGGTGGTTTGCCAACCGACATCTTTTCTGGTCTTGCAGGTGGAAGTGGATCCGCTGATATGTTTGAAAACCTCTTCCCCAAAGCTTCCGGATATATGGATGGTGCAGACATCCAGGTCCAGCAATTGATGAGTGCTTACGATGCCTCGATCAGCAACATCCGCAAACTGGAAAAGAATATCAATGTCCTGCAAAATGAGCTCAAGGAGATCGAGGATAACATGCGCAATCGCAATCAGATCCTGGCGTATATCAATGACTTGAAATACAACCCGAACATCCCTCCGGTGAAGATCGGCGAATTGATCACCAAGGAACTGGAGAGCCTGCTACCTAAAGGTGATGCTCGTATCACGACTTCCCCTCGCCAACAGGCCCTGGATGATATGATCCGCGTTGGTGAGAAGTACCGTGCGGAGGTCAGCAAACTGGCTGAGCTGGATGCACAGGCCCAGCAGATCGATGAAAGTACGCCCAAGTTGAAAACCTTGAAAACCCTCATCCATGACAGCCATCGGGATACCAAGCTGGTCGCAGAAGCACTGACTGCCCAGGAAGGGAATCTACGCAAGGAAGTGGCCCGGGATGCTGGCAAGGAATTTCAAATCCAGGCCACTATTCGTCAGGAATATGAGGCGATTATCAACAATTCGTTCAGCCATACCTATCGGACCCAGGCGAACGATAGTGATCTCGAACTACAGGTAATCTTTATTGCCCGGGACAGCACCAACAGGCCCGTTTCATCTGGTCGTCAGGAGATCGCCCCCATCAATATCAATGTATACGGTGGATTGCAGATCAATGCCAGTGTCGGTGTCAATTTTGGTCAGTTTGGCAACTCACCCCAAACTTACTTTGTACGGGATTCCTTCCTTCGGGCGGAGAATGAATCCAACTTTATCCCCTTCTTGACAACCAGTGTCCACTTTTATTTTCAGAGTCGGAAAAAACTCTCTTTCGGAGGTACTTTCGGCGTAGGGATGGCCCTGTCCAACAGTGAAAACCTGGAAACACCGACCTTCTTCCTCGGCCCAAGTGTGATCATCGGGAAAAACCAGAGTTTCACCGTCAGCATGGGTGCCATGGGAGGCCGGATCCGACGCCTCTCTCAAGGCTATCAGGTGGGGGATCGGTATTCTTCTGATGCCAATGTCGTGCCGACCAAAACCAAATATGAGCTCGGCTATTATGTTGGGATATCCTTTAATATGGGCGGCTAGTCAGCCTGCTATTCTACCTGTTCAAAGACAAAAAGAGCTCCGATTCCTCGGGGCTCTTTTTGTTGTAACCATTCTGATTTCAATATGCTGGAGGAAAGGTTCCTGCGTTCCTGCGTTCCTGATTCCTGATTCCTGGTTCCTGGTTTCTGATTCCTGGTTCCTGATTCCTGATTTCTGGTTCCTGATTTAACTGCAGGTTGTTTTAATCTATTTCAATCTCTTGCCAGCAACTTAAAGAGGGACGTTGGTGCCGGTGTCTCACCGGCAGCGCAAGACGTGATGCTCCACATTTCTCTTGTTCTTGAACAATGATTATGGGCGGTGTCTCACCGCCATGTCGACG
>JAIPBE010000005.1 GCA_021738725.1 Saprospiraceae bacterium | reverse complement strand
AGAGAGAACCAGGCAGGTCTTACCTCAACTTGTATATCGGTATCTTTACCGTATTTAGGAGTAGAATGTGTTTACCTGCCCGGCTTCGATTCATCCTGATCAAGATGAACCAAATTCTCTACTTTTACAAACATATGAGTAGTAATGGTCGTAGTTGGCTTTCCAGCCACCAACGCCCATTGCGGGTTGTCTGCCTGGACATATGTCATACCGGCAGGCACATAATCGGTCAGTTCGATATTATTGGCTGAGACCATGCCCTGATTGTATACGCGAATGTCGAATGACACCTTATCACCGGGCTCTACAGAAGCAGACTGGCCACCACTGAGGACTTTGTCCAACGCGAGGTCGAAAGGCTTAGTGATCACAACTGCTTTGTCGTGATCGTCTTCATCACCACCATTCTTGCCGTCTCCGTCGATATAATCATCTACGAGGAATTTATCGTTATTCACCGCATCTGGATCGGAATCCAAATCGATCTGTGCATTGCCATTATCATCTATGGCCGAAGAGATCTCCGCCCAGTTGGTGATAATGGTGTTGGCAGCGAGCGGGCTGTTCACGCGCAAAACAATGTCACGAGTAACACTTTGGCCCGGATTGAGGACGGCACTCAGCGTTGTCATTGGCTTTCCAGCCACGATGCTCCAGAGCGGATTCTGAGCCTGCTCATAGGTCATCGTACCAGGCACATAATCGACCAGTTGAATATTGTCAGCTGGAATAAGACCCTGGTTGGTGACCGTAATTCTGAAGTTGACCAATTCACCTGGAGCGACTTGTTCAGCTTGACCGGGGGCCAGCTGCTTGACCAGGGCAAGGTCGAAGGGATCCACCATGACATCTTCGTAGTCATGATCGTCTTCATCTCCGCCATTCTTTCCGTCGCCATCGATGTAATCGTTCTGGAGGACGAGGTCGTCATTGTTGAAGTCTGGCTTCGAATCCAGATCCACCTGTGGGTTGCCAGAATCATCGGTCGCAGCAGCGATCTCAGCGAAATTGCGGATCTTGGTATTTGCAGGCAGAGGGGCATTGACTGTCAGGATCAGATCGACACTGTAGGTCTCGCCCGGGTTCAATGTGACACCCAGGAAGGTAAATGGTTTGTTGCCATTGGCCGACCAGGTCAGATTGTCGGCTGGGATGAAACTCATCTCAGTGGGCAGATAATCAACCACCTGAATGTTGGCGGCAGCCACCAGTCCCTGGTTGACTACTGAGATCGTATATGTGACCTTGTCACCCGGCTTGACATTGCTGTTTTGACCGGCACCCAACTGCTTGTATAATGCCAGGTCGAAAGGCAGGACTGTGACAGACGCAGGATCGTGATCATCCTCATCTTCCATTCCTTTTCCGTTGCCGGAAATATCATTGTCCAGTAAATATTTGTCATTATTGGATTGGTCCGGATCTGAGTCAATATCCACCTGTGTATTCCCCTGATCATCTGTAGCGGCAGCAATCTCTGCCCAGTTGGTAATGACTGTATTGGAGGCTAATGGACTGTTGACGGTCAACACCACATTCGCGGATACTGATGCGCCTGGGGCCAATGTTCCTGGGACAGGGAACGTAGCAGTCGATCCGGCTAGCGCCCATCCTGGATTATCCAGCAGATCAAAGGTCATATCGCCGGGTACATAATCTGCCAGCACAATATTGCCAGCGGCGATCATGCCCTGGTTGAATACCGTAATGCTATAGGTCACTTTGTCACCAGCGGCGACAAGTGCGGGTTGGCCAATGGCCAGTTCTTTGACAAGGGCAAGGTCAAATGGCTTTACAATGACTGAAGCAGGATCATGATCATCCTCATCTCCATTCATTTTTCCATTGCCGTTGATGTCGTTATCTGTCAAATATGTATCGTTGTTGGCATCATCTGCATCTGAATCAATATCCGGCTGAGATACACCATTCAGGTCTTTGGCATCGGAGATCTCTGCCCAGTTTGTTATGACTGTACCGGATGCCTGTGGATTGTTGACGCGTAAGACGATATCAATGGAAGAGGATGCTCCGGGAGCAATAGGTCCGCTGATCGTCCGCTTGGCTTTGCCAGCTGTATATGACCACATAGGGCTGTTACTGCCGGCCTCAAACGTGAAGCCAGCTGGAACATAATCAGTCACTTCGACATCCGTCGCGGTGATCGCTCCCTGGTTGACAACTGTAATGGTAAAGGTGACATTGTCGCCTGGCTCGACCATGGCATCCTGGCCATTGGCCAACGCCTTGTACAAGGCCATGTCAAATGGATCGACTACTACTTCTGCTTTGTCGTGATCATCTTCGTCACCATTGTTTTTGCCGTCGCCATTGATATCATCATCCACCAACAGGAGGTCATCATTCATCTCATCCGGATTGGAATCGATGTCTACCTGTGGGTTGCCAAGGTCATCGGTGGCCGCGGCGATCTCTGCAAAGTTTGTCAGAGTGGTGTTCGCCGCGATCGGGTTGTTTACTGTCAGGACCACATTGATCGTGGTTTGTGCGCCTGCAGCCAGCACCCCTGGTAAGGTGGTGACATAATTGGCACCTGAGGCAGACCATGCCGGATTGTTCGCCAAAGAGAAACTCATACCAGCAGGCACATACTCTACGATCTTGATATTGCCTGCATCGACAAGCCCCTGATTGACAATGGTAATTGTATAGGACACATCATCACCCGGTTTGACCTGGCTATTTTGGCCATTGGCCAACTGCTTGTACAGTGCCAGATCGAAGGGTTCTACGGTTACAGAAGCAGGATCGTGATCATCCTCATCACCGCCGACTTTCCCGTTGCCGTTGATCTCATTATCTACCAGGAACAGATCGTCATTGCTCATGTCCGGATCAGAATCGATGTCCTCCTGAGGATTCCCCAGGTTGTCGGTCGCTCCTTTGATCTCGGCATTATTGATGATGACCGTATTGGCAGCCAGTGGGCTGTTCACCGTCAGGACGATATCCATACTGGTGGTCTCACCTGGAGCCAGGATGCCCGGAAGGGTGATCGTAGCATCCGGATTCCACAGCGGGTTGTCCGCTGGAACAAATGTCATATCTGTCGGGACATAGTCCACCAACTGAATATTACCTGCAGCAATCAGCCCCTGGTTGACCACATAAATGGTAAATGTGACCTTGTCGCTTGCCTCTACTAATTCGGATTGGCCGACCGCAAGTGTCTTGTAAAGGGCCAGGTCGAATGGCTCAACGATCAGTTCAGCTTTGTCATGATCATCTTCATCACCTCCAGCCTTACCATTTCCGTTGATCTCGTCATCCACCAGGAAGAGATCGCCCGGATTGTTATCCGGGTCAGAATCCAGGTCCTCCTGTGGGTTGTTGGCATCATCTGTTGCAGCGCTGATCTCTGCCCAGTTGACGATCACGGTGTTACTGGGAAGAGGAGAGGCCACCGTGAAGGTGACGTCAACTGAGGTGCTGGCACCGGGAGTCAATGGGCCCAATGTGTTGATCAGAGAGATGCGACCAACGCCATCCGCCGTCCAATCGGCATCGGATAATGAAAGTTGCGCTGGGTCGAAATAATCGGCGAGGTCGATATTGTCCGCCGTGATCAAACCCTGGTTGACAACAGTGACCGTAAAGGTGACCACATCACCGGGTTCGACCATAGCTGACTGACCATTGGCTAACTGCTTGTATAACGCCAGGTCGAAAGGCTCGACAGTAACAGAAGCAGGGTCATGATCATCTTCATCGCCATTAGCCTTACCGTTTCCGTCCACATCATTATCGACCAGGAATACATCTGTATTGATGTTATCCGGAGTGGAATCCACATCTGGCTGACTGACACCATCGGTGTCAGTAGCAGAAGAGATCTCCGCGAAGTTGGTAATGATGGTATTGTTCGCCATCGGGCTATTGACCCGAAGCTGGATGTCAACATTGACACTGGCACCCGGAAGTAACCCGCCTGCGGGGAGCTCATCATTCGCTTCGAGTGTTCGCGTGGCGATCCCTCCACCTGCAGACCAGCCGGCCTGGGCGACAAAGCTCATTTGCGCCGGGATATAATCTGAAAGAACAATGTTATCAGCAGTGAGGGTCCCTTGATTGATCACGGTGATGGTAAACGTGACAATATCTCCGGGTTCAACCATTTCTGGTTGGCCGTTGGCTAATTTCTTGTACAATGCCAGATCCATACACTTTTCATCCAACACGATCGGGCAACAACCGAGAGCCGGGCAATGAGAAACAGGATCTATGGCCTGGTATGTATACGTTCCAGGCCTGAATGCATCGTAGTCCGGTGATGTGGCACCAGCTATTGGAAGAGGTCCAAATCCCTGGTCCAGATACCACTGATAATCTGTCAATCCCAAAGGTGCATGCAGAGTGATGGTATCTCCGGTAGCAGCACAAAAACGAAGGGGCACGGACACAAAGGCAGTGGCATAGTCATCCTGCTTGATGGCACCATCATTTGGTGCTGAATCCAGATCCAGTTCATTCTGCGCATAGACCTCTGACACGATCACATGCGGACCTTCTGTATCTGCTGTATACGTAAAGGTCAGGACCAGAGAATCCACGCCAGCGGTCATAGCAGAACCAATATTCCACAAGCCCGCCGAGAAGTTTGTTCCTGCAGGAGCCACAACACCCGTCTGTGAGATCCCTAAGGGAGGAGTCACCATGACTTGAAGGCCAGTATTAGCCGTTTGGGCGTCATTGTGCGCCACAACGCGCACATTGAATGATTCCCCCTTAGCGACAATGACCTTATTGGCCCAACTGGTCAATGAGACATCGACCTGGGCGCTCAGGCTGGAAAAGCCAAGCAGAAATAAACCACTCAACAAAACCCACAAGGTGCGGCTGAACAGTTGATTTTTTACACGATTGGAAGTAAACATGGGTACCATCATCAAAAAATTAGCAATGTGTAGAGGTGTTTTCCCAACGGATGGTTTGGACCATCGCGTTGGAGTGCAACAGGTCTTGCTGTTACGTTTATACATCATTTGACTACTCATTAAGAAATCAATTATATTAATAAATGACATCTAAAAGAATATAGGTTTTCTCCTGAATCGGAGGCCGAAGGCTACCGATTTTGGTGAATAATCTGTTTTGTTCTGGATACGACCACATCGACATCCAGGGTTTGCAAAAGGGAGTGCAAATCTGTGTGTATTCCCGCTGTCATATTGTGCATGATGTCGAGAAATGTGACAGGTTTGATGAACCCTTAATCATATCTATTCCGTCATACCGGCTCATTTGCCAGGACGTATGGGTTGATCAGAACTGGTTCTTCCGGGTGACAGATGCAGGCAGGCAAATCGCCGGATTGCAGCTTAATACCAGCATATAATCCTCCACCTCTCCACCAATGGCAAGGCCGGTGGGAAGAGCCGGTCCATTCAAATTCAACCGTACTCTGACTGCCAGCTCTGTATCCAGAACAGCATCAGTCGGCACGTTCACCGTAAAGCAATTGCTATAACTACCTGTATTTGCAGTGACGGTCTGATTGATCACTTGCTCTCCTGCTTCGAGGAAGCCATTTGCATTCCAGTCGATCCAGGCAGTCAGATAAGCATCTTCATCAAAATCCTGAAGAAGATTAATACAGAGGCTCAAGGGTGCACCAGGTGCAATCATTGGCGTATAGAGTAATCCATCCTCATCATCATCTGGTACTGTACAGTTACCGTAGGTCGTACTTTCTCCCGGTGAGTGGTCATCTCCATTGATAATGGTTCCAGCCTGCTGATTGGGTTGACCTTCGATCTCATTATCCACACAGTTCCCCAGATAAAGTAGCGGGGTCATGGTGTGGTAAGCTCCATTATTGTTAAAGGTGACCGGATAGTTGATCGGCAGGTCGCCCAGGTCTACGATCAGCTTGGGGATCTCGTAGTAGTTTGTTCGGCTGTCATTACAAACCGGCAGATCGATATTGTAAACCAGAACATCCACCGTATAGCCTGTACTCAATTTGCAATCGAGACCAGAGATGGTAAAAGTCTCTGTACCGAATGGGCTGGATGGGGTGATGTTGAACAATTGATTATTGATGTCCACCACCAGTTGATTGGGGACCCCGGCAAACGTCAGCGTGAGATCCACGCTATAGGTGCCCAGGAAGCAATCAGAAACGACAATGGTATCAATGGCCATGAAGCAACAATAATCAGGGGAATCGTAGGACGTATCTGCACTGCAGAATACGTTGTTGGCAAATGCCCCGGTAACCGGGATATCGCTGATGCCCAAATTGGACAAACCTGTAAAGGTCACCATACCCGCTCCGTTCGGTCCGGGCGCGGCTACTGTTTGCATTTCACCTGATCCCAGCATAATGGTCAGGTCATCGTCCAGATCGTTGACATAAGTATAGCTGACGACCAGATCATACAGATCACCACCCAATTGACAAATGGCCTCTGGGTTCAGGACCAGATCACAGTTTTCTGAGCAATTGTCGATCGGACCGATCTGTACTTCAATGAAGCAATTGGGATCATCTCCGTCAGTCACACGGATCGTCCAGGTGGTAGCACCATCGGCACTTCCTGCACCGAGCTGGAAGTTGGTGGGTACCCCAAAATTAGCGGATGTCGGTGTGATCGTAGTTCCGCCGCCTATCACCGATACGGTGTAGGGGTTATGTGTTTGGATTCCTTCCGGAGTGAGTGTAAAGGAGATGAAATCATCTGTTGTCAGGCCATTAGGGGTGCCACCGTCATTACACAGGATTGAAATTGGATCTAGTCCAGCTGTGGTGACTTCGCAAGGGGTGAAGCCAAAATCGTAAGAGTGATTGTTCTGGCCATTAGCGCCTGTCGTAAAGGTGAGCTTGGGGACACCTCCGACAAGGGCAGCATCGTTATCACTTTGGTCCAGTGCACCATTCCCGACCTCATTGGTCAGCGTCAGGAGATACCCGGCAAGAACACCCTGACCTTCGCCATTGACAAACTGAGCCGGCTTGATCCGCAACATATAGGTCGTATAAGGATCCGGTCCACTAGGGGCATTTACATTGTCGAAGTTGAAATAATACCCGCCATCATTATCTGTGACATCCATGGCAATAAGATTGCCGAGTGAATCCAGCAATTCTACCATAACACCTGCGATACCTGGTTCATCTCCGTCCTGGATGCCGTCCCGGTCGGTGTCTTCCCAGACTAGGTTGCCGATCTCGATCGGAGGGACGATACCCTGGGCCTCGAGGTCACCCAGGCCATTGGCTTTACCAAAAGTCGAGGCACCTTGACCTGATGCCGCAGAATAGAAGATCTCGTATCCCACATTAGCCCTTTGGCCTGTTGCATTGTTATACAACCAGGTTCCACCAGACCAAATACCGATCGGGTCAAGAACCGTAGTTAAAACACCATCAAAGGCAGCTGTATAATGGACCACCAATCCACCCTGCGTTTCTTCCTGGTGCACCCCGTTATCATTGTAATACTCCGGGTTGAATTGAATGGTATAGTCATTGCAGGATGCTCCATTTGGATCACGCACAGCGCGCAACAGTTCACCCACAGTGGCATCATTATACAATGTTGTTCCGACGGGTGGATAGTTTTGATAGCCAAACTGATCACCTCGGCGGTCACGGACACCCAATAGCATATTGCCCTGGGCATCGAATTCAATATCACTGATCATGGGTGCCCCTATTTCATTGAAATTGCCGGACAGCCAGCTAGAACGCCAGGGTGCAAAATTCTTTGTTCGTGTATAGTTGAAATCAAATTGCAGTTTGGGACTCGGATCAAAGGTTTCCGTCGCAATATCAAATTCATAGACTGTGCCCAGTACATCTGCCAGTGTACCAACGGTGGCACCGGCTGCATCTTCTCCGGAGCAAGTAACACCGACAAACACCTTTCCACGGCGGATCTTCAGGGCGAAAGGTCGATATTCTCCATTTTCAGTGGTTGTACAAGGATTGGGAATCGGAAATGCTTTGACCCGTGTACCTACGTCGAGGAGGGTAGGTGCTGTAGGATTGAAGGGATCTACCAGATCAATGCTATACAGTTTGCGATCATACAAATTGACGATGTATAGATAGCGCCCGTCTTCTGAGATATCCATATCTCCAAATGACAATTTGCCCGCTTGCGTATATGCAGCGGGGTCATTGTTAGGGGTCGATTTTGTGGCGGGAAGTCCTCTTAGTGCATTCGTACCGATCACATTACTGACAAATTCCTGACTGTTTGATGTAGGGAAGGTGTACGCGCCGATCTCATCACTTGTGGGAATACCCAATGCGTCGAAATCCATAAAAGCAAGACTCCCTACCAGATCTATATTGTTTGGGTCCACAACATAAATACCACCGCCACCCAGAGGCCCGAACCCGGAGTGACGCTTCATGAATGCTGATGTGAAAATGAGGTCAGACTGTCGAGAATAGGCGACGCCGTAGGCAGACCCTATCTGCTTGGTTATGGCCAGTACACCGTGAGCAGGTCCCACCGGATTGGTTGGTCCACGACCGGAATTGGAGCCATACCCGGAATCCATATAATGGAAGGAAACCAGGGCATCCGCTTCACCTGCATTTCCACCCGCAAGAGGATCTCCATTTGTATAGCAGGGGACATAAACGGGTGGGTTTTCATCAAGGGCAAAATCCACGGGATAGCTCACAATGAAATTTGCTGTTCCGTCTCCTGTAAGTAACTGGACTGAAGTCCCATAGGTATCTCCGTTAGCAGCCGGATAATCCTGTCCGGCCATCAGATCACAGGCTCCACTGGAAGGGATCGTAAACTCTACCCGTATGGGGTAGGAGGGTGGTGTATAGGAATAAGCTCCGGAGGTATTCGTAGTGACGGTACCGACCAATTGATCTTTCGCCGGAAGTGCTGCATTGCTATAGAAATTGACGATAATGTCTGCAACACCTGGTTCGCCACCTTCTTTGATTCCGTTGCCGTTGTAATCTCGGAAAGCCGTTCCCGTGATCTGGGTATAGGAAGTGGAATAGCATAAACCGATGATTCCTATAATTGTCAGGATCCTCTTCATAGTAAAAGGTATTTCAGTCTTATTATTGAACGGGCAAACGCAAGATGTATGCCACAATTCTTTAGGAGCACTGGTTCAGAACATGAGCGGTACAGCGATATACCGGCTATGATGGGTGCTTTTCACCATAAGATGTTCCCGGTAAACAAGGGTAAATCCAACCGATTCAGGGTCAGATTGTGTGAAACTTCTATAAATAATGGGCTGAATCGTAAATGTCACGAGCCACTTTTTCAAAAGGGTAGACGAGGAATGTCCATAAAATGTGAATATTGTGACATGCTATATTCATCATTTTCGTAAATCTTTGGTCTTGTTTTCTGTGAATGAAAACGAGATAAATTTGATTATATACGAAGCCTGGAGAGTTCCAAATGTTGGACCTAAAATTCGATTATGTGACAGAAGTATGGATATTAAAAAACCCCTCCTGCTTGCGTAGAAGGGGCTAACCTATGAGAAGTGGATGAATGCTTATTGGATACCCTTGATCACGAAGGTCATTCGGCCGCACTGTTGAGGAGGCGCGGTGGCATCTCGTTCGAATTTGTATTTGGTGGCGGCGTCCATGGCTTTGCGGACCAGGTTTGGTTCGGTAATGGTCGATCCCTCAGGGTTGTATTTGGCGGCGGTCACATTACCACTGCGATTCACACAGATATTGACCACAAAAGTTCCATTCTGTCGGATGATGTTTTCCAGGCTGGCCCGGTAGATTACCTTACGAGTCAGGATGCCACTGCCACTCAGGTCAAAACCGTCTGACTTGCTGCCTTTGCCTTCACCAGCTTTTTCATTCTTGTCGCCAGCAGAGGTACTGCCTCCGTTCTGATTGCCTCCACTATTCGGGCGCACGAGGACATCACTTTTTGAATGGGAAGACCGATCCGCTTTCACCGCATCAACGACTGCTGTTTCGGCTTCTTCAACCTTTTTTTCAACAGGGACCTTTGCTTCTTCCAAAACAACTGGTTCAGGAGATTCGGACAAGACTACCTCTGGAACGGGCAATGGTTCAACTTCAAACTGTTCCGCTTCGGCTGGTGCAGGCGCTTTCTGAACAGTTTCAGCTTCTGGTTCCGGGCTGGCTTCGGCCGATACACCTTCTCTTTGAGAGAAGTCGAACAGCATGATCTGAACGCCATCCTCCAGGATCAACTCCTCCTGAGCCTTATGCGACATGAAGGGAATCACAGCCAGCGCAATGATGATACTGTGGAAGAACAGAGCGATCATTCGTCCTCTGCGCTTGTCTTTCTTTTCTGCTGGTGCCTGTTTCATGACTGTCGATTTATTATGATTGCAGGAAATATCTGTTTCCTATGTTGTTTGAACAACCGTCTCATACCGAAAGGTGTTACCGTCCTACTAAAGACTAACGATAACCTGTTAAGCATTTCTTATGAGGGTGTATGGCAAGCAGTGGCAACAAGATATTCAGGGTAATCCTCAGAAGATTTGGGACTTTTTCAGTCGTCCGGAAAACCTTCAGCGGATCACGCCAAAGGAGATGAATTTCTGCATCCAGAGCGATATCACAGGACAGGAAATGTATGAGGGGATGATGATCGTGTATACGGTTTCGCCTCTATTGGGCATTAACATGACCTGGGCTACGGAGATCACCCATATTCGGCCGGGCGTCCATTTTATTGATGAACAGCGCATCGGCCCATATGCCATGTGGCACCATGAACATTGGTTTGAACCCATCGAAGGGGGCGTGCGCATGAAGGATCTGTTGCATTATGCCATACCCTTTGGCCCTCTGGGAGCCATTGCCAATGCGCTGATCGTGGATAAAAAGGTGGAAGGGATCTTTCAGCATCGGACCAAGGTGATCGAGCAGCTGATCCGAGCAGGCGAGTTTGAATAGAAGGCGCCCGCCTACCGGTGAGGCAGGGAAATAGGAAGTGGGAAGGCGGAAGGCGGAAGACGGAAAGTGCCCGCCTGGCCGCGGGTAATAAAGCAGTATTCCCCGACCCCGAGTGCTCGGGGGAATGGTAGAATTCTCGCCCCGATTGATTTGAGATATTGTAAGATGTAAAGAGTGCCGCCCTCCTACGGCGGGTAAAAAGGCGGGACTCTCCGAGTGCTCAGGGAGTCCCGCCATAATAAGGGTAAAAATAAAGAGTGCCGAAGGCGGGACTCGAACCCGCACGTAATTGCTTACACTGGATTTTGAGTCCAGCGCGTCTACCAGTTCCGCCACTTCGGCATGAAGTGTTTCAATCAATTGACCGTTGTCAATTGTGTAAAAATAACTGAATTCGAGTCGTCAAAAGTGGGACTCGAACCCGCATCCCGCTCAAGAGCGCGACGTACACTGGATCCGCCAGTTGGCGGACAGGTTTTGAGTCCAGTGCGCCTCCAGTTCCGCCTTGGCCGCCGTAGTTCCGCCTGGAAGAAGGAACGAAGGAGGCCACTTCGGCATGAAGTGTTTCAATCAATTGACCATTGTCAATTGTGCAAAAAATAACCGAATTCGAGACATCAAAAATGGGACTCGAACTCGCATCCCGAGGTGGGAATGTTTCAAACAGCACGCAAAGTTCACAAAAAAATCGGACAAGGCAAGAGCCAAGATCAGGAAAGTTCCGAAAACGTTTACGTCGTCATTTTTTCCAGGTTGGATTGGAGGCGATGCACATATCGATTCTTCATATAATAATCCACGACTGGTTGAAGGTCAACATGTTCGCCATTATCCCATTGCTCCATGACGGGTCGGGCAACAGCTTTCATTCGCTCATCCAATTCTTGAAGCTCCTTGCTGAGGGACTCCTTTTTCTCCACCGAAGGTTCAAACTCCAATTCCATTAGTGCTTCATTGACCTCCATCATTTCCATGAGAAACTCCTGAGAAAGCTGGGCCTTCCCCTCTTCAGGTAAGACCTCTTCCAGACCGAGAAGGTGGGCCATGCGCTGATCTTCATCCAATAAGGTCTGATATGCCTGGTTGTTGATCCCGGCCAGTTCTTCCGCCTTTTGTTTTTCCCCGGAGAGAGAGAAAGAGAAGTAGTCTGGATGCAGCTGGCGACTCTTGATCAGGAAAGCACGTCGGATCTTCTCCAGGTCGGGGAAGAATTGACGAGGCAATCCGAAAAAAGCGAAGTAGTCCATGCTGTCGTTCTACTTGCTGAACATCCGGAAGATATCCAGTCCATTGGCATACAAAACCAAACCGATTACCAGGATGAAGCCCACCAATGTTGCATATTCCATGACCTTATCACTGACTTTACGACCGGTGACCACTTCCCAAAGCAAGAAGATCACATGTCCTCCATCCAGGGCCGGAATCGGCAACAGGTTCATGAAGGCCAGGATCAGGGACAGGATGGCTGTCATATTCCAGAAGTCATGCCAGTTCCATTGTGCCGGAAACATGTCGTAAATGGTAATGAACCCACCCAGACTGTCCGATGCATTGATCTTTCCCCGGAACATCTGACCAAAGGCTTTGACCTGTGACGTGAGAAAATCCCAACCGCGGACAACACCCGCGGGAAGCGCTTGAAGCAAGGTGTATTCCTGGGTTTCAAACTGGAAATAATGATCGTAGTAATAAGGTCCGACACCGATCATGGCCTGATCACTGGCGGTCATGGCCAACTGTAACGTGTCCAAGCCCCGAAGGACGCCAATCTGTACCGCTTGCCCTGCCTTGTCAGCAATGGCCCGCTTGAAATTATGATAGTACGGAGTGGGCATATGATCCACCTCGATGATCTGGTCGTTCGGAAGCATGCCGCCTTTTGCAGCCGGAGAATCCGTGAGGACAGTGTCGGCAATAAAAGGGATTCGGATCGTAAAGAGAGGCTTGTTTTTGTTGGCGCTATTGGCCAGCTTGGCTGCTGTTCCATCAGGTACAGGGAGGTTGATATCCCTGCCATCGCGGTTGACTGTAATTGTCGGTGCATTGTGGATCAGGATCTCCTTGACCACCGTGCGATCGGAAAACTCATCCATCGGCAGGTCTCCCACGCGAAGCACTCGGTCACCATCTTGGAGGCCCAACGTCTTGCCGAGTGAGTCAACAGCGATACCATACTTGACATTTTCAGCTGGAAGGTAGTCTCGGCCCCAGGCAAAATACATCATGCTGAAGATAAAAAACCCGAGTATGAAGTTGACGGTCACACCACCCAGCATAATGATCAGGCGCTGCCAGGCTGGTTTGGAACGAAACTCCCAGGGTTGTGGAGGTCCCGCCATCTGTTCTTTGTCCATACTTTCGTCGATCATCCCGGAGATCTTGACGTAGCCGCCCAACGGGATCCATCCGATACCATATTCAGTCTCGCCGATCTTCTTCTTCAGAACCGAGAAATACGGATCAAAAAAGAGGTAGAATTTCTCTACCCGGGTCTTGAACCACCTGGCAGGCAGGAAGTGTCCGAGCTCATGCAAGACGATAAGCAAGGAGAGGCTGGTGATCAGCTGTAGAATTTTAATGGCTATTTCCATGGAAGATTTTCCTCTGATTGATCTGGACCAATGTTTGGCCAGGGCGCAAAGGTAGGGATTCCCCTCATTCTGTGAACCTTCCTTCCGAACGATACTGGAGGTGAGAAAGTTTTCCGGAACCCGTACATTGGCCAAAAGCATTTGGATGACATTGGCCTATTCCATCAGGATAGAAGGGGGGAGTGCCTTCCTCGACGCAGATGAGTCTGGACATCTCCTTCAGGTATTGCGAAAACGCAAAGGAGACCAGGTACTGGTGACTGATGGATCCGGACGTGGTTGGACAGCAGAGATCACCCTTGCCGATCGGAAAGCGGCCATGTTGACGCTGCTTGATCCGGTGCCAGGGCCCTCACCATGGGGTGTGGACATTCATCTTGCCCTCGCACCTCCAAAGCAGGCTGCACGACTGGAGTGGTTTCTGGAAAAGGTCACTGAGATCGGGGTGAATCGGATCTCGATGCTGGCAACACAGCGTACAGAAAGAACGCGGTGGCGATTTGACCGTTTGCAACGCATCTTGGTTGCCGCCATGAAGCAATCCGGGCAGTTTCGCCTGCCGCTGCTTGATTCGGAAGACCTGACGGTTGACCAGTTGGTGGACCTTTATCCGGGAGAAGACAGAATAAAGGTGATTCCAACCTGCGATTGGAGCAACTTGCCACGGCTTTCTTCCGTTTATAAGCCTGGTCATCCGATAGTGGTGGCGATCGGTCCGGAAGGAGATTTTACTCCAGAAGAGGTCAAAACTGCTATCCAGGGGGGCTTTCAAGCCGTTCTCCTGGGCGATAATCGGTTGCGAACAGAAACAGCAGGTGTGATAGCCTGTGCACAAATTCATACTATCCATGGTCTATAGACTACTGATCCTTTTGACCTGTTGTCTTCCCACTGGCAAGCTGATGGCTGATCTTCCGCCGGCCAATATGAAATTGGCGTTACTCAAGTATGGAGGTGGAGGGGACTGGTATGCCAACCCGACATCGCTCTCTAATTTGAGTGCGTTCTGTAATCAGGAATTGGGCACTAGATTGGATCCGGATTATGCCACAGTGGAGGTCGGCAGTGCCGAATTATTCAATTATCCATTTGTGCATATGACCGGACATGGCAATGTTGTCTTTTCCCGTCAGGAAGCGGATAATCTGCGTCAATACCTGATTGGTGGCGGTTTTTTGCATATCGATGACAACTACGGGATGGACCCATATGTCCGAACGGCCCTGAAGTCGGTTTTTCCCGATCAAGAATTGATCGAGTTGCCGTTCAACCATCCTTTATATGATCAGGCATTTGCCTTTAAAAATGGCTTGCCCAAGATCCACAAGCATGATGACAAACCTGCTCAGGGATTTGGTCTCTTCTGGGAAGGGCGTTTGGTGGTGTATTATTCGTACGAATGCGATCTGGGCGACGGGTGGGAGGACCTGGATGTCCATCACGATACCCCTGAAGCTCGTAGAAAGGCACTGCAAATGGGCGCCAATCTGGTTCAGTACGCATTTACTCAATGATCATTCCCACTGGATCGACGATCCACGGCGCAAGTACTGGCGTATGTTCATCCAAAACCATGCAAACAGGTAAAGGATGACCGATGAGCCCAGGGTCACAAACGACAGGTAGATGAAATAGATTCGGACACGGCTGGCCGCAATCCCGATCTTCTGTCCGACATACGAGCAGACGCCAAAGGCAGAGCGTTCCATCAAACTGCGAAAATGCATAGGTCGAGTTCTGGTTTATGTGGGAATAACGCCAACAGTTGGCGGAATGTTCACCGGAACCAAAATTCCAGGAAAAGATGTCAATTCATCAAGGGGCGGTCGGTCTCCGCAAAGGATCCACGCGAGTGGGGTAGGGGTCTTGATCCGGGGTGCAACACCTCGGCCATCCGTCACATACCAGATGTTGTCTGGTCTCAGATGTTGCTGGACATAGTCCAGCGCCGGTTGAAAGAAGGTGTCTCCCCTGCCTTCGATGTGGCCAGGTGTCTGGCCCTGATATAAATAGGATTGCCTCACCTTGAAATCACTTTCCACGATGTGGATCTTTCTGTAATATCGCTGGACTTCCGGTAAAAACCCGAAAATGGCGTTTAGATCTGCCGGCTTCATACTGCCGCTGGTATCCAGAATGACAACCAGGCTGCCCCGAGAACGGATGCGGATACCCGGATGGGTACCATAGCGCCGGGATGCCTTTCTGGTTGTCCAAGTCAACCGTGTGGACGATGAACTGCCGCTGATGTTGATCAAACATTCTTGCCAGGCAAGACCTTCCATCAGGCCAAAGGATTCTTCACGTATATGTTGAACAGGTTCTGGCATGGTTGAAGGGCACAGCCAGGATTGGACTGTGGATAGTGTCAGCGTCCGGTCAGGCTCCCTCCATAACTGATGTTCTCCAAGGGCACTCAGTGTCTGAGGGGTGGCCTCGTGAAGATGCTGGGACCACCAGGTCCATGCCTGGAATAAAGACGCCTCGGGTGGGAATTGGGCGGGTAGGGTACAGGCTGGATCATATTCCCTGACCGCCAGAGGGATCTGTTGGTTAACGATCGAATCCAGAGCGAGATGCCAGGTGACATCATCGTACATAGAGGCGGATAAAAGTGGATGTGCCAGCGCGAGGTGCAGCAGATGATGATAGCTTTTACATAGTAGTGCTGGAGTGAAGGACGGATCTGACGGGGGCTGAAAACAGGGATGGCCTTTCTGAATAGAGAGGGTCAGTTGATCCGACAGAGGAGTGGATTGGATGGGTATACGAATGAAGAGGTCGGCCAGAAAAGGGGCCTGTTTCAACAATTCGATACACACGGATTTTGACCAGCTCGACGGCATGGCACAAAATACGAGATAGGGAGTTGAAAAAAGGACTAAGCCCGCCAGACGGACAAGGCAGGCTTAGTCGGGTTGGTGTTTACTACCGATCATTCCAGGATTTAAAGAGAAATCAACAGGCCGAAAAGACCGATGCACATGATACAAACCACGGCAATTTGGTCTTTGATCTTTTGGTCCTGAGTGGACTCCAGATCGGCCAGGATCTTCTGCACCTCCTGGGGTGTCGGCTTTGGATAAATGTCAAGATGAACCATGTTCATGGGATTTGGTTCGGGAAAGGGATTACAATCAGTTGCCGGATGAGATCAAAGCCAGAGCTATCCGGATCAACAGTACAAATATATCACTTTCTAATATTAAATCAAATACTATTTGTAAAAAAGTTTATCAAAAAACAGATGTGTTTTTGCCTATTAAATCAATACGTTATGAGGCAGAGCATTATGCATATTGAATCCATTCCATGTTAAGTATTAACATGGGTGCTATACATATACATGTTGGAAGCAAATGATTTGATTATGGGGCTAAGACCTTCTCTACGGCCTGGAGATAGGCCGTAAAACCAAGCACAACCGGCAGATCGTCATGCGCGCCTCCCGGCAATCGGATGGCTGTGGATCGCACACCTTTATACGCCTGAAAGACAGGCTCTCCATGCGTACGAATGGCCGTGGTCTGGTCGTCCTCTCCATGGATCCACAAGAGGGGTTGGCTGATCATGGCCATACCGGCAATATTGTCGAAATCGAGATCCAGAAGAAAACTGGCGGGGAGTGTAAGAGTAGAACCATCCTGCACCAACGTTTCACTGCTGGCCAAAGGTGCCTCAAGGATCAATCCACCCCTTCCAGAAAGGGTCGCAGAACCGGCCAATGCAACAGCGGGAATAGATCCCATTGAGAATCCATAAACGATGATCTTGTCTGGTGAAACACCTCGATCGATCAGCCAGTCCAGGGCCGTAAATGCATCTTCAATGATTCCATTCTGACTCGGCGTACCTGCAGATAAGCCATATCCCTGATAATCGAGAGACATGACACCATATCTGTGATCGAAGCGGGTTTGGGCGAGCAATTGAATCCTCGGCCAGTAGAAATCAAGGTGATCCCGGTTTCCGTGGCAATACAAGATGATCGTGTCCTGCGTTATCGTTGCCAGATCTCCGACATAGAGACCCTGGATGTTGACGGATTTGCCATTTGTGGAGCTGATGAGAGGCACCCAGTGAATGAGACTGTCAGGTATGTGGTCCTCCGGGGGCAGCCGAAAATCTACTTTCCCGGTATAGTCATCGAGATAGTATGCATCTATGGATGCTGGATTGAACAGGTAGTCGTCCAGACGAAGACATCCCGTTGCCATCAGGATGGTAGCCATCGCAATAAACTGCAGGAAGTGCCTCATAGAAATCGGTATTGGACGGTGAGGTAGAAGCCCAGTGCACCCTGGTGAGCGGGTGCCTGATATTCGATGGCATTGAAGCGATTATCCGTTCCGGGAGCCAGCCATTTGGACTCCAGGCTGAAATCCCAGTCATTCCGTCGGTATTGGTATCCGATATAGACAGCTGGCCGCCACAACTTGTAGGTGGATCGCTCTCTGGCCTGTTCACGGTGCGGGTCAAACCAGTGACTCATCCCGATATAGCCCAAATGCCGGTTGGGGGTGTCGGCCCACCATAAATGCAGGTCTGCCTGGGGGTAGAATCGCCATCGCTGGAGAGAAAGATCGGTCATGGTATTAAGGCGTATTCCGGTGTTGAGCCCGGGCCGGATACCAGACGGAAATGCAAATGTCTTTTGGGCTCCGGGATCCAGATAGATGGTTTTGTACAATAAGGCGGAGGTATGGATGCCTAAGTCTGCCATCCAACCATGCGCCAATCCTCTGGCCGCATACAGGGCAGAAAATGGAATAGGCAGGATGGCATCACCCAATTGGATAAGTGGACCGCCAGCCTGAATGCCGACGGCGGATTCGCTTTCGACCAACGGATAGATCTGCCGTTGTCCGACGCAAGAAGAAAAGAGACAGACTGCGAGGATGCATCGCCAGTACCACATGGGATCAAGATAGGGCAAATCAGGGATAATAAAAGAAGCCACCCGCCCGTAGGCGAATGGCTCCTGTATCGATTCAGTGGTTTGCTTCTGGTTTAACGGCCACCACGGTATCCACCGCCGCCGCCGCCACGGTTGCCACCGCGATCTCCACCGCGATCTCCGCCACGGCCACCTCTGTCACCGCCGCGGTCACCTCCGCGGTCACCTCCGCCTTCACGGCGCGGTGGGCGATCATCTTCAGACATCCCTTCCGGGCGTGGCAGGAGGACCTTCCGGCTGAGACGGAATTTACCCGTCCGCTCATCGATATCGATCAGCTTCACCTGGAGCGTATCGCCTTCATTCAACGCATCTTCGACGCGATCCAGGCGTTCCCAGGTGATCTCGGAAATATGCAACAGGCCACTCTTGCCCTGGAAGTCTACAAAGCAGCCATAAGGCTGCAAGGAAACGACAACTGCATCATATACATCACCGATTTCAGGTACGTGGGTGATCATTTTGATCCGTCCCACAGCATTGTCGATATCCTCCTTGTTACTGGATGAGATCTGAACATATCCTTTGCCGTCTCTTTCTTCGATGTTGATCGTGGTCTTGGTGATCTCCTGCATCTCCTGGATGATCTTACCACCAGGTCCGATCACCGCGCCAATGAAGGACTTGTCGATGACGAGCTCCACAATGCGTGGAGCGTGTGGCTTGAGATCCTCATTTGGAACAGCCAATGTCTTGGCCATTTCCTTCAAGATGTGCAACCGACCCTGACGGGCTTGTTCAAGCGCTTTTTCCAGTTGCTCATATGGCAGGCCATCGATCTTGATATCCATTTGACAGGCACAGATCCCTTTTTCGGTACCAGTGACCTTGAAGTCCATATCACCCAGTGCATCCTCATCTCCGAGAATGTCAGAGAGGATAGCTACCCGGTTGCCTTCAGCGATCATACCCATGGCAATACCAGAAACGGCACTGCGGATAGGTACACCGCCATCCATCATTGCCAGGGCACCGGCACAAACTGTTGCCATAGAAGAAGAGCCATTCGATTCCAGGATGTCGGATACGATCCGGACGGTATAGGGAAAATCTTCCGGCATCACCTGCTTTAATGAGCGGGCGGCCAGATTGGCGTGACCCACTTCACGACGGCCAGGACCGCGCTGAGGCTTCACTTCACCAACGGAAAATCCGGGAAAATTATAGTGCAACAGGAATCTGGAAAATCCGAATTCCTGAGCGGTGTCAACCATGGCGGCATCCGTCTTGGTACCCAGTGTCAGTGAGGTCAGGGCCTGTGTTTCACCACGTGTGAAAATCGCAGAGCCATGGGTGGTCGGCAAATAATCCACCTCTGTCCAGATATCCCGGATCTCGTCCAGACGACGTCCATCCAGTCGGATAGATGTGTCCAGAACCATCTGGCGGATCACCTTTTTCTTCAGTTTGTCGAAATAGGTGGCCATAAGGCCGCCTTTTTCCGCGATATACTCTTCGCCTTTTTCGGCGGTCACTTTTTCCTTGTATTCCTCGTAGATGGCCTTAAAGCGGTCTTTACGAGTGCCTTTGTCCAGGGCGCCTTTGGCAACTTCCAGGATTTTGTCCTTGGCAAAGGCCGCCACAGCGGCTTCTATTTCCGCATCGGCTTCAGCTTCGGGTCGAACACGCTTGACGGTCGCTTTTTCACCGACCAATTGTGCCAGCGCGTGTTGCGCAGCAATCTGTGTTTTGATGGCGTCATGTCCGAAACGGATCGCATCGATCAGTTCCTGCTCGGAGCATTCTTTCATTTCACCTTCAACCATCATGACATCTGCCTCAGTCGCCGCGACAATGATATCCATCGTTGCATCTTCCAGAGCCGACTTGTTCGGGTTGATATGATAGGTGCCGTTGATCTTGGCCACACGAACTTCGGAGATAGGTCCAGTCCATGGAATATTGGAAACCCAAAGGGCCGCGGAGGCAGCCAGGGCTGCAAATGCATCCGGTGGTACATCCAGGTCGGTTGAGATCAGGTTGAGAATGACTTGTGTGTCATTCATATAGCCATCCGGAAACAACGGCCGAATAGCCCGGTCGATCAGACGACAGATCAGAACTTCATGGTCATTCAGTCGGGTTTCGCGACGGAAAAAGTTGCCCGGGATACGTCCCGCAGCAGCAAAACGCTCCTGATAGTCAACAGATAGTGGAAAAAAGGGTGCTCCTGGACGTGGCTCCATGGCGGAGACCACTGTAGCGAGTATCATCGTGTTGCCACAACGTACGACAACCGAACCATCAGCCTGTGTGGCCAATTTTCCGGTCTCCAGAATGACCTCCCGACCATCAGGAAGATGGAATGAGGTGGTGGTTGGAATTTGCTTCCCCATGTGAATGGCGTTTGATTGTCAGCAATAAATAGGCAATGTCCCCGAAGCGAATGGAACAGCACGGCAGATACCGGGGATTTGCGTTGCTGGGGAGCCGTTGTTAGGAAAAGAACTTGGGCTGCAATGCAGAACGGTCGCTTCTAAAGGGAGGATAAAAAAAGTGTCCTCCAATGAGGACACTTTATAAGGTAGACTATCGACGTATACCCAGTTCGTCACACAGCGACCGGAAACGAGCAATATCCTTTTTCATCATATAGGATAACATCCGTTTCCGTTGCCCGACAAGGTGTAACAAGGCACGACGACAAGAATGGTCTTTGTTGTTAGTTTTGAGGTGCTCGGAAAGACTGGCAATTCGATAGGTGAACAGAGCAACCTGACCCTCAATGGATCCGGTATTCTCAGCGCTACCGCCATACTTTGCGAAAATCTCGTCTTTTTTTTCCTTACTCAGGTAAACACTCATAGTTATCAAAATAAATAGGTGACCAAATGCGATTTCGAAAATCTTCTTTAGCGGGTGCAAAGGTAGTTGATTCCCAGAGATATTCAAATAAGCCACAGTCTTTTATCACCGGGCCGACCTATTTTCGATCAAATTGTTTGGCTTCCTCCCACAGCACATCCATTTCGTCCAGGTTCATAGTCTTCAAGTCCCGTCCGGCGTGGGCTTCGATATACTCAAAACGCTTTTTAAACTTTCGATTGACCCGTTCCAGGGCTGTCTCCGGGTCCACCTTGATAAATCGTGCATAATTGATCAACGAAAACAGGACATCACCGAACTCTTCTTCCACACGCTCCTCCCCATGTCCACCATCCAGGGCTTCCCGCAATTCCAGGATCTCTTCCATCACTTTTTCCCAGACCTGGTCCGGTCTATCCCATTCAAATCCAACCTGAGCCGTTTTCTCCTGCATCCGAAAGGCTTTGACCATCGCCGGTAAGGACAGGGGCACACCTTCCAGAACGGATTTCTTACCCGTCTTCAACTTGATCTTCTCCCAATTCTGTTTGACCTCTTCTGCATCAGCCACCTCCACATCTCCATAGATATGGGGATGTCTTTCGATCAGTTTATCACAAATCGCGTGCAATGCATCTGCTATATCGAACGCTTGTTGCTCTTCTGCGATACGGGCATAAAAGACCATATGGAGCATCAAGTCGCCAATTTCCTCCTTGACACCCGGAAGATCTTCATCCAGAATAGCATCTGCCAGCTCATATGTTTCCTCGATGGTCAGATTGCGGAGACTACCGAGCGTTTGTTTTTTATCCCATGGACATTGCTCGCGCAATTCATCCATGATCGTACAAAGCCGACCAAAGGCTTCTTCACTTTTGCGGTGTCGTTGAGGGTCCATTTGTCAGCATTTTGTATTTCGGAACCAAAGATGGGGGGAAGCTGTTAGATTTGTAGTCTGTACAAGCAATCATTATGCAATTCCTCTACACACTTGCCATTATTTTTGGCGTATTCCTGATCTCTTTCGTCCTCATTAACATCCGTCATATCCTGACCGGAAACGAATTCAGAGGCAGTTGTTCGTCCAACAACCCTATGTTGAAAAATCAATTGGGGGAATGTTCGGTCTGTGGCAAACAGGCAGACGAAGCATGTAAGATGCCAGAGCCAGGTAAAGCCTAATTCCTAATCAGCCATTCGATGAAATCAATCCTCGTCCTTTTCAGTCTGATCTTCACGGCGGCTGTGTCCGCTCAGGAGGTGCCCGTAACCCTGAAATTCCAACATACCATTGCTGATGAAGCATTGGCACAAGGAGAAATCTACTCGTCTATCCAGGGCAACTTCATGGTGACACGGTTATCCTATTACCTGAGTGGTATTGAACTGATCCATGATGGTGGTCAACGCTTTGCATTTGATGACCTTTATCTGTTGGTTCACGGCTTTCAGGATACGTATGATCTGGGCATGGCCGATATTCAGGAAATTGAAGGGATTGCTTTTTCGATCGGAGTGGACAGTGTGACCAATCATGCCGATCCTGCCGAATGGCCAGCCAGCCATCCCTTGTCTTTCCAGTCTCCCAGCATGCATTGGGGCTGGCTAAGTGGATACCGGTTTCTGGCGATAGAAGGCTTGCTCGACAACAACCAGGATGGGGACCCAGAGAAAGTCTGGGAATTCCATGTAGTTGGGGATGAATTGCTCACACATGTGGAGGTCATGCTGGATGAACCTCAGTCGGTGGGTGTCAGTGCGGTTGTGCTTCTCCATGCAGATTACCTCAAATTATTCGATCAACTCAGTATGGACAATATCCTCCACGGCAGTGGTTCGATTGTCACGAAGATGATGGGCAACTGGAATAAGGGCCCCGTATTTACCGCTTTACCCTTTGTAACGTCTACAGAAAACCAAAAGACAGTAAATTCGGGACTTCAGATCCTCGGTAACCCGACCGGACATATAGTTCGGGTTCGCTGTGCTCGGGAACAATTGACCTCTCAGGCCATGATCCGGATCATGAATATGACGGGCAACTTGATCACGCAGAAGACTGTCGGGTTGGCAGGAGACATACAAGAACTCTCCATCCCAGGCCCGGGCACCTATCAAGTGATTCTTCTGGATCAGGATCGCGTTCTGGGATCACAACTGATCATCAGCCAGTAAATCTTTTCCAATTCTGATCGAAAACGACTATCCCCATTGGGCAATGCCCAATGGGGATAGTCGTTTTACTGGCCTTCAGACAAGAAAAAGTGATTTCCTGGATACAGGCATATTCACCTTTAATTGCTCTTGCTTTCCACTCAATTGCCCTCCAAGGCAGGGTCGTACACTTCGACCCACTTTCCCGGGACAATCGCTGAGAAATCGGGATTATACATGGCTTCCACTTTTTGTGCCGGCAAATAGAATTTACCAGGATAGGAAGCGGTAAGTGCCATATGGTATGTCTGGGGTTCGCGGTTGCCGTCTTTGTTCTTGTTAGCAAACAAGTCAAAGAAGTGATTGACCTGATCGTCTCGGACGTCCTGATATTTGAAAGGAGATGACTTCAGGGTTGTGATCGCCACCTGATCCATTTTCAGGTTGCGGATCTCCCAACCGGTAGGAATGATCTGCTGGAGCGCTACCTCAGTCAATGCTTCTCCGGTAGCAGAGGCATTCCACACCTTTGCTGTACCAATAAAGTCGGTGCCTCTCGCCATTCGATCAATCGAACATGCCGAGCCATTTGGTTGCGAATAGCTGACCACCAGAGTGATACCCTTGGCCTCTGCTTTCTCCCGGGCCAGGTCTGGCTGTCCTGTCATGGTCAATTGGACAAAGACCTCTGTCTTGGAATTGTTTGTGATGACCAAAGGCTTGTTGTCAACTTTTGGTGGGGCCAGTTCTATGCGAAGCATGTTCTGGCTGGTTCCCACTTGCTTTTTCGTTCCATCGGATAGCACATAGGTCAAGGACATACTAGCAGGATCAGGTACGGTTTGGGCATAGCTGGCATAGGCCCAAAGACCGATGGCCAGTGAGTGGGTCGAATACCACTGGTCAGAATTCATGCGTTCCGCCATCGCTTTCAATGTGATAAAAGCATTGGTCCGATCATTGGCATCCAACATGGAGATCACCATTAATCCCATATCCCGAACATCAGAACCAAAAGTGTAACGGCTGTCCCGATAAATAGAAACCGACCTGGACATACCGGAGGTGAGGCGTTTACTAATATCCATCTTTCCAGCTCGGGCGTAGGCGCTGGCCAGAAGCCATCGTTCCAGTTCCGGCAAATTGGCGACCTCCATAAGACGGTTCATAGCACCCAATTGGGGCTCTCCACTGACCGCCAGCATGAACAGCCTGAATGCCTGCTCTGTTAGGGTATACTGGCCATATTTCTCCAGGACCTTTTTATCCGATGACCATTCATTGGCCAGACGTTTCTGATTGGACATGATCGAACGAAGGCTGGATTCTGAAACAGAATATCCCTGTTTTTTCGCGAGTTGGAGGAAGAGCGTGGCATAGATCTCACTCCACATGTGATGATAGTTCCCGGTCGGCCAATAATTCAGTTGGCCAGACCCATCTTTCATGGACAGAATGCGAAGAATACCGGCAGTGACGCGGTCGCGTATATCCCGGGCAGCAGCTTCCGGGATGTCAGAGAGTTTGTCCATATACAATAGTGGAAAAACTTTGGAAGTGGTTTGTTCCAGACATCCAAAACTGTAGTTCATCAGATAATTGAGGTGTTTGGTCACTTGCGCAGGTGGAAGCGTAAAAGCCTCCAGTTGGACACGATTGGTGCCGGCAGTTCCGATCAGTGGGGCTGTGATGGTGGCACTTTGACCGGCCTTGATCAATTGGGTATGTGTCACTGTTTGTGCCGGATTGGGATTTCTGACGTTGATCTCGACTTCCTGTGAGGCCGTTTCGCCCTGGCCTTTTACCTCGATCTTGAAACGGGCTATTCCGGATCGTTCAAGCACCTTGATCGGGAAATACAGGGTCTTTTCTTCCGGGCTCGCAAAAGTTAGACTGGCGGTCTGTGATCCGGTAAATTTGACCAGTCCACTAGACTCTTTGACCGTCACCGTGGCAGACTTGATCTTTTTATCCATGGCAAAAACGGTCACGGGAAGTGCCAGTTCTTCCCGGATGCCGAGTTGGCGAGGCAGAGTCGCTACAGTCATCAACGGTTTCCGGATCGGGATGGTTTTCTCCGCATGACCGTAGGCGAGATTCCCGGCGGCGACAGCCATCATCCGGACACTACCAACATAATTATCGATCGAAATGCGATGTTTCGCCGTCCGACCGGCCTTCAATTCGAAAGGACCGAGATGTATGATGGCCGGTTTGAATCGGTTTGCTTTCGGACTACCATCCGGTTTTGCTGCCGCAGCATCACCTCCGATGGCTACGATCCGACGTAGTTCGCCTGCATATCCGCCGAGCACCTGGTCAAACACATCCCAGGTGCTGACTCCCAGGGCTTGCTTGCTAAAAATGTGCCGATACGGGTCGGGCGTAGGAAACCGGGTCAAGTCCAGCAAGCCTTCATCGACCAATGCCAGGGTATACGACATCGGCTTCCCATTGGATTCCCGAACGGTGATATCATATTTCTGATCAGGTCGCATTTCATCGGGAGCTTCCAGGACAGGTTGTATCTGAGATTGCGGGTCCTGCACATTGATGGAACGGACACTGTAAAGACGAAGAGGCAGGTCATTTCCGGTTTCATCGTGGGGCTGGATCAACGCAACATTCAGGTACACATTGGGAACCATCTCCCGGGATACTTTGATGGTGTAAGTGGTCTGATCCGGTTTGAGGGGGATCAAATGTGCTTCCAGAATGCCTGCACCTGATTCGACACTGATCAAGGCCTTGGCTGCAGGAGCACCCGGCAGGTTGATGCGTACTTCTTCATCAGGCGCATAGGTTTCCTTGTCGGTTGAAAAAGCAAAGTAACGCGCGTCCCTATTAGACGGACTGGAGCGATCATATATGTAGATGTTGGCTCCGGCGCAATGTCCCGAAACCTGGTCACAGGCTTCCAGGAGATAGCGAGCATATTCCTGGAAGGTCAGGGTCCAGGTGGCCAGGCCATTCCGATCGGTGGTAACGGTGGTTTCCTGCTGGAGGTCTTCGCCATCCTGCTGGTTGTAGTCCATGCGGTTGTCCCGGTATCGTTCCCACCACCACCGCCATTTGAGCTTGACCTTTTTCAATGCCAGTTTCCGTCCGGCGATCGGTTTTCCGGATGGATCCACACAGGCAAATGTGATGGTGACCTTTTCATTCGGACCAAAGGTGGGTGTCCCGTTCTTGTTTTTTGGAACGGAAACGCCACAGTATGATTGATATGGGTCGTACTCGATGGAACGAAAGTCCTGACTGAAGCCACCGCCTGGTTCATTGACACGAAATTTGAAATCCATCCGGACCTTACCTGGAGGGCGTTGTGAACCAAATAGCTGTTTTCCCTTGATCTGGTAAGTCCCGGATTCATCCGTCATCCCTTCGGCCCAGACGAAACCGGAGAAAGTCTCATTCTGTCGTTCTGGTTGGACGAATGAATATCCTTCAAATCCCTTGAAATTTGGTCTGATATGGTTGGCTTTAGCTTCGATCTGAACAGCTTGATTTTTTGCCGGAGCACCATGTAGCCAGTTGGCTTTCAAGGTGGCTCTGATGGGCTCTTCATCCATCGAAAGGCGGTCTTTGCCAAAGTCCAGTTTCAGTTTGAGTCGGTTGGGCTTGATGGTTTCGACCCGCAAATAGTGATGAAAAACCGCACCGCCGGCCATGAATTTAGCATGCCAGCTTCCGGTAGGAGCATCTGGACCTGTGGCAATCGGAAAGGCGTAAATGGGTCCCACCGGTGTCGCGTTGACTACTTTTTGAGACAGACGTCCCCGAGGGTCAAACAATTCCATACTGACCGGGTAATGGTCGGGAAGTGTGTTTTCGGGATCATGCAGGATGAGATTCATATAGATGGAATCTCCTGGTCGCCACACGCCTCGCTCGGTGTATGTGAATCCGCGGAGGCCCTTCTGCACGGCTACTCCGGATGTTTCAAAGTCGGATGTGGATAGACTTTCGTTCCGTCTGAGGACAAGATATCCCGAGGAAACGCCGGAATGGACGACAACAAAATCTGGTGGTGTCTTCACTTTTCCCAGATAAATACCTCTTTCATCTGTCCGTACAGTCTGGATACGTTGGATCTGTTGGTCATAAAACTGGACCTCTGCTCTGGAGATCGGATTTGCTGTTCTCAAGTCCGTGACAACCGTCAGGATATCCCCGTTATCGCCCATTTTTACCGTAATGCCCAGATCGGAGGCCAGTACATTGCGCGCGATAAAACGATCTGCATTGTAATACTCAGGGGTACAGGGATTGTCTCTGTTCTCCCAGGAGTAACCGTTGTGATAGCCCATGGGTCCCCAGTAAGCATCCATAATGGAATTCTCTCCATGGTCAGTGGGTTGCCAATAATCCTGGTCATCACCCTCTGAGGACACATCGGATGTGATCGGTTCATCACAGCTATAAGCGGTCTGATTGGGCAAGAATCCAATCCTGACCTGGTAGATCGCTTTGGGATCTTTTTGGATCAGTGGGGCCAGGTCCAGGGCATACCGGACCCATTCGAAATTGTTTCTTTCCGGGTTCAGCGCACTGAGGTTCACCGTGCTTCTATGGATGATCTTACCGACGCGCTGCAGTTCATAAGATCCATCCAGGCTGTTGACCTGCAGGAATTGGAGAATGTTGTTTGTATAGATCTTGAAGATCTCGACTTCCACAGCCTCCAGGTTAACGGCTTCAAATGGAAAATAGAGTTCACTGGATTGGGGGAGGATCATACCATTGCCCGCCAGTCGTACCTGGGGAGCGACTTGTGTAAATGAAGTTCTGGCAGAATAGGGCTGGGTCAATCTTTGCCCTTGAATATTGCGGACACCCACCAGGACATCCAAGTTGAAGATGCCCTCCAACCGCTCGGGGAAGTAACAGGTGATCCGGTTCTTATCGATCAAAAAACGAGGGGTCAAGGCTGGTTTTTCCCGGATCAGGATGAGTCCTGTCAGGTCCTGGTCTCGGTTGACCAAGTGTGAAAAGACCAGATGGACAATGGACTGGCTGCCTTGTTCAACCCGCATGTTGGCTACTCGAAACTGAGCACTGCCCGGAATGATCAAAGCCTCCTCGCTGGTTTGATCCAGTTCGAGCGGGCGCCCATCGATATGAATGGCAATCTCCTGATCTTCTTTGTCTTGCGCAATATCCCGGATGATGAACCGATGCACAAGTCCGCCCGGGTCATGATCCCAGGTGATCTTTGCATTGCCTCCCAGATCGGGTATGGACAGACAGGCTTCTACCTTTTGCGGATCGGCCAGGTCATTGGTGTGAAGGATTCCCTTCAGGCTGAAGAGTTGGGGATTGCTGGCATCCGGTATGGTCAGATCTTCCAACTGAAGGCGAAGAAACTGATCCTTGACACGGACCTGAAAGTGAAACGTGCTCAAAGAGTCTGGCAGGCCCTGGACCAGATGATCAAGATCCAGGTGTACAATGTAGTCGGCTCCTGACTGAAGGGGCTCCGAAGGTGTAAACCGCAACGTGTAATCATCTTCCCACAAGGCAGAGCCGGAAATCGACGGATCAATGGTAAACGGGTTGGGTTTGATCTCCTTGTCTTCCTGGCCTTTTCCATAGGGAGCTGTAAATGTGACCAGCAATGGACTGGTTCGTGCGATGAGTGGGCCACTGAAGGCAGCAATGTAGGCTTCAAAGTCATCCGGATCTGATAGGTCGGTTTTTCGCGAACCACAGGAAGACAAGAGAATCAAGCAGATCAGGAACAAAGGGAGAGGGATGTGCCGCATGTTGGAGGTTATGGCTCTAATTTAAGACGGTGTAATGGGTAAATAGTAGATTTCGGCATATTTGCTGTCCAGAATATTTGAGATATTGAAATGGAGATCCAAAACAGTCATATCCCTCACTTTCCGTTGGAGTTGGTCCCTTTCCCGGGCGAGCGACTGAATCTCCATATTTTCGAGCCAAGGTATCGGCAGTTGATCCATCAGATCCACCAGACCGGAGGTTCATTCTGCATCCCCGCAGTGATCGACAAGAAGGTGCAATCATTGGCAACTGAAATGAGATTGATCAAGATCGCCCAACAGTACGATGATGGACGAATGGATGTCTCGGTAGAGGGGATAGGCATTGTGAGAACGATCGACTTCTTTCCCATGTTAATCGGCTGGCTTTACCCCGGAGGGTCGATCGAGCGGATACCTTCCATTGAAAATGGCCATGATCTGAATCGATTGAAGATCATCGATCTGGTGCGCGAGTTGTGGACGTTGTTAAAGATTGACAAGGTTGTCCCTGTGTTAAGCGAGCTGACTTCTGTTTACACGATCGGCCATCACATCGGTTTGGACCTGGCTTTAGAGTATCAGATGCTCAGTCTGCAGGAAGAATTGGATCGACAGGAAATGGTGATCCAGCATCTCGAAGACTTGATGCCATCAGTCAGGGAGCTGGAGGAAATTCGGAGAAAGGCGGGCATGAATGGCCATTTCAGAGAATTGCCGCCTTCCGATTGGGCATAAAAATGCCACTTAAGCACCTGGGTGAAGATATGGACCCCAAATATTCAGGATTAGGGCGTCTGATTTATTTCGGTAATCCCCCTGGTTCGAACGAACACCGATCGAGATCGGTTGGGGCCCGCCCTTGACAAATCAAGTACGACCCTTATTTTCATCATGTTGAGCCAAACTACAGCGTAGTGGTGCTTAAGTGGACTGCTTCTTAGGTGACTGTTCACCGTATTTCAAATGTAAGGTATACAGCGCTGAATTCCAAAAAGTGCTCCGGGTATTCTATCGGTCCGAGCAACAAACTTTAAGAATTCAATCATTGGTAGAGATGTTTAGTCTTTAAGAATGCTGAATAGCGTCGCCCTTCCTGCAGGGTTGTCTATATTTGCGCCATCATTCAAACACCTGCTTATGTCCGCCAGCGAGCCGATTCAGATGGTCGATCTGAAGACCCAGTACCAAGCCATACAATCGGAGGTGGAAGCAGCCATCCGAGAGGTGTTGGACTCCAATCAATATATTAACGGAAGTGCTGTCAAATCCTTCTCCAATCACTTGGCGACCTATCTGAAAGCTAAATATGTCATTCCCTGCGGCAATGGTACCGATGCCTTGCAGATTGCGCTGATGGCTCTGGACCTGAAACCCGGCGACGAGGTCATCACCGCACCGTTCACGTTTATTGCTACAGCAGAGGTTATTTCTCTTTTGGGATTAAAACCGGTCTTCGCCGATGTTGATCCGGATTATTTTAATTTGGATCCGAAGGATGTCGCTCGCAAGATCACATCCCGGACCAAAGTGATCATGCCGGTGCATCTGTACGGGCAGACAGCACCGATGGAACCTCTTCTTGCATTGGCAAAACAACATGGCCTGGTGGTCGTTGAAGACAATGCCCAGGCAATTGGTGCAGATTTCACCTATCGTGATGGTCGAACGGCCAAAGCCGGAATGATCGGGGATATTGGATGTACGTCTTTCTATCCCTCCAAGAATCTCGGTGCCTACGGAGATGCGGGGGCAATTTTTACACAGGATGAAGTGATCGGGGAAATGATCAATACCATCGCCAACCATGGGTCCAAAGTGCGATATTTTCACGATGTGGTGGGTGTGAACAGTCGTCTCGATTCTATCCAGGCGGCCATACTGGATATCAAATTGAAGCATTTGGATGATTATATCGCTCGTCGTCAGGCAGCCGCCGCTGCTTATGATCGCGGACTGGCCGGCATTCCACAGGTGAAGGTGCCGGCAAGAGCACCCTGGTCTACCCATGTGTTCCATCAGTATACCCTGAAAGTAACCGAAAAACGAGATGCCCTGAAAGAGGCTCTCCAGGCAGCGGGTATCCCATCCATGATCTATTATCCAGTACCCTTGCATCTGCAACCTGCGTATGCGAGTTACGGACACAAAAAAGGACAGTTCCCCGTGAGTGAGCAACTGGCGGAGGAGGTGATCTCCCTGCCGATGCATACCGAATTGACACCTGGTCAAACCGACCATATTTGTGCAACCATACGCCAGTTTTACAACGTATAAGCCCTTCCTATGAAACGAATCTTGATCACCGGCGCAGCCGGTTTTATTGGAAGCCATCTCAGTGATCGCTTCATCAAGGAGGGATATAGCGTGATCGGCATGGACAATCTCCTGACCGGCTCATTGACGAATATCGAGCACCTTTTCAAATTGAAGGAATTCGATTTTTATCATCACGATGTATCCAAGTTTGTCCATGTACCGGGACACCTGGATTATATCCTGCACTTTGCATCACCTGCCAGTCCTTTTGACTATCTGAATATGCCCATCCAGACCCTGAAAGTAGGGTCGCTCGGCACGCACAATCTCCTGGGTCTTGCCAAGGAAAAGAAGGCACGTTTGCTGATCGCTTCTACCTCAGAGGTATATGGAGATCCGTTGGAGCATCCTCAAAAAGAGACATACTGGGGGAATGTCAACCCGATCGGCCCACGGGGTGTATATGATGAAGCCAAACGATTCCAGGAGGCCATCACCATGGCCTATCACACCTACCATGGACTGGAGACCCGAATCGTGCGCATATTCAACACATATGGTCCTCGCATGCGGGTGAATGATGGACGCGTTCTGCCGGCATTCTTTTCCCAGGCCATCCGTGGAGAAGGACTGACGGTTTTTGGCGATGGAGAGCAGACTCGCTCCTTCTGCTATGTGGATGATCTGGTGGAAGGGATCTATCGCCTGTTGTTGAGCGACTATGCCCAGCCTGTAAACATTGGCAATCCGGCAGAAATGACCATTATGGAATTTGCCAAAGAGATCCTCAGTCTGGTGGGCAATCCCAAAGCACACATTGACTATCGTCCGCTTCCGGTGGATGACCCCAAACAACGGAGGCCGGATATTACGCTTGCCCGGGAAATCCTGGGATGGGAGCCGAAAGTGGATCGGGAAGAAGGTCTCGCCCGGACCCATGAATACTTCAAAACAGTGGTGAAACCAGGATAATAATGGTAGAAGGCAAGCATATTCTGGTGACAGGAGGAGCCGGATTCATCGGTTCTCATCTGATTCGTTTATTGGTACAGAAGTATCCGCACTATCAGATCTGGAATCTGGATGCCCTGACCTATGCTGGCAATCTTGAAAATCTGCGCGATGTAGAAGGCGCTTCCAATCTCCATTTTGTCAAAGGCGATATTACAGATGCCTCATTTCTGGCTGAGCTTTTTGGTAAGCAAAATTTTGATGGCGTGATCCATCTTGCTGCTGAATCGCATGTCGATCGATCTATTACCGGGCCTCTTGCTTTTGTCCAGACCAATGTGATCGGCACAGTTCAATTGTTGGAAGCGGCACGGAGGCAATGGGCTGAACAGCCGGCTGGAAAGCGATTCTACCACGTGTCTACAGACGAGGTCTATGGCAGTCTCGGCGAAACTGGATTTTTCACAGAAGACACCGCTTATGATCCCAGGTCCCCTTATTCCGCATCCAAGGCGAGTTCCGACCATTTTGTTCGGGCCTACTTTCATACGTACGGGCTGCCTGTGGTGATCAGCAATTGTTCCAACAATTATGGCCCCTATCAATTTCCGGAGAAGCTGCTCCCGCTGATGATCCATAACATCAAACAACGCAAACCGTTGCCGGTGTATGGTGATGGAAAGTATACCCGCGATTGGTTGTGGGTCATCGATCATGTCGAGGCCATTGATACCATCTTCCATCAAGGGATGACCGGTGAGACCTACAATATCGGGGGGCAGAACGAATGGAAAAATATCGACCTTGTTCACCTGTTGTGCCAGACGATGGATCGACTGTTGAACCGGCCGGATGGTGACAGTGCATCGCTGATCACCTTTGTCAAAGACAGACCTGGTCATGACCGGCGGTATGCGATCGATGCTGAAAAGCTGCAACGTGAATTGGGTTGGACCCCAAAAGTTCAAATGACGCAAGGACTGGAGGAAACCGCCAGATGGTATCTGGAGAATGAGGAGTGGCTTCATCATGTCACGTCCGGGGAATACCAGCTGTATTTTGAAAAGCAGTACGGATCCGGACAGGGTTAGAATTCCTCGTCTTCCGGAGCCAATCGGACGACTAGACCATCGAGTCTCTCTGTGATCTTGATCTGGCAACCAAGGCGACTGTTCTCTTTGACAAAGAAGGCTTGATCCATCATATCTTCTTCTTCGTGTGAAGCTTCGGGCAGCTCGTGGTCACTTTCGATGTAGAGGTGACAGGTCGAACAGAGGGCCATCCCTCCGCAGGTGCCTTTTACGGGAAGATCACAGGCTTTGCAGAGCTCCATCAGATTGAGACTCATATCTGTAGGCGCCTCCAGATGGTGAACCTCCCCCTGTCGATCATAGAGTGTGATCTGAATGATGTCTTTCATACGCTGCTAAGAAACGCAGTTTGGTGAGGGGTTGTTGCGAACGGAGTTACGAGGCGGGATGGATCCCCTCAATCCCGGTCACTGTAGTGTACTTAAAACTCAATTTTTTGCCTGGAAAAGCCAGCTGGAATGCGGATTGAACCATCAGCGTCGCTTCGTGGAATCCGCACAGGATCAATTTGAGCTTGCCCGGATAGGTATTAATGTCTCCAATGGCGTAGATACCAGCAACATTGGTACTGTAGTCCAGGGTATTGACCACAATGGCATTCTTGTCGAGTTCAAGACCCCATCCGGCAATGGGCCCCAATTTGGGAGATAGGCCGAAAAGGGGGAGAAAGACATCGGTGGGGACGATCACTTCTTGATCATCATTGGCGGAGATGGTCACCGTTTCCAGTTTACCATTTCCGGTAAGTCCAATGACCTGGGCGTTGGTGATCAACTTGATCTGGCCGGTGGTGGCGAGGTGTTCGACTTTTTCTACGGAATCAGGGGCCCCTCTGAATTCTGTTCGACGGTGAACCATGGTGATCTCGGAACCATGCTCTGCGAGATAGATCGCCCAGTCGAGAGCAGAGTCTCCTCCGCCGGCGATCACCACTTTCTTGTTGGCAAAATCAGCGGGATCTTTGACGATGTAATACACACCATTGTCTTCGAATTCAGCGATGTTGGAGATAGGTGGTTTCCTCGGTTCAAAAACACCCAAACCTCCAGCGATCGCGATAGCTGGGGCCAGATGTTGGGTGCCTTTGTCTGTCGTGATCATGAATCGCCCATCCTCCTGTTTTTCGATGGTTTCTGCGCGTTCTCCGAGGGTGAATCCCGGTTCAAATGGGGCGATCTGTTCCATCAGATTATGGACCAGATCACCGGCTAGTACAGATGGCAGGCCGGGAATATCATAGATCGGTTTTTTGGGGTAGATCTCCGTCAATTGACCACCGGGTTGGGGGAGGTAGTCAATAAGGTGACATCTCATTTTGAGTAAACCGGCCTCAAAAACAGCAAAGAGACCGGCGGGGCCGGCACCGATGATCAAAAGGTCTGTCTGGATCGGATCACGAGAATTCATGCGGAGAGAGCTAAATGAGATGTTGAGATGCGTTTCTAGTGTCCGGTGAAGGCTGGTTTCCGTTTTTCGACAAAGGCTTTCGCGCCTTCTCGAAAATCCTGTGTGCCACACGCATAACCGAATGACTCGACTTCAAAATGGAAACCATCTGTCGCTTCAGTGAAGTAAGCGTTGACGGCTTCGATCACCTTGCGAACAGCCACAGGTCCTTTAGTGCTGATCTTTAGCAGGATCTCCCTGGCTTTAGACACTTCTTCACCACTGGGTACGACATGGTTGACCAGACCCCAGCGGAGCGCATCTTCTGCATTGATCATATCGGCCGTCAACAACAATTCGATCGCCTTCGCTTTTCCGATATACTGGACCAGTCGTTGCGTGCCGCCATAACCGGGGATGAGGCCGAGGTTGACTTCAGGTTGGCCAAAATTGGCATGTTCACCTGCTATACGCATATGACAGGCCATCGCCAGCTCGCATCCGCCTCCTAATGCATATCCATTCACGGCAGCGATCACGGGAATCCGACTCTTTTCGATCAGAAAATAAGTCTCATGACCAGTGGCTGAAAGGAGTTTTCCTTCCTGGGCAGAGAAGCTGGCAAATTCCTTGATATCCGCACCTGCGGCAAACGCTTTCTGTCCCGCTCCGGTCAGGATGACCCCGGAGATCTCCTCATGATCGGGGATGTACTCTCCAAATAAGCGATGCAAGGAGGCCATGGTCGCCATATTGATGGCATTCAGGGCTGATTCACGGGTCATGGTGACCAGCAGTATACTATCCTGAAGGTCCAGATGCAGGTTTTCAAAGGTCATTGCAAAGACGACTGTTGATTCGCCGCAAAGGTAAGAAATGGAAGCTCCTCAACCGGATGATCACAATTGCTTTTCGTAGTGAGCAATATGCTTTGCCGCAACGACCGGATAACCATATTGACGGATCATAGACTTCCTGGCCTGTTGTCCCCAATCCTGTTGTACTGCCGCCTCGAGACGGACAAATGTGTAGAGTGCTTTACTGAGGGCATCGGCATCACCTGATGCAGCGAGTAGCCCATTTTGCTGATGTTCAATCATCTCGGGAACGCCGCCTGAATCGAATGCCACCACAGGTGTTTCACAAGACATGGCTTCGAGTACGGTATTGGGAAGGTTGTCTTCCAGGGAGGGGAGAATGAACAGGTTGGCAGCGCGGTAGGCATCCAGGATATCCTGCAGGTCTGAACGAAATCCAAGCGGGTGAACACGAAAGGGGAGGGAGGCGCGCTGTTCGGGGTCGAATTTGCCAAGAACAGCAAGGGTGATACGGGACTTTATTTCTGAGGGCACTCGTTCTGCGAGTCGGGCTAAGGCGGTGGCCAGCAAGTGGAAACCCTTGCGTCGGTCTTGGACATTCATAGCCACAAATAGAAAGACCAAGCCGTCTTCCGGAAGTCCAAGCCGTTGTCGGGCAACTGTGGGATCCCCTGGCAGATACCGGTCGGTGTTGACCCCCATCGGCAAGTGCAATACCTCTTTATCCTGAAAGAGGGAACTCTTGAGGGCTTCCTGCTGGAGCCATTTACTGGATGTGGAAACCTGAAAGGGAGCATCTCCCCAAAGCGATCTTTTTTGGGAAAGAATGGCGGCAGAGAGGTCTTTTGTGCCAGGTTGTTTCAGGTAGGGGCAGTGTCCGCAGGACTGAGTGAAATGTGTACAGCTACCGGCATAATGGCAGCCTCCTGTAAACGCCCACATATCCTGTAAGTGCCAGATCATAGGCTTGCCCAGGTTGCTGAGCAGTCCCAGTTCGGCAATGGACAAGAATCCTTTTTGAACCCAGTGCGGGTTGAGGATGTCTGCTTCTCTGATCCAGGGGTGCTCCGTAACGCGCTGACCGAGATCAGCGATGGAAAAAGAGAACCAGTCTTCTCTTCTGGCTGCATGACGGATGAATCGAAATCGCTCCGTCCACTCGAGGAATTGAATCTTTTTCTGGTGGATGAATCCTGTCCCAGTCTCTGCGATCCAGGGGACATCTTCTCGGGCAGTGCGCACCAGCATTCGCACCTCCACGCCGGCCAGGCGCAGCGCTTCCACATGGCGAAAAGCGGCTTCAGCGGCGCCTCCCTGCCGATCAAATGTGCTGAGGACAGTGACTTTCAAATGTAACTTTCAGTTAGGAGTAAGTCCATTCTTAATATGGCAAAACTAATTCATGCCTTTTGAACTTCAGGGTAACCAATATTATTTAGTGACTCAGGCTCTTCAACTTTTGTGGGATGACCGTCCAATGTGGACAGTGCCATAAGGCCGGACTGTGGACGTATGTTCACTTCTTGATCTTTGATAAAAGCTTTTCCAACAGTGATTGAATGTCCTCAGAAATTTTCCCATACCACAAACTAACAAAGAAGATGATGGAGATAAGTCCGGACCGAATGGTTAGTGTGACCAGGTGGTGGCCTTCCAGTGGGAGGAAGGTGAAAAGTAGATATATGATGAGGGCCAATCCGATCATTTTCATCAATCCTGAAGTAAACGGATGCATCCTGTAATGTCGGTAGATCACGATGGCTTTGAACAAATTGTACAACGCATAAGAGATCAACGTTGCCAGGGCGGCTCCCGTAATGCCCATCTGTTTGATGAGAATGAAATTCAAGATCAAATTGATTCCTGCGAGTATCATGATACCGTAAAAATTCCAACGGAACAGCTTGGAATAAGCTATGATTTCCGAATTGGCTCCTGTCAATAGATTGATGAGATAGGCTACCCCCAAATAAAAAAGAGCGTCCCGGTTTTGACCGATCAGCAGACTATTGGGCATCAGTGCATAGATGTCATCCAGATTGAGAATGATCAGCAGGAAAATAAGTGAACCAGCAACGAAACTATTGACCGAAGACTTTTTATACAGTTCGCGGACTTCTTCGTGGTCATTCTTCTGCCAGGCTTTCATAATGATTGGCCCTGCTATCGCCGTGATTGCAACTAAGGGTCTATTGATCAGATTTGCCATGATCGCGGCGATGCCATATATGCCTGTTGCCTGCGGAGAAAGCATTGTACCGATCATAAATACATCGAGGTTGACAGCGACAGAAGCACCCATACTGCCTAAAACGCCATAACCGGCATAAACCCCCATTTGACGGAGTAACGGGCCTTTAAAAAAGGCCCAGTCGATTTTCCATGACAATTGATCCAGTTGGTGTAGATAGACCAACAGGCCAAGAAAAACAAGGACAAAATTCAGCAGGATGCCAACGATGAGGTCTTGATAATCCCACCACTTGAAATGAACCAGCAAAATAAATATGGGAAGGGATGCCTTGATCAACAAGTCATTTAGCAGACTGGGGACAACGATTCGATGAAAGTTGCTGATGTACATACTCAATACCTGAATCGCACCTCTGAGAATCAGAATCGGGATGAAAAAGTATAGATAGAGGACATAAAGAGGGGACACTGTACCATAGTATTCCATGATGCGGCCCCAGAAGAAAAATGAAGCCAGTGCGATGAACGAAGCGCCTGCCAGACACAACACCAGCAACCAGGAGATAAATCCATGATGGCCTGTAGACTTGTCTTCCGTCTGACCAAAAAAACGAACGGGAAGAGCAATGGCACCCAGAGTAGACAGGGGAATAAACAATACAGCCGAATCCATCAGGAAACGAGCCAGTCCGTAGGCTTCAGTCTCGAGGGGATAGATGAAAAGCATGGAAATCAAGCCGATGCCAATTCCGAAATAATTCAGAATAACATACTTCAGACCTTGTCGACGAATCACGCCCATGCCAATTCTTTCAAACAAAGGTAGATGCCTTGTACCATCATCTGAGAGATTGGACCTTACTTTGATAAATTTCCTCAATTTTAAGCCTGGATTTTATCTTATATGAGCAACCTTTTCCTGGATATCTCCCTGAGTAGTCGGTATCTGGATTACTTCATCCCTCGAAAAGCACTCCTCCGGGCAGTCTCTACAGTTCTTCCCAGATTTTCTGGTGAGGTGTTGGATATTGGTTGCGGAAGTATGCCTTACCGGGATCTTATCTTGCATGTTGATGGAGTAGATTCATACACAGGTCTGGATATTGAACATGCCCTGGAATATGACGGGACCCCACCTGATCTGACTTGGGATGGCTTGACAATGCCCGTTGCAGATCATTCATATGACTGGGGTCTCTCGACTGAGGTATTAGAACACGTTCCAGATCCTGCACACTTCTTACAAGAGACATATCGGGTTCTAAAGCCTGGAGGATTCTATTTTTTCACAGTTCCCTTTTTGTGGCCTTTGCATGAAGTACCTCATGATGTATGCCGATATACACCATTTACACTCCAGAGGATTATGGTGGATACCGGATTTAAAGTGGTCCAACTCGAGGCTCTTGGCGGTTGGAATGCCGCGCTGGGGCAACTGTTGGCCTTATGGATTCGAAGGAGCATCCGGAATGTTATGCTGAAGAAAATCATCAGTATTCTGGCAATGCCCCTGATCTGGCTTTTGGATCGGACAGATCGCGCCCCGGTTCATTTCAGTGAAGGCCAGATGATTACCGGTCTTTGGGGCGTCCTCCAAAAACCTGTAGTAGGATGAGAATACTTGTTTTTATCCGCGAATTCGCCGCCCCGACCCTGACGTTTGTCTATAATGAGATAAAGGCTATCGCCGACCAACATGAAGTGTTGGTAATGACCACAGAACGGTCAAATGAGGACCGATTTCCATTTTCGAATGTACAATTGGTCCCCTTGCATGACAATCGTTTCATTGCCAAACAGATTCGTCGATTTCAAGATGAGAACTGGCTGTGGGCTTTTAGGAGCGGTCGGATACGTCGGACGATTGCTCAAACAATTCAGGCTTTCAAGCCAGATCTGATTCATGTGCATTTCGGAGGACAAGGGTGGATATTTCTCTCGAATTGGCCCGAAAACAGCATACCTGTGATACTGAGTTTCCATGGATACGACGCATCGATGAAACTGAGATCAGCAAGGTATCGTCGTCAATGCCGGGTAGTTTTAGATAGAAAGGACGTCACGCCTATTTTTGTTTCGAACAATATGTCAGCGAGGATGGAAGGGGCTATCGGGCCCATCCCAAAACATCAGATCCTCTATTATGGGACAGATTTGGCCTTCTTCAAACGGGCTTCACATGAGAGTCCCCAACCGAATCCAATCACATTTCTGCAAGTTTCTTCATTTACAGCTAAGAAAGGGCACATCTATACGATTCAGGCATTTGCGCGCTATGTTGCCAGTTTGCCCGAGACCAGGGAGGTCCGTTTGATTCTTGCAGGCGATGGCCCCACATTGATCGATAGTCAACGCCTTGCTCAGCAGTTGGGGCTCGATCACATCATTGAGTTTCCGGGCCTGGTTACCCCGTCAAAAAGCAGGGAGTTGATGGATTCTGCTAATGTCTTTGTCCATCATTCAGTGACTCCTCTGGACTCAGGTGATCAGGAAGGAATTCCCAATGCCATCATGGAAGCGATGGCCATGGAACTACCAATAGTTTCCACACTTCACTCCGGCATCCCGGAATTGGTAGAAGATGGTATAAATGGTTTTCTTGTCAAAGAACGTGATATTGATGCCTATGTACAGGCGCTGCAGACTATTTCTGACTGGCCCCTGCAAAAACAGAATCGAGAAAAAGTGGAACAATTGTTCTCCAGAGATGGGCATCTTGACCATCTGAATGATATTTATGAACGTCAGATCACACGAATTGGAACATCCTGATATGCGCCCCCTCCTTATTACCATTGTCGGCACCCGGCCCAATTTTATCAAAGTGACCCAGTTTAATCGGGTCTTTGAAGAGGCGGGTTTTCGACACGAATTGATCCATACCGGACAACACTATGATCTCAATATGGCGGGTGTATTCTTTCGCCAGTTTGACCTCGAACCAGACCATCGACTGGAATTGAAACATACCAGTCCAACGGGCCAAATGGCCGATATTCTGCTGGGATTGGAGACTTTGTTTTTGGAGCACAAACCCGCCATGGTTCTGGTTCCGGGAGATGTCAATTCGACGCTCGCAGCAGCCTTGACTGCCAATAAATGCGGTATTCCGATCGGCCACATTGAATCGGGACTTCGGTCAGAAGACAAAGGGATGCCGGAAGAGCATAATCGCATTCTGACGGATCATATCTCCGAATTGCTCTTTGTCACAGAAAAAAGTGGTTTGACCAATCTGGAACGCGAGAATATCCCAATGGATCGAGTACACCTCGTGGGCAATACCATGATCGACACACTGGTCGGATTTGAAGAACGCATTGATGCCTCTTCCGTCTTGAATGACCATGCTCTGACCCCGTCCACATACATCCTGATGACCATGCATCGGCCGGCCACTGTGGATGATCGAGATGCCATGGTCAAACTCACGGCATTGATCCGTGAAATGACATCTGTCGGGCGCATCATTTTCCCGATCCATCCTCGAACGCGTAAACAACTGCAGACCTTCGGTCTTCTGGATGAATGGGAAGGGATGGACGCGCTGACCCTCACGGAGCCAATGGGCTATTTTGCCTTTCAAAAACTGATCAAGCATGCAATGGTCGTGGTGACGGATAGCGGTGGGATCCAGGAGGAGACTACTTTTCGGCAGGTTCCCTGCCTGACCCTCCGGCCCAATACCGAGCGACCTTCTACCCTGGATCCCGGATCGAATACGCTGGTGCCATTTGATATACCCATCATATCAGACTATCTCCAACAGATCAGGAAGGGTCAGTACAAAAAGGGAGCTGTGCCACCATTGTGGGATGGGAGGGCATCTGAGCGAATTGCCTCTGTTCTTCGCAACAGACTGGTAGGATAATTATGAAGGTCCTTTTTTTTACCAAGATCGACTTCAACATCCCGGCCACTGGCGGGCTGTTCCGGAAGGTGAAAGCCCAGGCCAAAGCCCTGGCGCAGACGGATGGTTGGACAGTCGATCTATTCTACATCCAGGGAAAGGAGGCCATCCTAGAAAAGTATGACGGGACATTCGAACGTCAGACGTTTGGGTCTTCTCGCCAACGGGCAATCTATACCAATCAGGGTATTTTCGATTTGATCCTGGCAAAAGGCTATGACGCCATTTATATGCGTCATTTTTTACTCAATCCGGTATTGATCTGGCATTTGTGGCGTTGGCGGAAAGAGCAGTCCCATCATCGGTTCATCCTGGAGTTGCCAACCTATCCGTATCGGCCTGAATTTCGGGATGCTCCATTGAAAGTGAAAGTCCAGGTCTGGCTCGACCAATTCTGTTTTGTCTTTTTACCGCGGATAGTCGATCGGATCGTGACCTTTTCCCGATTGTCCCGCATTCGTGGAATACCGACATTAGAAACGGATAACGGAGTGGACCCGGAATCCATCACACCCATCCTGGAAGCACCACCACAGCCTCCATTCAGGATCCTTGGTCTGGCCAATCTGAACATCTGGCATGGGTACGATCGAATGATCCGGGGTATGGCGGAATGGAAGCTCTTGAATCACACCGAAAAGATCCGTTTTGAGATCGCGGGATCGGGGAAAGAGGAGCAAAATCTCCGGGATCTGGTCAATGACCTTGACGTTGCCGATATCGTCACCTTTCATGGATTTATCCAGGGAGCAGCACTGGACGAACTCATTGCACAGTGTCATGTAGGGATCGCCAGTCTGGGAATGCATCGCACTGGAGTTGCAGACGGCCAGACCACAACATTGAAAGCCAGGGAGTTCGCTGCAAGGGGACTTCCTTTTCTCCTTGGGTACAAGGATCATGACTTTCTGGAAGACTATCCCTATTGTCTGGTTGTTCCGGCCAATGAGACACCGGTTGACCCACGATCCGTACTTGCTTTTTACCAGGATATATCCGGGCAAGATCCGGTATACTTTACGACCATGCGGACAGATGCTCAGGAGCGTTTGTCCTGGACAGCAAAACTATCACCTGTAGTCGCGTACCTGGAGACACAAAAGCCCTAGGAACGTTTCTTCTTTCTAGACCCTTTATCAGACGGTGCATGCACTGGTTCATGCAGGGTCACGGCCTCGGGGATTTCTTCCTTGCGAAAGAACTGCCAGAGCCCGGCAAACAGGATCAGGAAGCTGAGAATTGAACCAGCCAAAGCTATCTTCTGACCGGTGTATACAGACTGTGGATGGAAGACCATCGTGATCTCCTGGTTTTGACCTGCGGGCACTCGGACACCCCTGAGGAGGTAATCAACTTTGACAAAATCATCGAATGGCTCCCCATTCAGATAAAGTTGCCATCCTTTTGCTGGTGGATAATATACTTCGGAGAATACCAGAAACCCTTCATAGTTGTTGGAGTATTGATATGTCAACGTATCCGGATGGTAGGAAGTCAACCGAACACGGGTCAGTGAATCGGTTTTGTAAGCCGTTTTCCATCCTTCAGGCAGATTCTGCTCCTGAATGACAGCAGTGATCTGCAAAGGCACCAGCGCGATATCCGCCAGTTCCTGATCGGCATCAGACACGGTAGACAAGGTGTTGACAAACCACGCATTTCCGAAGGGGTGATCGATCGGCACGGGAATCGACCTGTTTTCCTGTTGTTGAAGTATGTATTTGGTATTCAGCATCCGGAGGATATCCAGATGTTGTCCGGGATTCATCAAATAGGCTTCAATCAATTCCTGATAACGCATCAGTTTTGCTGCGTGATACCCCCCGAGACTTTTATGGAATAAGCTGGTTTTGGCATTGACAAAAGGATTGGTTGTCATATCCAGGACCCGGAAATACGGGTCCGGATCATCCAGGATAGACAGATCTGCCTGTGACGGCTGAGGATCGGCTTCAGCCGTACGTTCAGATTCATATTTGGCCGGAAAGAGGATGCGTGAATCCACCATCCATACATCGCCGACAACTACCGCACCGACTAGGAGGAGAGCGGGAGTGAGTTTGAGTTTATCTTTCAAATAGGCCCAGAGTACACCAGCTGTCAGCAGGATGATGCCCAGACTGCGGAAGGCATCACTCCTTAAAACGGAGGCACGATCTGCCTGCAGGATCCTGGCGAGATCTGCGCCGACTGCTTCATCATTTGCTCCCGTCATATTCATCATACCTCCCGCGATCAGGATCAGGAGGGTCAGTGCTCCCGTCACACCGGCAGCGGTGTAAAGGGCTTTCAGCGATCGCTCCCTATCTGTGCTGTTCAGAAATTGCTGAAGGCCGAGCATGGCTAGCAAGACAAGGGCGAAGTGGCTGAGGCCCAATGCCATGGAGACAGCCCGGAACTTGTTGAATAGCGGGAAGTAGTCGAATAACAGGTCATTCAGGAAAAAATGTTTTCCCCAGGCGATGGTCAGGGCAAAAGCTGTAGCTGTGATCAGCCACCATCGGACAGGTCCACCAACGAGCAGAATGCCCAGTACAAAGAGGAAGATCAATCCGGCTCCGAAGTAAATGGCCACACCGACAAAGGATTGTTCTCCGTGATAGAACAAGGCGCTTACCTGCTGCTCGGCACTTTTGACAGCCTCCTGACGGGACATGCCCTGTCGGGTGAAATTCTGCACCATATTCGGGAAGATCCGTTTGTAGGTCTCGGTGCCTTCAAACGTTTGGGAGGCTCCTCCACCATAGGCATTGGGTACCAGCAGGGTAGAAGACTCTCCAATGCCGTAACTCCATGCAAAAGCATAGTCCTTGTCAAGCCCTCCGCCGGAGTTTGCTTTCGCCTTCAATTCGGAGGTTCCCCGAATGGTTTCCTTGGAATATTCCCAGGTGGGCCACAGAGTGGCCATATTACTGGCCACTCCCAGTCCGGTAGCTGCGGCCATCAATCCCAGGGCGGTGGCGAAGGCTTTCAACTGACCACTTTTAAAGGATTGAACACCGTAGAATATCATACCGACACCGAGGAGGAGAAAAGTATAATATGTGATCTGAATGTGGTTGGCCTGGATCTGTAGGCCGACCATCAAACTCATCAATCCGGTCCCCAAAAGCCATTTTCGTTTGATCAGTAACATGGCCGCCGCCCAAACGCCGGGGAGATAGGCCATTGCCAGCATCTTGGTGCTGTGGCCCGCTTCAGCCAGATCAACAAAATATGTCGAAATGCCATAACTGATCCCGCCCAGCAGCGCGATCCGCCAGTCGGCACCGAAGGCAAACAAGGCGAGATAGCACATGGCCATGGCCAGGAGGACGATATAATGTGGTTTGGTAATGGCATGGAACCAAAGCAATGCGCGTCCGACATATTGTTGCATATTCCCCCGGGCGGTATGCCAGATCATATATGCAGGCATGCCACTGAACATCGCATTCGTCCATAAGGGCGCTTCCCCGTCTATCGCCCGGTATTTCTGGATCTCCGTCTGCATGGCTTTGGCGCGCTGATTGTCCCCTTGGGAAAGAACCTTGTTTTCCAGGACATAGGGCCGGAAGAGCATGAAAGAGACCAGGATCATGACCAGGTAGGCAACCAGATGGGGCCAAACCCTTGCACCAATTATCTTTACCATAATTTGAGTTTCTCGATGTTGGACCAAATGTATGGAAAAGGTGGCAATGCCTTTCAACCAGAACTCGTCATGCCAGCGTCAGTTAGGTGATTGTAATGAGCAGATAGTCAAGGAGTAAAGTATGAATCAAGAGTTAGTCAGGTGCCCATTAACCGGTCGAGAAAACGTCAGGAAAGTAGCAGATCTGGATATTGAACGCATTATATCGGACTACCGCAAGCTTGGGATCGATGTCGAAGATGACTTGCGTGCGGCCGGTGGCATCGAGATCTATGCATGTCTGGAGACCGGATACAGATTTTTTTCCCCTCAGTCCCTGGCAGGAAATGCGGCTTTCTATGAACAACTACAACAGGCTTATTCCGGATATTATCGGGAAGATAAATGGGAATACCGACGGGCGCTTCGATATCTGACCTCGGGAGAATCCCTACTGGATGTCGGTTGCGGAAGTGGCGCTTTTGTGCATCTGGCCAAGCAGGCCGGTTTGAAGGCCGAAGGATTGGAATATAATGAGCTGGCCGTTCAAAAGGGAAGAAGTCAGAGGTTGACCATCCACCATGAAGACCTTCATCAATGGGCGGCAGATCATGCTTCACAATATGATGTAGTCAGCAGCTTTCAGGTATTAGAGCATATTGCCGATGTACGGTCTTTTGTCCAATCCAACCTCAAGTTGTTGAGACCGGGAGGCAAGTTGGTGATTGGTGTACCCAATTCAAATCCCTATATCTTTGGTTTTCATCTATATGATCCCTTGAATTTGCCACCGCACCATATGGGACTTTGGAATGCACGTGCGCTAGAAGGCCTTGGCCAAGAATTCAATCTGGATCCTATAAAAATTGAAATTCAACCTATGGATGAATGGAAGAATTGGTACTTGTTAAAACGAGAATCATTGCGCTCCACACATCCCAAACTGGCTAAAATGATGGGTTGGGTACCACGACCAATCTACAAGTCGTTGGTAATGTGTATGTCTCCTTTTTTTGAAGGACGCACTGTCCTTGCTGTTTTTCAAAAGCCAGCCCAAGAATTTTAGTGCCTGGTTACGGCTGTTTGTCTCCCTGTTCAACAGTTGGTTCCTTCTCGATACGCAAGGGTTCAGTTCGGATTGGATATCTTTGATCAATGAGTTTTTTCCTCATATATGTCATTTTTCTCCTGATGAATTCAGTTGGGGCCCCTATAGCAGAGGAGCCTTTCAAAACGTCCGAACAAGAAGCCAATTGTGACAGTCTGCAATTGGACGTTATGGTATCGCCACCGCTGTGTGCAGGCCAGCAGGCTTCCGTGACTCTTGGGGGAAGTGGGGGGATTGTTCCTTATCAGTATTCAACGGATGGCGGATTGAATTACAATGCAAATCCATCTTTTAGCCTTTTGGCTGGGACGTACATCTTATCCGTTCAGGATGCAATGGGTTGCCAGAAAGATACCAATATCAATATCAAGGAACCCCCAGGTTTGATCTTACAAATCGGTCAGGATACGTTTACAGCAGGTGTAGGCGAGGTGATCAACTTGTTGGCAGCTGGTTCGGGAGGAACACCACCGTTGGTGTTTTCTTGGTCGCCATCTCAGGGTCTTAGTTGCACCCAATGTTCAAATCCTACCGTTGTGGCAGGTATGGTTGTTGCCTACACAGTCACATTGACAGATGCAAATGGATGCTCGAGGTCTTTATCCATTGCTATTGATGTGACGGCGGATAAAAATGTCTTTGTGCCCAATGCCTTTTCGCCCAATTTTGATGGACTGAACGATCTGCTTCAGCCCTATGGGAGTGGAGTCGGTGTATTGGAAGTAGAACGTCTGCAGGTATGGGACAGGTGGGGTAACCTTTTGTGGGAAGGCAAGCATTTTTTACTGAATGATCCGCAGGTGGGGTGGGACGGCAACTGGAGAGGTGAAGCCATGGATCCTGCAGTCTTTGTTTATGTCATGGATGTCATCTTTGTGGATGGATCTAAAGGAGCATATACTGGTGAATTTGCACTGATTCGTTGATCGTATTTGTCCTGGTATCACTTTGATTCATTCCTTCCTACTTTGTAATCCTCTACCTTTACTGCTATGCCGGTTTTGTCATCTGAACCACTGTTTAGCATCATAACAGTCTGTTATAATGCAGTGGAACCGCTCCGACGCACATTGCAAAGTGTGCAGGATCAGGATTTTTCCAATTATGAACACCTGGTGATCGATGGTGCAAGCCATGATGGCACTCTGGAACTCTTGCAATCTCAAACGGCCCCTCAACTGAGATGGATATCCGAACCCGATCAGGGGCTGTACGATGCAATGAACAAAGGACAGGCAATGGCCAGGGGCCAATTTGTCTGGTTTGTTAATGCAGGGGATCTCATCGAAGGCCGGGAAGTGCTGTCCAGGCTTGCGCAGTTTGTTACCCCTGAAACAGACATTCTCTATGGTGATGTTCTGATGGTCAACCCGGATGGGGATGTCCTGGGAACCCGGAGTTCAGTCACGACGCAGAAAACGCCAGACACTTTATCGTGGAAGGATCTCAGGTACGGGATGGTTGTTTCTCATCAGGCGTTTTTGCCTCGAGTGTCAATATGTACTCCTTATATTTCAGAAAATCTTTGTGCTGACATTGACTGGGTGATCAAATGCCTCAAGAAAAGTCGAGCAACGATTCATACACACATGATTCTAGCAAGATTTGAGACAGGTGGACTTTCCCGTCAGCGTCATCGTGAATCACTGATCGACCGATATCATGTCCTCCAGACTCATTTCGGGTGGTTCCACAATCTGTTGAACCATTGCTGGATCCTGCTTCGTGCCATCCTGCAACGGTTGCATGTATCGGGTAGATCCAGGTACTGAGCCACCAACAGGCTCCTCAGAGGATCAACCATCAGCCGGTGGACAATGCTGGTGGTGTACCCCAGGAATCCAGGCCAGATCCTTATTCCTCCTGGTCATAGATGGCCACTTTACGTTCCCCTGGTCTTGTGTACCCCCGATACATACCATCTGTGGTAAATGGCATCGTGACTTGGCCTTTTTTATCCAGAGCGATCAGCCCACCCGTTCCACCGGCAGGAAACAGCTCATCTTTGAGCAAGCTGTTGGCGGTGGCATCCAGATCTACGTGAAGTAGCCGCATGCGTGCAGCCAGTTCGTGTGCGATCGCATACCGAATGAAGTACTCCCCATGGCCGGTACAGGATATGGCACAGGCCCGATTGTCTGCATACGTGCCCGCACCAATCAAGGGAGAGTCACCAAGGCGGTTCCATCGTTTGTTAGTCATTCCCCCGGTCGAAGTGCCGGCTGCAAGGTTACCATGCTCGTCCAGGGCCACCGCCCCGACTGTTCCAAATTTTTGATCAGAAGACGTGGCAGGGGTATTCTTCTTCAAGACCTTTTGCAAGCTGTCCCAGCGTCGTTGGGTGAAGAAATAGTCGGTTCCTGCTGTATCCAGACCGATTTCCAGAACAAATTCGTCAGCACCTTTCCCAGTGAGCAGGACGTGCTCTGATTGCTCCATGACTGCGCGAGCGGCCAGGATGGGATTGCGGGCCTGCGTGATCCCGCCAACAGCTCCTGCCCGCATAGTTTTACCCTCCATGATGGAGGCATCCATCTGATTGGTGCCATCATGCGCAAATACAGCACCTTTTCCAGCATTGAACAAGGGAGAGTCTTCCATGATCCGGATGGCAGCAACAACGGCATCCAGAGATGTGCCACCGCTCTTTAAGATGGCTTCACCCGCATCGAGGGCCTCATGAAGTTTTTCTCTGTACTGGTTGTCTAATTCAGCTGTCATACTGGCTTTCTGGATCGCACCGGCACCCCCGTGGATCACCAGTGTATAGGCTGGAGGTGCTGGAAGAACCGGTTGCGCCTGTTCACATGAAAAAAGGCCGAATAAGACCAGTAGGAGAGCGCATCCACGAATCATATTGCAGGATTTATAGTGAATGTACAGGCTTTTCATCGATCAATAAAGGCGTGATATGCTGTATACCGGACGGAGAGACGTAGCTTGCGAACAGATCAGAAAGGAGAAAATGAAAGTGCTTGTTGTCAGTGATTACAGGGGAACCGTTTCGGTTCGCCCGGAGGCAGAAATGTTTATTGGCCTGGCGAAAGCAGGCGTCCAAGTGGATATTCTGACGTATCCGGAAACAGAGTACGAAGGCATCTTTCAAAAGGCAGGAATGCGGGTCATGACCACCCATCCCCGGACAAAATTTGATCGAAAGGAATCCCAGTCATTGCGTGCCTTGCTCGAAAAGGAAGGCTACCATATCCTTCATTTGTATAACAGTCGAGCGATTATCCATGGGCTGAGAGCTGCCCGAGGGCTGCCTGTGAAAGTGATTCTGTACAGGGGATATGCTGGTCATGTGCATTGGTATGACCCCACTGCCTATTTCAAATATCTGCACCCCAGGGTGGATGCCATCATCTGCATCACCAGAGAGATTCGACAATCGCTGCAACGCCAATTCTGGTTCAGGAAGGATCCGACAGTATGGATTACCAAAGGTCATGATCCGAACTGGTATGATCCCATACAACCTGCTCGCCTGGAACCTTTCGGTATTCCCAAAGGTGCTTTCACGGTCATCAGCGTGGCAAACAACAGACCCTTTAAAGACATTTCAACCTTGCTACGGGCGGCTAGAGAGGTCTCTGAAAAAAGAGAGGTTTATTGGCTGCTTGTTGGGAATGGTATGGATTCAAAAGCCAATCTCCAGATCCTTTCCGGCTCGCCGGCCAGGGATCGGATCGTGTTAGCAGGATTCCAACCGAATCCATTGCCATTGATGAGGGCCTGCCAGGTGATTATCAATACGTCGACGGGCGGTGAAGGCCTGAATAAGACGCTGATCGAAGGCATGTCCCTCGGGCTGGCACCGGTGGTCTCTGATATCCCCGGCAATCGAGAATTGGTGCCGGATGCGGATAAAGGAGAGATCGTGGCGCCGGGCGATATGGCGGGGTTTGTTCAGGCAGTCACCCGATATCTCAAGGATCGTGGGTATCGGGAGACGAAGGCCCGGGAAGCCCGGTCATTTATCCGCAAGGATATGCACATCAACGTCAGTGTGCGTCAAACCATGGAGTTATATCGACAGTTACTGAAAGAGTGATGATCAGCCTTTGATGGCTGCCACACCCGGCAAGACCTTGCCTTCCAGCAGTTCCAGCATGGCCCCGCCGCCTGTGGAGACGAAACTGACTTGATCGGCGAGCCCCATTTGATTGACTGCCGTGACAGAGTCACCACCTCCAACCAGGGAAAATGCACCATGAGCCGTTGCGTCGGCCAAAGCAGTAGCCACCTGTAAGGTGCCCTTGGCAAAAGCAGGCATCTCAAAAACGCCCATGGGTCCATTCCACAAGATGGTTTTAGCTTCCATGATCAAGCCACTGAATGCAGCCCGTGCTTCCGGTCCGATGTCCAATCCCATCCAGCCAGTAGGGATTTCGCCACTGGGGACCACCTGGGTTTGTGCATCTGCCGCGAATGCGTCTGCTATGACAGAATCGGATGGCAGTAATAGCTGAACATGTCTCCGTTTGGCTTTTGCCAATAATTGCCTGGCCAGCTCCAGTCGATCGGATTCAACAAGCGAATTGCCGATCTCTCCCCCCTGGGCGGCGATAAATGTATAGGCCATGCCGCCACCGATGATGAGACCGTCCACTTTGTCCAGGAGATGGTCCAGCAAGAGGATCTTGTCTGAGACCTTGGCCCCACCGACAATGGCGACGAGTGGCCGCTCCGGGTGATCCATGGTTCGGTAGGCGTTGGTCAACTCGGCATCCATGAGGAAGCCGAATGCCCGATGGTCGGGTGCAAAATGAGAAGCGATGAGGGCGGTAGATGCGTGGGCACGATGGGCGGTGCCAAAAGCATCGTTCACATACAGGTCGCCCAGGGAGGCCAGGGCTGCAGCCATGGCAGGGTCGCCTTTTTCTTCACCCTCATGAAAGCGGGTGTTTTCCAGTAATAGGATCTCTCCGGATGGCAACTGGGCAGCCGCTTTCTCAGCCGCTGGACCAATACAATCAGTTGCAAAATGAACCGGTACACCTGTCAGGGCGGAAAGATGATCGACCAGATGTCGAAGTGTAAATCTGGAAGTGTCAATAGAACCGTCAGCAAGGCGCTGCTTGAGTGGTCGTCCGAGGTGAGACATCAGAATTGGAGAGCCTCCATGAGCCAGAATATAGGCCACCGTAGGGAGGGCGCCTCTGATCCGGGTATCATCGGTGATCTCATGCTGCGCATTCATCGGCACGTTGAAATCTACACGTACCAGCACTTTTTTTCCGGCGATGGAGAGTTGGTTCATCATGATGAGCGGTCTTAAAGGGAGGATTTGTAGACTACATTGTCAGGACACGAATGGCTATATCTGCGAGCCGTGCAGCATAACCAGCTTCATTGTCATACCAGGAAATGATTTTGACCAGTTTCCCTTTTGCCTGCGTGAGACTGGCATCCAGGATGCTGGAGTGCGGATTCCCGATGATATCGCTGGACACCAGAGGTGCTTCAGTGTATTCGAGAATGCCTTTGAGCTCGTTTTGTGCAGCATGGGCAAACAATGCGTTGATCTCCTCCCGGGTGGTTTCTTTTTCTAAGACCAGGGTACAATCGATCAGAGATCCGGTGATGACGGGAACCCGAAAGGCAATGGCATCAAGCTTGCCGGCCACTTTTGGATAGACCAGGCTTACGGCTTTAGCAGCACCCGTGCTGGTCGGAACGATATTCATCGCAGCAGCGCGGGCCCGGCGGAGATCCTTGTGCGGCGCATCCTGCAGACACTGGTCTGCAGTATAAGCATGCGTGGTGGAAATGAATCCACTTTCAATGCCAAAATGGTCTTCCATGATCTTCACCACAGGCCCCAGGCAATTGGTAGTACAGGAAGCATTTGAAAGGATGTCAATGGATGCCGTCAGTAAATGGTCATTGACTCCGAGTACAAAGTTGGGTACATCCACTCCTTGCGACGGAGCGGAGAGGATCACTTTTTTTGCTCCGGCCTGGCGATGCAGGATTAGCTTTTCCAATGTCCGAAATGCACCGGTACATTCCAGAACCAGGTCGATCTCCAGTGACTTCCACGGGAGTTGAGCAGGATCCCGTTCACTTAAGATTTCAATATGCTGGTCATTGACAACCATATCTGTACCATTCAACTGGACCGAGCCATTGAAACGGCCCTGAGCAGTGTCATACATCAGTAAGTGAGCCAGGGTAGGGGCATCAGACAGGTCATTTATTGCAACGATCTGGATATCCGGATGTTGGATCAAGTGTCGGAATACCAATCGACCAATGCGACCAAACCCATTAATTGCAATCTTCTTCATATCTGTCAGTTCAATCGCGCAAATCTAAGGGTTATTCCATCGAATACGCGGCCTCTTCTGGAAGATGATCTTGATGAGGAATAAAGTAGAAGAATGTTTTTTTAGATAAGTTTTGATTTTGTCTAGTGGCAATTATATCTTTGCCAACCATTTCAGAATGGTCCGTTCGTCTAGGGGTTAGGACGCCAGGTTTTCATCCTGGTAACACGGGTTCGATTCCCGTACGGACTACCAAGGTCATTCGCCAGTTGGCGGATGACCTTTTTTCATTTCCACGCCACTGGACAGCAATCATTCTCTTTGGTACATTCTTTGCGTTTCAGGCCTCTGCTGTCACTTGTAATATATTGATAAGCAATATGTTTGGGTTTTCTGAGGGCGCCATTCATTTGGATGGAGTCCGAGTTTCAGCTATCTTTACAGGGACAAATTATTATCCTGAATGAATCGAACCCTCCTGCTAGGCCTCCTGGTGGTCTTTTGCATGTCTTTATACGCGCAGCAGCCGCAGTCAGATATCAACTGGACTGAAGTCGTGCTAAGCCCACCCGAAGTCGAGAAGGCTAAGGCTGAGGACGCTCGCTCCGGGCTGGTACCGCGATTCGCTATTCCAATCCAGCAATCTATTTACACAGAGGATCACGGCACCTGGATCGCCACTGATAAGGGCTATTCCTGGCATTGCGCCCTTTATGCCCCCGGTGCCAAGGCTCTGATCATTACCACTTCGGAACTTCCGTTGATTCCCGGGGCCGTACTGACTGTCAAAGACGAACGAGGCCGTATAGTCGAATCGATCGCATATCGGGATCTCCGAGGCAAGGCATTTTTCACCCTAGGTCCAGTTGCCGGAGAACGCTGCTTTTTGCAATATGATACGCCGGGCACTCCGGTAGGTTTTTCATTCAACCGGATCTATTACGCTTTTGATCAGGATTACAGACCCGATTTGGAAGCCGCAGGGCGTTCGCGGGGACTTGGTTTTGATGCCTCCCTACCTTGCAATGTCAACGTTGCCTGTGTTAACGACGCAGATATTCATCTGGTGGCCAAGAGCGCTGTGCGGATCATGTGTGTCTTCCAGGAAGGCATCAGCTGGTGTACCGGGGCCCTGGTCAATAATACCAAGCAGGATAAGATACCCTATATTCTCAGTGCATTCCACTGTCAGTACGGCTATACACCATTGTATCAGTTTTGGGCCTACCACTTCCGATATGAAGGCACCACTTGTACCAATCCGACCGAAGAGCCCAGCTTCCTGAAAGTATCCGGGAGTCAACTCCGGGCGAAGTGGGCAGACAGTGATTTTTTATTGTTGGAGATGGATGAATCCCCGCCGGAAGCATGGGAAAGCCATTATGCTGGCTGGAATCGGACGGATAACTACACTCCGTCATTAGCTTTCATGGTGCATCACCCCAGTGCTGATATCAAAAAAGTATCTGTTGATTCTCAGGCCATCACCATTTGGCAGACCCCGGTCAATTGGAGCAATGGCATAAAAACTCCCGCATTGCATCACTATCGGGTCTATCTGGATCTGGGTACATCGGAGCCTGGCAGCTCAGGAGCGCCCTTCTTTGATCCTCAGGGAAAGATCATTGGCCAGCTGAACGGTGGTGCTGCTTCCTGCACATCCAATGCCTTGTGGTACGGACGTTTTCATCGATCATGGACCGGCGGTGGCACATCCGCTACCCGTCTGAGGGATTGGTTGGATCCGGATAATACCGGCGTCTCTACACTGAACGGATTACAGAATATCAAGACCACCGTCGACCTTGCCGGTTCGATCGTCACGCCAGTCGGCTTTCCGGTGCCCAATGTGGAGGTGACTCTGACCGGTCCTGGTGGAGTATCGACGACGGTTACGGATGTGGATGGCCACTATTTGTTCTCACAGGTACCAGTTGGAGAGGAATACAGCATTTCAGCCTCCAGAGATGGAGATGATGCCTTTGGTGTGAGCATTGGGGATATCATCCTGCTCAACAAATATATTGTGGGTATCAATGCATTACCCACTCCTTACGCTTCCATTGCCGGCGATGTCAACAATTCCGGAAGTATCTCAGTAGGGGACATCGGCATTCTCCGCAAGCTATTGCTGGATCTCATCAAAAGTTTCTCCAATGTTCCTTCGTGGGTGTTTTTCACAAACACCAGCCTTCCACCCTATGATTCAGCATGGTCTATCCCTTATCTGGATGAAGCCAATAGCCAACTGAACTTTATCGCCGTCAAATACGGCGATGTGAATCATTCAGCCAAGCCCTGAATACAAATGATTGCATAAAAAAAGAGGCAATGGAATTCCATTGCCTCTTTTTTTTATTTGGTCACATCGATCACTGGCCCAACTTCACCAAGCGGAGCGTGGAGGTCATTTCTCCGTTCGTCACCTTGAGAAGGTGTATGCCTGGCATCCAATGACCACCAATAGCTTTGGAGGCCTGGAAGACGCCTGATTCGACCAGTCGGCCCAGATCATCATAAACCTGGTAGAGCGAACCGGCCCATTGATTATCGGGCAATACCATGAAAAAGTCGGTAGCAGACGGGTTTGGCAGGACCTTCCAGGGAGCATCTGCCAGGACATCTTCATTGCTGCTGGTTTTGGTGTCTGCAACCAGAAATGCATCTACTCCTGCTTCCACAATGTGTCCGGAACTCACTTCGTCATTGGCGACGAACGAAACCCGGATATCGGATAGATCAGCGAAATAGTCCATCACAAAAATGGAGTCACGAGGTCTCCAACTGTCGATGTCGCCAGTGTACTCATGGACCAGGACTTCTGTATTCCCATCCGTCAACCATACTTTCAGTGTGTCATTGGGCATATTGTTACCGCCTGTATTCACAAACCAGGCATTGTAGAAGATCGCCGGTGCCAGATAATTGCTCAGATCCATAGAAGGTGATTCCAGGATGGCCGAACCATTGTCCAGGTCAAACTCTCCAATTGTCGTTCCTGCCTGCAGTCCGGTTACATAACAGGTGTTGCCCAGATCATCGGCGAAATCACCTGCGGGGTTGACCTGCATGTTACCGATGTAAGTACCTTCTGGAATGCCTCGTTCCCAGAGTCCAACATTGGCTGTGCCGGATGAGGTCCAGCCATAATCGAATACAAAGTCATCTCTGTAAGCCCGTCCAAGCTCGAGAACCTGGTTGGCCTGACCACTGATGTTCAAGGCTTCAATGACGCCGTAGTCGTAACTCCAGGCCCCCGCAATCACTTCGTAATCGCCGAGGTAGATATCATCGATGGCATAGGTCCCGTCAATGTCCGTAACTGCATTGTAGTTGATGTCATCCACAACTGAAGATTGGTAATAAACCATAGCACCAGCCACAGGATCACCAGTTTGCTTGTCAAGCACCATTCCAGTCACATTTGTTGTGGACAGAGGGGTGAGCTCTATGGTTACATCTGTGACCTCACCGGCGGTCATTGAAAATGCCTTGATACTGGGTAAATAGCCAGCCTTGTTGGTCTTCACAGTCAAGGATCCTTCCTGGTTGCTACCAGTTTTGAAGCGCCCGTCCGGGCCACTGATCTCCTCATTCGGCTGCACATTCTGGATGACCACATCCGCGCCCTGGATCGGGTCTTTTGTGATGGCATCGATAACGATCCCTTCCAGATAACTGGCTCGAACGTAGTTGGCATCAAATACCCACAAACAGGTGTTGATATCCGACACCAGTAGCAATCCACTGGGAAGAAAAGGATATGCCCCCCAGTCACCCTGGAAGCCGTTTCCACCGGCGACATAGGTGTCAAAATTGGCTACTTCAACCAGGTTGTCAGGTTTGTGTGAGTCAACAACTTTAACCCCATCTGTATACCAGGAGACCACATTGTATCCTTTCAGGTAATGCGTGTTGTGGGGAATGACCCCGGTTTGACGGGTATCGATAGGCTGATATTTGTCCAGACGGATCATAGACGCTGGATCGGTAATGTCATACGCATCCAGGAAGGCATTCGCTTTTTCGTCGGTGGTGAACATGTATTTACTGTCATCTGATATCCAGACGTTATGGCAAAAGTCAAAGGAAGTTTCCTGGACACCCAGGGTGACAGGATTCTCTTTGTCGGAGACATCCGTGATATAGGCACCCTGTCCAAGATTGGCGCTGTAGAGTGTGTCTCCTCGAGAGAAATTGTCATGTGAGTAAACCGGTTCGGCCTGACCGACGAGGACAGGTGTGCCAGGAGTGGTGTGCACATCAAAGATGATGACGCCACCGTTGTTCAACGGGTTGCAGCCAGAGAGGAACGCATAGCCCTTTTCATCGATGAAGATATTGTGGCACCTGGACAAGGTGGAGGAGTTGCCACCAATGGTTAGATCCGGTTTCCAAAACTCCCAGGTCACGGCATTCGGAAGATTCTCCAAATTGATAATCAGTAAACCATCGTTACCAGCATCGGCAGTGACATAGGCATAATGACCCCAGGTCTTCATGTCGCGCCAGGTCGATGTGGAGCCTTGAATATAGGCCACCTCTACTGGATTTGCCGGATCTTCCAGGCTGATAATGGCGGTAGCCTGGCGAGTACCCAGTAGTGCGTATTCGATCCCGCTGCTATCTACATAACCCCAGATATCATTGCAGCCTTCCGCGTAAGGAACGTTGGCCACTTTCGTGAGATTAAAATTTGTTTGGGCATTGAGTGCCCCTGCCATCATCATGAGGAAGGCAGTCATTCGTATTATTTGCACCATGTTGTGGATTGAGTAACTGAGTAAAGGGATCAAATTTACCCATATTTGGGAGCAATTGTTTTGTGATTCCTGCATTTTTGCCAAAATGTCCGTTGATGGCCAAGAAAAACAACCCGATTTCCTTCTTTCATAACCCCAGATGTCGAAAAAGCCGGGAAGCATTGCAGTTGCTGGAGGATGCAGGAGCATCTATACTTATCCGATACTATCTGGAAGATCCACCCACCAGCAACGAACTGATCGCCTTGTTGGCCCGACTTAACCTGTCGCCCATGGATCTGATCCGAAAGGAAGAGGCTTTGTTTAAAGAACAGTTCAGGGGGCAAGAACATACAGATGCAGAGTGGATCCAAATCATGGTAGATCATCCAAAATTGATCCAGCGTCCCATCGCCATAATGGGGGAGAGGGCCGTTGTCGGCCGGCCACCTGAGCAGGTGCTTACCCTTCTTCGAGCAAAGTGAGAACCTTCTCCAGGATGTCCGGCTCGGATTCGGGATCAAACCGATGCCAGTCTGTTTCTTTCCGAAACCAGGTCAGCTGCCGTTTGGCATACCGTCGCGTATTCTGTTGGAAGAGAGCAATAGCTTCATCGTAGGAACATTCTCCAGAAAACCAGGCAAAAAGCTCCTGTAGACCTACTGTTTTCAAGGCATCCAAATGTCGATCTGGATAAAGTTGACGAGCTTCTTCAACGAGTCCGGCCTGTATCATGTCCAGAATACGTTGGTCAGTTCGTTGATACAGCCATCCTCGTTGGGGCTCCAACAAGACTGGAAGGATCCGATTAGGTCTGGGCTTGGACGCCAGGCTACGGAAGGAAGAAAATGGACGCCCCGAATACTCACTGACGGCAATGGCACGGATCAATCGTTGAGGATTGGAAAGATCTACCTCCTGTGCGTATGGCGGGTCTGCCTGTCGGAGTCTATCCTGGAGGGCCGACAAACCTTCACGTTCAAAAAAATGCCGAAGATCCATCTGAACAGATTTTGGCACAGCGGGAAAAGGATCCAACCCGAATCGTAAAGCACGCAGATATAATCCAGTACCGCCTACAACAAGGACCACAGGATAGGTTTTCAAAAGGCGATCCAGCAACTGGTTGGCATCCGCTTCAAACTGTCCGACATCATAGGTGTCCTTCGGGTCCCGGATATCGATCAGGAAATGGGGGACGCGCTCTTGTTCTTCCTGGGAGGGCTTTGCCGTGACAATATCCATGCCCCGATAGACTTGTCGGCTGTCTGCGGATACAATAACACTCCCCAGTCGCTCGGCGAGGTCCATGCCCAATTTGCTTTTCCCGGATGCTGTAGGGCCACCAATTAGAATCACTGTTCCCATCCTTCAAAAGTAGCCCTGGATTATGAATTCCAGCCTTACCTTGCCATTCTGTTGACCTTTTCACATGTTGTACACCCTTCTTCGACCAGTGACCCGATGGGCCTTCCTGGCATTTTTCAGAAAGATCCATCTGACGGGTCTTGACCAGATACCACGCGACACGCCTCTGATCTTTACAGCAAATCATCCCACTGCGTTTGTCGAGCCCTGTTTTCTGGCATGTTTTGGTCCCAGAGAATTGCACTTTATGGCGCGTGGAGATGTATTTATGTCTCCTTTGGTGCGATGGCTGCTACGGCAGGTCCACCTCATTCCGATCTATCGTTTTCATGACGGGTTTTCGGCTTTAAGGCAAAACGAAGCATCCTTTTCTGTCGCAAAAAGGATTTTGTCGAAAGGAGGGGCTATTCTCATCATGGCGGAGGGTCGAATGAAACATGAAAAGCGACTCCGCCCTCTTCAGAAAGGTGCCGCCCGGATCGGATTGGGGGCCATGGATGAATACCAATTAAAGGATGTGATGATCCAGCCAGTGGGCATCAATTACACGTATGCCGAGCGATCGAGAAAGGAGATCATGGTTGATTTTGCGGAACCGTTTTCCCTGGCCCCGTATCTGGAAGGTTTTCAAGATCAGCCCAATCAGACGCTGAGCAAGGTCACGGATCGTATCCGGGTTGCTCTGGAAAAACGAGTTGTCCATATTGATAACCCTGATGATGAAGTGTTGGCGGAATGGATTCTCCAACTGGTACGAATCCGGACCAGAAAGATCCTACCCATTGTCGAGCACGATCCGCAGGTATTGCACGCTGAATACGAAGCGATGGTCAAGTTGAATCAGTTGAACGTTTTAACCAAGGAACGGCTTCAAGAGGAGTTCACACCCTACTTTCTTCAGTTGGAAGAAAATCAAATAGAAGATGAAGTGGTGGCCCTGTCACCCCGAATAACCATGGTCGACCAATTGGTATGGATGCCGATCCTGTTCTCCCATTGGCTCATTTATATATGTCACTGGCCCCCGGTTCAGCTCGGACGTTGGCTCACCCGACGAACCGTGAGGATCATTGAATTTCAGAGTTCCATCCTTTTGGGGAGTATTATGATGGGTTGGGCTTTTTGGTGGATGGGCTGGTCGGCAGTGATCAGTACTGTCAACTGGAGATATGGGTTGATTTTCCTGATCCTGTTTCCCATTTCAGCAGGATGGTCCGTCTGGAGCGGGGAATGGTTGAAGCGATTTCGCCAGGCAAAGCAATGGCAAAAGCTCGATGCAGACCTCAGGCAAAAACTGGGGTCTGTGAGAGAGGTCATGGTTGAATTATGGCGCAGCATCCAGATCAGCCAGAAGTAGTTGAAGAACACAATATTTTCAAAGGGAGGAGACAGATCAGTCAAGCCTTTGATGGGAGAATGGCCAATTGACTCAAGGACCTGCGAACCAGCCACAGCCAAAAGATGATCAGACCCGGGTAGACGATGATCACACCGTAATTGAAGAATAGGGCGTCCGACCATTCGAGATGATGCAGATGCATCACAGCTCGTGTCATGCCACAGCCATAACATTCGACGTCAAAGAACCGTCGAGAAGGGCACATGATCAGCCCTGTTTCGCTATCAAATTGGTTTGAAGGGAGGATCCATAATACCAGTGGCGTGGCCAGTAAGCCGATCAACCAGATGATCTGTATCCATCGCGAAGTGGCCATAGGGGAATGCCGGGTGGTTCGGGTTAAAAGTAAAAAACGATCCGGGTGCCTGGGACCCGGATCGTTTAAAATTAGATGGAACGTGGATCAGTAATATTCCTTCATCTTCACAAGGGCATGGATAAGACCTCCAATACCACAAAGGAAAATAGTCAGAAGGAGATTGACCCACCAATTAGACCCTTCCCAGTTGTCCATAATGCCCATAGCGAGCCAGGCCCAACCGAAAATAGCCAGGACGATATACAATCCTTTAGGAATGTCGTTGCTTTTCTTGGATTGTTTCTTGACGTATTTCTGTGCGGCCTTTAATGTAACGGTTTGAACCAGGCTCAGGCGTTCGCCGGTCATTTCCTGATACGTTGAAGGTGTAAGGTCCAGGAATTGGTTCAGGGCCATTTGCTGAAGACCAGGCGGTAATGCCTGAACATCGGCTTGGTCGGCATATCGAGTGGACCATGTACCACTTACTGCCGCAAAAGACAGGGAGGATACAGAAGAGATCAGGAGGAGTAACAGCAGTTTTTTCATACGAAATGGTTGATTTGGTTGAAAGAAAAATCCATCACTATCCAGGCATTAAATGAAATGATTGGACTGGCATCAAGATACATCTCTTGTAAAAATTGACACCGAAAAATTAGGGATTTCACTGGGAATCTAATACTTCATGCTGGGGAATGCTACCAGCGAAGCAGATTGGCACCCCAGGTGAATCCACTTCCAAACGCCGCCAGACAAACCAGATCGCCTCGTTTGATGGCACCTTCTTCCACCGCCTCACAAAGAGCGATAGGTACAGACGCTGCAGTGGTGTTCCCGTATTTTTGAATATTGTTCCATACCTGGTCATCTCGAAGCTTTAATATGCGCTGGACAAACTGACTGATACGCAAATTGGCCTGGTGTGGGACCAACATGTCCAGATTGGACAGATTCTCCCCGGCCTCCTTTAATACTTCCTGGATGACTTCCGGAAACTTCTGGACAGCAAATTTGAAGACGAAAGGGCCATCCATATATGGGAAGGTCATACCATCCGCGATCATTTTTTCCGTCAGGAAAATGCCTCCAAATGCATCGTTGCCATAGCCATAGTCGACGGCTTCTTCGAGGTATCGATTATGATACCCCCCATGCGCCCCGGGGTTGATGAAAGCAAGTTTTTCGGCATAGGTGCCATCCGAATGCAGTTTGCTTGCAAGGATACCTTGATCGGCTTCCTCGGTCGGTTGGAGCAGGACAGCTCCGGCACCATCCCCGAAGATGACTGTGACATTACGCCCTCTTGTGGAATAGTCCAGACCCATGCTGTGCATTTCCGCACCGACGACAAGTACATTCCGATACATCCCACTTCGGATAAACTGATCCCCCGTGGCTAGACCATACACGAAACCAGTACACTGATTGCGAATATCCATCGCCCCGATCGTGGTTTTGGTGATGCCCAGTTCACGTTGGAGCAACACCCCGCAGCCGGGAAAATAGTAGTCTGGACTCAATGTGGCAAAGAGAATGAAATCGACATCATTCGGTGTGATTCCGGCACGTTCGATGGCGGTTCGCGCAGCATGAGCGGCCATCGTGGTGGTGGTTTCTTCATGTTTTATACCATACCGCCGTTCCTGAATACCTGTTCGCTCCTGGATCCATTCATCGGATGTTTCCATGACCGACTGGAGGTCATCATTCTTCACAATTGTCTTGGGCAAGTACTTTCCGATACCTGCAATCTTGGTGCGTACCATAACGAATTCTTTGCTGCAATATAAGCAGCCGTTCTGGAGTAGAGGATGTCCGAAGTCACTCCGAGAGTGTCATATTCGTCAGGTTGATTGACAAGTAATAGAAGTCTGGTTCGGTGCCTAGAACAGGTCGTATTGACAGAATTCTGCCGGGAGAGGACCATTGAAAACTGGGAAACGCTGGGCAGATTGTAAACCGATCTGACGCATGGCCTGCTTATTGGCAGAGAGGATCCAGGCAGTGGATCCGACAAAATCCTGTTTCAGTTTGTCACCGATTTTTTTGTAGAACTCTTCTGCACTTTCCAATGGTATCTTTTCGTCGTAGGGTGGGTTCATGATCAACATCACGGGCTTGCCCGGTGGAGTCAGAGAAAAGAAATCGCAGACCTCTGTCATGATGATCTCACCCAGGCCAACACCTCGGATATTCTTTCTTGCTCCGTCGATCACCTCCTCATTCTCATCGGAACCAAATATTTCCAGTCCTTCTGGAACAGTAGTTTCTTTTTCAGTGAGCTTGATCTGTCGCCAGATTCCTGGTTCGTAGTCAGGCCACCCCTGGAAGGAGAACCGGCCACGTCGGATCTGTGAAGGGCGACCAATGGCCCATTCGGCGGCTTCCGTCAGGATGGTGCCGGATCCACACATCGGATCCCACAAGGGAATCTCTGGTGTCCATCCGGTCAGTTTGACCAGGCCTGCGGCCAATACCTCATTCAACGGAGCCAAACCCTGATACCGGCGATAGCCGCGCATATGCATGCTGGATCCAACTGCATCGAGTAAGATGTCCACCTGGTCTTCAAAAATGTGCAGATTGATCCGAACGTCCGGTTCATCACGGTCGACATCTGGACGGCGTCCGATGTCTTTTCGGATCCGATCACACAAGGCATCTTTGACCACCAGGGAAGGATAATTGGTATGGGGAAAAAGCCGGGAATTAATGACGCCGGTGATGGCGAAGGTCTGGTCGGGCCCAAGCACTTTCCGCCAGGGGAGATCCATTGTCTTCCAGTAAAGATCTCGTTCGTTTTGGATCTGGAAGCTGGCCAGGGGCTCCAATACCCGCAAGATCGTTCTCGCAGTAAAACATACTTTATAGAGGAGTGAGACCTCTCCGCGAAAGCGCACCATCCGGGCACCCGCTTCGATATCTGTTGCGCCCAGAGTTTCCAACTCCTGCGCCGTCACACTTTCAAGACCCCCTAATGTCGTGGCAATATAGTCCCGTATCATCGGCGCGCAAGATAGACAATCCCTTTGGTCAGGTCTTCCGCTTTTTCTTTCGGGCAGCTGGAAAAAGAACATTATTGAGGATCAGACGGTAACCGGGGGAATTGGGATGCAGATTGAGATCTGTCTCCGGATCTCCTACGAAATGACGATAATCCTCCGGGTCATGGCCCCCATAAAAGGTCCAGAAGCCCTCGCCAAAATCACCGTGGATATACCTGACTTCATTGGCGGGTTTATTGTCTCCTAATACCAGCACATTTGTTTTGACATAATCTTTGATAAACGCAGTTGTCTGACCCATGAATCCCTTGATGGTCCGGGTGTGGCATTGGGTCAACATGCTGGGGACCGGATCCCACTTGGCAGAGAATTCGAAGAGGCTGAAGTAGTCCGTATCCGGATTTCTTTGCGTGCCATTATCAATATTTGAATATTCATAGACCAGTGGATCCATGACCAATTTGTAATTGGTGAAAGCAAAGCCATTGTCATAATTCAATTTGGATTGAGCCTGTTTGTCAGCAGCATCTCCATCATACATGGCTGCACAGATGTCAACGCCATCTGCGGCCAGGGCAATATCATAGGTGTCAGTTGCAGAGCACATTGCGAACATGAATCCACCGCCACCCACGAATTCCCGGATCTTTTTGACGACAGCCAACTTCATTTGAGATACTTTCTCAAATCCCAGTTCTGCTGCCATCGATTCCATTCTCTTCTGACTTTCCTTGTACCAGGGTTGTGAGCTGTAGGACCGATAGAACTTTCCATACTGCCCCGTGAAGTCTTCGTGGTGCAGATGCAACCAGTCATATTGGGCGAGCTGATCGGATAGAACTTCCCGGTCGTATACTGTCTCATACGGGATCTCCGCATAGGTCAGGACCAGAGTCACAGCATCATCCCAGGGTTGTATTCGTTTGCCTTTAGAATCAAATTCAGGCGTGTACACAGCCACCTTCGGCGCCTTCTCCAGCTTCATGGCTTCCATATTGACTTCCGGATTGCCGATCTCTGTGAGGATCTGGTTGAACGCACCATCTGGAATGATCTCATAGGTAACACCTCGTGTAAGGCATTCCTTTTCGAAAACAGGATTATTGGTAAAGGCGAAGCTGCCACCTCGATAGTTCAGCAGCCAATATGCTTCGATTCCTTTGTCCAACACCCAATAGGTGATCCCATATGCCTTCAGATGATTCTTCTGGGTATCATCCATGGGGATCAAGATATGTGCAGCATCCAGCCTCACTGCCAGGCTGATGAACAGGACAAATCCGATGGTCAAGATTCTCATAAGTCTTCCTTTCTGGTGATTTCTTAGGGCAAATGGATATGGATTGAAACGTTTGGGATGGCAAGATGTTACCTTGGCGGCCGATCAATCCACTGAAGTGCACCTCTATTAACCCTACTCAATGGCCAAACAAAGAATTTAAATCATTTATCCATGGAATACCTGCGTCCCGCGATTACGCGTGATTGTTTCTCAGTCACATAGCTACGGCTATTCTCCTTTGAAACGCCTTGCCTGCCTGCCCGCAGGCAGGCCTCGTTTGGTCTTCCTTGGATTTGGCCTATTTCGGAGGTTTATAGAAGTACCCTAAAGTTTTTCCGAAGGGGCATAACTTTGTGGGCTAGTTCTCGTTTCATCCCATAAATCGAATCGTGGGTAATATTAGTTGGCCATATCCCTGGTGGTATATTTTAGGCTGTCTGGCAATCGGACTGTTGGTTGCGGGTATCCTCTATTATCGGACATCCGATTTTCAGGAAAGAAAAGCCTGGGTTCGATGGTTATTGGCCGCTCTCCGGGCTCTGGTTGTCACTTTGCTGGCTATACTTCTGCTTTCACCATTGATCAAAAGAGAGGAAAGCGAACTCCACAAACCGGTTATTGTCATTGCTCAGGATGCGTCATCCTCCATATCCAATGCCAAAGATGGTGCGCAACTGATCCAGGACCTCGAACAACTCCGATCTGATCTGTCCAGGGACTTCGACATTCAGGTATATGCTTTTGGTCAAGCGGTTCGACCTGAATTTGACCCCACCTTTGCCGATCAGGAAACAGATCTGGATGCAATTCTGACCTATATTCGCGATGTTCTCGGTCAGGAGAATCTCGGCGGCATCGTGTTGGCCACAGATGGATTGTATAACAAAGGAGCCAATCCGAGATACAGTAGAAACGTGGCGACTATACCGGTGTTCCCCGTGGCGGTGGGAGATCCGACACCTATGCGGGATATTGGGATCAAACGAATCTTCCATAATCAGGTCGCTTATCAAGGCGACAAATTCCAGGTTCAAATTGACATTCAGGGCCGGAATTGCCAGGGTGCTCGCACTGAGTTGGTCATTTCCGAGATCCGCGATGGCAAGCCTGTGGTCTTGCAGAAAGAACCAGTTGGATTAGAATCAGATATATATTTCAAGACCATAGAAACGCTTTTGGAAGCGGGTCGGGCCGGTGTGCATCATTACCGTTTTTCCTTGCAGCCGATTTCGGACGAGAAGAATATCGCCAACAACACCAGAGATATCTATATCGAGATCCTGGATGCCCGTCAAAAGGTGTTGATCATTGCGGATGCACCGCATCCGGATCTCACTGCTTTAAAGCAAAGCCTGTCGGCCGATCGGAACTATCAGGTGGAATTGCGCTACGGCAAGGACCCCGGCAAAGGGCTGCGAGAATATGATCTGATCATCCTCCATCAGATTCCTTCCAACCGTCAATTGTATGCGGATCTCCTACAGGAAGTCAAGCATTCGAGAATTCCCTTGTGGTTCATTCTGGGAGGTCAATCCGACCTGCGCACCTTGCCAGCGTGGCAGGGGATTCTGGAGATCAGGGGCGATGGCCGGAGTACAAATGAGGTGCAGGCCATCATAGAAAAGAATTTCTCGGTGTTTACACTTGAATCGGATCTGTACACTCAGTTGCCCCAATTTCCACCAATGCTTGCTCCATTTGGCGACTATCGTGCCGATCCGGGCGGCCGGACCCTGCTGCGTCAGCGCATTGGGGCTGTTTCGACCGAATATCCCCTCTGGATCCTGGGAGAGGAGCAAGGTGTGAAAATGGCCGTCCTGGCAGGTGAGGGGTTGTGGAAATGGCGATTGTTCGATCATTTACAGCATGGGAATCAGGAAATCCTGGATGAATTGATCCGGAAAACCGTCCAATTTCTCAGCCTGAAAGAAGATAAGCGCCGCTTCCGCGTCACGACTTCCCGCCAGGTTTTTGCGGAGAACGAGCCTGTTTTGTTTGACGGTGAACTCTATAATGACAACTATGAATTGGTCAATGACCCGGATGCTCAGGTCGTGCTCAAGGATCAGGATGGGAAGGTATATCCGTTTACCATGAATAAGGCCGGAAAGATCTATGCCTTGCAGGCAGGGCTTTTTCCACCGGGGAATTACAGTTATAAAGCCAAAACCACTCTGGATCTGAAGGACTTGACCTATGATGGGAAATTCAGTATTCGAGAGGTGAATGTCGAACAAGTGGAAATGCAGGCTGATCACGACTTGCTCCAGGGCCTGGCTGCCGAGTCTGGAGGAAAGATGGTGTTGGCATCGGAGATTCAGAGTTTGGCTGATCAGATCCGGGGCGATCAACGAATGAAACCTATCTTGTTCACGACCATGGAAACGAAGCCGGCCATTCATTTGCGTTGGATCTTTGGTATCCTTCTGGTTTTGCTGGCTATAGAATGGATCGTGAGAAGATATTTAGGAAAGTATTGATGGAAAACGTTGACATTTTAGCTGTTGGAGCGCATCCGGATGATGTTGAATTGGCCTGTAGTGGCACCTTACTCAAGCATCTGTCGATGGGATATACCGTTGGTTTGCTCGATCTGACCCTGGGTGAGCTCGGCACGAGAGGTTCAGCAATATTGCGTACTAAGGAGGCATTGGAGTCGGCACAACGGATGGGGGCATCCTTTCGGACGCAACTCAATCTGGGAGATGGCTTCTTTGAAGTAGAAGAATCACGCTTGCGTGCCGTCATTCAGGTGATTCGTGCCTGTCAGCCAGCCATCCTGTTTGCCAATGCACCCCATGACCGGCATCCGGATCATGGGCGAAGTGCAGAGCTCGTCCGGAGAGCAGCTTTTTTAAGTGGATTACGACGTATCGAAACAGTAGGTTCAGATGGGTCGCCTCAGGAAGCCTGGCGTCCGAAGGCAGTCTACCATTACATACAAGATGAACGTCTGGAACCGGATGTAGTGGTGGATATCTCGGCATTTATCAAGGAAAAACTGGCCTTGATCAAGACATTCCGATCGCAATTCTATGACCCCGATTCTCCGGAACCGGATTCGCCGATCAGTGGGAAGGATTTCCTTGACTTTATTTTGGCCCGCGCTCAGGATCTGGGCCGGCCGGCAGGTTATGCATTCGCAGAAGGCTGGATTACCAATCGGTATCCCGGGGTTCAGGATCTGATGCAGATCGACTAAGGCGGGATCATTTGCCTTCCAATCGATCAACGGTCGGTTGATCACCCAGTCTGAATCGCACCGGTACTCCCGACCACTCTTCCAATTCCCTTTCTTTGCGACAGAACCAGGCTTTTGAGGCCAAATTCATACGAAACCCGGTGGTTGATCGGGCGTCTTCCTTCTTGTTCAGGTCATGGAAGAGCCACTGGTCCAGACGGGCAGGCGGCGTTGTTTGATCGGAGATGTCCTGTTGGATGCATTGTGCAGAGCTCTGCGTAACCCAGAGAAAACTCGCCAGGAAAATACCGACCAAGCGGCCTTTCAGGAAGGATGATCGGAGCATTGGCTATGTTTGAAGGACACCTGGGTTAAAGGTCTCAACGGGAGCATGATTGGCAGCTTCGATGCCCATGGATATTACTTGCCGGGTGTCGATCGGATCGATAATGCCATCGACCCACATCCGGGATGCGGCATAATAAGGTGAGGCCTGTTCATCATATCGTGATTTGATCTTTTGGAAGAGTTCTTCTTCTTCCTCCGGCTGTGGAGGGTGTCCCTTTTTTTTCAGGGTGGCTACCTGGATCTGGGTTAACACTTTGGCGGCCTGTTCCCCGCCCATAACGGCTATCCGGGCAGATGGCCAGGCAAGAATGATCCGCGGATCATATGCTTTGCCACACATAGCGTAGTTTCCGGCTCCATAAGAATTTCCCATCACGATGGTAAACTTGGGCACGGTAGAATTAGCTACTGCGTTGACCATTTTTGCACCGTCTTTGATAATACCACCGTGTTCGGATCTGGAACCGACCATAAAGCCAGTTACATCGTGCAGGAAGACCAGCGGAATCTTCTTCTGATTGCAATTCATGATAAATCGGGTCGCCTTGTCGGCGCTGTCAGAATAAATGACACCTCCGAATTGCATTTCACCCTTGCCGTTCTTCACGACTTCACGATGATTGGCCACGATGCCGACAGACCATCCATCGATACGCGCATAGGCACAGATAATGGATTTTCCATAATCCTTTTTGTACTCCGTCAGTTTGGAGTCATCCACCAATCGCTTGAGGATCTCCTTGGTGTCGTATGGTTTTCCGGAATCGCCGGGGAATATGCCATAAATCTCTTCGGCCGGGAAGGCAGGCAATGCTGGTTTGATCCTGTCGAAGCCGGTATAATCCGGTTGGCCGAACCGACTGACCAGATCACGGATGGTCGCCAGACAGGTCTGATCATCCGGCATATTATAATCGGTGACACCTGAAATTTCGCAATGTGTGGTTGCACCTCCCAGCGTTTCCTGATCAACATCCTCACCAATGGCGGCTTTGACAAGATAAGGCCCTGCCAGAAAAATAGAACCTGTTCCTTCTACTATCAGGGCTTCATCTGACATGATCGGCAGGTATGCCCCACCGGCAACACAGGATCCCATCACTGCGGCGATCTGGGGGATTCCCATGGATGACATCCGGGCATTATTGCGAAAGATCCGGCCAAAATGTTCCTTGTCAGGGAAGATCTCGTCCTGCATAGGAAGGTAGACCCCGGCACTATCCACCAGATAGATGATCGGAATATGATTCTCCATTGCGATCTCCTGAGCACGCAGGTTCTTCTTACCCGTCATCGGAAACCAAGCGCCTGCTTTCACCGTTGGATCATTTGCCACCACGATGCAGATCCGGCCAGAAACATATCCCAGAACAACGATCACACCAGCGGCAGGACAGCCACCGTGTTCTGCATACATTTCATATGCGGCAAATGCACCGATCTCCAGAAAAGGTGCATCCGGATCCAGAAGTTGGTGCACCCGCTCTCTGGGAGCCAGTTTGCCTTCAGCGGCAAGCTTTTCCATTTTCTTTGCACCGCCACCAGCTTTGATCCGTTCCAATCGGTGCATCATTTTCGAAACACCCAGGCGGTTGGCATCTTCGTTCTTATTGAAACTGAGGTTGTATTCCTTTTCTTTACTCATATCATGCATACCACTGTTCGATCAGCCAAATTAGGGGGGATTTGGCAGAAGTTGGGAATCAATATGTCCCAATAGACCTATCGCAGGAAAATGTACTTGAATTCACCCGGGTAATTGGCGTATTGACCTTCCAGGGTCATTTTGCCGGATGTGTCCATCAATTCCAGACAATGGACCATGTCACGGACCGTCTTACCATTGATCTTGCGAATGATGAATTGCGGCTCCATATTGACTTGATCTGCCTTGCTTCCAGGGTCGATGGTCTGCACAATGACGCCCTGGCTACCGAATTTTCGTGCTTCATTTACTTGTAATTCCCGGATGCCCATGCCGGTTTCCTGGTAGAGTGCATCCGCTCGCGGATCTAACGTCAGGGCTACAGTTTTGATCTGTTGAAGGACCACTTTCGTTTGACGGGTATTGCCATTCCGGCTGTATTGAATGGCCAATGTCTGTCCGGGACGGGCACGTGCGACCTGTTCCTGCAGTTCTGGTACGGATTGGATGCGACTGCCTTCGATGGTCAGTATGACATCTCCCCGCCGTAGTCCTCCTTCATATGCTGCACTGCCCGCATTGACGCGTGTGATCATGACACCTTGGCCGGGCAGGAGCCCCACCTCTTTTGCCTGTTTCTGATCAATATTATCCACATTGATGCCCAGGATCCCGCGTTGTACCGTTCCGAACTCCTGCAGATCACCCACCACCTTCAGGACAAGGTTGGACGGAACCGCAAAGGAATATCCTTCATATTTCCCCGACTTGGTGATGATCGCCGTATTGATCCCGATCAGGTCGCCGCGTGTGTTGACCAGAGCGCCTCCACTGTTTCCCGGGTTGATCACAGCATCTGTTTGAATGAACGATTCGACCCGATAGACATCATCCAGGATATTGATGCTGCGCCCTTTGGCACTGACGATTCCGGCCGTCACCGTCGATTCCAGATTGAAGGGATTGCCAACCGCTACCACCCATTCTCCAACACGAAGGCTGTCTGAATTCGCAAAGTCCACATAAGGGAGCCCATTTGTCTCAATATGAATGACGGCGATATCTGTGGAAGGATCCGTCCCAACCAGGGTGGCTATATATTCACGCTGGTCATTCAGGGTCACCTCGATCCGGTTGCCTTCGGCAATCACATGATGATTGGTGACAATATATCCGTCTGAAGACAGAATTACGCCCGAACCTGTGGAGCTTTCTTCGTCAAACCCAAGGAACCGGTATTCTGATTTATTGACAGACCGGATGTTGACCACTGCAGGAGTGACCTTGTCAGCAGCAAGGATGAAATCGGTAGGAGCTGAAGAAGCATATGCAGGACCAGACGGCCTGGAAGCCATTTGGTCGGATAAGCCTGCCAGATAGGAGGGCTGAGTTTGCGACATCAACAGGGACCGGGGCTCATCGAAGGCACGGTAGATACCGATGGCCAGGAGAGCACTGATCAAGGAAGTACAAATCATCAGGACGAGCCATTTCATGGAACAGGTTTAAGATGGATAACGTAGAGAAATCGATGATTGAGATATCTTCGTTGCAATTATCTGGTTTTTAACCAATTTCAGAAGAAAACTGTTCAAGAACAAGGGTGTGGGGCGATTGATGATTTTTTTTTTGCTGACCCAAGGGGCAGTCGGATTAGAGTGGCAGGCCCACCGACCTGAGATGAATGACACGAAATGAAGCAGCTTCCTTTCCACAAATACCATGGCACCGGAAATGATTTTATTCTCATAGAGGATCCAGATGGCTTGTGGGAATATCGCCTGTCCCAGCCTTTGATCGAGGCTTTATGCGCTCGGCATACGGGAATTGGTGCCGATGGACTGATGCTATTGCAACGTACAGCCGGGTATGATTTTCGAATGGTCTACTACAATTCCGATGGTCGGGAATCTTCCTTTTGCGGGAATGGCTCCCGCTGTCTGGTTGCCTTTGCGCACTCGTTGGGTTGGATCGGGAAAGAGGCCTGGTTTGTTGCTTCGGATGGTGACCATGAAGCAAGAGTCCTGGATGAAGGGTTGGTCTCTGTCCATATGAAATCGATTGCCCGGGTCCATCCTCATGGGTTGGGAATGGTACTGGATTCCGGTTCTCCACACTATGTTACCTACGTGCAGGATGTTGACGCTGAGGACCTTATACATCGCGCCCGGGAGATCCGATATGCCCCGGAATTTGCAGAAGAGGGGATCAATGTCAATCTGATGGAAGAGGTCGCCAACGGGCTGAAGATCAGAACTTATGAACGAGGAGTTGAAAATGAGACGCTGTCCTGTGGGACAGGCGTGACCGCATCAGCGATTGTCTGGGCTGGAAATCAGCATTCTGAGGGGACTGGAAAGGTGCATGTTCATACAAGAGGAGGGGAGTTGACAGTCAACTGGGAAAGAGGGGCCTATGGTTTCAGAAATATCTGGCTCACCGGACCGACGAAAGCTGTTTTCACGGGCATCATCTCATTACCCACTTGATCAATCGAGAAAATACTCATCATACAGGGTGCGCAGTTCACCATGACTATGCCGATCTCCCTGGGCCAGGCATATCTTCATGCCTGTCTCAAATACATTTCGAGCCTGTTCAAGTTGATTTTGTCGCACCAGGAGAAGACCGTAATGGTAATAGGTCCCAGTGTATTCCGGGATATATTCGGCCAACCAGGCATATTCGGTTAGCGCTTGTGTCCAGGCCTCCTTTTTTTCCCATTCTTTTGCCAGTGCGAACCGGAGGAATGGATCCTTTGGCATGTCCTTCAACATGCTGGTAATGCGTTCCATACGGTCAGTCATAATCCTGTTTATTGATAGAGGTAGGCATCTGTAGAAGCCATATTCAAGGTCATGGTTTCGAGGGATTCGCAACCAAAAGTGCGCATTAAATGTCTATATTTGCAGCGCTTTATTCACACTGGCCAGGCCGGAAAAGGAGAAAATATGAACGTATTAGTTTGTGTCACCAAAACTCCTGACACCACTGCAAAAATAGGGTTTGTTGAACAGAACACCCGTTTCGATATTTCGGGTGTCCAGTTCATCATGAATCCATATGACGAATGGTATGCTCTCGTACGGGCGCTGGAACTCAAGGAAGCACAAGGAGGCAAGGTCACCTTGATCAGTGTAGGTGGTGCAGATTGCGATCAGGTGATCCGCAAAGGATTGGCGATTGGTGCAGATGAGGCAGTTCGCATCGATGTGCAGCCAGTGGATGCTTACCAGGTGGCTACAGAGATCGCTACTTATGTAAAGGCAAATACTTTTGACATCGTGTTTACCGGAAAGGAATCGATTGAATCGAATGGTTCGGAAGTGGGTGCAATGATTGCAGAGATTTTGGATTGGCCGTTTTTATCCTATGCATCCAAGATGGATATGGAAGGACCAACGGCAACGGTTGACCTGGAGATCGAGGGTGGTGAAGACACCGTCCAGGCAGATGTTCCATTTGTGATCAGTGCTGCGAAAGGATTGGCGGAACAGCGAATTCCCAATATGCGGGGTATTATGATGGCAAAATCCAAGCCTCTTCAAGTGGTTCCGGGAAGTGGTGTCGCACCTCGTACGGCGATTTCAAGTTATACAATGCCCAAAGAGAAGTCAGCAGTGCATCTGGTCGATCCGGAGAATATGTCTGAACTGGTTCGTTTGCTCAAAGAAGAAGCGAAGGTCATTTGATTATTTGACAGCGATTGACTCATCTGAAATAAGGAATATATGGTACTGGTATTTGCCGAAAGTGGCGATGGACGAATAAAAAAATCGGGTCAGGAGGCGATCACCTTCGGGAAGAAACTGGCCACGCAAGCAGGCACCACCTGTACGACCTTGTTGCTGGGTCCTATCGATGCTCCCGGTGATGCGGGTATCTATGGTGCAGACCTGGTCGTTCATTTACCCCATGATGGTTTTACACACTTTGATTCCCAAACCTGGTCCAGGGCGATCTGTGAAGTTGCCACCGCCCGGAATGCGGAGTACGTGGTTCTGAGTCATTCCAGTCGCGGAAAAGCCCTTACCGGCCGGGTCGCCATTCGGTTGCAAGCGGGTTGTGTCAGTGGTGTGACCGAATTGCCGAACCTGTCCAGCGGTTGTCTGGTTACCAAAGGTGTTTATTCAGGCAAAGCATTTGCCAGCTTGAAGATTGCTACAGCTATAAAGGTCTTGTCCGTCATGGGGAATGCCATCCAGCCCACAAAAGATGGCACGGCTGTTCCTGTAGAAGTAATGGACCTGGAGCCAGGTAAGGCCGGAGTCACATTTGTCAAGACCGACAAGGTAGAGGGTACCGTTCCTCTTCCCGAAGCAGAACGCGTGGTTTCTGCTGGACGTGGTATGAAAGGACCTGAAAACTGGGGGATCATTGAGGATTTAGCGGCTGAATTAGGTGCGACAACGGCATGTTCCCGTCCCGTCGCTGATTCCGACTGGCGGCCTCATCATGAACATGTGGGTCAAACGGGCATCGCCATACGTCCCAACTTGTATATTGCCATTGGTATTTCTGGAGCGATCCAGCATCTGGCAGGTGTCAACCGGTCGAAAGTGATCGTGGTGATCAACAAAGATCCGGAGGCCCCATTCTTTAAAGCCGCTGACTATGGCGTAGTGGGAGACCTTTTTGAAGTCGTACCTCGCCTGACCAAGGCCATTCAAGATATGAAAGCCGCCGGTTAATCACCAGCGAAATCCTTCACCAGAAAACGCCTGCCTCCGTGAGTACTCATGGGTCTGATATGAAAAAGATTGAACTGGATATTGTGGCACTTTCACACAGTGTCACCCAGTCACACAATTATGCGGTGGTCCTGGGTGAAAAAGAAGGATCGCGTCGGCTGCCTATTGTGATTGGTGGCTTTGAAGCTCAGGCTATTGCCGTAGCGATGGAACGAATGACGCCCAACAGGCCCCTGACCCACGACCTGTTTAAAAAGTCTCTTCAAACCTTTGATGTAGAGATCAAAGAGGTGATCATCAATAATCTGCTGGATGGGATCTTTTATGCTCGTCTGGTCTGTGAACGGGGGGATGACGAGATTGAGATCGACTCTCGTACGAGCGATGCACTGGCACTAGCCGTGCGATTCAAATGCCCGATCTATACATTTGAATTTATTCTGGAAGCCGCTGGTGTTGTCCTGGAAGATGATGAGAATGACGAAGGGAAGAAGTCTATTGTGGCCAAGGATGAATCATCTGATGAGCAGACCCTTGCGGATTACTCCCTCGATGCCCTTGCGCAATTACTGAATGATGCGCTGGAGCGGGAGGATTATGAACGCGCTGCTGAGATACGTGATGAGATCAGCAAGCGACGGGGTACATCCTCCTGATTACTATGCCGTTTTCGGTGTTAACTCTATTTGTTTGATCGCTTCAACGGCCTGTTCGATCATCGAACGAGTGACATCCAGATGCGTCACAAAGCGAATGGTCTGAGGACCGAATCCTGTGGCGACAACACCTCCTTTTTTAAGGGCATCCAAGAAGTCTACCGCGGCATATTCAGGAATGATATCGAACAAGATAATATTGGATACGACGGGTCGCAATCCGGAGACATAAGGGGATTGTTCGAGCGCATTCGCCAACATCTTTGCATGGACATGATCATCCTTCAATCGGTCCACATGATGCTCCAGGGCATACAATGCCGCAGCAGCCAGATATCCGGCCTGTCTCATGCCACCACCCATAGCCTTGCGAACCCGTCGGGCTTCATGGATAAAGTCGGCATTTCCCATCAGTACACTGCCCACCGGAGCACCCAGGCCCTTGGAAAAACAAAGGGAGATACTGTCAAACATTTTGCCCCAATCCGAAGGTGAATCGCCGGTTTCGATCAGGGCATTAAAGAGACGGGCACCATCCAGATGTAGGGCCAGCCCTTTCCTCTGAGCCAGCTCTCGAATCGGCAGGATCTCTTCTTTGGCGTAGATACTCCCTCCTCCCCGGTTGCAGGTATTCTCCAGAACGATCAGGCGGGATTTTGGCAACCAGGTGAAGTCTGGCCGAATGGCCTCTTCAATCTGTGTGGCTGTGATCTTGCCATACTGACCTTCCAGTAATTGGATTCCGATTCCACTGTGGTAGGCATACCCGCCAACCTCATATTGATAGATATGGGAATTTACATCACAGATGACCTCGTCCAGTGGACGGGTGTGCATCTTGATCGCGATTTGATTGGTCATGGTGCCCGAAGGGCAGAATACGGCAGACTCCATACCAAAGCGTTCTGCGACAGTTTTTTCCAGGCGATTGACGGTCGGGTCTTCACCGAATACATCATCACCGACCTCAGCAGCCATCATCCTCTGGAGCATGGCTGGTGTCGGTCTGGTCAGGGTATCTGAAAGGAGATTGATCATGGCTCAAAAGTACACATCCGTCTCCAAAAGCGGAATGATGAAGGATCGTTGTACTGTCCTGTCGTCCGTTGATAAAACGGGTAGCAGCGCGGGTGGATTGGTGAATTGATCGGGCTACTGGACCAGTTGCCCCTCGGGGCAAAACAGGACACCCTGAATCTGACCATTACTGTCCTGGAGGAAGGCGTTCATAGCCTCGGTGAAGATCACTCTGTCAATCCCCTTACGGATGAACGTAACTGGATGAGTCAGGATGTCACCCGCCACAGGTACCATAGTGAATGCGCCAGTAGATGAGATGGAGAAATGCCCGAATGCTCCGGACAAGGGCAGTGGGCTTTCGCCAGGCCATTGAGAAAGAAACTCCTGAATGGATTCCATTTGCAGTGGATCGTCACTAGTTATATACCCCCACAAAAGATCATCTGGTAATCGCTGGACAGGCAGGGTCTGCACAGAAATACCATGCTGACTGTACATCTTCAAGGTGAGTTCGGTGCTACTGATCTGCAGATTCCCTGGATTGAAGAAACTGTTCCTCAGATTGATGGTCACCGGGTATTCTCCCGGAGTTTTCCAGATTAAAGGAATCTTAGTGATCACTTGTTTGGAGGGTCCAGTGCAGGGGGAGGGTAATGTATAGCCCTGTATATTGAGATGTCCGCCCTGGTTTTCGACGGTCCAGGTGTAATCCAATGTCGTGCCCGTACACGGCTGATCCTGCAGGCCGATAATGACCAGTTCATTGGATCGGGGAGAGGGTCCAAGGGCCTCCCTGACGGCAATGGTGAATTCAGCTGGGATGGAAATGATGAAATCCTCCCCACTTGGACGGCAACCGTTGGCCAGGATCAGTAGCAGTACCAGGAAGAGGAGAGAGTTACGCATGGAGTGATGAATAATCAGTTTACTTCTGGTAAACGTCAGGAAAAGGCGGACGCTGCTTGGAGGGTATACTTCTGTAGAAGTGAGAGCCCGACGGTTCATGAAGTATCCGGCTCTCACATGACAACCCTTTCCAGGTTAAAGGATCGGGAAAAGGTGGGTAAGCAAGGCCCGGAAAGGCTTATTGGATGACCTTGTTGACCAGATCCGCAGCTTCCTGGAGCAGGATAGCGGAATGGACCTTCAAGCCAGAATCCTGGATGATCTTTTGGGCGATATCTGCATTTGTGCCCTGAAGGCGTACGATGATCGGTACTTGAAGGTCACCTATGTTCTTGCAGGCATCTACTACACCCTGAGCCACGCGATCGCAGCGGACGATTCCGCCAAAAATATTGATCAGGATAGCTTTGACATTCGGGTCGCGCAGGATAATCCGAAAGGCCTGCTCGACGCGAACAGCATCTGCTGTTCCACCGACGTCGAGGAAGTTGGCAGGTTCTCCTCCTGATAGTTTGATGATGTCCATAGTGGCCATGGCCAGTCCGGCTCCGTTGACCATGCATCCGACATTGCCGTCAAGTTTGACATAGTTGAGGTCATGTTCCCGCGCTTCCACTTCGGTTGGATCTTCTTCGCTTGGATCGCGGAGTGCTTCCAGATCCGGATGGCGAAACAAGGCATTGTCGTCAAGAACCACTTTGGCATCCACCGCAATGATGCGGGCATCACTGGTTTTCAGACAGGGGTTGATCTCAAAGAGCGATGCATCCGATTGAATAAACGCCTGATAGAGAGACTTGATAAATGAGCGCATCTCCTTGAAGGCTTTGCCTTCCAAGCCCAGGTTGAATGCAATCTTGTTGATCTGAAAAGGAAGAATTCCCTGGGATGGATCAATGTATTCTGTATGCACCAGATGAGGGGTGTTGGCAGCCACAGCTTCTATATCCATACCACCTTCAGTCGAATAGATGATGACATTGCATTGCCGTCCTCGATCGGTCAGGATCGATATATAATATTCGCTGGGCTCAGCTTCTCCAGGATAGTAAACATCTTGGGCGACAAGGATCTTGCTCACCAGTTTACCTTCCTTGGATGTTTGGGGTGTGACGAGATGCATACCCAGGATGGCCGTCGCATATTCTCTGACCTGATCTTCATTTTTGGCCAGTTTGACACCACCGCCTTTCCCTCGACCACCTGCATGGACTTGAGCTTTGATAACAGACCAGTCTGATTGGTATTTTTCTTTGATGGACTGTGCGGCATAAACAGCTTCCTCTACTGTCTGGGCCAGGATCCCTTCCTGGATCTGAACACCAAACTGCTTCAACAATTCCTTACCCTGATATTCGTGCAAATTCATCTATGGTCTTCTTTTGCGGCAAAAGTAATTCATTTGGTCGGTTTGACCGGTCCCTGAAATGCAAAAGCGCCGTCATGCTTTCATGACGGCGCTTTGCAACAAATTATAATCCCATGAACAGTGTCTAAATAATCAACGTGCCAGATGTGTCGTTGTTTCGGCTTTAAGCTCTTCTTAACGACCGGCTCGCGGCGGATATGCAGGACAGTAACTTTTTACTGTCCTGCATGGCCTCATTTATAATCCCATGAACTAACTTCTTGTTGTTGTTGTGATCAACTTCCGATCACATTACAAAGATGTAGAATGGCCTCCCCCCAATCAAAAACAAAAACGACGATTTGTGAAGGCCTTTATTGATATCATATATTTTATAACTATGTAATTAATTGATAAACAGTAAAAGAGACAGCGATATTGTTCTCAAATTGATTATTTGTGAAAATAATAGTTGCAATTTGCTCGAATAAAGCCCCCTGAATACCTGTTTTTTTATGAAAAAAGTTGAAAAACTGAACCCATTCCGGTCAAATGATTGTGTTGTTTGATCCAATCTGGGGCTTAGCTGACCCTGTATTCTCCCGAATTCATGGAATGTGGGTGACCGGGTGCAAGGACTTGTCTTTATCTTGTTCATACTATTCAACCATTATTCGATATGGAAGAGCAAAATGAATTGGGTCGTGTGCGTTGGATTGGTGTCCGATCCGAACGCTACGAGCCTCTGACCTTGAAAGACGAGGTTGTCGCTCAGGCAGGCATCGGTCTGGAGGGTGATCATTATCAGGACCCGGGTGGAAAGCGTCAAATCACGTTGATCATGCAAGAGGATCTCGTCTCTGCTGCGGCAGATCTGGGCCGGGAGGAGATCGATCCGGGGCTGGTCAGACGAAATGTGGTGATCTCCGGTGTGGATCTTCACAGGTATACGAAAGGTTTCCTACGTATCGGGCCTTGTCTGATTGAAGTGACTGGCAAATGTCATCCCTGTCAACGGATGGAACAGAATCTGGGAGAGGGTGGATTGCGGTCACTGGCTGGTCGGGGAGGCGTCACGGGTCGGATACTGGAGGGAGGCGTTATCCAAAAGGATGACCTCGTCAAGTGGGCCTGACAACTGCATATTGCATCTAATAGTAGAAAACATCCTGGCTGTTTTGAGGTTATAGTTGCTAAAAGCAAAATGGATCCCTCAAACTGGCGAGAGTTGACCGCAGAAGAAAAACGGGTCATCGAATTCAAAGGAACAGAACGGCCCCATACCGGGGAATACAATGATCATCACGTGGAAGGTACCTTTCACTGTCGTCGTTGTGATATTCCTCTCTATCGCTCTTCAGACAAATTTGATTCAGGATGTGGTTGGCCGAGTTTTGATGATGAGATCAGTGGAGCGGTGGAGCGCCATCCAGACGCTGATGGCCGTCGGGTTGAAATCGTCTGTGCCAATTGCCAGGGTCATTTGGGCCATGTTTTTCAGGGTGAACGGCTGACCGACAAGGATGTGCGGCACTGCGTCAATTCTATTTCCCTCCTCTTTAAATCGAATCCATCATGAAGACGATGTTCTTATCCATTCTCTTTTTCTCCCTTCTGACCATCACCGCCTGTGCACAGGTAGAGGATGCCAAGACGAATCATCAACAAACCAATGCACAAACTTCTGCAGTGCAAATTGACTCGAATGGGTGGCGCATTCTGAATCAGGAGGAGAAAAATGTCATACTGAACAAGGGGACGGAACGAGCATTTACCGGTGAGTACTATGATAATCATGAAAAAGGGACCTATTCCTGTCGGCAATGCGGTGCTCCGCTCTATCGCTCAGACGACAAGTTTGATTCAAGATGTGGCTGGCCCAGTTTTGATCAGGAGATAGAAGGCGCTGTCCTCCGGGTGCCGGACGCAGATGGTATGCGAACAGAAATCGTTTGTAATCACTGCAAAGGTCACCTGGGTCATGTTTTCCTCAACGAGCATTTCACAGAAAAAGAGACCCGGCATTGTGTGAACTCTATTTCCCTGATCTTTAAACCTGACGCACAATGAAGAATCCCTTGCAATCTTTCCTTTTAGTGATGCTCATGAGCCTCACTGCGTGTGCCCAGCAGACTCCGGTATCCGCACCATCTGAAAATCAAAAAAAGCAAACCCCAGATATGGACAAGCCAGGATTAGAGATCGCCACCCTAGCAGGAGGTTGCTTTTGGTGTGTGGAAGCCGTTTACCAGGACCTGAAGGGGGTTTACAAGGTAGAATCCGGATATTCTGGAGGGACAACGGTCAATCCGACATATCGCGAAATCGGGTCGGGAATTACTGGACATGCGGAAGCCGTCCAGATCCATTTTGATCCAAAGGAGATCTCATTCGAAGAGATCCTGGAGGTGTTCTGGAGCACCCATGACCCGACCACTCTGAACCGACAAGGCCACGATGTAGGGACACAATACAGATCTGCCATCTTTTATCATACAGATGAACAGAAAGTGATCGCCGAGAAATCTATTCGGGAAGTGGCTACCACGATCTGGGATGATCCCATTGTCACGGAGGTGGCACCAGTCAAGAATTTTTATGTAGCAGAGAGCTACCATCAGGATTACTACTCCCTCAATGCAAATCAACCCTATTGTCGCGCGGTGATCACACCCAAGATGGCCAAGTTTCGCGAAAAATTTGCGGATAAGCTCAAACCCGAGGCCGAGGGCAAGAAGCAGTGATTAGAGGAAATCTACATCGATATCATAGGGATATCGAATGAGATAGTCGATCGCCTTGTGAATGGAAAAGTCATCAAAGACCACCCTGTACAGAATGTCTGATATCGGAATGTGCAGTTTGTACGTCTTGGCGAGTTGCTTGACGATCTTCAGGGTTCGTGTGCCTTCTGCCAATTCTGGCATTGTTTGCATGATCTGGGTATAGGTCTCCCCGGCAGCTAACCGCATACCAAAGGAGTAATTGCGACTTTTCTTGCTCATCGCAGTGGCGATCAGATCGCCGATGCCGGCTGTGCCAATGAATGCCCGGCTGTCGGAACCCAAAGCTTTACCGATATGTACCATCTCATGCAATCCTCTGGTGATGAGCATGGCCTGGATGTTTTTGCCCATTCCCAGGCCTCCAAGAATTCCAGACCCGATGGCAATTGTGTTCTTGAGCGCACCAGATAGTTCTGCACCCAGGCGATCTTCAGACCCGAATACATGAAATTTGGCACTGTTCAGTACCTCCTGTCCGATTTTGATCACTTCCGAAAATTGACTGGCGATCACGGTCGCTGTCGGTTGGCCTTCCATAATCTCCGAGGAGAGATTTGGCCCGGACAGACAACCGACGCGCAATACCGAACTCTCCTGGAGGATCACCTCACTCATGGTGCTCACATTGGAACGATCTAAAGAGGTTTCGCCGAGTTGTGTTTCCGGGATTCCATGCGTATCAAATCCTTTTGTCCCGTGGATCATGATATGGTATGGACGCAAATGCGGAGAGAAGGTCCTCATCATGGCCCTGAAACTATTGGAAGGGACGATCGGAAAGATCAGATAGCAGGAAGCACACAGGAATGCCGGATCACTGGTCGCTTTGATATTCGGATGGAAGGTAAATCCACCATGGATGTGTTTCTCATTGATTTCCTGGACGGTTTGGCTGTTTCGACTGAACAGGATCACCTGCCCATTGAGAGCAAGAAGGTTGGCGATGACCGTCCCAAAGCTGCCGGCGCCGATAACACCGAATTGACTCGTTCCAAGAAGTTTTCCCAATCTGTATTGTCAACCTTGATTCGCTAAAAATAAGTCTTGCCGATGATCTATGGATCGATTGCTTCGCAGGGATAAACTCCGTAAATACCTGCAGACATGTTCAAAAGCTGAGCATTTGCTCGTTATTCGGGAGGGTGGGATTCATTGGGATCACCTGTCCACCGCGCCATATCCGAAATATGTAAAGCAGAAGGTAAGGTGTACGGTCCGATTGCGTCCCGTTGCAGAGCAGAAAGATAGGCGCCACATCCGAGTATTTGTCCTAGATCATGGGCCAGGCTACGGATATATGTACCTTTTGAACAGTGGACACGAAAAGTGATCATAGCGCCTTCTCGACTGATCAGGTCAAAGGAATGGACGGTCACTGGTCGGGCAGCCAATATGACCTCCTGGCCTTTGCGAGCCAGGGCGTAGGCCCTTTGACCATCGACTTTCAAAGCTGAATATGCAGGAGGTTGCTGGAGGATCTCACCTGTCAGTGTCTGGATGGCTCTTTGAATCTCCTGATCTTCAATATGGTCCCATGGCCGGGGATCTTCTTCCCGGCTATCCGCATCATAACTGGCTGTGACAGCTCCCAGAGTGACGGCGCCCGAATAGACCTTGTCCATTCCCTGCAAGTCCTGCAAGCGCTTGGTGTAGGGTCCGGCACAAATCAGGAGGAGGCCCGTGGCCATTGGATCCAGAGTGCCGGCATGGCCCACCTTGAACTTTTTTAATCCCAGTCGTTTGCGCAGAAGCCAACGGCATTTGTTGACCACATCAAACGAGGTCCAACCTGAAGGTTTGTCAACCAGAAAAAGGAGGCCTTCCCGAGCCATTTCCGGATGCATATGTTCCATTGAAGAACGCGAAACGATACGTTTCGGATCCAGATGATCAGAAGAGAGGGAATCGGGTAGGTCTTGGTTCATGATCGCTTGAAGATCGCATAGATCTCCAGGCCAAGACCCGCAAGGATGACAATTGGAGCCAGGATGATCCGTCGACCAGAATAGATGATGGATTCATCCCAAACCTCTGGATCGGGCATATTGCCGCCCGCCATCAACATAAACCCAAGGGCAATCAGCAGGATGCCCGCACCCATGATCATGTAATGCGTACGGCCATACAGCAAAGGCTCATCTGTACCGGACGATTCGGATCGACGGGCACGGCTGGCCGCTGTTGGAGGGGATTTTTTGCCGGTGACGACAACTTTCTTTTTAGGTGGAGTATTCGCGCTCATGCTCAAAACAGCGTTTCAATATCTGCGAAGATATACTTATTCACTACCCTGTAGGTAACGATAAAGGTCAAGATGATGGCTAGACCCAGTAGACCTGCGCCCAGGATGAGGAACATATGAATTGTTTCGATGGGCATTTCCCAGGGCGCCAGGTCTGTAATGTAGCTGTGCAGGGTGATCAGCATACCCGTGACCACAATTCCGGCAATTACCGCTAGTCCGAGATGTCTGACCATATAGGGACGATGCACTGTGAACGGACTGGCCCCCACCAATTGCATGGTCTTGATCTCGCGGCGATCAGCATACAGTGACAATTTAAACAAGCTGTTCATCAGAAAACCACAGAGGAACAAAACAGCGATGGCCATCCCGAGCAGTACCTGCCCAATCTGTTTTAAGTTGGATTGCAACATATCCGCCAGATCCGGCTGTGCATACATCCCGGCCACGATCTCATTTTGCCGGATGTTCGCCGAGAGGCTATCGAGGATCCCGGGAGTATCAAAGGCTTCCTTCCGGAAGTAGACAGATAACATGGCAGGCAAAGAAGGAAGAGCTTGATCCGGGTCGCCAAGTTCCAGATTGAGATCGTCCTCTGCCAGGAGCAAAGCAGCCCGATCCGGGGAGATATAATGGACAGAACGTATCCAGCCCGATGCCGTTAATTGATCTTTGTAGGCCAGGATGGTCGAAGGGGAAACATCCGTTTTGCATTCTACCAGATATAAAATGGATTCTCTTGCTGAATCGCCGGCCTGTTTGGCCCAAATCAGACAATAGGCTGCTGTGCCAGCAAAGAACAGGGTGACCAGAAGGGTGATCATCAGATAGATTTGCCGGGACCGGTTGCCTCGTCTCGATTTCATACCCAAAAGTACACATCTTCTGCTCCTCCTGGAGCGCCCCGCCCTCTCTTGTACGGCAACAATGTATCTTCACAATTATGAAGCACGTGTCGTGTATTGTCTGTCTTATCCTGGCCATCTGGTGTGTCAGCCTGGTGGCCCTGTTTGGCCAGAGGAAGGGACTGATCAGCAACAGCGGCTTTGAGGCCAGTTTTAGCACCACTTTCTCTATGCCGGACTGGAGACCCTGGGGAAATGGATCCACGCCGGATATTCAACCTGGTCAATGGTCTGTAGACCTGCGTCCCATTCAGGGGAATACATACCTCGGCTTGATCAATCGGGAGGACGGTACACGAGAGGCCGTTCTACAACACTTACAAACTCCACTGGAAGCTGGCAAGTGCTACTATTTCACCATCGCTTTAGCACGGGATGCAGATTATGCAGGGTTTGGACTGCCCCTCTCTTTACAGGTCAAAGGATTGTCTGACGTCAATAGGAAAGGGATTGCCCTTGCCAGGTCCCCTTTGATCGATCATCAGACCTGGCGGATCTATACACTTGAGTTTACATCCGACCTGCCGATCACAGATCTGATCCTGGAAGCAGCTCCGGGACCGGGTGTTCTCATGCATTACAGGGGAAACTTGCTGGTCGATGCTTTGTCAGGGATTTCCGCCTGTATTCGTGCTTCACTATAACTGGATACGGAAACCGTTTCCGGAGTGTGCATGGGGAGGCACTTTCGTATCTTTGCCCCCTCAATCGAATGAATCGACTTCGTCATGGAATATCGGATACAGGAATTGGAGGCCAAGTGGCAATCTTGGTGGGCCGAACAAGGCACCTACAAGGTAGATCTGGTACCAGGTCGTCCCAAATATTATGTGTTGGATATGTTTCCGTATCCGTCGGGGGCCGGTCTCCATGTCGGTCATCCATTAGGCTATATCGCTTCTGATATCTTTGCCCGATTCAAGCGAATGGAGGGCTATAATGTCCTCCATCCTATGGGGTTTGATGCTTTTGGGTTACCAGCAGAACAGTATGCCATCCAAACGGGAGTACACCCATCCGACTCGACCAGAGACAATATCGCCCGGTATCGGGAGCAATTGCGAAATCTTGGATTTAACTACGACTGGTCACGGGAGGTAAATACTTCAGAGCCGGATTACTACAAGTGGACTCAATGGATCTTCATCCAGCTTTTTTTGCATTGGTATGACCAGAAACTTCAGAAAGCGAGGCCCATTCAGGAACTCGCGGGGCATTTTCAACAAAACGGGACGAACAACCTGACGGCAAGCTTCGGTGAGGAGATGCAATTCACAGCAGAAGAGTGGAGGACGATGTCAAACATCCGTCAGGAAGAGGTGTTGATGAATTACCGCCTGGCCTATCGACGAGTCAGTTTTGTGAACTGGTGTGAGGCTCTCGGGACAGTTCTGGCCAATGATGAAGTCAAAGACGGGCTGTCCGAACGAGGCGGATTCCCGGTGGAACGTCGACCGATGTTACAGTGGTCATTACGGATCACCGCTTACGCAGAGCGGTTGCTCCATGACATGGAGGAACTGAATTGGTCCGATGCCCTGAAAGCCATGCAACGCAATTGGATCGGTCGTTCTGAAGGAGCCCGGATCTTCTTTTCCATATCCGATTCGAATCATTCCCTGGAGGTCTTTACCACGCGTCCGGATACCATATTTGGTGTCACATTTATGGTCGTTGCACCGGAGCATGACCTGTTGCCCGAGTTGACCACGCCGGACCAGAAAGAGAAGGTGGAAGCATATCTGCAGTATGTCAACTCCAGAAGTGAACGTGACCGAATGTCTGAGGTCAAGCAGATGACCGGGGTTTTTACCGGTTCTTATGTGATGCATCCCTTCTCTGGAGAACAGATTCCCATTTGGACAGCAGAATATGTTCTGAAGGATTATGGTTCCGGGGCGATCATGGCAGTGCCAGCAGATGATGACCGGGATCTGGCCTTTGCTGAGATGGCGGGATTGCCTGTCATTGACATAATTGATCGGGCTGAATGGCCTGATGCCAAACGTGAAGACAAGGTCGGCCGGATGATCCATTCCGACTTTTTAAATGGCCTCCTGGTGTCCGACGCGATTCAATTGGTGATCGACAAGCTGCAAGAGAAGGCCATTGGAGAGCGCAAGATCAATTACAGGCTGCGAGATGCTCTGTTTTCCCGCCAGCGATATTGGGGTGAACCGTTTCCCATCATTTTTGACAAAGACGGGATCCCTCATCCTGTTCAGGAGGAGGAGTTACCTGTGACCCTGCCGCCACTGGATAATTTCAAACCGACGGCAGATGGGCATTCACCTCTGGCTCGAGCCCGGGATTGGGTCGAGCTGGCGGATGGTGCCAGGCGTGAAACGGATACCATGCCAGGTTATGCCGGTTCCAGCTGGTATTTCCTGCGGTACATGGACGCAGATAATCCTGAAGCATTTGTCTCTCGGGAAGCGCTGGAGTACTGGCAGGATGTAGACCTGTATATCGGCGGTACAGAGCATGCTGTTGGGCATTTGATGTACTCCAGATTCTGGCATAAATTCTTGTTCGACCTTGGATATTTGCCGACAAATGAGCCATTCCGGAAGTTGATCAACCAGGGCATGATCCAGGGGGTCATTGAGTCGATCTATCTGTTGAAGGAAAAAGTCAACGGGAAACATCTATTTCGTTGTGCCGGCCTGGCCGAGGCCGATGATGTCCAGAAGTACATTCAGATCCCGGTCTTGATCGACTATATCAAGGAATATGGTACGGACAGTTCCTATCTGGATCTGGAGAGCATCAAACACTTTATCGATTGGCGGCCGGAATATCGAGATGCCATTTTCGAATGCGCTAAAGGGACTTATGAGAATGGTGTGTTCACTCCCAAAGGCGCCGAAAACAGCCCCCATTTGTACACCCACTCTGAGGTGGGAAAAATGAGTAAGTCTAAATACAACGTCATCAACCCGGATGATGTGGTGAAAGTCTATGGTGCGGATTGCTTCCGGATGTATGAAATGTTTCTGGGGCCCATTGAGCAAAGCAAGCCCTGGGACACCAAAGGGATTGATGGCGTCTCCAAGTTTCTAAAGCGCTTTTGGACCCTGTTTTCGCACCAGGACCAATGGTTGGTTCAACAGACTGGAGAGCCTGACAGGGATAGTCTACGCATTCTGCATCAAACCATTCAGCGAGTCCGAGACGATATTAATCGTTTTTCCATCAACACCTGTGTAAGCCATTTCATGATCTGCGTCAATGAATTGAAGCGTCTGGATTGTCATCATCAGGAAATTCTGGAGCCGCTGGTGCGATTACTGGCACCATTTGCACCCCATATTTCTGAGGAGCTGTGGCATTTGTTAGGAAAGGAGAGTTCTGTTCATCATGCAGACTACCCTGAAGTGATCGAAGCCTATTTGGTCGCGGATGAAGTCACCTATCCCGTGAGTGTGAATGGTAAACGCAGGGCGGAAATGACAGTCCCCACCGACACAGATCAAAGGAGATTGGAAGAGCTTGCGTTAGCCATGCCGGAGATTGGAAAGTGGATCGATGGCCTGACCATTCGAAAGATGATTGTTGTTCCAGGGAGAATGATCAACATCGTGGCCGGTTGACTTTCAGTTTACCCTGGAAGGTCGTATTTTTAATGTTTCCTTCCGACATCCATGCCAATTACCCCTCTTCGCCGTTTCGGCGCTGCCAAGCTTCCTTTATCGGTGCTTCTCCTCGTGGGATGGGCAATTTTCGTGATTCATCCTGTCCAGGCCCAGCCGGAGGAGGGGAGGGGCGTGGTTTGTTATAGCCCGGGAAATATAGCAGTATCCAATATTCAGACGAATGAAGTGACCCTGTCCTGGCTTGATCAAAATGGGACCAATACCTGGGAGCTGGAGGTCAGATCCGGTAATCAACCATTTTTTGGAACGCCGACCCATGTTGCACAGAGCAATCCGTTTCTGTTGGCCAATTTGAACCCAGCAACCACCTATCGGGTCCGCATTCGGGCGATCTGCAACGCCGGGGCAGAAAAAAGCGGATGGACCTTTTTCCCATTTACATTTACCACAGCCAGCCCCAACCCCAGCGAATGTGGGATGTATTTCACCATCAATGACGACAACTGTCCGGTTGAGAATGTTTTTTCCATCGAAGTGGACAACCAGGCCGGCACCATGTTGGGCGAGGATATCGCCGTGTCTTCTGTTGATCTGATCATCCGGCATACGTTTCTGGCAGATCTGCATATTGCCCTGGTCTCCCCATCCGGGCAACAAGTCAAACTGTTTGAGGAACATGGACAGTCCAGAGATCATCTGGGCAATCCTGCGGATCCGACCTGCACCCAGCTCTGCCGGTTTTCATCTACTGATTGCCAGGCACTGAATCCAATCGAACACGCATCCAACTTTATTGGGACGTTCAAACCTGATGAACATCTGAATGGCTTTAATGATGGATCGGACCCTGCAGGGATCTGGCAACTCCGAATCTGTGATGATGCGAAAGCAGATACCGGGTCACTCCGTTATTTGAGGATCCAATTTGCCAATCTTAACTGTCCGCCGCCCTTCGATTTGCTCCTGGGCCAGTTGACGCCTACCACAGCCGACTTATATTGGTCTTTCTCTGGTGACTGTAATCAAGTCGTTGTGGAATATTGCCCCCCCGGCTTTCAGCCAGGAAGCGGACTATCTGCTGGGCAAGGCACTATTGTGACACAAACATGTCAGGGGGCTGGAAATCTTTTTCTTACCGGACTGGCGGCCTCCACTGCTTACGATGTCTATATCCGGTCTGTTTGTCCGGGTGGCGCCAGTTCGGCGAACAGTTGCCCGTTGTCGTTTACGACGGATTGTGACATCAGCCAACCCATCACCCTGAAGGAGACTTTTGATGCGATGCAACCCTGCGGTGGGAACTGTATATGTGGCATTGACTATCCACTCAACAGTTTTTGGGATAACCGCCAGTCTGGAGATGACTTTGATTGGTTGGTGCGTCAAGGTCCGGCCACTGTTGAGTTGCAAACCGGACCCTTTGCAGATGTGAGCGGGTCTGGCAACTATCTCTATCTGGAAACGCTCAACACAGACTGCCAGAAAGGAGCACAAGCCATCCTGCAATCAGGATGCCTGATCGTCAATGACCCGCCAGGCGAATCCTGCCATATGTCCTTCTATTATCATATGTGGGGGCAGACCATGGGGAGCCTCCATGCAGAAGCGACACGAGACGGAGGGGTTACCTGGGTGCCAATTTGGGAAACATCGGGAAACCAGGGCAGTCAGTGGCACAAGATCTACCTCGATCTGAGTGCGTTCAGTGGCGATACTATTCAATTGCGGTTGAGAGGGGTGAGCGGCCCTTCCAGGACAAGCCAAATGGCCCTTGATGATCTGACATTTTATGGGTTGATCCCTCTCGGGCAGCCCGATGTGGTCTACTATCGGGATGCTGACGGGGATGGATTTGGCGACCCCGGCACACCATTTTTCACATGCTCCTCTGTTATACCTGCTGGATATTCCCAAAACGCGCTGGATTGCAATGATATGAATCTATCCATTCATCCGAATGGCATGGAGATCACCTGCAATCAGATTGATGAAAATTGCAATGGGATGAATGATGATTCACAGGCACCGTTGCCCTCTATTGACAATGTGCTTCTGTGCCGCGGATTGAGTGCAACATTGGAGGTCAAATCACCACCCTTTGGACAGATCTATTGGTATGACTTGCCTGTTGGGGGCAATGCGATCCATGTGGGTTCTAGCTTCGTTACACCCCCACTATCTCAGACCACAACCTACTATTTGGCGGATAGCAGCCTCCTGTTTCCCTGTGCCAGTAATCGGAAAGCAGTTCAGGTTTCTGTTACGGATCAACCCAACCTCATTGCCGGTCCGATGGGTGGACTTTGTGCAGGAGATACTCTGGACCTGAAGGACTTGCCTGTTTCAGATCTCAGCCTGAGCGCTGCCTCCTGGACATATCACACCGGGTCACCTGCCGGGCCAAACAATCAACTGTTTAATACCAGGATTTCGCCGCTGGTATCGACCACCTATTTTATCCTGGCACAAACTGATTTCGGTTGTCGAGACGAATTGGCAATCCCGATTCAGGTTTGGTCAAAACCGAATGTCAATATCGTCAATCCAGATCCACTTTCGCTCTGTGCCGGGGAGTCCGGTTTGTTGCAGGCACAAATATCCGGCGGCGGGTTGGGACCCTTCAATTTTATCTGGTCCACAGGTTTTAACCAGTTCTATTCTCCTGTGATCGCTGGAAATATACCAGGTTCTCAATCCTATCAGGTGAGTGTATCGGATGCCAGAGGATGCCAGAGTTCGGATGGGATATCCGTGATCACCCTGGCAGGTATACCTTCTCTGAGCATCGGAAGCACGGATGTGACCTCTTGTGGGGGATCAAATGGAAGTATTACGGTTAGTCCCCAGGCAGCCGGCTCATACCATTATGCATGGTCGGGTCCGGTTTCAGGCTCGGCTTTGAATCAATCCGGAAGTTTTACCATCCCGGGTTTGAAACAGGGCAGTTACTCGTTGACGCTGACCCATCCGGGCACCGGCTGCACGGCGTCCCCGGCACCCATCGTGGTTAATGGACCTGGTCCAACAGTAAATTCTATTTCCATCCAGAGTGAATCATGCAAGGATCAACAAGATGGGTCCATTCTGTTGAATGTCAGCGGTCTTGTGTCTTCTTATGCCTGGAGTCATGGGCCTACCACGAAGGATGTCTTTTCGCTGTCGCCCGGGAACTACCAGGTGACAATCACTGGAGGTGGATGCAGTATCGTCCTTCAGAGCCTGATCGTGAATGCAGCAAACCCATTGGTCGTAGGTGGACAGGTACAACCGGCCCACTGTTTTGGTGAGCAGTCCGGTTCTGTGGATCTGGCCGTCAATGGAGGTGTGATGCCATACACCTATCTGTGGAATACAGGCTCACAAAACCAACATCTCAATGGAGTGGGGGCAGGTGTTTACAGGGTGACCATCACGGATCAGAGTGGCTGCTCCATTCGATCGGATTCATTTGTGGTCACACAACCGCTTCCACTTCTTGCCACGTACAATATACAGAATGTCGGATGCCAGGGACAGCAGAATGGAAGCATTCAATTGCTTGTGACGGGTGGAACAACGCCCTACCATTTTTTATGGTCTGACAATGCAACCAGTAAGGATAGATCCCAACTTTCTCCAGGCACATATGCAGTCTCCATCACCGATCAAAAGAACTGTACTTTTTCCATTGGCAACCTGTCGATTTCTGAAGAGGCAGCCCTGTCAGGGAGCTGGACACTCGCCGTGCCTGAAACCTGCAAAGGATCAGCAGATGGACAACTGGGCGTGCAGGTCGTCGGAGGTGTGCAACCTTATGCTTACCAGTGGTCTTTTGGCACAGGGCAATCGACGGTCACTGGATTGAAGGCCGGAACCTATCAGGTCACTGTGACCGATCAACATGGCTGTTCGATCGTCCTGGGGGATACCATACTCCCAGTGTCTGATCCCTTGCTGATGGAGGTGGTTGACCTTCATGATCCGACTTGTGATTTTCTATTGGATGGAAGTGTCTCTATAGCGGTGACTGGAGGAAGCGGCAATTATGCATACAATTGGACTTCCGGAGGTCAAACCAATCCACTGGTCAATCTCCCTTCGGGGAATTATGCAGTGACAGTTTCGGATCTGTTGGGTTGTACCAATTCATTGTCCGGTTTGGTTCTACAACAAAAAAGCCCATTAGAGGTGAGCCTTCTCGGGATCCAGTACGCGGAGTGTGGCCTGACTTCATCAGGGGATATTGACATCGCGGTGACGGGGCATGGACCATTTATGTACAAATGGCAGAACGGGCTGATGATCCAGGACCCGCAAAACGTTCCTCCGGGTTTCTATTCCGTAACAGTCACAGATGCTAACCAATGTCAGGCAAGCCTGTCCGGGATCGCTGTCAGCAATAACGGCCAGAACTACCAGGTGCAATTGATACAGAAAGATGATCCGGTCTGCTTTGGCGATCAGAATGGATCCATCACGGTTCAGGTTTTCGGAGGTGAATCTCCTTATCAATACAATTGGAGCAGCGGGCAGGAAAAGGACCTCAATGTTCCCATTGATGGCGTTCATGGTTTGGGAGCGGGCAACTATTCTGTTACTTTAACGGACAACAGAGGGTGCGTACTGGTCTATGGACCTGTCTCCATCGAAGAACCCGATCCTCTGGATCTGACCATCCCCCCTTCATTGATCAAGAATGAAACCTGTTTTGGTGCCAAGGATGGGGCGATCACCCTGTATGTAAATGGCGGGGTGACTCCGTACAAGACATTCTGGTTCCGAGATTCAGTGTCTTATTCCTCGGTGCAAAGCCCTAAGAATCTAAAGCCCGGAAACTACACGGCCATCGTTGTTGATAAACATGGTTGTTCCAAGACTCTGTCCCAGCAGATCACCATCCTGGGGCCGCCTTCTCTGTTCACATACCAGAATGTTTCGATCCAGCCGGATGATTGTTCGAGTGCAGAGACAGGTTCGATTGATATCAAAATGAAAGGAGGGGTGCAGGATTATCAATATCTGTGGAGTGATGGATCGACAGAGAAATTTCGGAATGGATTGGCACCCGGTACCTATTGTGTCACGATTCAGGATCAATATAAATGTATTCGGGATACCTGTCTGGTCGTACCTGGGGGAAGTACCCTTGTGATGATCCCGACTTCCGTGGATGAATGCGATCCTTTTTCCAAGATATATACAAATACCGGAGGGGGGACTCCGCCCTATTCATATTTGTGGAGTACCGGCGATACGACGCTGGATCTGGTTAATGTGCCCACTGGCACCTACAGTGTTACGATCACGGATAAGGAAGGTTGCTCCCTGATTGAATCTGGCATTGATGTCGGGCATCCTGTCCTATGGATCGGCGATCTCTTCAGTATACCGGCTGATCCCGGCAAATCGAATGGCCAGGCTGTCGTGGTACCCCAGGGTGGAACGCCTCCTTATTCGATCCAATGGGATGTCAATGCGATGAGCCAGGTGACAGATACTGCTTATAGCCTGGCACCCAATACATATTGCGTTCAGGTGACAGATCAATACAATTGTGTGGATACAGGGTGCGTCAAGGTCGAAGTGATGACGTCGATAGATGCCGCAGACGTCACCCGGAGATCTGTATTCTCGATCATACCCAATCCAGCAAGAGCCTATATTGTTCTGGACCTGCCAGATGGGCCACATTCACCAGCACGCTGGCACCTGCAGTTGCTGGATGCCTTGGGGCAGGCGATGACTGAATGGAATGACATCCTGGTGCCCATTCGTCTGGAGGTAGGGCAGATGACACCGGGATTGTATCTCCTCATCGGCCGGGATGAGGGAGGGCGAATGGCTACTGGCCGGTTGGTGATCCACTGATGTATCCAGGATGTTAATCCTGGAGGATCCGGAATGTCGTTCGACGATTTTCCTGATGCTCGTCTTCTGTACATCGAGAACATGCACAGTCGGCAGAAGGCTTGCTTTCGCCATAACCCCGCGCACGTAATCTGTTGGGATCGATCCCTCTGCTGATCAGAAAGTCAACAGCAGATTGTGCCCTCCTTTGGGAGAGTTCCTGGTTGTAGAGGGTGCCACCTCGACAATCAGTATGCGAAGCTAATTCGATGAGGATATCCGGATTTGTCTGGAGCACAGATGCCAGCCGCAGTAAAGCCGGTTGCGCATCTGATCGAATATCCCAGCGGTCAAAATCGTAATAAATGTTCTCCAGGACGATCTCCCGATCAACAAATTTTTGATCGAGCACGACCTCCAGGGCAATCACCTGATGCGGGTTATTGGGGTCCGGCATAAGATCTTCAGTAGAAAAGATCTTCTCCGATTTAAGGTATCCAGTCGCCGAAACACGGATGGTATACTGCTTTCCAGGGCTGACCGTCAGGATCGCCGGGCCGTCTTTGGGACTTGTGAATGTGGTATCCATTCCACCACTGATCGAAACCTGAGCACCATCCAGATATCGCCGTCCAAGTACAGGACTGTTCGGGTCCTCCGGGATGGTGTATATTTTAGCGAGGGAATGCAGATCCAGTTGCCAGGTATAGTCTTTCACCTCTTCTACAGTTGGTGGTGCCGGCTTTTCTACCACTCTCTCTTTGACCAGGTAAATGTCATCGCCTCCCTGGCCACCAGGCCGGCTGCTGGATAAGTAACCAGTACGAAGCGCCTGTTCGGTTTCTGAATGTCCCACCCATACCAATCCGAAATCGTCTGCTCCTGAGTTTATCGGTGCTTTCATATTCACAGGTGAAGACCAGGATCGTGGTCCGAGCCGCGTGGTGCTGAAAATATCCAGACCACCCATCCCGGGGTGATAGTCGGAGGCGAAATAGAGGGTATCGGCATCCAGATACGGATACATTTCATCTCCCTGGGTATTGATGTTGGGAGGGAGAATAGCCGGTTCACTCCAACCGTCAGAGGTACGTGTACTTTGATAGAGATCGAATCCTCCGAAACTAAAGGGATCATCACTGGCGAATAGAAGGGATTGGCCATTGTTGAATGGAATGGCATGTCCAAAATTGACATTACCGGAACAAAACGGCAATGGGATCGGATCCGTCCACCCATCGTCGGTCCGATTGCTGGTCATGATCCGGCAATACTGATCTTCTGATTTGTCAAAACCACCACATCGGGTAAAAAACAGGGTGTTGAGGTCCTGGGTCATGACAAGATTCGATTCATGTGCTTTGGTGTTGATCTTTTCTAGAAAGTTGTCGGGGAATGCATTCCTGCCTTCATCTGCGATCAGAATATCCGCATAAGGTTTTCCCGTCCAGACATATACATCCTCCGACTGAGGAGAAGGGCGTTCTGAGGTAAAGAACAAAGCATGATTACGCGTCGGTACCAGGGCATAATCGCCATATCGGCTGTTCAGGTTGGAACCCATAACCGTATAGGGTCGATTGGCTGTATCGGCGAGCCATATACCGGCGAGGCGGCAGGCTTCGATTTCCCGTCGATATTCATAGGTGCTACCTATTTCTTCACCCAGTTGGACAAAAGCTTCACTGGCTTCCGGATAGCGCTCCAACATTTTCAAGGTGTATGCATATCCCTTCAATGCCTCGATCCCGGCCTGATTGTCCCAGGCAATACGGTACCATTGCAATGCTGATGCCGGGTCATTGAGACGTTGGTAGGTTGTACCCAGTTTCAATGCGATCCGACCGCGTTGCACCCTTGATTTTTCCCGGGAATAGTCTTTAGTAAAGTAGGGGATTGCCTTGGCATATTGCTTTCGTTCGTACGCTGTATCACCGTCACGAACTTTGATGGTATAGGAACAGGAATCCATTCCGGCCAGGCAAAAAAGGATCAGCATGATCCTGGATAGAGATCTAATGGTCACCATGATGGGAAAGATAGGCGATTTCTCCACTATGTACAGAGGGTCGAATGTACAGACATGGCTAAAACATAAAAAAAGGAGCCGTTGTTGTAACGACTCCTTTCAATCAAATCTTTAACCAAAACCATGTAGCAAAAAGCAAAAGCCGTGCCAGCCGGTTTGGTGTATCTATTTCACGGCATCAGCTGCGCGACTGAATCCCTTTTTCTTCTTCTCCTTTCCTTTGAATTCACGTTCCTTGGTCAGATCGACGACGAGCGCAGAAGCAATAAAGACTGAAGAATACGTACCAAAGAGTATTCCGAAGATCAGCGCAAAGGCAAAGCCTTTGATAGATGCACCTCCGAACAGGAACAGGGCCATTACCACCAGGAGGGTGGTGCCAGAGGTAATAACGGTCCTGCTCAAGGTGTTGTTGATGGCCAGATTGAACACCTCTTCCTTGGATTTACCTGTATAGGTTCCCAGGAATTCCCGGATCCGGTCAAACACGATAACAGTGTCGTTGACCGAATAACCGATCACAGTCAGGATGGCTGCCACAAATGCCTGGTCCACCTCCATCGAGAAGGGCAGAATGCCGTGGAAGAGTGTGAATATACTCAAGGTGGCCAGTACGTCATGTAACAGAGCCATCACCGCACCCAAACTGAACTGCCATTTGTTGAATCGGATGAACAGATAGAGGAAGATCAGCAACAAGGCGAACAAGGCAGAATACAGGGAACTGTCTTTGATGTCCTCGGCAATGGTAGGTCCCACCTTACTGGATGAAGTAATATGCGTCCCATTACCAGATGTCGATTTGAATGCTTCTTTGTCGAGGCTGCCTCCACTGATGACATTCACACCATCATAAAGCTTGTCCATGACACGAGATGCTGCATCTTCAGCATTATCATCTACCAGATAACTGGTCGTGACATTAAAGGTGTTTCGTGTATCGACAGCTTTCACCACCGGGCTGCCGCCAAACTGATTGCTGAATTCTTTTCGCAATGCATCTGTGGTGACATCTACGCCTTCAGCAAACTGGATGTTGTAAGAGTATCCCCCCTTCAGGTCTACACCCAACTCAAATCCTCGGGTGAAGAACGATACCGTTCCCGCCAGGATCAGTGCACTGGATATCATGTAACCATATTTCCGCAGTCCGATCCAATTGATGTTGACGTTGGTCATGATATTCTTGGACCAACTGGATGCAAAAGACAGGTTTCTGTCTTTCCCGACCCAATATTCGACCATCAATCGTGTCAGTAAGACAGCTGTAAAGAGCGTGAATAGGATACCGACGATCAAGACCACTGCAAATCCTTTGATCGGTCCCAATCCAAAATAGGAGAGGACCAGGGCGGTCAGAATGGTGGTGACGTTGGCGTCAATGATGGCACTGTACGATTGTTGAAAACCGTCTTTGATGGCCATGCCCAGAGTCTTGCCATGCCGGAGTTCTTCTCGAATCCGTTCATAGATAATCACGTTGGCGTCAACAGCCATACCCATGGTTAATACCAAACCAGCAATTCCTGGCAACGTCAGTACCGTACCATAGGAAGCCAGTGCTCCGATCACAAAAAACAGGTTGGCAAAAAGGGCAATGATCGAAATAAATCCACCTCCTACATAATAAAGAACCATGAAGATGAGGAGCAGGGCGAAAGCCAAACCAACAGAGGTCAAACTTCGATTGATATTGTCCTGACCCAAAGAGGGGCCTACCAGAGACTCCTGGATGATCTGTGTTCGTGCGGGAAGTTTACCCACCTGGAGGATGTTCGCAAGGTCAGTGGCTTCGGCCATGGTAAAGTCGCCAGAGATTTGACTGTCGCCACCTGTGATCGGCTGACGAACACTAGGTGCTGAAACGACTTCATCATCCAGTAGGATGGCAATCTCACGATTGTTATCCTGAGCTGCTTTGGTGGTCATATCTGCCCAGATGCGGGCACCACGTGTATCCATGGCCAGGCTGACCACGACATTGCCGGAAGTGGCATCTGGATTGGCAGAAGCATTGGTAATGCGATCGCCTTCCAGAGGTGCTTCATTCGAGCCACGCTTTTTGCGAATGGCATATAGATTATATTGGTCAGTTTCAGCACCAGTGGTGTAATCCCGGGAGGCCTTATATGCCCAGCGGAATTCCAGATCACGCGGGAAGAGTGCTTTGATATCCGAGCGACTCAGGTATTGATCAATCAGTTTTTTCTTGTTGCGTGCAGCTGTTCCCATGACAGCAGGTGAGAAGCTGAGACCCTCTCCGGAGGATAGGTTCAGGGTCATATTGCTCATCAATGGCCCGCCTCCTTCTATACCATTTTTACCGGCCTCAACAATGTTCATAGTAGAGTCAACGATCTGCCCGGTCGAATCATAGACATAATTATACGTCGTATCCATTTCGATGACGTCGGCCACCAGGGAGGTATCCGTTGTCTCCGCTTTCTGGAGTTTTTTATCCGCTTCGATCAAGGCTTGCATGATGCCACTGTCCATGACACGATACACGTCATAGAACTCCAGCTTGGCCGTCGCTTGCAAAAGATTGCGCGCCCGTTCGGGGTTGTCGAATCCTGGCAGTTCGACAATGATCAGGTCGCGGTTTTCATCCAATGATACATTGGGTTGAACGACGCCAGTCTTGTCGATACGGTCTTTCAGACGCTTGTATGTCAGTTTGACCGTTTCATTGGCTTTTTCACGGATCATCCGGATGATCTCACCATCCGGTGTTTCAAAGTTGATCTCATCACGAAAGGACTCGTTCAAAATGAAAATATTGGAAAGTTTTTTCCCATTGGCTACCTTCTGGAATTCTTCACCAAAGAGCGTGACGTAATCCGTTTGGGCCGTATTGAAACGCTTTGACGCGTTGTCAAGGGCTTGATTGAATTCGATATCTTCACTGTTGTTGGCCAGTGACTTGATGAAATCCTTCAGGTCCACCTGGAGGATGACGCTCATGCCACCTTTCAGATCAAGTCCAAGTGCCAATTGGCGACTCTTGAGATCCTCATAAGTGAAGTCACTGATCAATGGGATGGAGACGATCGTTTCTCCGGACATTGAATCTAAATAAGCCGTGCGGGCCTCCTTGAGGACCGTTTCTGTATCAGCTCCTCCTGTTGCATCCGCAACCCTTTGAGCATAAGCATCGGCGTCCGATTCAACTCTCATTGTTGGCAGCATATACAGAAACTGTATGGCTACGATAACTGTGAAGAGAACCAGAAAAAACTTGACGATTCCTTTACCTTGCATGTCAGATTGTAATTTGTCTAATATGTCTGTAAAAACTGCGCAAATATACGGGATTTATGTGTACAATGTGCACCCATTATTGTTCGCAGTCTGAAGGGTTTACGATTCAGCTTGCAATGGGTTGCATAAATCGGACCAACCTCATCCATTTTTTGATAACTTAGCTCGCTCACTGATTCAATTCATCAAATCGCAATGTGTTATGGGACTATTCTCTTTTTTGAAGCATGCCGGTACCAAATTATTCGGTAAAGAGACCAAAGCCGCCTCTGCAGCGCCAAAGGAGACCAGCTCAACAGATCGGATCACGCAGGCTAATAAATTGAAATCCATGGCTCTACGAGGAGTCATTGAATCTCTGAACCTGCCCATTCAGAATCTGGAAATGGAGGTCAACGATGATGCCGTAATCGTATACGGTCAGACCGACTCACAGGCAGATCGTGAACGTGTTGTTCTGGCCATCGGCAATGTGGATGGGATCGCGACGGTCGACGACCGCATCTCCGTCGTCAATCCCGAACCGGAGGCACAATTTTACGAAGTAAAAAAAGGGGACACCTTGTCCAAGATCGCAAAGGAATATTATGGGAATGCAATGAAATATCCGGTCATTTTTGAGGCGAATAAGCCGATGTTGAAGGACCCGAACCTCATCTATCCAGGCCAGGTACTTCGTATTCCGGCGTTGAACGACTGATTTATTCCGAATCAACATAAACCAGCGGCCAGCGATGACAAATCGGTGGCCGCTGGTCATTTTAACTCCCGGATCTGGCTTCTCCGTTCAACGCTGGAGCTGCAGAAAAGATTCAAGTTTGCTTGGGTTGTGGTGATTCGCCGACATTCTTTTCAATTCTTCCCGTTGGCAATCCTCTGAAATGTACTTTTGTGCCGGAATCTCTCCATCATCTACCAGGTGCTCTACCCATGGTTCTGAACATGAACGAGTATTGCCTGGTTTATTTTAAAATCATGGATCTATGGCCGTTCTGGTCGAACAACTGACAAAAACATTCGGAAGCCAACGGGCAGTAGATGCCATTTCCTTTCGTGCCGAAGATGGTCAGATCCTCGGATTTCTCGGTCCGAATGGTGCTGGAAAGTCCACGACCATGAAGATGCTGACAGGCTATTTGCAACCGGATGGTGGAAGGGCGACAGTGGCTGGGTATGACGTAGTGGAAGACGGGTTGAATGCTCGTCGTCAGATTGGATACCTGCCTGAGAACAATCCCTTGTATACGGATATGTACATTCGGGAATACCTCGAATGGGTGGCCGGTTTCTACCAGATCGACAAACCGAGGAAACGGGTTTCAGAAATGATCGATATGGTAGGCCTGGGGCAGGAGAGTCACAAAAAGATCGGACAGTTGTCCAAAGGCTACCGTCAGCGTGTAGGGCTTGCGCAAGCGCTGATGCACGATCCGGCCGTACTATTACTGGATGAACCCACCTCCGGATTGGATCCCAATCAGTTGATCGACATCAGAAATTTGATCCGTGAATTGGGAAAAAATAAGACCATTCTCTTTTCGACGCATATTATGCAGGAAGTAGCTGCCTTATGCGATCGGATGCTGATCATCCATAAGGGACGCCTGGTAGCTGATGGGCCTGTCGCTGAATTGCAACAACAATTGTCTGGATCGAGCAGGGTGGTAGTCAGAAGCCGTGAAGCCGTGGATGGGAAGGCGTTTTCCGCCATCAAAGGGGTTCAGCGTGTCGATCGAAGAGAAGGGGGCAAGTTATTTCACCTGGATATCCAGGGAGATGATGGAGTCAATGCAGAAATATTCAAGGTCGCTGCCGCCCAGGGTTGGACCCTGACTGAATTACATGTGGAACCCCGTGGGGTAGAAGATGTTTTCCAGGAACTTACAAAGGACCAATAGTGAAAGACTACTTCCTCTTACTTGTTTGCTTCTGGATTGGCTTGGCCCTCCTTCCAGCACAATCCCGATCCGGAATCATACCACCGGAAGGATTTTATCTCCAGCCCCGATCTCTGGCATACCAACAACCCGAGATCTCCTGGGAAGATGCAGAAGGAGAATGGTATATCGGTGAAGAAGATCAGTATCTCCGCGGGACGTTTCACTTGAGAGATTCAGGAACGCTGGTTCGTCCGTTGGTCATCTGTTTGGAAGGATCCTGTTATCTGCTCGATCCGGTGCGAACAGATTCTTCTGTCCTGTACTATGCACCCCTGTTGGAATGTGGTGCTATTTGTGTCTACCGGATCCAACGACAGTACCCCATCCAAATACCTATACGAGCTTACAATCCCGTGAATGGACATCCTTTTATTGAAACCTCAGTAAAACGTAGGACGTCCACCGAGCAATTGATGATGTGGAATCCGAAGACGAATGAACACGAGCTCCTGACCACAGCGAACTATGCCGACTGGACGGGTTCCGATGAGCGGTCGAATATGCGGGAAAGTGATTTGATCAAAGGCATTCGAACCTATAACCGGATCTTCGCCGAACGGGATGCCCCGACAAAACAAGATTGATATGACTGTCATCTTTTTCAAAGAGATCAAGGCTTTCTTTTCTTCCCTGATCGGATACATTGCGATCGGAGTGTTCCTGCTTCTTTTGGGATTGCTGGTCTGGGTATTTCCGGATACGAGCGTCCTCGAATATGGGTATGCCACCCTGGACCCAATGTTCGAACTGGCGCCTATCATTTTCCTGTTTCTGATCCCGGCAGTGACCATGCGGGCATTTGCAGAAGAATGGCAAACAGGCACGTTTGAACTGGTCGTCACCCGCCCTGTAACGACCACGCAAATCATTGGTGGAAAATACCTGGCCTCGTTGGTGCTCGTCATGATTGCTTTGTTGCCGACATTGATCTATGCCTACTCTATGATCCAATTGGGGTCACCGGTCGGCAACCTCGATTACGGAGCAAGTCTGGGTTCCTTTTTGGGCTTGATCCTTCTGGCTGCGGTATTTGTCACCATCGGCATTTGCACATCGGCCCTGACAAGTAATCAGATTGTCGCATTCCTCCTCGGGATCCTCTTGTGCTTTATGGTTTATTGGGGCTTTTCATACATCAGTCGGATCCCTGTCTTCGTTGGTAAAGTTGATGATGTGATCCAGCAGTGGGGCATCGAATATCATTATGCCTCGGCCAGCCGCGGGGTGATTGACAGCCGGGATATCATTTATTTTCTATCCGTTATTCTGGCCTTTCTGCTGATTACAGCAAGGGCCATTCAACAGAAAAAAGGAGCATGATAACGTCCAGAATCAAAGCTCAATTGCAGGGCAATATTTCCCTTTTTCTCTATCTCGGTATCCTGGTTGCCGTGAATGTGGTAGCGGCGTATTTTCCAATGTCATTCGATCTCACCGAAGACAACCGATATACGCTTACCTCTTCGACACGCACCCTGCTGGATGAGGTGGATGGCCCCGTGTACGTCGACGTCCTCCTGGGGGGCGCCTTTCCTGCCGGTTTCAAGAGATTGCAACGGGCGACTCGGGAGATGCTCGATGATTTTCGAGGAGAATCCGGTTTACTGGATTACACATTCACCGATCCGAACACCGGGTCAAAAGAGCAGATCAATGCCCTGCGGGAGGAATTTGCCAAGCAGGGCTTGAATCCCACCAACCTGCGCATCAAGGAAAATGGAGAAACAACAGAGAAACTGATCTTTCCGTATGCCGTCATATCGTATGGCGGAAGAAGTGTTCCTGTCAATTTGCTGGAAGCTGAAATGCCCGGATTGCCACCGGAAGTCATCCTGAACAACAGTATTTCCCTCCTTGAATACAAACTGTCCAGTGCACTCTTTCGTCTGATCCATCCCGAAAAGCCGAACATCGTCTTTATTCGCGGTCACGGAGAGCTGATCCCCGAACAAACAGCCGACCTGCGCAGAGAACTGCGCCCCTATTACAGCTTTACCTACCTCACTCTGGATAGTGTATTCCGCATTCATCCGGAGGTAGACCTCTTGATTGTGGCCAGGCCGAGAGGCGCTTTCAGTGAACCCGACAAGTTCAAGATCGATCAGTATATCATGAAAGGAGGAAAGGCCATATTCCTCATCGACCCACTCAATATTTCATTGGATAGTATGCGGGCATCCCGGGAATTTATGCCCATGGAATATAATCTGAATCTGGATGACCTGTTGTATAAATATGGTGTTCGTGTCGAGAAAAACCTGGTATTGGACCTCGAATGCAGCCGTATCCCTATCGAAGTAGGCAGGATGGGAAATAATCCCCAATACGATCTTTTACCCTGGTTTTATCATCCGGCTGTCCAGCCAGATCTAGACCATCCGATGGTGAAAAACCTCAACCGGGTCAATTTTAACTTTCCCGCCAGTTTGGATACCATTCAGACCAAGACTCCTGTTCAGAAGACCATTCTGATGACCTCTTCTGAATACTCCCGTCTGCAATACCCACCCGTTCAGATCGGTTTTGACATTCTTCGGTACGAACCGGATCCGGCCAAATTCAACAAGGGGCCACAACCACTGGCAATCTTGCTGGAAGGGCAATTTCCTTCCAATTACGAAAACAGGGTACCCCAGTTTTTTCTGGACTCCCTCAAAGCGAGGGGGGAGGCCTTCAAGTCGGTCAGCGAACCCACAGGAGTGATCGTTGTCGCGGATGGTGACATCATTCGCAACCCGTATAATCCAGAAACCAATGAGGCCAAAGCCCTCGGTTATAATGTTTATGAACGCCGGCAATACGCCAACAAGGATTTTGCACTGAACATGATCGAGTATCTGCTGGATCAAAGAGGGCTGATCGAAGCCAGATCCAGAGATGTGCGCCTGCGTCTTCTGGATAAGGTGAAAGTGACCCAGGAAAAGACCTATTGGCAGGTTTTGAACCTTGGGTTACCCCTGCTGCTGCTGCTGCTCTTTGGCGTCGGATTCCATTTCTGGAGAAGACGCCGATACGCCCATAATTGAACATTGCTATGAAACGAAATATCATCCTTTTTCTCGTACTGGCTGGTCTGATTGGTGCTGCCATCTGGATGTCAAAAGTGTACAACAAACCGACGACACTTTCTGATTATGAAGGTTCATTTGCGGTACCCGATACGACCATGATCGGGTATATTCAAGTGGTTGATCGCGATGGAAACACCTTGCATCTGGACCGAAAGGCGGGTACATGGTACGTCAATGATCGATACCGGGTAGAACCTCGCGTAATGGAAGAAATGTTGGAAACTGTCAGTCAGCTGGAAGTGAAATATATCCCTCCAGCCAGCATGATGCCCAATATCATCAAAAGTCTGGGCGCACATGGCCGGCGGGTAATGGTCAGCGACCTCCAGGGAAATCCCTTGAAAACATATTATATCGGCGGTGTGGCACCGGAAGGTACGGGCACGTATTGCATGATGGAAGGGTCTGATCAGCCTTTTGTCATCACCATGAAATATTTTCACGGGTCTGTCTCTGCCCGTTTCTTCATGGATGAAGAAGATTGGCGAGATCACAGTCTTTTTCCAATGAATGCGGAGGATATCATTTCCTTCGGGATCGAATACCCCAGGTTCAGGGAAAAGTCCTTCATGATTGAGCGACAAGGGGACCAAAAACTTACCGTCCGTCCATTTTATGATCTGACACCGAGGATTAAGAGGGAACTCGATCCGGACCGGCCCGCCAGTTTGCTGGATCGGTTGAAGGATCTTCGGATCGAAGGATTTGACAATCAAAATCCCGAGCGGGATTCTATTTCCCAAACCTTACCCTTTTGTGTCATTTATGTCACTACCAGGGATAGTGTCGAACGTGTAACCACCCTGCATAGTATCGTGCCACATGATCGTAACGGGGCCATCTTACTGGATAATTTGGGACGTACGCTGCAGGTGGAACGGTATCATGTCAACTCCAACTGGGGTGATTTCATGATGGTACAACACCAACCGTTTTCCAAGATATTCTGGAGCTATGACATGTTTTTCAAGTAACTTGAGGGGATGGTCGTCTGGTTGTTTCTGACGTTTTATTGGTTCATTCCTACTCCGGAATGGGGCTTTTTTGGTCATCGGATGATCAATCGACAAGCGGTGTATACCATACCAGCGCCATTGAATCAATTCTACAAACGGCACGCGCCATATCTGGAGGAACACGGGGTTGATCCGGACAAACGCCGCTACGCCATTCCCCAGGAATACAAACGACATTATATCGATCTGGATATTCTGGAAGAGCGCAAGGGCGGAGAATTGGGAACCAATCTCCAGGCAGAGATCATGGACTTTCTGGCGGTTGTAGCTATCACACCGAAAGGAGATTCTATACGACTGGTTCGATCAGGTCCAGGAACCGATCTTTACCAGCGCGATACCAACAGTTGTCCTTTTTCTTCTTCTGAGGTACTCCACCATTTTCAAGCGCTCCAGAGTGAAGAGCCATATGATGAAGTATGGATGTTCATCCCCCCTGAGCCAGCCCGTATGATGGATACTTGTGGGCAAACCCTGTCTTATACCCGGTTGATCTTTTTGGATGAATTTTCGATCCATGGCATCTTACCCTATTGGCTACCCATGATGCAGCACAGATTGACAAATGCCTTTTTACGACGTGATATACCCCTGATTCTTCGTTTGTCTGCTGACATCGGACATTATATTGCAGATGCTCATGTACCACTACACACCACTGCGAATTACAATGGTCAGCTGACCGGGCAGCAGGGCATTCACGGTTTTTGGGAAAGTCGGATACCGGAATTATTTTCGGCTGATTGGGATCTTGTCACAGGTCCCGCCAGTTATGTATCCAACTATTCAGCCGAGGCCTGGCGAATGGTCCGGGAAAGTCACGCATATGTAGAGGATGTCTTGTCTCTTGAGCGCTCTATCCGAGAAGGGCTCTCCAGCGATCGTATCATGTGTTTCGAAGATCGGAATACCTATAATGTGTTGACCTATTGCCTCCAGTATGCAAAAGAATACCAGGATGCAATGGATGGCATGGTGGAGAAACGATTCAGGGAAGCGATTGTGGCTATCGGGAGTGCCTGGTATACAGCCTGGGTCGACGCAGGCCAACCTGACCTGTGGAAGGATGCGATCGTGCCGACAACGGATGATGATGAATCAACATCTGATCCTCCAGCTACCGCACAACCCCTGGGAAGACCACATGATAATTGATAGTGATTGATCAGCGAAAAGTACCTTTGAGATAATGAAACTAAACTGGTATCAAATTGCCATCCGGGGAATGGCTATGGGAATGGCTGAGGTCGTACCCGGCGTTTCTGGTGGGACGATCGCGTTCATCACAGGCATATATGAGCGGCTACTGGATGCGATCAAATCATTTCACCCCTCCCTGATCGGAGTGTTCAGGCGTGAGGGGTTCAATGGGGTTTGGTTAGCCATTCATGGGTGGTTTCTGCTGTCCCTGCTGAGCGGAATGGCTGTCGGTATTGTGATCGGTATTTTCGGGATTACCTGGTTGATCGATCATCACCCACAGGCCATCTGGTCATTTTTCTTTGGTCTGATCCTGGCGTCAGCGATCTGGATTTCCCGGCAAATGGACCAATGGACCTGGCGAGATGGTGTCGGGCTAGTCCTCGCCTCTTTACTCGCATACTGGATCACCATTGCTAGCCCTGCGACAGGAACGGAAGCCTTGTGGTTTGTACTGATCTGTGGTATGATCGCCATATCAGCCATGCTACTACCCGGTATATCCGGAAGTTTTCTACTCCTGCTGATGGGAATGTATACTGTGGTGATCGGACATGTCAAAGGCTTACTGGAGACATTTTCTATGGAACATGCACTCGTGGTGGGTGTATTTGCGGTTGGATGCCTGATCGGATTGGCCGGGTTTTCACGCATTTTAACCTGGATATTTCACCACTTTCACAATCTGGCGCTGGCCATACTGACTGGATTTATGGTTGGTTCGCTGAACCGACTCTGGCCCTGGAAGGTGGTGATCTCGACCCGGACGAACAGCCATGGGATAGAGGTTCCATTTTTGGAAAAAAGCGTTTTGCCTTCCGACTTTCCAGGAGAACCACAATTGCTGACCGTTGGGATCTGCGTCCTGCTCGGGTTTGGCCTGGTGTGGTTGATGGATAGCCAGTCGCCTGAAAAAGCGCTTGACCCGGACCAATGAGAACGGCTCTTGGTTTGATCGGATACCCCTTGTCCCAATCTTTTTCCCCAGGTTGGTTCCAGGAGAAATTCCAACGGGAGGGACTTTTGGATTGGAGCTATGACCTCATGCGCCTTCCAGATATTTCTGCTTTACCCGGATGGTTGGCCAGTCAAGAGAATTTGCTTGGTGTCAATGTGACCATCCCCCACAAGCAAAGCATATTGCCCTATCTGGACTGGATCGCTCCACAGGCCCTTCGAATTGGTGCAGTCAACACTGTGCTGATCAATGATGAAGGAAAATTACACGGTTACAATACGGATGCCCCCGCCTTCAAGGAGTCGCTGGAGCAATTCGTTGGACCAGAGCCGACAGGAAAAGCACTGATCCTGGGAAATGGGGGCGCATCACAGGCCGTGCAGGATGTTTTGCGGGAAACAGGCCGTTCATTCACAGTGGTATCTCGTTCCAAAGCAAGGAATACGATGACCTATGCAGATCTGCAATCCACGGGGATAGAAACCTATCAGTTGATCATCAATACCACCCCGTTGGGTATGTTTCCTGAGGTGCACGATTGCCCCGCCATCCCATATGAGCAATTGAATAGCAGTCATTTTCTCTACGATCTGATCTATACACCTGAAGAAACCATGTTCCTCGAAATGGGTAGAATGGCCGGCGCCAGGACCAAAAATGGATTGGAAATGTTGTATCTTCAGGCAGAGAAATCATGGCAAATTTGGACCCGGAAATGATGCAAGAATCTACAGCAACCATGCAGTCAGCACTACCTGATTTCAGAAACACTGAGATCGCTTTTTCCTACCTCTCTGACAAAGAGCTCAAGCAAATGAGCTGGCTGTTTACACTGATGAACAAACCGTGGCTGGTTCAAACCGGTTCTACCATAGGCAGGTGGGCCGTCCAATGGAATATTCCATTTGCTCGCAGTATTGTCAAAGCCACCCTCTTTCGTCAGTTCGTCGGAGGGGCAAGCCTGTTGAAAAGCCTGCCCACCATTGAAAAACTGGCCCACTACAAGACCCAGACTATCCTGGACTATGGCGTAGAAGCCAAAGAGTCAGAAGTAGATTTTAATGCGACGCTGCGTGAGAATCTACGGGCGATCGAATTTGCTTCCGGAAATGAATTTGTGCCAGTCGTCAGCACAAAGATTTCCGGACTGGCTAGCAACCCGTTGCTGGAAAAGGTGGCCAGAGGAGATGAATTATCAAGGGCAGAAGAGGAGGCCTATAAAGCGGTGATCAAACGGGTCGAATCGATCTCTCTCAGTGCTTACGAAAAAGGGGTTTCTGTCTTTTTTGATGCGGAAGAGAGTTGGGTCCAAGCACCCATTGATGACATGGTCAACGCTATGATGCGTCGATTCAACAAGGAACGTGCAGTGGTGTATAATACCTTCCAGTTATATCGGCATGATCGCCTGGATTATATGATCCAGACGGCTGATGCTGCTCGTTCGGAAGGGTGGATCTTTGGATCGAAGATCGTCCGGGGAGCCTATATGGAAAAGGAACGTGTCCGGGCCAGAGAGATGGGCTATCCCTCTCCGATCTATCCAGACAAAGCGTCCACAGATAAAGGGTATAATGAAGCTTTGCGCTATCTGGTCGAGCATAATGATACCATCGCATCGTGCAATGCCACCCACAATGCGGAGAGCTGCATGCTGATGGCTAAATGGATCGATGAGTTGCGAATAGACCGCAATCATCCCCATCTCAATTTCTCGCAGTTGTACGGAATGAGTGATCATCTGACCTTCAATCTGGCGGATTGTGGATACAACGTCGCCAAGTATGTCCCTTATGGAAGGGTAGAGGAGGTGATCCCCTACTTGTTGCGCCGTGCTCAGGAGAATGCTTCCGTAACAGGTGAGATGTCCCGTGAACTGGACCTGATCCACAAGGAAATGAAGCGCAGAGGTCTCGAGTGATCCTGTTCGAAATAGAAGACGAAAAAGGGACCCGGTCCGGTTGTTCTAAGACAAACGTTCGTAGATCCCGGCGATGCCCTGACCACCCCCGACACAGGCGGTCACCAAACCATATTTCTTGCCTCTCCGACGTAATTCATTGAATATCTGGGTCGACAACTTGGCTCCCGTGCAACCCAACGGATGCCCCAGGGCGATCGCACCGCCATTCACATTCACCGTATCCGGATCCAAACCGGTCTGTCGGATCACCGCTAATGCCTGGGTGGCAAAAGCCTCATTCAGTTCCGTCAGATCGATATCCTGGAGGGTCAGACCTGCCTGCTGGAGTGCCTTGGGGATGGCAGCACACGGACCGATCCCCATATAGAGCGGGTCCACACCAGCCACAGCACATGCAGCCAATCGAGCAATGGGCGTCAGGTTTAACTGTTTAACCAGATCTTCACTCATGACCAGGACAAAACTGGCACCGTCGGATGTCTGACTGGAATTTCCAGCGGTGGCGATTCCCCCCTGAGCGAATGCGGGCCGCAATTTGGCCAATGCTTCCAATGTGGTTTCCCTTCGTACACCTTCATCGGCCGTGACGGTTATTTGTTGTTCTTTTCGTTTCCCGTTTTCTACCCAGACTTGTGGAACCTCGATAGGAACGATCTCATCGTCAAACCAGCCATTGTCCTGCGCGGCTGCAGCCAGGGTATGTGATCGAAGTGCAAATGCATCACAATCTTCCCGATTGATCTCGTATTTCTTCGCAACAGCCTCCGCAGTCATGCCCATACTGGCAAGATAGTCGGGCGTCTTGCTTGCAAATTGGTAGTTAGGTGCGAGTTTGTATCCCGTCATCGGGATCATGCTCATACTCTCTGTTCCGCCGGCAATGTAGCAGGAGCCCAGCCCGGCCCGGATCTTGGCGACGGCAATGGAAATGGTCTCCAGACCCGAAGCACAGTACCGGTTGATGGTCATTCCAGGCACGTCTTTGTTGAGGGCTAACAAGGCGATCTGTCGACCGATCTGCAGCCCCTGTTCTCCTTCAGGATTGGCGCACCCCACCAGAACATCATCGATGTGCGCAGGTTCCAGACCGGGGGTATTCGCCATGATGTGACGAATCACCACAGCAGCGAGGTCATCTGAACGGAAATGTTGAAAGGATCCCTTTTTGGCCTTGCCAACAGGTGAGCGAAAGGCTTTAACGATATATGCTTCCATGATTGGATTCGATTTGGCTGTGATGATCAACGATCAATTGCGCAATGGCTTACCGGTTTGTAACATGTGCTGGACACGCTCTAAAGTCTTTTGTTCTCCACACAAACTCATGAAGGCCTCCCGTTCTACATCCAGCAGATATTGTTCGGAGACATTTTGCGACCCCGTCAGATCACCTCCACAGAGTACCCAGGCTACCTTTCGGGCAATCTTGATGTCATGTTCAGAGGCCCATTTGCCCAGTTTCAATTCATTGGCGGCTGCGTACAGTGCGGCCAGACCTCCGCGGCCGAGGACGGTGACATCATCCCGCTGGATGGGTTGAACATAATGCTCAGCCAATGCCAGTACCCGGGCCCGTGCTTCAAATATGTGTTGTTCGAGGTTGAGTACTACCTGGTCTTTTTCCGGTTGCAGATATCCAAGTCCGTAGGCCTCATATGCGGAAGTGGATACAGCAGCAGTGGCGATGGTTTTGAAATGATCGATCAGGGTATTCACCTGTACATCGCCCTCTCTGAAGGAGTCTGAGATCCGAACAGCAAATTCCTTCGTGCCTCCGCCTCCAGGGATCAACCCGACACCGACTTCCACCAGGCCGATATAGCTTTCTGCAGCTGCGACCACGCCATCGCAATGCATGATGGCTTCACACCCTCCACCGAATACATATCCCTGGGTGGCAGCTACTACAGGGATATTGGAATAACGACACCGCATGGTGGTCTGCTGAAACAGGTTGATCGCCATATTCAGTTCATCCCACTCCTGTTGATAGGCCATCATGGCGATCATCATGAGATTGGCACCGACTGTGAAGTTCTGCGCATGGTTGCCGATCACCAGGCCTTTCCATTCGCCTTCTTCCGCGATCTGGATGGACTCCTGTAATCCGCGGAGGATACCTTCGCCTATGGCATTCATCTTGCTCCTGAATTCCAGGCAAAGCACCCCTTCTCCGATGTCGTGCAGAACCACCTCATCGTTCTGGTAGACAGGTGCCTGATGGCGCAAGTAATCCAGTTGAATAGTGCTGGATTGGCCGGGAATCTCGATGTAGGTACCGGATGAAGGCTGGTAACTGTATCGTCGTCCATTCTGAATGGTATAGAATGTGGAATGCCCTTTCTGGACCATATCCTGCACCCAGGCGGGAATGGTCTCGCCTGCCGCTTCCGCTCGTTTGATGCCAGTTTCCAGACCGATCATGTCCCACAACTCGAAGGGTCCTGCCTCCCAGGCAAAACCCGCTTTCAAGGCATCGTCGATGCGATAGGGTTCATCGGCGATCTCCGGGATCCGGTTGGAGGCATAGGCAAAGAGGCCGAGCAGCGATTTCTGGATCAATTTTGCCCCATCATCCGAATGTTCGAAAAACATATTGACCCGACGACCAAGATCATCGATCTGTTTGCCTGCCTCCAGACTGGGGAACGTGACTTTTTCGGGCAGCTGATATGCGAGGGTTTTCAGGTTGAGTATGTGGTAGACCGATCTCCCTTTCTCATCCTTCTCATCCACTTTTTTGTAAAAACCCTGGCCGGTCTTGTTGCCGAGGAATTTGTTGTCCAACAGAAATTTCAGGTAGGCCGGTATCTGGAAAGTCGCAGCTTGTTCGTCCGTTGGACAGTTCTGGCGGATGCCTTCAATGACGTGTGCGGCGGTATCGTGGCCGACCAGGTCGCCAAGCCGGAAGGTGCCCGTTTTAGGTCGACCGAGAGCAGGTCCTGTCAACTTGTCCACCACATCGATGGGTAGCCCCAATTCCTCGGTCAATTGATAGATCCGGGCCATGGCATACACCCCGATTCTGTTGGCGATAAATGCAGGCGTGTCTTTGGCCAGGACGGTCTTTTTGCCAAGATAGTTAGCGCCGAAATCCAGGAAGAATTGGGTGACTTCAGGAGCGGTGTCTGGTGTCGGAATGATTTCGAGCAGGCGCAGGTAGCGCGGGGGATTGAAAAAGTGAGTGCCGCAAAAATGTCGCTTGAAGTCTTCACTGCGTCCTTCCGTCATCAGGTGAATGGGGATGCCTGACGTATTGCTGGTCACCAGGGTGCCCGGGCGACGGTGCTCCTCCACCTGTGCAAAGAGTTGTTGTTTGATATCCAGCCGTTCGACAACCACTTCTACGATCCAATCACAATCTTTCACCCGATGAAGGTCATCTGTGAGATTCCCGGTCTGAATCCTGTTCGCATATTCTTTTTGATAAAGTGGAGCCGGTTTGCTCTTGATGGATTGGGCCAGGGCGCGATTCACCAGCTGATTACGGGCATCTGGATTGGATTGTTTGTCTTCGGCCAGACCAGGGGTCACGATGTCCAGGAGGAGTACCTGAAAACCAGCATTTGCAAGGTGACAGGCGATCCCGGCACCCATTACCCCGGCGCCCAGAACGGCTACATGTTGGATTCTTCTCATCGTCTTCTCTTTAAGCGAATATTCGCTGTGACAAATCTACGGATTCGTGTTGAATAATGCAGGAATCCAGAAGTTATCCTCAAGATGCTTAAAAATCCTTAATGTGTTTATAATTTGCAGCGTCTGAATTCGTTCAAAGATTCCAAATCGTCTTTCCTATGATGCACCCTCTTTTCTTCCTTCTCCAGGCCGAGCTGGAGCAAACGGAGACCAAATCACAAAGTTTTGCGGATATTCTCTTTTCCGGAGGTCCTATCGGCGTCGTGATCGTCGCCCTTCAAGTGATCATGTCATTCATTGCCGTATCCATCTTTATCGAGCGATACTTCAGTATTGCCAAATCCGGGAAGATTGATGAGAACTTCATGAACAACATTCGCCTCAGTGTCCAATCTGGAAATATCAAAGCGGCGCAATCCCTTTGTGCCGGCACTGATTCACCGATCAGCCGAATGGTTGAAAAAGGACTCATGCGGATCGGAAAACCCCTCCGGGATATTGATGCCGCTATCGAGAACGTCGGCAACCTGGAGATCTTCAAACTGGAGAAGAATCTGTCCACTCTCGCGAGCATCGCCGGTGCTGCCCCCATGTTGGGATTCCTGGGTACCGTCACAGGTATGATCATCGCCTTCTACAAAATGGCGGCTGAGCAGAATGTGACTCCCGAAGTATTGGCGGGTGGTATCTACCAGGCCTTGATCACCACTGCATTTGGTCTGGTGGTCGGTCTTTTCTCCCTGATCGGCTACAACCTTTTGGTCGCCAATGTGGAGAAGGTGATCTTCAAGATGGAGCGGTCGACTACCGAATTCATGGACCTATTGCAGGAGCCATCCTGATCTGCTCATGGCTATGAAAAAACGCAGTAAGGCGATCGCCGAATTCAGTATGTCCTCGCTGACGGATATCATCTTCTTACTGCTGGTGTTCTTCATGTTGACAGCCACATTTGTCAATGTGAAGAAGCTGCAGCTGCCACAGTCGGATAATAAAACGGTTGCTCCGAGTTCGTTAAGTGTATCGATCCAGCAGAATGGAACCTTTTCTGTGAATGGAAAGGATATCCCGTCCGCTGCACTCAAACCGGAGATTCGCCAGGTCATCACACGCATGGGAAACCAGGAGAATGCCACGATCACAATCATTGCAGAGGTTGGCGTTCCCTTTACCCATGTGATGAAAGTGCTTGGCGTTGCCAACGAATTGAAAATGAAAGCGATCCTGGCCACTCAGCCTCGTTCCTAATCCAAATCGCCTCTATGCCACTCAAGCGGAAAAGCAGGACCATTTCAGAGTTCAGTATGTCCTCCATGACAGACATCATATTCCTGTTGTTGATCTTCTTTATGTTGACCTCCAACCTGGTGGCTCCCAATGCCTTGAATCTGAAGTTGCCCGGCAAGTCCACCTCCCGAAGTACCAGTGATGATGCCCTGCCCGATGTCACCATTGGCTCGGATGGTCATTACTTCATGGACGGTCGACGAGTGGATGCCTCCGGTCTGGATCGCGAGTTTGCGTCGTTGTCCCGGCGAAAGGGAAAGGGGTTCTCTGTCCTGCTATCTCCTCATGATCAGGCACCCGTAGAAAATGTAGTGGTGGTGATGGACCTGGCCCTGAAATATGACGCAAATGCCATTCTCGCCACCGCAGAATGAGTCAATAACCTGTTAAGTCCTCGACCCGAGGAAACCAAACGCATCACTTCTTCCGTTACATGACTGATATGAACACATTACAGATCACCCAGGATGAAGAAAAGGAACGCCGCAAAGGCCTGTTGATCAGCATCACCATCCATGCGCTCATCATTCTGTTGGCACTTTTGCCTTTGATGTCCTATCAGGACCCACCTCCAGGTCAGGAAGGTGTGCTCATCAGTTTTGGAGAGATCAATCAGGGGCAGGGCGATGATCGTCCGGATGTACAGCAGGAAGAATATGTAGAGACGCCAGTAGAAGAGTCACAGCCGGAAGATGTCCCCGAGCCGGTCAAGGAAGAAGTAGCACCACCCAAACCCGTGGAGAAGAAGATCATGACGGTTGATGATTCGGAGATCAGGATCAGAAAGCAGAAAGAGCAGGAGGACGCCAAGGCAGCAGCTGAAGATGCTGCCCGCCGTAAAGCGGAGGAAGATGCTGCGCGAAAAAAAGCGGCAGCAGAAGCCGCAGCCCAGAAGAAAGCTGAATACGACAAAGCCCGCAAGCAATATGGCGACTTTTTCGGAGGCTCCGGCAAAGGAGACAAAGGCACCCCGGGCAATCAGGGTGTGCCGGATGGTGATCCGGATGCGACCAAATTGGAAGGAATCAGCAAAGGATCTGGCGTGGTTGGCGATGGACTCACCAATCGCGGGGTAAAACGAGCCCCGGAGATCAGCGACAGTTCCCAAAAAACGGGGCGTGTGGTGATTTATGTCTGTGTGGACCGGATGGGCAATGTCACCAAAGCGGATTATACACAGAGGGGGTCTACTACATCCGACAGCCGTCTGGTGACGCTGGCAAAACAGAATGCCTACCGATATCTGTTCTCCCAATCGAACCTCGATGAGCAATGCGGGACGATCACCTACGACTTTAAGGTCAAGTAATTCCTCCCTGCAGGAATTTCCCTTTTCGGTTTATGCAGAATTGGCAACAGGAATATCAGCAAACACTGGAAGACATGTTTGCCATGTTACCGATGTTCCAACGAGTTGGGGCAGTAGCCTTCAAGAAGGACCTGGGCAATACCAGAGCACTGTTGTCCGCCCTGGGGAACCCGGAGCGTGACTTCAAGAGTATCCACATTGCCGGCACCAACGGCAAGGGCAGCCTGACTCATATGATCGGGGCGCTGCTTCTGAAGAATGGATATCGGACTGGCCTATACACCTCTCCGCATTATCGCGACTTCAGAGAGCGGATCAAAGTGGGACGCAAATTGATCCCACCCCGATATGTCATCGCGTTTATGCGAGACCATCGATCCTTGATTGAAAAGATCCAACCCTCTTTTTTTGAGGTGACCGTTGCCATGGCTTTCTGGTATTTCTCTCAGGTTAAAGTCGATTTTGCCGTGATCGAGACAGGAATGGGGGGGCGCCTCGATTCGACCAATGTGCTGTTGCCGATCATGTCCGTGATCACCAATATCGGGTATGATCATATGGAATTTCTGGGGGAAACTCTCCCAGAGATCGCGGCCGAAAAAGCCGGTATCATCAAACCGCATGTCCCGGTGGTGATCGGCGAAGAACACCCCGATACAGCCGTCACGTTTATCGAGATGGCGGCTCTACAACAGGCGCCTCTGACCTTTGCCAGTCGGGCCTTTCAGGTGATCTCCAGATCACCTCAGGAAGGAGGACAACAGGTACTGATCAATGAGCGGGTATCCGGAGCCTTGCACCAGATCGAGACGGACCTGGAAGGCCCCTACCAGCCCCGAAATATAGTGACCTATCTGGAGTCTGTCCGAGTCTTACAACAACAGGGATGGTTGGAGCCAAACGACCCGGCCATCATCCACGTATTGAGAGATGTTCGACCATCCACTCGTTTTATTGGTCGATGGCAGACGATTCGCCAACATCCCAGAGTGCTCTGTGACAGTGCTCATAATGAAGCTGGCTTGAAGGCATTATTTTCCGGCCTGGACGTGTACACATATGATGAATTGCATATCGTATTTGGGACAGTCAAGGATAAGGACCTGTCCAGGATCTGGCCAATATTGCCAACCTCCGCCAGGTATTATTTTGTGCAGGCCCAGGTACCCCGCGCCATGGAAGCCTTGTTGATCGAGCAGGAGGCTGCACACACTGGGCACTCAGGCAAATCGTATACAACAGTGAAAGGTGGACTGAAAGCCGCCCGAGATGCAGCGAAACCAGCTGATCTCATCCTGGTGTGCGGGAGCATCTTTGTCGTGGCGGAAGTATTGCCAGCACGATAGCCGTTCCATGGATTTGACATGGAGAGTAGTATCTTCCTGATGTTTGGTCATCAAAACTCTTTTTTCTCCGGACATGTTTCCAGTGTTCACCATACTTCGCCGATATGAATAGAAAGATCGTCATCGGTGTCGCAGGTTCCAGCGGCAGTATTTACACCAAAGTCCTATTTGAGCAAATGGCTCTTCTCAAGGGACAGTGGAGCCAGGTCGGGGTCGTTCTGAGCAAGAATGCGCTGATTAATTGGGAGTTGGAACTGGGTGCGTTTTCTCCTGACCAATACCCGTTTGACTTTTACGAAAAGTCTGATTTTTACGCCCCATTTGCATCGGGCTCGGCCCGGTATGACACGATGATCGTTTGTCCCTGTTCGATGGGGACTCTGGGGCGGATCGCTTCCGGGGTGAGCGATGATCTGATGACCCGTGCGGCTGATGTGATCCTCAAGGAACGTCGGCGGTTGATCCTGGTGCCCAGGGAGACACCTCTGAGTTTGATCCATCTACGCAATATGGTGCAGGTGACAGAAGCAGGTGGGATCATTGCACCAGCATCGCCGTCTTTTTATGGTGGGGCGAAAACGGTGGAAGACATGGCGCGCACCGTTGTGGACCGGGTCCTGGATCTTGCCGGCTTTGATCTGGATACCTATCGATGGAGCGAAGGATCATCTTCCGGACTATCAGGCGCCACCGGTGGATGAATATCTTTTCGCGTGATCCGATGAAACAGGATGGCGGTATTCAATTCATATCCGGAGATAATAACAAAGGCATTGATCTGCAGCCACAGCATCATGGCGATAATGGTTCCAATGGAGCCGTACAACTTGTTGTAAGTGCCGAAAGCATTGATATACATGGAGAAAAGGATAGAGGAGAGGAGTGCCAGAATGGTGGCTACCGTGGCACCTGTGCTGAAAAAATGAAAACGCGTTTTCGTCGGGGCTCCATAACGATAAAGAAGAGAAATACTGCTGTAAAACAGGGAAATGACCAGAATCCAGCGGAGCATCTCAAAGCTGACGGTGGTGACCCAGTCTGCATGCACATTCTGGGTGAGAAATCCAACCACGAGGTGTCCGGCGATCACCAGACCGATTGACACGACGACGAGTACCGCTAAGATGACCGTAAGCCATAAGGCAATCCAACGTTTCATAATTGGATTCCGGTTTTTAAATATCTGTGGCATATCCTTCTCAAAGGAATACATCAATGTCGCCGTGCCACTTGTAGAAAAATAAAGTGCCAGCAGTGTGCTGAATGACAACAGCCCCCGGCGTTCTCGGGTTGCAATATCATTCAGAAAGCTCACCAGCCAATCCCCTGCAGTACCCGGCATGATACCCCGAACAGTATCCTGGAGGGTGACACTGAAGAGTTCATAGATGGGGAGATAGGGAAGCAAGGTGAACAAGGTGATAATGGCTGGAAAGAGAGACAGAAAAAAGGAAAAAGCCACTGCATTGGCGCGCATAAAAGGATCATCCTTGCGTACCTCATGGATCAGAAATTCACCGACGTTCCAGATCGAAACACCGTTAAACCCGGGTAGACTATTGTCACGCAACCATGTGCTCCACAGGGCCCAGATCGGTTTGATCCAGGATCGAAACAGAGAAATCATGCGCGTGAAAAAATTCATACAAAGAAGGGGCCTAATCGGTCAAGTAATGCGGCAGGTGGGGCACATGGCCTGCCTGATGATTTTCGGACAAATGCCAGGGTCACATTGCCTGACGTCAGATGTTTTTCTTGTTCATTATACAGTTCTGAGAAAAATGTAATGCTTTTACCCGGTAATTCCCGGATGGTCGTACGGATGACCAACAGGTCATCATATCGTGCAGGGCGAATATAGCGGACTATTAATTCGATGACCGGCATGAGGATTCCCGCTTCCTCCAATTCTCGATAGGTCAGTCCCATCGCTCGGATGGCCTCGGTGCGTCCTACCTCAAAATACTGTGCATAGTGGCCATAATACACGACTCCCATCTGGTCGGTCTCACTATATCGAACCCGAATTCGGGCCTCATGCGTAAACATAGGGTCAGATTGGTGCCCGCTCCAGTGGACAGGTCATGCAATGTGACCCACCTCTTGCTCTGGACAATTCATTGGAGGGCAGAGTGATGATGGTGTTTTCGATCGTTTCTGGATCCAGCGTACCGGCTTTATATGCTTTTAGAAAATCATGTGCATGCAAGATTCGATACCCTTTTGCTTCAAATGCTTTTTCGGTTTCGGGATTGCGATCATAGGTCAGGGCCACGCCCGGTTTTAGTGTGACCAGGTTGCAGCCGTCCGTCCATTGTTCCCGTTCCTGATAGGGACTTTGTCCATTGCCACTGGCAATGAATTCCATTTCACTGTCGATTTCATTGTGGAAGAATTCCTGTACGCTGCCATATTCCCGATAATCACCCTTGCTTGAAAATACCTGCACATTGGAGGCTAATCCATCCATGACGATAGGTTTATATGCAGTGATATGGTGTTGTGAGATCTGGGTGAAGATGGTGTCGATGTGCATGTAGGATCGATCCTGCGGGATATTGATTTGCACGACATGCTGCACGACATTCTTGGCAAAAAGTGTCTCTTTCAAGAGATGGATGGCATGCGCAGTTGTCCGTTCACTGCACCCTATAAGCAGATAATCACGGTTGATGATCATCATATCTCCGCCCTCCATGGATACACTCTCTCCCTTTTTGGAAGGGGGGAACTCATCCGCATGATTGAGATTGATGATTTTGCCAGCCTCCCGCAGATTTCGAAATATGGGATGCGACCAGCAGATAAACCGTGTCAGGAAATTCTCTCTGAACCGTGCCATCTTGGAGGCCTTGGTGATCACTACATGGTCGTTGATGACCACAGCCAGGTCGCGTGTGAAAATGAAATTGGGAATAGGGTCCAGCAGGATATGATCGTCACTGGCCAGGTATCCTGTGATCAGGGTCTTGGCCAGTTCTTCATCGGGAAGATCGCTGAGCATTTGCACGTAGCTCTTTGGCAGCTCCTCATAATCAATAATCATACGGATGACCTCATCACGAGTATCCCGATCGTGCTGGAGTGATTCGAGCAGGAGTTGGTGACTTTCCAGGACATTTTCCTTGCCAAGAAAAGCCTCCAGAACTGCTGTAAAAATGTCGTGTTCCTCCTGCATTTGCGGCAGGTGGACAATGTCGTCAAACAGAAGTTCAGAGGCACGTTTGGGGCTGATGCGCGCAATGCCGGCGTCTGGTCGATGGACCATCACTCGTTTGAGCGTGCCGATCTCCGAACTGACATGGATTTTAGAGTGTCCTTCCATTCGGTAAAGTTAATCGAACTCCGTTGAAGAACGAAGTTGTTGTTTACCTCAGGGAGCTGGAATCCGTGTGTTTGACCGATTTCTGCAAGCGTTTGTCTACATTTGTTGAGGTTCGTTTGCACTGAACTTACATTCGCATTGGATATGGGATTTATTAAGAATTTGAAATCACTCTTCATTGAAGAGAACTCAACGGATCCGCAAGTTGAGCCCGAAAATATGGAGCCAACTGCTCCTGCAGACACCCCGTCCAAACCGGTCAATGTGCCAAGAGAATCGACCCTTTCCACCCCAAAAGGAAAATTGGATCAGCGATTTCTGGATACCCTGTTGAATGCCATGGAGGAACAGAACCTGGAAGGCTTTGACTATCTGGAATTTCGGCAGGCCCTCAAGTCCTTGGGGAGGATGAATATGGATGAAGCAACACGATTCAAGTCGGCCTTCGCCATGGCCCAAACCATGAATGTGACTCCTTCAGAATTGACGCGGACAGCCACTGTCTACCTGGATATTCTGAATAAGGAACAAAAGAAATTTTCCGAAGCCCTGGCCAACCAGGAGAAGACTCAGATCAACGTACGGCAGGAACGTCTGTCATGGTTGGATGAGACAATTCTGAAGCATCAACAGGAGATCGAGTCATTAATGGCATCGATCAACACCCATCGGAAGGAGGCAGAGCAATTGAAGGCTGAATTGGATGAGGTCCACCAGAAAATGGTCGTGACCCAGGATCAATTCACCAGGACCCACACTTTTTTGGTCGAGGAGATCAACTCCGACATTTCGAAAATGGAACAATACCTTAAATAAGCCTGATCTATGACTAATTCAGATGCGTTTAAGCCAAAATCATTCTGGAAGCGCCCTGAGGGGGTCACCGGAGCCCTTTTTATCGGTGGACTCTTATTAGGAGGTGGTTATCTGTTGTTCACCTATCTCCCTGCCATTATTGCCATGACCCAGAATGTCCTCTACCTGGGGATACTGCTGATGGTACTGGCTGCCGTCATTTATATGGTAGTAGACCCCAAGATGCGCAATCTGATCTGGTACATGTACAAGAGTGTGATGCGTTGGGTGACGGGTATTTTTGTGCAGATCGATCCGATCGGGATCCTGAAGTCTTATGTCGAGGACCTGAAGGACAATCTGGGCGAGATGAACAAGCAGATCACCAAGTTGCGCGGGCAGATGCACAAGTTGAAAGAGCTGATCCTGAATAACCAGCGGGATATCCAGACCAACCTGCAAATGGCCAGCCGGGCCAAGGAAACCAACAAAACCTCCATGGTTGTCCTCAAATCCAGGAAAGCCGGCCGATTGAAGGAGTCCAATATGAAACTGGAGGACCTCTATCGAAAGATGGAGATCCTGTATCGAGTGCTCACGAAGATGTACGAGAATTCAGAGATCCTGCTGGAGGATATCCAGGACCAGGTACAGGTTAAAGAGCAGGAACGTAAGGCCATTCGTGCCAGCCACTCGGCGATGAAATCGGCAATGAATATCATTAGTGGAAATAACGACCAGCGGTATATGTTTGACATGGCTCTGGAAGCGATCGCTGATGATGTATCCCAAAAGGTAGGGGAGATGGAGCGTTTCATGGAGATGTCTTCCAATTTTATGGACAGTGTCGATCTGCAGAATGGTGTGTTTGAGGAAGAAGGCCTGGCCATGCTGGAAAAATGGGAGAAGGAAGGTGTATCCATGATCCTGGGCAGTGAAAAGGAAACCCTGTTGCTCAAGGCTTCTAACGAAAAGGATGTACTTGACCTGGATGCACCTATTGCCCGACCTGAAGCACGCTCCGAATCTCGTGGTAATCAATATGATAATTTTTTTGAATCCTGATAACCTGAAACATCTGTTTGCGCTATGGCTAGACGTTTGACCACTTTCTCAAAACTGCTGATCACCCTGGTGATCGTCGGTGGCCTGGTTTATCTCGGCAACTATCTGTTGAATCAAACGGAATGGGGCCGATCGTTAAAATCACAAGCTGAACAAACCTCCTCAGGAGGTACGTTCGGTGACAATTCAACCAATGGTGCTGATGAGGACGATGTGTTGACCATTCAGCTGGTCACCTGGGGCGGATATGCGCCAGGATTATATTTTAACAATGGTGCAGAACCCAATGAGGATTCTAGATTTTACAAGGATTATGGTTTAAAGGTCAGATTTGTCAAAAACGATGACCTTCAAAGTGCCCTCAATGCCTGGATCGCGGATGAATATGATGTCCTTGTCCAAACGGCAGATGCCTTCCCATTGTACACATTTCCTGATGACATTCAACAGTATAAGCCACAGGTCTTTATGCAGGTTGACTGGTCTCGCGGAGGAGATGTCATTATCGCCAAAAGGGGTATTAATTCAATCAATGATCTGAAAGGAAAGCGGATCGCGGTAACGGAGCCGGCTCCCTCCCAGACCTTATTGATCTCCGCTTTGGAAGCGGCTGGTCTGAAATATACAGATGTGACCATTGCTGCGGCCCAGGATCCAGTCGTAGCCTCCCAAATGTTCAAGGCGCCGGATGTAGATGCAGCCGTCGTTTGGAGTCCCTTTGATATTGAGGCGATCCGCGAAGTGGCCGGTTCCAAGGTTTTGGTCAGTACGAAGGAACAATCGAATATCATCGCAGATATCTTTTTTGCCAAGGAGAGTTATATCCGAAATAATCGGAAAAAGATCAATGCCTTCTATGAAGGTTGGATGAAGGCAGTCGCTGAATTGCACAATGACCCGGCGAAACAGGAAGTGGCAGCAGCTCGTCTGGCTTCCTTCCTCGACTTTCCTCCTGAGGATGCAATGGGTGCGATGTCTGTTGTTCGCTGGAGTTCCCACGGGGATAACAAAGACTTCTTTGGCCTGAATCCGCAATTCCAGGGGGTCAAGGGTGCAGATCTTTATGACAAGATGGCCCGTACATTTTTCGATTTGGGCCAGGCTGAGAAAATTGCTCCACCCTGGAGGAATGTGATCAATACAGGTGCCGTTCAGGCTGCCGACCGCGCATTGAGTGGCCCCGGATTTGAATCAGAATCTGCTCCGAAATTTACCGCTCCTACAGAGGCCGAAAAGGCCAAGCCGGCACTGGCAAACAAACCAGTCAGCATTAATTTTGAATCTGGAAAATTCACCTTGACGGAGAATGCCAAGACCATTATCGACCTGCAGTTTGCCGAAGTGGCCAGGTCGTTTGCCGCGCTGCGCATTCGCATTGAAGGCAATACAGATAATGTGGGAAGCCGGAGTATGAATATGGATCTATCCAAAAAGCGGGCGAACGCTGTAGCCAAATACTTGCAGGAGACCTATAATATGGACAAGAATCGATTTGTCATTGTGGGGAACGGTCCGGATAAACCCATCGCCGGTTGCGAGAACAATCAATCTGAAGACTGTAAAGCGAAAAACAGAAGAACTGATTTTCAACTGATCGGTTCCTGACCGGATGATGTCCCTTTTCAAGTTACGCGGCACACTTAATAGCAGTCTGACTATTCTGCTTGGAATAGGAGGGGTTATAGTGGTCTTGGCGGGTTGGACAATGCTCACAATGGGAAAATCTCCAGTAGTGAGCAGCGCCATTTTGCCGCATCCACTTCGTGTGCTGACCTCTTTTGGTGACCTTTATCGGGACAATGAAATCGTGAAAAACACCTTTCATTCATTGGGGATCAATTTGGCTGGTTACCTGGAAGCCATTCTCATTTCCATCCCCCTGGGGTTTCTGATCGGATTGATCCCATTCTTTCGCGGTGGGTTTCAGCGCCAGGTCGAATCGATTCGATACATCCCCCTTACGGCAGTCACCGGATTGTTTATTGTCTGGTTTGGTGTCGGCACAGATATGAAGGTCCATTTTCTGGCCTTTGGTATTATGATCTACTTGCTTCCGGTGGTTATTCAGCGGATTGATGAAGTGGAGGATGTATATCTGAAGACGGTATATACGTTGGGGGCGAACGCCTGGCAAACCATCCGTACGGTATATATCCCTTCTGTATTATCGAGACTATCCGACGATATCCGGGTACTGACCGCGATCTCATGGACCTATATCATTGTTGCTGAAAATATTGACAGCAGTCAGGGCGGCATTGGCGCATTGATCTGGCGAGTGGGACAACGACAGGGGCGAATGGACAAGGTCTTTGCTCTGTTGTTTCTAATTATTTTGATCGGGGTCATTCAGGACCGACTCTTTTCAAGAGCGGACCGGTCCCTTTTCCCATTCAAGGCATTTGCCTTACGCGCCAGCGAGAGTCAAGGCAAACCAAATACCAGTTCGGGCCAGATGATCCTTCAGTTTTTAGGGCAGGTCGGGCTGTGGATCCTGGTGGGGGTGTATGCTTTTCTTGCAGTCAATGAGTGGACTCAATTGTTTTTTCAGGGTCGCGTCCTGGCGAACTTGTTTGGTGATACCATTTGGGCCGTTCATCTCCTTTTCATTTCATATATCGGTTTCCGGGTCTATCAATGGTGGTCGGGCCGACAATCAGCTCTCCACCTTCCTACGCTGAATCGTGGATCCAACTGAACACGCTATGGCAATACCCATCCATGACAATCCACAACAAAACAATATTGTCAGCTTGCGCAATGTCTGTCAGAGCTATGACAATGGTAGAACAGAGATCATCCGCGGACTTGACCTGCTTGTAGAGGATAAACCAGCCCAGGGGCAGTTTGTCGTCATCCTGGGGATGTCTGGTTGTGGAAAATCGACATTGCTACGATATATCGCCGGATTGCAATCGCCGACCAGTGGGGAAGTCCTCTTGCAAGGCAAACCTGTGGGGCCCGACAACCGGGCCAGCATGGTTTTTCAGCAATATTCTTCCTTGCCATGGATGAATGTCCTCGAAAATGTTGCGCTGCCTCTGCAGTATGCCGGCATGCCCAAAAAAGAACGGGAAGAGAAGGCTATGGAGATGATCCATCTGGTTGGATTGAGCGGCCACGAATACAAATTCGCCCAGTATCCGACCCTTTCGGGCGGCCAATTGCAGCGTGTAGCGATCGGCCGAAGCCTTCTGGCAAATGCCTCTATCATCTTGATGGATGAACCCTTCGGGGCCTTGGATATTCATACGCGTTTGCAAATGCAGGAATTGTTAGGTAAAATTTGGAATGAGATCCATCCAACGGTCATCTTTGTGACCCATGATATAGCTGAAGCTGTCTATCTGGGGGATGAGATTTACATAATGAAAGCTCCTCCTTCAACGTTCGTAGAACACATTCAAATCGATCTGCCCCTCTACCGGAATAAAGAGATCAAGCGTGACAAGCATTTCATTGAAATGGTCTACCATATTGAAGATCTGATGGTGAAGGTAGCTGATATGAAATAATCTAATATGTACAAGAATCTGAAACGGCTGTATCCTGTATTCGTTATCCTGTTGGTCGGTGGTAGCATAGTGTCCGGATGGTCGCAAGGAAAACCAGAAAATTCTGGCTATGCGACAAAGGAAATGGCTTTATCTTTTGGGTGGGGAGATGTTTTTGAGCCCCTTGAAATGTGGGCGGCGCCCTACTATTTCAGAGGTGAGATCACCATCAAAAAAGAGCAACTTCCGGAATTGCTGCAGTCTCCCATTCAGTTTTATGCAAATGGGAAGCTATTTTGGATCAGAGGGCTGGATATTCGAGCGATCGTCAGCAGTGAAAATCAAAGCGTCCAAACTTCCGATACAACAGGTCGATTCCCGATCCGTATCCCTAACCCCATGGGTAGCAACCACGTAGCCGTCGATTCATTTGCAGATCAACGGGCACACATGTTTACGTTGGAGACACAGGGATACCTTCTGGAACATATGGTCGAGGGCGACTACTTTACTTTTTCGAATTATTCTGAACGCAGCTCCGGTGTGGTCATTAATAGTCTGACGGTCAAGATCGAAAACCCCTGGGAAGAGTTTTCTGCCCGGTTTTCTATCCCCTATATCAAAGGAGGTTCGGATGATATTTCTTCGTGGCAAATTGTCAATATTAAAGGAAACAAACAGTTCTTGCGTTATGATCCCAGCGATTCTACCAATATGAAGGTGCGTGGGATATACAGTGATCCATCAAAATATGGTCAGCGCCGCATACCGGCCTTCCGGTCATTGAATCGCTATATTTCAGATAACGACCTGATTGTCCCCCCGTCCCAGGTATCCCGGTGTGATACCCTGGTACAAAAGATGTTGGATCCATATGATCGTCAGGATCTGATCGTCGATCAAAATATGAAGTGGACTCTTCATTGGGGAACACTTGAAGGGACGTATACGGGTAAATTCGTTAAACCCAATGAGTTTTATGGGCATCTGGATGCGCCAATGACTATGCAGTTTGATGACACCGTCTTGCCCATCCATCAGGCCAAAGTGAGCATGGTACCTGTGAAAGGAGAGATCGAACAGGTCATTATCGATGGCCGATACCCGGACCAATGGATCAGCCGAATGAATCAGGTGCCCTCCAAAACGTCTATCTATTTTGATGAGATCATCGTTGAAGACCAGGATGGTTTGATCAAACTTTTGCCACTTCAGTTTTTGATTAACCTGCTTTAATCACTGTCCCCTTTCAGCAGTTTATTGCCATGAGCGATCAAATCTTGGGCATGAGCTTTGTCGATACCTTTGCCTCGTTTGGCTGTTCTTTGAGCCAACTGGCGGATCTGGATTAATTGATGTCTGGCTTGCGCCGAAGCATCGGTTTTCTGGCTTTTCCGCTTGATGATTTCACCCAGCTGAAGGACGTATTCCCGTTGCAGATTTCGCCGAAAGTTGTCCGGTTGTTTTCCGGAATTCCATTCTGAGAATAGCCCGTTTGTCAATGATTGGAACAGTGCGTCCATATCGTAGGTAGGCCCTTCGGAAATGATGGGATTGGTCTGCAATCGCTCCAGGCGAGACTCCTTCAGGAGAATGGACAATGCAGATTTCTGTAGACGGAGGATTCGATCATGTACACCTGTGATCTCTATTCGTCTCAGGATCAATGTGTCGATCATCCAATAGGGTGTCTGAAAGACCTCCTGGTGGAGAAATTTCATGGCTTTCTCCTGATGCGCATAGGACACGGGTGTAAAGACGGCACCAGCTTGGTCGTTGTTTTTTGAATATTCATACACTCCACCGATCTGTGTGGCCACATGGCGAACGTAACGTCCCATCTGGACAAAGACCTGGTCGTAAAGCTCATCGAGATCGGAATAGTCTTCCCCTGGACGATTACCCCAGGTCATCAAATTGGTCCTGATCCGTTTCAAGTTGGCAATGCCATACAGAGATGCCTTCATGGCATCATCTCCCAGGTCTTCAGTCTGCGCAGAAGGATCATACGGATCCCCTGTTTGTCGACCAAACCGATATACTGGATCGTTTGCATGGGCTTTGATCCATTGGCGTAATATCGGACGTTCATCGTCTGGTGTCGATACCTTTGGTATCAATCGGTAGCCATATTCGATCGACCAAAGATCATAGGGCCCGATCTGGGGGGAAAGGCAAACACCGCTATCCTCGGGTTGAGCGATATAGTTGTACCGTGCATAGTCCATGATAGAAGGGGCTGTTCCCATGGCGCAAGTAAATGTCGGGCTGCGAAGGGAATCCACCGGATAAGCACTGCTTGCCCCCATGTTATGCGGAAGGCCCAGGGTGTGACCCACTTCATGTGAGGCCACAAAACGAATCAATTGCCCCATGATCTCATCTGAATACTGTGGAGATTGAGCCTCTGGGTTGACGGCAGCTGTCTGGATATAATACCAGTTGCGCAACAGATTCATGACATTGTGATACCAGAGGATGTCACTTTCCAGGATCTCCCCGGTCCGGGGGTCATGAACATGGGGCCCCTGCGCATTCTGAATGTCGGTGGTGATATAGCGGATCACAGAATATCGAACATCCTCCGGGCTCCAATCCGGATCATCTACGGGTGCTTCCCTGCCCTGAATCGCATTTTTAAATCCGGCAGCTTCAAATGCTTTTTGCCAGTCGTTGATACCAGCCATCAGATAGGGGACCCATTTGGTTGGCGTAGCAGGATCAACATAGTAGATGATCGGCTTGAGGGGTTCCACCAGTTCACCACGGAAATAGGCCTCCGGGTCGGAAGGTTCCAGACGCCACCGGGTGATGTACTGGCGTTTCGCTGCCCGTTGCTCATTGACACCGTAATCAGCTTGTTGCAGGCTGAAGTAGGCCACTCGTTTGTCAAAATATCGTGCCGGCCACTTTTGATGAGGCAATCGGATGATGGACTGGTTCATCTCGATGGATAGAGTGCCGGTCAGCAAGTTGTCTGGCAGTTTCTTTCCCGCATACGTGAGGACATGACGAATTTCTACATTTTCGGGAAAAGCTTTTGCAGAGGAAACAAAGCTTCTCTTGCTATCCAGGCTGCTGATCTGGAATTCTTTTCGTTGCTCTTCTGAAAGGGCTCCGATCATCGGGACATCCTTGGTGAAAAAGCTGGTCACGTCAATGACCAGGGCGGTGCTGTCACTGTTGAAACATGCAATATCAAAACTGGAGATGACGGGTTCGAAGTTATTATTTCGTACAGATCTGTAGACTGGATCTTCCTCGCTGGCAACACTATTATAGGAAACGGAACGCAGGAGGATTTGATCGTAATGACGCTGGAACCGAATGACCTGTTGCGGCCTGGATTTCATACCGGCACCTCCAAAATTCAGTCCCTTGACGAATCCGGATATTCGACTCACGATAAGAAGTTCGTCTTCCAGGAGATCAATAGGCAATTCAAAATAGACCTTGTCCCGTATCTGGTGGACAGAAAGGAGGCCCGCTGAGCTCACAGCTTCTGCAGTTATGACTTTGTCGTACTGCTTAAACCGTGGTTTTTCGGTTGATTTCTCCGTACTTGAATCGACTTTTTCTTCGGTCTGGGCAAACACAACACCACTCAGGAGCAAGACTATGCCAGAAATCCAGATTTTAAGCATCGTTTTTCCGGACAAAATAAGGGTTCGGTCGGAAAGTGACCGGATCAGTTCCCCTTCAATACCTCTCTGCTGATGACGAGTTTCTGGATCTCACTGGTGCCTTCACCTATGGTGCACAGTTTGGAGTCTCGGAAAAATTTCTCTACGGGGAAATCCTTGGTGTATCCATACCCTCCATAGATCTGAATGGCATCTGTTGCGACCTGAACGGCAATTTCAGATGCATAATACTTGGCCATTGCCGAGATCTTGGTGACAGGCTGCTGATGATTCTTCAAATCAGCCGCTTTGCGGACCAATAGTTCGGCGGCTTCTGTTTTGGTCACCATGTCTGCCAGTTTGAAACTGATGCCCTGGAAGCTGGAGATGGGTTTTCCAAACTGATGCCGTTCCTGCGCATACTTCAAAGAGGCCTCATAGGATCCCTTTGCGATGCCTAGTGATAATGCAGCGATGGAGATCCGCCCACCATCCAGCACCTTCATGGATTGGACAAATCCCTCACCTTCCTGGCCGAGCATCTGGTCTTTGTGGATGCGACAGTTTTCAAAAATGAGCTCGGCTGTTTCAGAGGCACGCATACCCAATTTGTTCTCCTTTTTTCCAGCTTTGAATCCAGGTGTATCCCGTTCGATAATAAAGGCACTCATCCCCTGGCTGTCCAACAATTCGCCAGTACGGGCGATGACCACCGCTACATTGCCAGAGATGCCGTGGGTGATCCAGCATTTTGTACCATTCAGGATATAGTGATCACCGTCTTTTTCAGCCACACATTGCATTCTCCCGGCATCACTGCCTGTATTGGGCTCCGTGAGGCCCCATGCTCCGATCCATTTGCCTGTGGCCAGTTTGGGTAAATACTTTTTCTTTTGGGCTTCGTTGCCAAATTGAAGGATATGTCCGGTGCAAAGTGAATTATGGGCTGCGACAGAAAGGCCGATGGACGAACAGACCTTGGTGATCTCTTCGATGATGGTGATATATTCCTGATATCCAAGTCCGGAGCCATCATATTCTGCGGGGACCAACACGCCTAGAAATCCGTGTTCACCGAGGTTGTGCATCAGATCGATTGGAAAATGTTGTGCTTCATCCCACTCCATGACATGTGGGCGAATATAGGTTTCGGCAAAGTCTCGTGCGCTTTGCCGGATGAGGTTCATATCATGAGAAAGATGGGTGCTCATATGTCGACTGTTTCCTGATTAGTAATTGTACTTGCCAGACCAATTGTCCGTCAAAAATTGACGATATTTCTCTTCAGCTGGGTTCTTGGCGGGCTGATAGAACACCGCATAACGAATGCTTTCCGGCAGATAATCCTGGGGGATAAAATGGCCCGGATAGTCGTGAGAATACTGGTAGTCTTTTCCGTACCCTATCTGTTTCATCAAGCCGGTGGCCGCATTGCGTAAGTGTAAAGGTACGGGTTGATCACCGGTCTTGCGAACACTTTGGATAGCCTTTTCGATTGCCTGATAGGCGGCATTGCTTTTAGGGCTGCACGCCAGATAGATGGTCACCTCGGAAAGGACGATCCGGGCTTCCGGCCAACCGATCTTGTGGGCGGTATCGAATGCGGCATTGGCCAGCAATAAAGCATTCGGATTGGCCAGTCCAATATCTTCAGCAGCCAGGATGATCAGACGACGGGCGATGAAAAGGGGGTCCTGTCCACCCTGGATCATTCGAGCGAGGTAATACACAGCAGCATTCGGATCGCTCCCCCGTATCGATTTGATAAATGCGGAAATGATGTCATAGTGTAACTCACCCCCTTTATCAAACTGAGATATTCGGCTTTGCACCTTTGCCAGTACCAGTTCATCCGTTAGGATCAGGACATCACCTTTCTGTACATCCTGGGTCACCAGCTCCAGGGTATTGTAAAGTTTTCTGCCATCCCCACCGGATATGCCAAGGAGCGCATCATCCTCCTTGATCTGGATGGTCAATTGACTGATCCGTTCATCTTCCTTCAATACACGTTGAATCATTCCCAGCAGATCCTCTTTCCCCAAAGGTTCGAGAATGTAGACCTGGCATCTGGAAAGCAAGGCGTTGTTCACTTCAAAGGATGGATTTTCAGTAGTTGCACCAATGAGAATGACAATGCCTTTTTCAACGGCACCCAGCAGGGCATCCTGTTGCCCTTTGTGGAAACGGTGTATCTCATCTATAAAAAGGATGGGTGGGGATTCACCCGCATCTTGCAGTTGCTGTGCTTCTTCCAGGCATTGTCGAATCTCCTTGACCCCACTTTGGATGGCGCTCAAAGCGATGCAGTGCCTGCCGGTCTCAAGGGCGATCAGACGGGCTAATGTCGTTTTACCAACCCCCGGAGGTCCCCAGAACAACATCGATGGAAGATTGTCGGATCGGATCGCTTTTCGGAGCACGGCTTCAGGTCCCACCAGGTGTCGCTGGCCGGCGAACTCGTCCAGCGTTCGAGGACGCATACGTTCTGCCAATGGGGGAAGTGTCACGTGATGGAATTTAGGTAAAGATAGGCCTTGCGTGCCGGATGATCAGATCTGTCCCATCCAGGTGATCCTCCATCCTGATTCATCATCATCTGTCCATTGCAGGAGGGTGGGATGGGATTCAGACCGAATGACCCCATCCTCTGCTTCATATTCCAATTGCCATTCAGTCCATTGTATAACAGATCGTAATTCAGCCTTATCCTTGTAGTTGATTCCGGACAGAATTGTCATCAAAGGCATTGGCAAGTCAGTTGAACTGTCTGTTATGTCACCCTGGCCGAAGAACTTGACATGTCGGATTGACAGATCAATCGGGTTGAGATATCGGGTCCAGTAGGTTTGCAGCACCTGCTTGTTCTTCAGGATGGGTGAACCCGGCAGACTCAATTTCACACTGTCAGCGAAGAGGTCGGTCAATTCCTGGATCTGTTCCTGACGGAATTGTGTACACATTTGCTGATTGATCCGAATGATCGCATCTGTATCTGGCCCATACGTAGACTGGCAACCAGGAAGCCAGAATATGCTGATGGAACCGCATAACGTGAAGAATGCAAAAAGTTGTTTCGAGGTCATAAGTGTCTGAAGACGACTGGAAGATGTGAAATTAGAAGGATATTCCTGGAATGGAGACTCGGATGGAAGGAATGTGACTGAAGTAAAGAAAGAGTCCTTGATGGAAGTGGCGTAAAAGATAAAAAAGGTTACGCCTGCAGCCATTTTCAGTGATTCTTCCAATCGTCAGGCTCCAGGGAAAACAATGCATCCAATGGCTTATCAAAAACATTGGCAATCTTCAACGCAAGTACAGTGGAGGGCACATATTTTCCTGTCTCAAGTGCGTGGATGGTCTGTCGGGTCACCTGTACCTTGATGGCCAGTTCTTCCTGGGTCATATTGCTCATCGCTCGTTCGACTCTGACTTGATTATGCATCGACAGCAGGTTTTTTACTTTTCACCAACAACCATCGAAATCGGATGTAAAAGATGACAAGAAGCGTGAAAAAATTGAAAATCATCACATAGAAGAAGTTCATTTCATAGATGAAGAGGATGGCTACAGCCAAAAGGGCATAGTTGATGTAAACAGACCAAACCAATGCGTTCAATCTGATCTGGGTGATGTATTCATCTTCGTGCACCTCTCGTGAAAAACAGATCAGCAGTGCACCTATGATCATGAAGAGCGAAGCCAGTTCATCTATCAGATTGTTTTTGATCATGACAAACCAGGTTCTGTCTGAATTGAAGATCTGGTCTGCAACCAGTGCCGGTATTCGCCAATTGAAGGCAGCTGGTGTCCATTCCATGAAAACAGAGGGAATCCCAAGTGCTAATCCTGGCAAGAAGAGGAGCCATCCGATCTTCCGGTACGTGTGGGGAAATAGGGGAGTGGTTTGCATAAGATTCATTTGTTGTAGAACGAATATGTAAAGAATAAATTACATTATGTAAAGAACACCATACATTTTATATAATTGAGCCTTTCATTGCGATCTTTTTCATTGATCCCCAGGATGTTGAGAGCACGGTTTGGGGTCGTGATACCCGGGAATGATGAAAGTTAGGCAGTGGAGAGACGGATATCTTATGGATAGTCATTCAATTTCCAGTAGATTCATGTTCCGACAATAGTTTGTTATGAAGAGGACCATGATTCATTCCACTGGGGCTGCCATCCCAGGGATATCAAAAAAGAACAGTGCTTTTGCACAACATCAATTCTACGATGGCAATCAAACGGCTCTTGCCGAACCATCACAGGTCGTGACAGAAAAATTTGAAGCCATCACGGGTATACGAGAACGCAGGTATGCTCCTGATGACGTGATGGCCAGCGATCTGGCCCTGGATGCGGCACAACAGGCCATTTACAACGGTCAGGTAGATCCGGAATCTCTTGACTTTATCATTGTCGCCACCAATTTTGGCGACGTGAAGAAAGGCACCATCCAAACCGACTTCCTGCCAGCATTATCAGCCAGGGTGAAGCAGGGTTTGGGTATTCGCAATCCAAACTGCACGGTTTTTGATCTGGTGATCGGTTGTCCGGGTTGGATCCAGGCGTTTATTCAAGCTGATCTGATGATCCGATGTGGAGAAGCTGTCCGTGGCCTGATCATCGGTGCGGAAACGCTTTCCAGAGTTCTGGATCCATACGATCGGGATTCGATGATCTATTCGGATGGTGCAGGGGCCACCATATTGGAAGGAAGAGAACTGCCGGCTCAACGGGGTGTCCTCGCCCAAAAAGCAGTTACCCATACTCTGGACGAAGCCTATTATCTGCATCTCGGACCGTCCAACTTCCCGGAAAGTGATGAACGCATCCGATATATCAAAATGGAAGGCCGCAAGATCTACGAGTTTGCACTGCAACATGTACCAATGGCCATGAAGGCAGCATTTGACCAAAGTGGAAAGGACATCAAAGACCTGAAGAAGATCTTTATCCACCAGGCAAATGAAAAAATGGACGAAGCGATCATCAAACGATTTTATCGCCTTTATGGATATCGGGAGGTGCCAGCGGGAATTGTCCCAATGAATATCCACGAATTGGGAAACAGCTCAGTGGCCACAGTGCCTACCTTATATCATCAGGTCTTGCACGGTGAGTTTGAGGATCATGCACTGGCAGAGGGTGATATTATTCTTTTTGCTTCTGTTGGAGCAGGCATGCATATCAATGCACTGGTCTATGCGATTTAAGTGAAATCAAGCGAAAGGCCCATGATCACATCGATGATCATGGGCCTTATTCCAAAGTAACAATTCCTAGTCTTCGATCGGATACTTCACTGGTGATGCGGTGTTGTAGAAGAAGAATGACCAGAGGTCTGCCTGTTCGTCAATGATCTTGGATGTGGGTTTTCCAGCACCATGACCAGCACTCGTTTCAATACGGATCAGGACAGGTCTTTCTCCCTGCTGGCAAGCCTGTAGCATGGCTGCATACTTGAACGAATGTGCTGGCACAACTCTGTCATCATGATCGGCGGTAGTGATGAGTGTAGCGGGATAATGCGTCCCTTTTACAAGATTGTGATAAGGTGAATAAGCATAGAGGATGGGAAACATTTCCTCCTCTTCACTACTGCCATATTCTGGTATCCAACCCCATCCCACAGTGAATTTGTGATATCGTAACATATCCATTACACCTACAGCCGGAAAGGCGACTTGAAAGAGATCGGGACGTTGATTGATACAGGCGCCGACCAGTAGCCCGCCATTGGATCCTCCGGCAATGGCCATTTTTTTGGATGAGGTATAGCCTTCTGCGATGAGATATTCTGCTGCAGCAATCATGTCATCGAACACATTTTGCTTCTTTTCCCGCATGCCACCTTTATGCCATTCCTCTCCATATTCTCCGCCACCTCTCAGATTAGGCATAGCGAAGATTCCTCCGTTTTCGAGCAGCAGGATCCGAGATGTACTGAAGTAAGGTGACATAGAAACATTGAATCCGCCATATGCATAGAGGTAACAAGGGTTGTTGCCATCCAGGACGAGGCCTTTTTTATGGACGAGGAACATGGAGACAGAAGTGCCATCCTTGCTCTTGTAAAAGACTTGCTCTTCCTCGTAGTCTTCTGGATTGAAAGCGAGCTCCGTCCGAAAAAATATATCACTGGTTCCGTCTTCCACATTGTATCGAAAGATCGAACCCGGATCCACAAAGGATGTGTAGGTATAGAACAGGACGTCATCCTCGCGTTTGCCTGCAAACCCTTCCGCCGATCCCAGGCCGGGCATTTGGATCTCCTGTTCCTGACTTCCATCAGGCTCATATCTGAATACACGCGTAGTGGCATTTTTCAGGTAATTCGCGAACAGTTTTCCACCGCCGGTGGTGACGCTGACCAGCAGATCGTCTTTTTGGGGAATGACATCTATCCAGTCCTCGGGTGTATTCTTGTCTGGCTGAACGGAGATCAACCGGTAGTTCGGGGCATCTTGATTGCTGTGGATCAAGAACCGGCCATCCACATGATCGATAATCGTGTTTTTATAATCAAAGCCAGTAAACAACGCTTTGAATTTGCCATTCTTGTTCTTCAAGTCCATGTAGTAGGTTTCAAACCCGGCAGAGCCGGTAGCTGCATACATGATCAGGTACTGAAGGTCCTCCGTAATAGATGTCCAATGATACATTTGTGGGGCCTTCTCATTCCTGTACACCAGCTTGTCAGCAGACTGCGGGTCGCCCAGTTGATGATAATACACGCTGTGGAATTGATTGGCTTGTGACAATTCCATCCCTGGTTTGGGTTCGGGCATGCGGCTGTAATAGAAGCCTTCTGTTGTCCAGGCGGCAGTACTGAATTTGACCCAATCTAACCGGTCTTGCAACATTCGCTTGGTCGCGATCTCGATCACACTGATCTGGTTCCAATCGGATCCGGCATCCGACCGGGAAATGGCCACATACCGGTTGTCCGGGCTGAACCCGATCATTTCGACAGCGGTGGTGCCATCATCCGACAGCGTATTGGGATCGAGGAAGATTTCAGGTTTCCCTTCCAATCCCTTCTGGATGAAAATGATCGCCTGGTTCTGAAGTCCATCGTTCTTTGAAAAGAAATAGTAGTCTCCTGCTTTTTGAGGTGCTGAGACCTTAGGAAAGTTGAAAAGCTTCTCATACCGGGCTCGGATGGCCGTCCTGAAAGGGATCTGGTCCAGATAGTTAAAGGTCACTTCATTCTGGGAGCGCACCCAGGCTTCGACAGCCGCCGCGGTATCCACCTCCAACCAACGGTACGGATCTTTTACAGCCACCGAAAAATACGTATCCACTACCATCTCTGTTGGTGTGCCTGGATATACGACCGGGATAGGTGGGAAAGAGGCAGGGGCCTGCTCTTGTTCACATGCAACCATAATAGATAAACTGAATAGTAAAAAGAGGAAAAAGCGATGCATTCTGTAACGTTTTTGAAGTGGTTTAGACCAGACTATTCTGTAATTCCAGGAGAAGATTCTGTCGGTTGTTCCGGATTTGTTTCAGGTCATTTTCCAACCGCAGGATATCTTTTTCCTCTCTTTGCAGATGCAGATCAAATCGATCAAAATTGGATTCGATCCGTTGGCGGATCGTTTGGATATAACTGAGCAGTTTTGACTCAAGCTCTTGATGCAGCTGGGATTCGCCTTGAGCCATTTCATTTTTGTACTTCCGCAAAATGGATCGACGTTGGAAGCCGAAGGTGATCCCTGCAAACAGGACACCCAGTCCTGTCAGAATACCCCCGGTAATATCAAAGACCATTCCTTTGGTCACCGCAGCAAGGACGACACCAATCACTGCAATTCCGCTACCTGCAGCCACTTGCGGGGCCATGTTTTTGGAAGCATCAAATACATCATCCGGCATGAAATTCTCGCCACGCTGAAGAAAGGATGTGAAGGAGGCCAATAATTCCCGTAATACCTGGGCACGCCGTTCAGCGATGTCACTGAAGATCTCGTGATCCAGAGATAGTTCGTTCGGGCTGTTTCGAATCTCATATTCAATGACGCGTGCCATTTGCTGGATCCTGTCCGCCACATCAACGATCTGTTGATCCAGCTTCATCCGCAGATCGGTCTGAAGGGCATGTTCCAACCGTCGGATGAGATCCTGCAGCCATTCTTTCAATGTGGCTTGTTTAGAGAAAATTCCGGCAATCGTTTTATTAATCACAGTCAGGAAGGAAAGGCCTTCTGACAGTTCAACACCGAATGTGGTGGTGATCCGGTGAAAGTCGCGGGTGATGGCATCGATCAGGGTGTGTACCTGATTTTGCGAAAGCAGTCCTTGCTGATCCAGGGCCTCACCGATCCGAATGCGAAAGGCTTTGTCACTTTCCCATTGATTCTTGCGGTCGACGATGCCCATATCCATCTTGTCAAGCAGGGTCTCGGCAGTCAGCAGGATGCTTTCCATTTTGAGCAATGGTGCCTTTCCTCCGGTAACGGTCGACTGGATGTGTTCGCGCAAGGGTCCGAAACCACTGATGTCTTTATGTCCATTGATCTCATCTCGTGCACTGACCGAGAAAACCACCGGGTCTACGATCCCCTGGTCGACGGCATGTTGATGCACACCTGCAGTGTTGATGCGTAATTCCTCATCTGTCAACAGATCTTTTTGTTGGAGGACAAAGAGAATCTTCTTCCGCCAATCGTCCCGAATAAACGAAAGGAATTCCCAGCTGGATTGCCGGTAGGGATTTTTTGCCTCAAAAACGAAGACGATCAGATCAGAAGCGGGAATAAATCGCTCCGTGATCTCCTGATGATGTTGGACGATAGTATTCGTGCCAGGCGTATCCACAATGGCAAAATCCTTCAGGATGTCGACCGGCTGTTTGACGATACGGAGGTAAGGATTGATCTGGGTTTGTTCCTCCGTCTCCCCATAAATGATCTGCTGAATGCAATCGGTCATCGGTTGAGGGGCGACCTTGCAGATCTCGGTTCCAGTATCCAGGAGGGCATTGATAAAACTGGATTTCCCGGCTTTGACTTCCCCTACAATCACAAAAAGGAATGGATCGGCAGATCGGTGCATGAGGTCCTGGACCGTCCTTTGGAGGTCTTCATTTTCACCTTGTCCGATAAAATGAGCGAGGCTGGTCATCAGCAATTGTAATCGCTGACGCCATTGGTGGATCTGTTGGTCGAGGAGTTCGGTCATTCTGGTTCGATCCGGTTCATTTTCCGGAGGATCATCCGGGCCTGAGGACCTGCGCAAAATAGCAAATCCAGGGCACTCAACCCCGGTGTGAATCCATGACGATCTGCAAAGACCTGGGGATAGGGAGTCTGTGAAAGAATGTGATCCGTAACCTTATCCATATCGATCTGACGAAGATCCAAGGTGTCCGAATCCAGAACTGTCTTCCAGGAGGCTGTGAAGTTGAAGTCTTCCGGTAGTTGCATTTGATGCAAGAGCCAGTGGAATAATGCGAGATTCCAATCCCACAAGAAAACGTCCTTTCGCTCATAGAGCACCGCCAGATCATCTTCAAAATGTTCGTAGAATGGTGCTCGGCCATAGCAGGATCGGATCGTTCGCCAGTGGGTTCGATTCCAGGGGGCATCCCAGGCAATCTGCACATCCTGATAGGGCATCTGTTGATGTTTGCCCTTGAGGAGTGGAACGGAGAGCTTTGTGGGCCCGTATGAACTGAGGATGGTTGTCCTGTTGCGACCACTTTTCTTCTGGTAATGATCATGTGCTTCCAGGATCAATGTCTTACCGGATGCCAGTGGCGCCAGCCATTGACAAGCTGGCCAATAATGCAAATGCGTACAATAGGCGGTCATCGGAAGACAAGGTAGGAACATCCGTTTGGAGTCAGCAAGTAAGTAATTCACCTAAAAGCTTTGGAATAATCATATTTGAATTAACTTTGATGTGAACAGATCTTCGGATTTATTCACCCCCCTCTAAGAACCATGTCCCATTGTCCTGTTTGACGATGTGGTTTACTGACTCTTTTACTACCAAAATTTCCTGTACAATGCAAACACTGGTACACCGCCGGTGGCGTGCGCTTGTGCTTGGTCTGAGTCTATGGTTCAGCCTGGTACACGTGGCATCAGCCCATTTTTTTCCATCATCAGAAGACATTTCAGTTGAATCCCGCCCCGTTTTGGGTGGATTGGAAGTCAATTGCCCTGCACCGATCAGCGTTTATGCCGCAAATGGATTGAACGGAGCCTATGTTTCCTGGGGTTCGATCCAGGTAAAGTCCGATTGCCCGTTGTGTATTGACAACCTGCCCGGTTGTGTATCTCTGGGTGAATTCAATGGCCATCATTACTTCCAATCCCTGAATATCACAGATTGGAATTCAGCAGCGATGTTCATTGCGAATCAAGGTGGATATCTGGCGTCTATCAACAGTCCGGAAGAAAATGCCTTTATCGCCATGCAGATCCCGGGCATTCAAGCGTTTATTGGCTTGCATGATCAGACGCTGGAAGGCAACTATCAATGGCATAGTGGAGAATCTGTCAACTATACCAATTGGTATATCGGACAGCCTGATAATGGGAATGGTCTATCAGAGCAGGATGCAGTGGCCATGTCTTCGAATGGATACTGGCAGGATGTGGAGGTGTTGAAGAAAATGCATTTTATTGCTGAAGTGCCTTGTGTACAGATTATCCAGACGGCGGGCCTCCCGAGTGGCTCCTTTTTTCCGATCGGCACGACCCTGATCAGCTATCAGGTATCAGATCCGTGTGGCAATCAAGTGCTTTGCTCCTTTTCAGTTACGGTACTGCCCAATATTGAAGTGGAGTGCCCGGATGACATTCATGTGAACTGCCAGCCGGTTATCAATGGTGCGGTGGTCACATGGGCGCTACCTACAGGCAGTACAGTCTGTGGAAAGTGTGGTTCGGTGCCGCCGAATACCATTGATATGGGCTCATTCAACGGCTCCCATTATTATTGTACGAATTCACCCTTCCAATGGACAACCGGCCAGTCTTATGCCGCCTCCTATGGCGGCTATCTGGCCAGTATCGGCACCGCTGCAGAAAACCAATATTTGGCAGGTATACTCCAATTGCCTGATGCTTTTATCGGGTTGAATGACCTGGCTTCTGAGGGACAGTTTGTCTGGGCCAATAATCAACCAACAGGTTACTTCAATTGGGCTGTAGGCCAACCGGAAAATATCACCGGAAATGAAGATGTTGTCACCCTTTTGGCGGGTGGAAAATGGAAAACAATCGATATGCAGGCCTATAAAGAGTGTATCATCGAAGTGCCCTGTTTACACATCGAACAGATCAAAGGACCGCCGCCGGGATCCATCTTCCCACTGGGTTCGACAGAAATCAAATACAAGATCACCGATGATTGTGGCAACATCGCGTACTGCAGCTTCAATGTGGTTGTATCCGGAGGAATTTCCCTCGAATGCCCGGATGATGTCACCCTGGATTGTCAATCTGGCAAGAACGGGGCAACGTATTCTTGGAATTTCCCCACGATCTGGTCATGTTGTGAGGATTGCCCCGACGGTGATCCCATCTCCGGATATATCTATATGGGAGAATACCAGGGCTCTCACTATTACTGTTCCCAACAAAAACACGAATGGGGTATCAGTCAGGCACTCGCTCTCTCCGAAGGTGGACATCTGGCAGTCATCAACTCGGAGGCGGAGAACAGTTGGCTGGCTTCCAAATTGATGGGCACGACTGCCTGGATCGGTTTGACGGATGAACAGGTGGAAGGTCAGTTCGCCTGGGTCAACAATGACCCTTTAGCCTTCACTCGTTGGATACCGGGCCAACCGGATAATGGAGGATTTTACAATGAAGATTATACAATCATCCATCCGGACGGATTCTGGTCGGATGAGTTGGGGAATACCAAACGCGAGTTTATCATGGAGATCCCCTGCGAATCCATCGTTCAGTTATCCGGTCCTCCGTCGGGCAGTGTCTTCCCGGTCGGTACGACTGTAATTACTTACAAGGCGACAGATGGATGCGGACAGATGGCCACATGCAGTTTCTCCGTGACCGTCAAGAATTGTTGTTATCAAGGACCAGAGATCCAGTGTCCGGATGATTTTTACGGCTGTCCGGATACGCCGATGGACCCCAATACAACAGGTTGGGCCATGTCATGGACACCGGATGGCCCCTGTGGCAAGGTCTTGATCACCTGGTCGGACCAGATCCTCAGCCAGGGGAATTGCTGGGATAAGGTGATCAAACGAATCTGGAAAGCATCTTTTGATATCAACCCGCAGCTCTACAGCACTTGTGTCCAATACATTTATCTGGAAGACAAGGAGCCGCCGACGATCTGGGATTGTCCGAATGATGTAACGGTGGCTCCTGGCCCGGATTGCAGTGTCAAGGTCGGTTGGGCGGCACCCATCCCCATGGACAACTGTGGGAGTGTCACGACAACCGTGACGCACCAACCTGGCAGCACATTTTATGAAGGAACAACCATCGTCACCTATACATTCGTGGATGCTTGTGGTAACAAAACGCAATGTTCTTTCAAGGTGACCGTAACGACATGTTGCAAAGCGCCCGCGATCATCTGTCCCCCTGATTTCCTGGGATGTCCGGAAGAATCAGCCTCACCACTGGTCACTGGATTTGCCACCACATCCACTCCGGATGGCCCCTGTGGGAATGTCGTGGTCTCTTTTGACGATGAGGTGATCAGCATGGGTAACTGTTGGAATCAAACCATCAAGCTGACCTGGAAGTCATATTTTGATGCCCAGCCAGGACTGTTTGCCACTTGCATACAATGGATCGTTCTGGAGGATAAACTACCTCCGGTGATCTCCAATGTCCCTGATGATGTGACCATCTGTCCAAAAGCGTCCTTGCCTTTCGGGAACCCGGCGACATCCGATAATTGTGGGTCAGTGACCCTGATCTACCAGGATTCCACCTACGGTGTCGCTTGTGAAGAGGGCAAGGTGACCATTCGGACCTGGACAGCAGAAGATGACTGTGGCAATGTCTCTACTGCTTCACAATCGATCACCCAGTTGGATAAAACACCACCGGTGGTCTGGGAGTGTCCGGCGAATATTACGGTAGAACCTAATCAGGATTGTGAGGCGATCGTCGATTGGAATCCTCCAGGCGCCATGGACAATTGCAGTCCTGCGACCATTCTGGCCAGTCATTCTCCGGGTAGTGTATTTCAGGAGGGTGTCACCACTGTTACCTATACGGTCCTCGATGAGTGTGGAAACAAAGCGATCTGCAGCTTTACCGTGACAATAGAAGAATGTTGCGTATTGCCGGAGATGCAGTGCCCTGGCAAGTACCAGGCCTGCCCTGGAGATCCGATAGACCCCTCCGTCGCAGGCGAGCCAACTCTGACAGGTCCGGACAATTGTGGCGTGCTGGATCTGACTTATAGCGATTGGATCATGGATTCATCTGGATGCCCTGGTTCTGCCAAGATCGGCCGGACCTGGACGCTGACGGTATTGAACGATACCAGTAAGACGGTTTCCTGTGTGCAGTGGGTCCAAACCGGAGATGAGGAAGCTCCACTTTTTGATAGCTGTCCCCAGGATATATATGTCTATACCGAAGAATGGTGTCCGGTGGTTGTTTTCTGGAATGAACCTCAGGTGACCGACAACTGCAGTGACTTTGAATTGACGGCCACGCATTATCCCGGTGATACGTACTATCCCGGTGAAACAGAAGTCCAGTATTGGGCAGATGATGTATGCGGAAATTCTGGTTTCTGCATATTCACGATTCATATAATCCCGCTCAGCGGTGGTTCAAGCTGTGAGAGCAGGGGAGAGAGTACGGAAGGCTTATGGGTGCAGGAAGTATCCTTGCAAGGTCAGCCGTTCAACAATGGAAACAACTGTGGCTGGGGTGGATCTGTCGCAACAGAACCACTATTGGCCTGGAATGATGAGGTGACGATTGATGTCATCCCCGGATATTCTGGAGAAGCGCTCACAGCGTATATCCGGGCCTGGGCTGACTGGAACCGGGATGGTGATTTCCTGGATTATGGTGAAATGATCTATGATGCCAAGGAATTGAGTGAAGGTCCTCGATCATTTGTGGCCGTCGTCCCCGATTTTGCAGTGGCCGGACCATCCTTCATCCGCGTCAGCGTGAAATACACCAATATTCAGAGCGATCCAACCTTACCCGAATCATGTGGTTTGTTTGCGCAGGGCGAAGTAGAAGACCTGCTCGTTCAGTTGGGCACGATCACTGATCTGGAAGGTGCCTTTCCGTTGCAGGACCTGAAACTATTCCCTAATCCAGCTACTGAACGGGTCAGTCTGACCTGGGAGGGTGACTGGACGGAGACGGTACAAGGATCCTTGTTCAATCCATTGGGTCAACGAGTCAAGTCATGGACCTGGGCGAGTCCGGTAGCCAGTCAGTGTGATCTTGATATTTCGGGGTTACCCGCCGGGATGTACCTCCTTGATCTGCGGACAGGGAATAGTCAGATCCAACTGAAATTGATCATTCAATAAGAGAAACCCTCAAAACCAGCAACCGACTCCGATCATATGGAGTCGGCCCCCCTTGGCCCCGTCTCCGGTTTACCGGGACGGGGTTTTATTTATTGGATTGGAAGTCCGGCTGCCTGCCAGGCCGTTATTCCACCACTGAGGTTGTATACTTCTACAAAACCAAGGGTCTTCATTTTGTCCATCGCCTGCCCACTCCGATTGCCAGAGCGACAGTACACAAAAACAGGCTTGTCTTTCGGTAGTTGATCGACTTTCTCCAGGAAGTCGGACTGATAGAAATCGATCTCCATCGCGCCGGGCAATTTTGCCTGCGCGGTTTCTTCAGGCGAACGGACATCAAGGAGGATATGATCCGGTTTTGATCCCATCATCCCGGAGAAGGTATTCACGTCAATATCGTGGGCAATGGTTGTAGCTACCTCTGCAGGATTTGACTGGGTGGTGGTCGTTTGCTGGGCACAACCGGCAGCTGAAAGCAGTGCAAACAGGATCAGGGTAGACTTGAAAAGGGACATCCGTTGTTGAATTTCAACAAAGGTATGTCCCTTTTCAAGGTGTCCTTCGTGATGATGATCACATGTCAGCTTACCTGACCAGAGAATCACTGATCAGGACATCTCCTTTGTACAGTCTGGTGGACCCGTCAATAAATTCCACTTCGGCCGCATAGACGTACACCTCCTGTCCGACAAATCGGCCTCGGAAAGTTCCATCCCAACCATACTCATAATCGTTTACAGGCGTGTCATCACTGCGGAATACGGCATTCCCCCAGCGATCGAATATTTGCAGACCGATCACGCGCAAGACTTCCGATCCTCCCTGAACATAAAATACGTCGTTGAGGCCATCTCCGTTGGGTGAGAATGCTGTCGGAATAAAGACCCTTCGGGGCAATGTGACGGCTATATGTACCTGATCGCTCGCAGTACAACCATTTTCATCCGTGGCGACGAGGGAATAGGTGACATCCAGGGATGCTGAAAATGAGAACCCTGTACAGGTGGTACATCCATCCGGAGGCGCAGGACTCCAATCCAGTTCAAACAGGGATGTCGAGGCAGGATTGATCGATGCCTGGATGAGTACGTTGGCGCCTGCCAGCACTTGCTGATCCGGGCCGAGGTCAAGGGTAAATCCAAATCCAGAAGTCAAAACAAGGGTTGTATCCCGGCTGCATCCAATAGCATCCGTGACATTTACCTGATAGGTGCCACCCGTCACAGGCGTAAACATACCTGTACTGTTGGTCGTCCCACCGTTCAAAGTGTATTGATAAGGAGCTGTGCCACCCTGGACATTGATCACTTCGATATATCCATCGGCAGAACCCGGGCAGCTGTTGCCCTTGCCTTCAACATTTATCGCAACGATCAGATCATTGCTCCCTGTGACCAGAACCTGATCCGTCGAAGAACAGCCGGATGTAGGATCGGTCACAGTAAGAATAAAGGTACCAGGCGCATTGACAGATGGGTTGGCGGTGGAATTGCCATTCAATCCGGGTCCGGACCAGGAGATGATCTGTCCGGGTGAAGGAGTGATTGCAGGCCCGATCGAAACCACAGGTTGAAGACAGTCAATAGACTGGTCTACTCCGGCATCAGCCACTGGATTCGGCTGGATCTGAACACCTACAGTAGTCGATACATTTTGACAAGGAGCTTGGGCCGTGATCGCATATTGAAATGAATACGCCCCGGCCAGGAGGTTTTGCGTACTGACCATACCAAGAGATGCATCAAAGTCAGCTCCCGGGTTGGAGGGTCCGGTTACAAAGGTCCATTGTCCTCCCGGGTCAGCACCAAGCAGCAAATTTGACAGGTTGGCAATGGTATTGGTACCCTCACAGAACCCGACAGGAACAGTCGCCATCCCCGCAATGGGTTGATCAGCGAGTTGAACAGTGCTCATGACATCTGTCGGACATCCGGCTGGAGGGGCCGGTTGCAGCGTGTAGGTCAGGATGTAATTTCCAGGGTCACGATCCTGAAGATCCAGTGATGCACCATTCAGTACTGCCGGGTTGGTACCACCTGGGATGCCACTGAGCGACCAAATACCTGGAGCCGCCTGCTGAATAAGGGTGGTGAGATCCAGGCTTGTCGTACTGTTACATTGAGCTGAAAACGAGAGGACATCCAGATCAGGACAGAGACAATTTTTCACCAGGACCTGCACTGTATAGGACGGATTGGTACAAGGAGCTACAGCACTGCCAGTGGTGTAGGTGAACGGATACAGACCAGGTGTGACCCCGGTAAAATCAAGTACGGGAAGAGTGCCGGTTGCACCACTTCCGGTCAGGTCCACCCATGTTCCGGTTTGGTCTCCTGTCAGGTAAAAGTCACTCAGGTTAAGTGTAGTCGGATCCTGGCCGGAGGAGTTGCTGTTGCAAATCGATAATTGAGGTTGTAGAGTAGCGAAAGGGGCTGGTATAACATTCAATGGTTGTTCTCCAAAGGCAGGGCAACCAGCAGGGGGTGTCGTGGCTAAGGTAAACCTGATGGTGTAGGTCCCAGGATCCTTCCCATTTGATTGGAACGTAGTATTGACCAATGTGCCCGGATTTGTTCCCGGTGGCGTTGAACTGATGGACCATGCCCCCGCTTCTGTGGTAACAAGCAAGGTGTTGAGATCCAGTGTCCCGTTATCATTGCACAAATCAGCTGGAGGATTGATGGCTGTACTTGGACAATTGCAATCGTTCACTATGACCTCGATGGAATAGGATGGATCCGTACAAGGGATGACGGCACTTCCTGTGGTGTAGGTGAATGAATAGGATCCGGGAGTGAGGCCGACGAAATTCAGGGCAGAAAAGGGGCCGGTGGCACCGGATGCATCAACATCCGTCCAGGTTCCGGTCAGGTCACCTGCGGAGATCAGGCTGAAGAGGTCCAGGATGCTTGGATAGCTCCCGGTTCCGGATTGATTGCAGACCTGAGTACTCGGCGGCAAGGTGGCTTCCGGAGGTAAAATCAAGGTAATTTTTCCTGTTCCTGACGTGGGGCATCCAGCTGGTGGCGGAGTGCTCAGATCAAACTGAACAGTATAGACTCCTGCGTCCTTATCCGTACCTGCAAACTGATCCCCTAATAGTGTCGCAGGGTTGGTTCCAGGTGGCAAGCTGACCAGGCTGAACGTGCCTGACTCAGTGGTGATCTTGATTGTGTTCAGATCCAGGTCTGCCTGGGAGGTACACAGAGTGGTTGTGGGCTCCAATGCTACACTGGGACACTCACAGTTCTCGACAACAACAGTGATAGTGCCTGTATATTCAGGACAGTCGCCAAGAGCAGAATTGGTCGTATAAGAGAAGGTATATACGCCGGGTAGAACCCCAAAAAAGTCGAGGACAGGAAATGGACCAGCGGCGCCGGAATTATCGGAATCGGTCCAGGTGCCATTGGCGTCTCCACCCAGAATGAGTAGAGAGAAATCAAGTAAAGTGGTTTGCCCGCCGGCATCGCTGTTACAGATAAAGGCATCAGAGGCCAGATCTGCAAAAGGTACGTTGATAATGTCAACAAGAATACTGTCTGATCCAGCACAACCGTTGCCATCATAATATTCATAGACCACGGCATAGGTCCCGATGCCCAGAACAGAAGGGAAAATATTACCATTCACGTCGGGCGTAATAAACCAGGAGCCACCGGGCGGATCAGCTTCCATTTGAACGGTGTTATTGGTTACGCAGATTGGGCCCGGGTCGACGATGAGGGGCTCCGGATCATCATAGATATCAAAGACGACCTGTTCAATACTTTCGCAACCATAAATGCTGGTGTATTCGTAGGTGCCTATAAACGTACCTGCACCAAGGAGATCAGGGTATATGGTGCCATCAGGTGTAATATCTCCCGACCATACACCTCCTGGCGGATCAACCTGGACCATATATGGGCCAGAAGATTCACAAAGTGGATCGATATTAAAGATGTTGATGTCCTCCGGGTCATAGAACTCGACCGGTATGGAATCAATGCCGGGGCAGCCCTGGGCGCTGACCGTACTGAGGGTGAGGTAGTGTTCACCTTCATTAAAATTGACCGGGACAAAAATGCCCAGTGGATTGGCAATCCCTCCCCATTGACCAGATTGCGGATTTCCGAAAGCCTGTATGGATGTTTGGTCGTTCGTACAGAAGGGGCCGAGTGGGTCGATGGTAATGATGGGGGCAGGAAAGATTTCGAGGAGGACGGAATCTAGAGCCTGACAATAACCATCTGTGACAGTGACATAGTAGGTGTAATTGCCGGTTACACCGGAAGGAATGGTTACGGTCGGCGCCTGGATCGTCTGGTCATCCAGATAGTCGCTGCCATCACCTGATCCTTCCCAAAAGAATTCATAGGGTGGGAGTCCGCCATCCGGCGTGACGCCCAGTTGCACGGGATCTCCACCTTCACAGATGGTCACATCAGCTGTGGCTGTTGCGACAACGGAGCAAGGGGGGTCTGCGGTGCAGTCCATATAGTCAGCGGCATCTCCGCCAAATGTCATCGTAAATCCGTTTCCCGTGCCGTACCAGTTGTTGATGGCGAGATAATAGCCTTCTCCGCCATTGACGGTCAGAGGGGCTACAAAGCCATCACCAAACCCGGGACCTTCAGAAACATCCATGGCGCCATTGCCGAGGCCGGTGTCCGGACAGAAAGCGCAATTAAAAGCAGCAGAAGAACAGCGGATCGGTGATCCGAGGTCGCCACAATCAACACCTGGGCCAAATAGTGCCCAGTCATAGTCTTCGCCATATCCACCATCCGGGATGATCGAAAATTCCAGGGTCAGCCCGGAAGGAGCTCCGGCATCGATCTCAAAGTAGTACCAGGCGGTATTGCCTTCCGAAGACAGACAGCCGGGATCATTGTCTGGATCACTGAAGTCGTCATAGCCACCGTTGCCCATCGGGTTTCCTGCAGGTGGCGGGTTTGCGCATATGGTGGTTGCCGTCGCGCAATCGTTTGCTTGAGCTACCAGGGATTCAGATAGGAGGGATAGCAAAAGGACAAGAATAATATAGCGCATAGTCTGGGTGTTGGCTGGCTGATTGCTGCGAATCACAGAGTCAGATTCCTAAAAGTAAGGAATCTGATCACTATACATGACAGAGCGAATTTTTCTTGTATTCGCTGCCAGAGAATAAAAAGTCAATTTGATATCGCTAATGGCTCAGTCCATGCGTTAATACGAAAAGATGGGAAGCGTATACTGGTATCCGTCAGAACGACCTGCATGAATCCAGAATACACCAGAATAGGGGAAATTCCACGTTTGAAATGGATGGTCAGATGACAGGACATAAGATTGGAGTAACTGTCCTTGATGGCTATAAATATGAATGGCCCATTGACCAGAACTGAAATCGGTTCCATCAAATCGCAATTCAGTCGATCCCGGAATTTTTTCGATCTGCAACCCGCCATTTCCAATGGCCCCGCCACCCGGAATACCGAATTTGACCTCGCTGATCCGTGTGCAGCCTATGCAATCAGTAACGGTCACCTGGTAGATACCAGGGCTGAGATCTGATCGGGTAGGAGCGGTACTGCCATCACTCCACAGGAAGGAATAGGGTGGTATACCTTGGCTTACTTTTGGGGACAGGATAGTGGGCTGTCCATCCAGATCCAGGCCGATGAGAAATTCGATCTGGATGGCTGGTGGATCGGCGACTTTGAATTCACGAGTGGTGGAGCACCCATTGGCATCCATAATATCGATGCGATAATCACCGCGATCCAATTGATAGGGAGGGAGTTTTTGCATGGAAGTCGAGAGGTTCTGAACCTCTATGATAAAAGGACCGTTGGGACCACTGATCAGGATATCCAGTGTGCCACTTTGTTCGCCCTGGCAAAGCGGCGGATCGATCAAAAGTGACTCGATGGTCGGTCCCTGGTCTGGCAGGTTGATTGTAATATCTTTTTGACAGCCAAAAGAGTCTGTTATCGTTACCTGATATTCACCGGCGGGTAAATTTTCGGCTACGGACAATTTCAGGTTAGGATCATGCGACCAATGGTATAAAAAGATTGAATCCGTACCAGATGATTTGAGCGTGATAATACCCGTCGGAGGGGTTGCACAGGTCGGAAAGGTTGCAATATCAACTGTCCCCTGAAAGCCAATTGTTGAGGAATCTATGGTGAATAAGCCAAAGGAGGACTGTCCATTCTGATTTGTGACCTTCACACTATATTGACCTGGGGTTAGTTCGCATATTATGGGGTCATCAGTTATGATTCCATTACTCCACTCACAGGAGAATGGTGTGCTGGAAAGGATATCCAGAATGATAGTGCCCAGGGAATCGCAGGTGTGGGGTACCAAGAAGGAGTCGAGGAGGTAGGGAGGCTGGAAAATGGGTACGGTAAAAGAAAATGTGTCTGAACAGCAATGATTGATGGCTACCAGATATCCATTGTAGATGCCAGGTCCCGGATACTGATGAAAAAGTGGTTCTTCTTCGGAAGAGGTGGTGCCGTCACCAAAGTGCCAGATGTACTCAAGTGCATACTTGGAACGATTTAGAAAATGGAAGGTATCCTGATGAACCTCTTGCATACCAACCATTGCTTGTGGTGGAGGAAGATCAATCTGAAAGCTATCCTGAATACATTGGCCATCCTTTGAATAAGTCACCTGATAGCTTCCAGATTTGTAATTATTCGTTTTGAAATAGAAATCAGACTCTACTTGATCCTGAAGAGCGACACCTTCAAAATACCATTGCCAAGTTCCAGACGTATCGTTCACCTCGGCAATCAATGTATAATTGTTCTTGTCGGTCAAACCATTATCTGTAACACTAATGAGGTCAAGAGCCTCTGTTGTTTCAAGAACCAAATCGTCCAGAACAAAATAGGTGTAACAGGGTGATCCGGAATATCCGAAATCCGGAAGATCACATGTAGCTCCGATCATTAAGCCATTCATGTCCGTGGAAGGAATAAAGGTGATGCTGAATGAAGTCCATTTAGACTCCGGCTGATATATAGAAGCACCGAGAATCTGCCAAAGTGAATCAACCTGACTTGGGCAGCCTATTGTTTCAACCGGAAATGCACATGTCGGATTTCCCCATACGGCAAGTTCAATCTCTGGATATTCAATGATGCCATCATTGCAGGTGGACCCAAAATTAGTAACTGGTATACTGGCAATTTGGATCGTCAGACGATAGGCCTGACCTGCAAGAAGGGGGGAAGAAGCACATGTTGCAATATATTCAGACCAATTATCGTCGATGATTATTCCTACTGCACCAGAGTCGCTAGGGAACGGCACCAGACCGGCGTTTATAACGGCTGGCATTACAAATGCACAGGTATGCATATAATCTGAAGTGGCCGTTGTGCCTTGTTGCCAATCCGAGAGGCAATCCATCTGGCTGAAGGTAGGAGGACAGCAGGTCTTTTCATCAAATGAGGGATTGACGATGAGATCGCTAGGTTCCCAGGGGTGAATCCCATTGCAGATACAATCCGGATCTTGCAGGTCTATGAGTCCATCGCCATCATCATCTATGCCATTTGTACAGATCTCCTGGGCAAAAGCGCAATTGCCGAGTCCAATGAACAACATCAGCAGGAAGGCTTGTCTCATAAGGGAAGTGGGTTGAAATTGTGCATGGAACGAGTCAAGGGGAAAACATCCAATTCTCAAAATACAAAAAAGACATCCCCTTGGTGTTCGCTTCGTCGTTCTTTGTCATGAAATGTACAAAAGAAGCTGAAAACGAACTGCTTAGATGAATCGAGGTAGACGAGATGAACAATATTCGTCCCCCTTGACTGACGGCAGGTCAATGAATAATCACCATCCGACTGAAGCGTTTACCCGTGTTGTCCATGACTTCAATCGTATATATGCCGGCTTGATGAATGGGGATAAACACTGGGCCAGAAGAGAGAAGGCCTGGATCCAGAGAAACCTTCCTTCCCAGGATGTCCACAAGGGAGACAGTTCTGGCGGAAACAGATGAATCATATCCCTCGAAACGGAGCATCACGCCCCCTGGAATTGGATCGATCTGCAGTCCGCCATTCCCGATCACGCCTCCTCCTGGGATGCCGTATTTGATCTCTTTCAGTTGAGTGCATCCCTTGCCATCTGTCACGGTCACTTGGTAGATACCGGGACTCAGATCAGAGCGGGATGCAGATGTACTGCCATCACTCCAGAGGAAGGAGTAGGGTGGTTTACCCTGGCTGACTTTAGGGATGAGGATGGTCGGCTGCCCATCAGCATCCAGGCCGATCAACAGGTCGATCTGCATAGCCGGTGGATCAACCAGCACAAAGTCATGGGTGGTTTTGCAGCCTTTGGCGTCTTTGACAAAGACACGGTATTGGCCGGCATTCAGTTGATAGGGCGGAAATTTGAGCTTTGCCGTAGACTGGTTCAACACATCAATGACAAATGGAGGGGTGGGTCCCACGACCTGCAGGGAAAGGGTGCCTGACTTGCCACCTGCACAAAGTGGAGGCATGGTGACGATCTGATCGATCACCGGGCCCGTATCCTCAAGGAGTATGTCCATCTCTCTTCGACATCCATCTGCATCTTTTACGGTGACGTGATAGGCACCTGCAGCCAGTTCTTCAGCCACCCAGATGTGCAGATCTGGATCGTGCTCCCAGGTATAGGTATACTGTTCTTCCGGGCCGGGAGGAACGAGTACGATGACCCCTGTGGCCGGGTCGGTACAGGTGGGGTAGAGGACAGTATCGATCACCCCGACGAACGCATCTGCCAGTGTATCGACTGTGAAAGGGCCCATGACTGTGGTTTGCCCTTTGTTGTTCGTCACCTCCACACTGTATTCTCCGGGGGGAAGTCCCTGTGTGGAAGGATCATAGGTAAATGCGCCATTGCTCCAGACGCAGAAAAAGGGATAACTACTCAAAACATCCAATTCGATCTTGCCGGGTGTCTCACAGGTGTACGGTCGGGTGGATGCGCCATTCAGATAGGGTGGCTGAAAGATGGGCACGGTAAAGAAACTTGTATCGGTACAACAGTGATTGGTCACGGCAAGGAAGCCCTGATAAAGCCCTTGTCCCGGATAGATATGCATTTTGGGTTCGGCAAGGGTGGATGTTGTTCCGTCGCCGAAATCCCAGGTATATTCCTGACCGAATTGGGATGTGTTTCGGAAAAATGCCGAATCGAGGGAGACCCGAATCACTTCCGCTGCTGCGATCGGGTTCAGTTTCGTGTTGCCGCAGAGGCTTTCTGCGTGCAGGAAGAGGGCGCTGTCAAAGACATCATCGACGCCATCCGCGACGACGATCTTCAGGTGATAGGTTTCACCGGGGGTAACGGCATATACGGCTTCCAGTTTTTTGGTCAATCCATTCATCGCAAGATCGGTTTCATCTGGATTGGCGACGTAGAGATCGCTGAGTTCGAGAGAACCTGCAGGCAGCTGGCAATGCAAACTGTCGGCATTGAACAGGATGCCCAAATTGCCATCGTTAATGCTGTTGATCCCGACGGGAATGGAGGTGCCATTCACCCGTTGGGTGGCCAGATTGATGGCATTGTTGCTGAACGGACCCTGGATGCCCGGACCACTGAGGAAGATGCCGATGACATCGACCCAGGGCGTACAATTGTATTCGGGATATTCCTCCGAAGCAAATTGGTAGACCAGACGGATCGTGTCGGAAAAAGTAGTGAAGTCAAATTGTACACCGCTGGCATCCACCACATCATACCCGGTCAGGGTTGTCAGATCGATATCTCCAGGGCTTTTCAGGTGGCCGCTGATCGGGATCTGACCGATAATGGAATCATCGATCATCTCAACCTCTCCGGAAGAAAAGACCAGGCCGGCCGCATTGCCAAATGGAAATAGATCGCTTTGGAACAAGCCTCTCCCGGAGGCATTGCCGATGGGTTGGATATTTTCAATTTCACCACATGCCTTGGTGAACAGGGATGTAAAAAGAGGGGATAGATCCGCTGCGGATTGGATATAAAGGGGTGCTGTTTGTCGGCTAACCGGCGCTAGCTGAGCCGATGCATGAGGAAGTGCAGCCAAAAAGGTCAAGCAGACTCCAGAGAGAAGGAGGCGAAAGGGATTCATGGGGGGTGTTTTCGCAGCGGAAGTTAGATTCTTTCCGCTCAAGATGCAAGAGGTAAGGACAACAATATCAAGACATTGTCAAAAGAGCAAGCCACCCCCGACAAGAAGGGAGGGCTTCCAGTTCATTCCAGGTAACCGGCTGAAGTTTGCTCCGATATCAATAGCAAATCCGTTGACGGGGACAAAGCGGCAACCCACCCCTCCGAATGGTTGAATGGTCTGGTCGACAGGTGAGATCGTCCTGGAGATGGACGTTGAGCCCAGACGGGCGTAGCCGCGTTGGTCGACCACAAATTGGCCCCGTACGCCTGCACGGACAAACGGGCGAAATGATGATTCGGAAAAATAGGCGGCCAATGCCAAATCTGCGATCAGGCCTTCTGATGTAGCCGTAAGATGCCCTTGATCAGTAAAGGGTGGTTGACCGTCAGATGGATTCACGGTATAGGGGAAGGAGCCAGACCAATTGGCCCTGAACAGGGATAACCCGGTTTGTATTTCCATTCGTTTTCCCATCCTGAAGCAGGCAGTCAACCCCGGCATTGGTTGAAGCCGGCCTTCCAGCGAGAAGACCTGGGTGGAGGGTCCAGTGAACTCCCCGACAAAAAACTCACCACCGAGCGATTCAAAAAGTTTTTCGAAGACTTCGGGATCGGTCAGTTCCTGTTGCAATGCAGGTCCATCCTGCTGGATGGCATCGGGCCTGTTCAAGGGGAAATGACCATGGACACCGATAAAATATCGGGGATTGAAGGAGATGACCTTGGCTTCGGAGCCAGCCAGGTCGATCCGCTCCCATGGAGACTGAGCTATAGCACCCATCAGGCAAAACGACAGGAAGCAGGCGATGAACCAGGATCTATACATGTGGGTCATCATTTGGGTTTCCAGGTAAATCGAAGGCAGATCTTCTGGTTGCAACGTTTTCGCTTGCAGTCATCCTGGGCACACCATGCTGTCAGTTGGATGCACTGGAATGGATCTGAATCATGTTTGCCGAATTTGGCAAAATGCAGGTCCATCGTGTAGGTTGTTCCCGCCTCATTCCACCGGTCGTCAGCATCGTTGGTCAGCAGGCATTGAAAGTTTTCATCTGCAACATCGTCTTCATTCTCACCTGTCTTGATCTTGACCTTGCCCGGGCTGTCGGTGTCCGGTCCACCGGTTCGTTTCGGTGGATAGGCCGTACACATGGCATCTGCACCGCAAGAGCAGCTCATGGTGATCCCGCTGATCTCGACGTGCAAGTCGTCTCCTTCCTTGATGGTCGGAGCACTGATATTCAGGTCCTGTGATTTTTGCGTAAATCGGGTAACAGTCATGGTCTCCGTTCCGACTTCCCGATCACCATCCAGGATGCGGACCTGGATCGTCAGCGAATCACATGCGCATTGTGACGTAGTGGATACGGGTCTTTCCTGGTAGACAATACCGGGTCCCGGTTGTAATATTTTGGCCTGGACGCCGGTTGCTTCAAAGCTGCTCCAGAAGAGATCCACCCCGCCTTCCAATTCTTCACGCTGGTCTTCCCGCAGGGATTCTACGGGTCTTCCGGTATTGGTCTCAAACTGTTCAAAGGTCTGTTTGGCAAATTGCTCCTTTGTGTAGGGTGTTCCGGAGAGTGCGCTGGAAAAGATCCAGAACGTTTGCTGGATGATGGACTCTCTTTCCTTTTCCGGTTGACCGTGAAAAGGCGTGGTGATCTGGTCGGCCTCGATGAGGAGGTCTGTGCTGGATGTGATCTGGCGAATGGCTTCGAGCAGGACAGGAGCGGCCGCCTCCGGATACTTATCTATATCGATGGTGTGCCCGAGAGGGCGGTCTGTGCCCGGGATGAAGAGGGGCGAAAATCGGGCATCTACCCAGCCCAGCGCGTCTTCGGGTTCCCAGGTGTAGGGTAGTGATTGTGGTCGCGGCCATTCATCGAAGGGTGGCAGCGGGTATCCCAATGGAGCGGGTGCTTTATGGATGTCGGCACAGTAGCCTTCCAGCGGAATGGAAATGGTGCCGGAAGCGGGAATGGCGATTTTCGGGGTTTCGGGCAGGATATAAGGCTGGTATTTCCCATCGGTGGGGATATACAGCGGTCCCAGATCCAGAAGGTAAGGAGTGTCCGTTGTGTTGCGGATCGTCAATTTGGCGATTGGGCCGGTCGTTCGACCCATCCCGGTGGAGGTGATGATCACGCCTTCCGGGATCTCATCCTGTGCGATCGCTATGGATGGACTGAGTGACAGGAAAAGGATGAGGAGGGCGCTACCCAGAAACAGGGTGAAGAAGGGTTGGTTTTGGATGGGCTGGGGCATAACGAACAAATGATCGGGAGGTTTATCCCGGGTGAGGATTCTCGGTTTTCATTCCGCCCTCTTGCTCTGCTGACTGGTGGAGCCCCACCGGTTTCTGTCTCCACGGCGGTCTTCTGCAACGAGTATCGTTGCCACGTGGTCGTTTCGATCGCTTAAGATAAGTATTTCCGTCCCCGCTGTCAAGATGCGGAGTAAATTTTCATTACAACACAAATTGTTTTAACTTCGCTGTTCGCTGTTCGCTGTTCGCTGTTCGCTGTTCGCTGGGGTGCGTTAGTGGCTTCGCCATTGGACTCCGGGCTCCGGGAGAGCGGGTAAATGGTAAATGGCCCCGAGTACTCGGGGGTAAAGGGCCCTGAAATGACCACTTGCTGGTGTTGAACTTCCCCTCAACTCTTACCTCCTCATATGTTTGTAAAAGTAGAGAATTTGGTTCATCTTGATCAGGATGAATCGAAGCCGGGCAGGTAAACACATTCTACTCCTAAATACGGTAAAGATACCGATATACAAGTTGAGGTAAGACCTGCCTGGTTCTC